>DATJJD010000001.1:0-39624 GCA_035492545.1 Puia sp.
AGGGTTTCAAGCCAATCCCCCCCTCTTACCCAGTGTAAAAAGGTGTTAATTATGATTATATAACGAAAGTAAACAAAAGTAAATTTGGTTCACATGGTGATTTCTAAACCTACTTAAAAAATTCTATGTCGGACAAAAAGATTTTCATTTTTGATACCACCCTCCGGGATGGAGAACAGGTACCGGGCTGCAAACTCAACGCTAAAGAAAAAGTCGAACTGGCCCTGCAGCTGGAAGCCCTGGGAGTAGACATCCTGGAAGCCGGCTTCCCCATCTCCAGCCCCGGTGACTTTCACTCCGTGGAAGAGATCTCGAAGATCATCAAGGACGCAACGGTATGCGGTCTGAGCCGGGCCGTGCAAAAAGACATCGAAGTGGCCGCCCAGGCCCTCAAACACGCCCGCCGCCCCCGGATCCACACCGGCATCGGCACCTCCGACTCCCATATCAGGAACAAATTCAATTCCACCCGGGAAGAGATCCTGGAAAGAGCCAAACAGGCCGTAAAATGGGCCCGTAACTTCGTAGACGACGTGGAATTTTATGCCGAAGACGCCGGCCGTACGGACAATGAATACTTAGCCCGCGTCATCGAAGCCGTCATCGCCGCCGGCGCCACCGTAGTCAACATCCCCGATACCACGGGTTATTGCCTGCCCGACCAATACGGCCAAAAGATCGCCTACCTCATCAACAATGTAAAAAACATCGATAAAGCCGTTATCTCCTGCCATTGTCACAACGACCTCGGCCTGGCAACGGCCAATTCCATCGCCGGCATCCAGAACGGCGCCCGGCAGATCGAATGCACCATCAACGGCCTGGGCGAACGGGCCGGCAACACCTCCCTCGAAGAGGTGGTAATGGTGATAAAACAGCACAAACACCTGGGCTTCTATACCGGCATCCAGGCCCAATACCTCAACCCCCTCAGCCGCCTGGTATCCGATACCATGCGCATGCCCGTACAACCCAACAAGGCCATCGTAGGAGCCAACGCCTTTTCCCACTCCTCCGGTATCCACCAGGACGGGTTCCTGAAAGACGCCTCTACCTATGAGATCATCGACCCGCGGGAAGTAGGCGCCGAAGAATCCCGGATCGTGCTCACCGCCCGCAGCGGCCGCAGCGCCCTGGCCTTCCGCTTTCAGAAAGTAGGCTACTCCTTCGACCGTAACGACATCGACGTGCTTTATGAAAAGTTCTTACAGGTAGCAGACACCAAAAAAGAAGTCGTGGAAGAAGACCTCCACCAGATGGCCAAAGCATATCAACAAGCCAACGTCACTGCATAGGTTAAAAGTCACACAAGCTTAAAAATAAATATGGCAAAAACACTTTTTGAAAAGATCTGGGACCAGCACGTTATCAAGACCATTGAGGGCGGCCCTTCCGTCTTGTATATTGACAAACATTTTATTCACGAGGTCACCAGCCCCCAGGCCTTCAAAGGTCTGGAAAAAAGAGGCCTGAAAGTATTCCGTCCCCAGCAGATTGTCGCCACCGCCGACCACAACGTCCCTACCCTCGACCAACACCTGCCCATCAAGGACGAACTGTCCCGGGTACAGGTACAGCAGCTGATCGAAAACTGTAAAAAATACGGGGTCGAGCTCTACGGGCTGGGACATCCTTACCAGGGCATCGTACACGTGATAGGACCAGAACTGGGTATCACACAACCAGGCATGACCATCGTCTGCGGAGACAGCCACACCTCTACGCACGGCGCCTTCGGCGCTATCGCATTCGGTATCGGCACCAGCGAGGTGGAAATGGTCATGGCCACCCAATGCCTGCTGCAGAGCAAACCGAAGCTGATGCGGATCAACGTGGAAGGGAAATTGAACAATGGCGTGCTGTCAAAAGACATCATCCTCTATATTATTGCCGCTATTTCCGCCAGCGGGGCCACCGGCTATTTTGTAGAATACGCCGGCTCCGCCATCCGCAGCCTCTCCATGGAAGGCCGCATGACCATCTGTAACATGAGCATCGAAATGGGCGCCCGCGGCGGCATGATCGCCCCGGATGAAACCACCTTCGACTATCTCAAAGGAAGAGAGTTCGCACCCAAAGGAGCCGAATGGGATAAAAAACTGGCTGAATGGAAAGAGCTCTACTCCGACCAGGGAGCTAAATTCGATAAAGAGATCAACATCAACGCAGCCGACATCAGCCCCATGATCACCTACGGCACCAACCCGGGCATGGGCATCGGCGTGGGCGGCATCATCCCGGCAGCCGCCTCCATCGACGAAAAAGAGAAACCTTCCTACCTGAAATCCCTGGATTACATGGGATTGCAGGCCGGAACCCCCATAAAAGGGAAAAAAGTGGACTATGTATTCATAGGCAGCTGCACCAACTCCCGCATCGAAGACCTCCGCCTGGTAGCCTCCTTCGTAAAAGGCCGGAAAAAAGCCGACAACGTGGAAGTATGGATTGTTCCCGGAAGCAAACAGGTGGAAAAACAAGCCATCGAAGAAGGTATCGATAAGATCTTCGCGGAGGCAGGCTTCCTGCTCCGCCAGCCCGGCTGCTCCGCCTGTCTGGGCATGAATGAAGATAAAATACCGGCGGGTAAATACTGTATCTCTACTTCCAACCGCAACTTCGAAGGAAGACAGGGGCCCAACGCCAGGACCCTGCTCGCCAGCCCCCTGACAGCCGCCGCGGCAGCCATCACCGGGGAAGTATCAGACGTAAGGGAGTACCTATAAAAAAATAACAATGAACGCAAAAGCAATCAATAAGATCGATTCCACCGCCGTCCCCCTCAACCTGGAGAACGTCGATACCGACCAGATCATCCCCGCCCGCTTCCTGAAGGCCACCAGCCGGGAAGGATTTGGGGACAATCTCTTCCGGGACTGGCGTTATGATAGTAATGGACAACCCAAAAAAGACTTTGTACTCAATAACCCCATCTATCATGGTAAGATCCTGGTGGCGGCAAAAAACTTCGGATGCGGCTCCAGCCGCGAACACGCCGCCTGGGCTATCAAAGATGCCGGTTTTGACGTAGTGGTCAGCAGTTTCTTCGCAGACATCTTTAAGAACAACTCCCTGAACAATTTCCTTTTACCCGTCACCGTCAGCGACACGTTCTTAAGCAGGATTTTCTCAGCCATCGAAAAAGATCCCGCTACGACCATCGAGGTAAACCTCGAAAAACAAACCATCACCCTGCCCGCCACGGGCCAGCAGGAGACATTCGAGATCAACAACTATAAAAAAACCTGTTTGCTCAATGGGTATGACGACATCGACTACCTGCTCAGCATCCGGGGAGACATCGAAACTTTTGAACATAGTCATTCATAAAACCCAATACCCAAATCTATTTTTCTTATGCAAAAGAACATTGTTGTTATTGAAGGGGACGGGATCGGACCCGAAGTAACCCGGCAGGCGATCAAGGTGCTGAACGCCGTTGCCGAACAAGGCGGTCATGAATTTACCTACAAGTATTGCCTGATGGGCGCCGACGCCATCGACAAGACAGGCAACCCCCTCCCCGACGAAACGATCGAAGCCGCCCTCAACAGCGACGCTATCCTGTTCGGCGCCATCGGCCATCCCAAATACGATAATGATCCCACCGCCAAAGTAAGGCCCGAACAGGGATTGCTGAAACTGCGGAAATCACTGCAATTGTTTGCCAACATTCGCCCGGTGACCACCTACCCGGCCCTGCAACACCTCTCCCCCCTGAAAGCGAAGATCCTGGAAAACGTCGACTTCGTCATCTTCCGCGAGCTGACAGGCGGTATCTATTTCGGTAAAAAAGAACTCAACGCCGAAGGCACACAGGCCTCCGACGACTGCGTTTATACCCGCGAGGAGATCGAACGCATCGCACACCTCGCTTTCAAACAGGCGCAGCAGCGAAGAAAAAAACTGACCCTTGTCGACAAAGCCAATGTGCTGGAAACTTCCCGGTTATGGAGAAAGGTCGTACAGGAGATTGCCCCCCAGTACAGCGATGTAAAAGTGGACTTCCTCTTCGTGGACAACGCCGCCATGCAGATCATCCTCAACCCGAAACAATTTGACGTGATCCTGACCGAGAATATGTTCGGCGACATCATCAGCGACGAAGCCAGCGTGATCAGCGGTTCCCTGGGCCTGCTGCCTTCCGCCTCCATCGGCAAAGGCGCCGCCCTCTTCGAGCCCATCCACGGATCCTATCCCCAGGCCACGGGAAAAGACATCGCCAACCCCCTGGGCAGCATCCTCTCCGCAGCCATGCTGCTGGATCATTTCGGACTGCACAAAGAAGCAGACAAAATAAGGGAGGCCGCCAACTGGACCCTGCAAAATGGATTCGTCACAAAAGATATAGACCCCATTAATTTTTACTTCACCTCCACCATCGGCGAACTCATCAGCGATTATGTGGGAGGGAAAGTACCAGGGGATGTACATAAAGGCAATATCGAGTTAAGAAAGTCTACTATTATATAGGCTTTTTCAAAAAGTTCTTTGTTTTCTCAAAAGGCGGGAGTATATTCGTGGTAAGAAACATCCTTCATGGACTTACGCAGTGTAAATAATATTGTCACCCGGTTATCTGCCATAATTATTGTGGTGGTGGTGATTATTATTCCTGCGATCCAGGGAGGAGGATGGTAAGTTAAATACAAATAACAAAGATACCAGCGACCCGCCTCCCAAAAGGCGGGTCGCTTTTTTTCGCCTTATACAGAAAAATCTTAGTTTATGGCATACTATAATGATAAAACGATTCTCTGGCTGGACGGAGAATTTCTAAAAGCTTCAGAAGTAAAGACGGACCTCTACGGCCAATCTTTACACTACGGCTACGCCGTCTTCGAAGGCATCCGTGCCTATCGCACCCAAAATGGAGCAACAAAGATCTTCAAAGCCACCGAACACTACGACCGGCTCCGCCGCTCCGCCCGGGCGATGAACATGCCGTATGACTATGACAGCAACGAACTGATCCGCATCACCTACGAAGTGCTGGAACGCAATCAGCTGCAGGACGCCTACATACGCCCCCTGGTCTACGCACCGGCCAACATGAGCTTTAACCCGAACAACGAATCCCATGTCACCATCCAGGTCTGGGAAATGGCCCCCTTCCTCGGCGAGAAATTATTACGGGTCATGACCTCTTCCTTCCAACGCCCTAATCCCAAAGGATTTAAAATAGAAGCAAAAGCCTCCGGCCATTATGTCAACAGCATCTTAGCGAGCCAGGAAGCAAAAGCTAACGGATATGACGAGGCGCTGCTGACGGACATGAACGGCATGGTGGCAGAAGGCCCGGGAGCCAACGCTTTTTATGAAAAAGACGGCCGGTTGTATACCCCGCCCGCCGGCAACATTCTCCCCGGCATCACCCGCGCCACCGTATTGGAATTATGCGCGGAACTGGGCATACCCGTGCAGGAACGACTCTTCACGACGGCAGAAATGGCCGGTACAGACGCCGCCTTCTTCTGTGGCACCGCGGCGGAGGTCATCGGCTGGGAGTCATTGGACAATACCCCTTTCCGGCTTCCCTGGAAAGATTCCCTGAGCCGGCAGATCCAGCTGGCATACAAAGACCGCGTAGTAGAAAAGGCACAACAATTGGAAACAGTATAAACTAAAATAAACTAACGATCATCATCACCTAAGCAATGGAACTGAACAAATACAGCAAGACGCTCACCCAGGATATAACACAACCCGCAGCACAGGCAATGTTATACGGCATCGGACTGACAGACGATGATCTGAAAAAAGCACAGGTAGGCGTGGCCAGCATGGGCTACGACGGTAATACCTGCAACATGCACCTCAACGACCTGGCCAAACTGGTCAAACAAGGCATCTGGGATAACGAATTAGTGGGCCTTATCTTTAATACCATCGGCGTCAGCGACGGTATGAGCAATGGCACCGACGGCATGCGCTACTCCCTGGTTAGCCGTGATATCATCGCCGACTCCATCGAGGCAGTCTGCGGCGCCCAATATTATGACGGCCTCATCGCCCTGCCCGGCTGTGATAAGAACATGCCCGGCTCTCTCATCGCCATGGGACGCCTCAACCGCCCGGCTATCATGGTCTATGGCGGCACCATCGCCCCGGGCCACTACAAAGGCCAGGACCTCAACATCGTCTCCGCCTTCGAAGCCCTGGGACAGAAAATAGCCGGTAAACTGGACGACGCGGATTTCAAAGGCATCGTCATGAACTCCTGTCCCGGAGCAGGGGCCTGCGGAGGCATGTACACGGCCAACACCATGGCCGCCGCCATCGAGGCCCTGGGCATGAGCCTCCCCTACTCCTCCTCCAATCCCGCCCTCAGCGAAGAAAAACAAAAGGAGTGCCGGGACGCCGGAGCCGCCATCCGTTTACTTTTGGAAAAAGATATCAAGCCAAAGGACATCATGACCCGCGAAGCCTTCGAGAACGCCATCACCGTCATCATGATCCTGGGCGGCAGCACCAACGCGGTATTACACCTCATCGCCATGGCCCGCAGCGTTGACGTCCCCCTGACCCAGGACGATTTCCAGGCCATCAGTAATAAAATTCCCGTACTGGCGGATTTCAAACCCAGCGGTAAATACCTCATGCAGGACCTGCACAACCACGGCGGCATCCCCTCCGTCATGAAATATCTTTGGCAGAAAGGGTTATTACACGGCCATTGCCTCACCGTCACCGGTAAGACCCTGGCGGAAAACCTGGCGGCCGTGCCCGATCTGGACTTCCAGCAACAGGATATCATCCATCCGCTGGAAAACCCCATCAAAGCCACCGGCCACCTGCAAATATTATATGGCAACCTCGCCAGCGGCGGCAGCGTAGCCAAGATCAGCGGTAAAGAAGGCGAACGATTCGAAGGACCCGCACGGGTCTTCGACGGAGAGCACGAACTCATCGCTGGCATCAACTCCGGCAAGATCCAGCCGGGCGATGTAGTCGTTATCCGCCACGTAGGCCCCAAAGGCGCTCCCGGTATGCCGGAAATGCTCAAACCCACCTCCGCCCTCATCGGCGCCGGCCTGGGGAAAAGCATCGCCCTGATCACCGACGGACGCTTTAGCGGCGGCACCCATGGCTTTGTAGTCGGCCACATCACCCCTGAAGCCTATGAAGGTGGCCTCATCGCCCTCGTACAGGACGGCGACACCATCGAACTGGACGCAACAAAAAATACCATCACCCTGAAAGTGGGCGAAGGGGAACTGGCCAAACGCAAGGCGGCCTGGAAGCAGCCACCCCTCAAAGCCACCAAAGGATTGTTATACAAATACGCCCGTCAGGTAAAGAATGCCGCCGAAGGATGCGTAACCGATGAACTTTAAAACATCTTAATAAAAATTATTTTTATGCCCAACGTCACATCAACTCTCGCAACAACAAAGTCAAAGACCAAATCCGCAGGCGCCCCCTCGACAAAAGGGACCGCTAAAGTGGTGCGGGAGTTGAGCGGTTCCGCCGCCGTCCTGGAGGCCTTCCTCGCCGAAGGCGTCGACACCATCTTCGGCTACCCCGGCGGCGCCATCATGCCCATCTATGATGCCCTCTACGATTACCAGGACCAGCTGAAGCATATCCTGGTCCGCCACGAACAGGGAGGCATCCATGCCGCACAGGGATATGCGCGCTCCTCCGGAAAAGTAGGCGCCGTATTCGCCACCAGCGGCCCCGGCGCCACCAACCTGGTAACAGGCCTCGCCGACGCGATGATCGACAGCACTCCCCTGGTAGCCATTACCGGCCAGGTATTCGCACACCTCCTGGGCACAGATGCCTTCCAGGAGACAGACGTGATCAACATCACCACCCCCGTTACCAAATGGAACTACCAGGTGACCGACGCTACAGAGATCCCCTCCGTCCTGGCAAAAGCATTCTATGTCGCCAGAAGCGGCCGGCCCGGTCCCGTACTCATCGACATCACCAAAAACGCCCAGCTGCAGAAATTCAGCTATGAAGGATACACTCCCTGCCAGCATATCCGCAGCTATCGCCCCAACCCCATCGTCCGTAAAGAATATATCACCGAGGCGGCCAAGCTGATCAACGCGGCCAAAAAGCCCTTTATATTATTCGGCCAGGGAGTGATCCTGGGAGAAGCGGAAAAAGAATTTCAGGCCTTTGTAGAGAAGAGTGGTATCCCCGCCGCCTGGACCATCCTGGGTCTCAGCGCCCTGCCCACCGACCATCCCCTCAACGTAGGGATGCTGGGCATGCATGGCAACTACGGCCCCAACGTACTCACCAACGATTGCGATGTAATGATCGCCGTAGGCATGCGCTTTGACGATCGCGTCACCGGCCGCCTGGATAAATACGCCAAACAGGCTACCGTCATCCACCTGGACATCGACCCGGCCGAAATTGATAAGAACGTAAAAGCAACCGTAGGGATATGGGGTGACTGTAAAGAGACGCTGCCCCTGCTGACAGAAGCAGTAGAGCGCAAGACCCACACCGAATGGCTGCAAAGATTCAAAGACTTTTACCAACAGGAAGAAGAAGCCGTCATCCACGACGAATTGAACCCCACCACGGCGGAAATGACCATGGGAGAAGTGCTGAAAACCCTGAACGAGCTCACGGAAGGAAATGCCATCATCGTTACCGACGTGGGTCAGCACCAAATGGTAGCCTGCCGCTATGCGAAATTCAATCAGTCCCGGAGTAATGTCACCTCCGGAGGGCTGGGTACCATGGGCTTCGGCCTGCCGGCAGCCATCGGCGCCAAATTCGGAGCCCCCGACAGGACCGTAGTGGCCATCATCGGTGACGGAGGTTTCCAGATGACCCTGCAGGAGCTGGGCACCATCATGCAAAGCGAGGTCGACGTAAAGATCCTCATCCTGAACAATCGTTTCCTGGGAATGGTCCGCCAATGGCAGCAACTATTCCATGACAAACGTTATTCCTTCGTGGACATTACCAGCCCCGACTTTGTAATGGTGGCTAAGGGCTACGGAATAGCCGGACAAAGTATTTCCGAAAGATCGGACCTGAAAGCCGCCGTAAAGGCCATGCTCGACCATAAAGGCTCCTATCTGCTGGAAGTATTCGTAGGGAAAGAAAACAACGTATTCCCCATGGTGCCGCAGGGCTGCAGCGTCAGCGAGATCAGACTTAAATAAAATTAAAATGCCCTTAGGGGTCAGTAATATGAAGCAAGAATATACTATCACGGTGTACACGGAGAACCAGATCGGCATGATCAATCGCATCGCCATCATCTTCTCCCGGCGTAAGATCAACATCGAAAGCCTCAACACCTCTCCCTCGGAAGCAGAAGGCATCCACCGCTTTACCATCGTGATCAACGAAACGGAAGAAGTGGTGAGAAAACTCTGCCGCCAGATAGAGAAACAGGTAGAGATCCTGAAAGTCTACTACAACACCAACGAAGAGATCATCTGGCAGGAAATGGCCCTGTACAAGGTATCCACCGATGAGATCGCCGAAAAAGTGAAAGTGGAAAGGCTGTTAAGGGAATATGGCGCCAGGGCCGTCGTGATCCGTAAGGACTACACCGTCTTCGAGACCACCGGTCAGCGGGAGGAAACAGATAAGCTGGTGGAAGTACTGGAACCCTATGGACTGATCGAATTCGTACGCAGCGCCCGGGTCGCTATCATCAAAGACAGCAAGGGCTTCCACGAAAAACTGAAGGAATTCGAATTGACAGAGCCCGGCGAAGAGCTGATTGAAAATGAATTCCTGAACAAACAAGGCGAAGTATTCACAATGTAAACAAACCAATAAACAAGCATCATCATGGCAAAATTAAATTTCGGCGGCGTCGAAGAAAATGTAGTAACCCGGGAAGAATTCCCCCTGGCCAAGGCACAGCAGGTGCTGAAAAATGAAGTAGTAGCCGTTATCGGCTATGGCGTTCAGGGCCCCGGCCAGTCGCTGAATCAGAAAGACAATGGCATTAATGTCATTGTAGGTCAACGAAAAAACTCCAAATCCTGGGATAAGGCCGTTAAAGACGGATTTGTCCCCGGCCAGACTTTATTCGATATTGAAGAAGCCCTCCAGAAAGGCACTATCATCTGCTATTTGTTGAGCGATGCAGCCCAGATCCAGCTTTGGCCCACGGTGAAGAAACACCTGACAGCCGGAAAAGCCCTCTATTTCTCCCATGGCTTCGGCATCACCTTCAACGAGCAGACAGGCATCATTCCTCCTAAGGACGTAGATGTATTTTTGGTGGCGCCTAAAGGCAGCGGAACGTCCCTGAGAAGAATGTTCCTCCAGGGTCGTGGACTTAACAGCAGCTACGCCATCTTCCAGGACGCTACCGGCAAAGCCAAAGAACGGGTCATCGCCCTGGGCATCGCCGTAGGCAGCGGATACCTGTTCGAAACGGATTTCCGTAAAGAAGTTTACAGCGACCTCACCGGTGAAAGAGGTACCCTGATGGGCGCCATCCAGGGCATCTTCGCCGCTCAGTATGAAGTATTACGCAAAAAAGGACACACCCCTTCCGAAGCATTCAACGAGACGGTGGAAGAGCTGACCCAATCCCTGATGCCGCTGGTGGCCGAGAACGGTATGGACTGGATGTATGCCAACTGCTCCACAACCGCCCAGAGAGGCGCCCTGGACTGGTGGAAGAAATTCCGCGACGCTACCCTGCCCGTATTCACCGAGCTGTATGAAAGTGTAGCCGCTGGAAAAGAATCCCAACGCTCCATCGACTCCAACAGCCAGCCCGATTACCGGGAGAAACTGGATGCCGAATTGAAGGAATTAAGAGAAAGCGAACTGTGGCAGGCGGGGAAAACGGTGAGGAGCCTTCGTCCCGAGAACCAGCCCGCGCCTTCAAAACAATTAGCCTAAGGAACGCCACGGGCGTTCCGGCCGAAGGCCCATCATAAGATACGCCAGGAAAAAATGCCTGCATTTTTTCTGCGCTAAAAACACTAGCACCAGATGTCAGATAGTATCACGATACAAGAAGTCCCGGCTCCAGGCGCCGTCCCGCAAACCAGCGGGCCGGACCTGGGCCTGGACTTTCTCAAAGCCGCAGAGCGTTTGAAAAAGGTAGTCAACCGTACCCCTCTCACCTTCAATCACAACCTCTCCCGCAAATACGGCTGCCGGGTCTTCTTAAAACGGGAAGACCTGCAGGTAGTCCGTTCTTATAAGTTGAGAGGCGCTTATAACATGATGGTGTCCCTGCCCCCCGATCGATTAAAGAACGGAGTAGTGTGTGCCAGCGCCGGTAACCATGCCCAGGGCTTTGCCTACTCCTGCCGCAAGCTGGGAGTAAAAGGCGTCGTCTTTATGCCCATCATCACCCCCAAACAAAAGGTCAATCAGACCAAAATGTTCGGCGAAGAATACATAGAGATCGTACTCACCGGCGATACCTTCGACGACTGCTCCCTGGCAGCCAGGTTATACACGGAAGAAAATAAGATGACCTTTATCCCTCCCTTCGACGACCTGAAGATCATCGAAGGTCAGGGCACCGTAGCCGTAGAGATCCTGGAAGACCTGCCCCAGATCGACTACCTCTTCGCCCCTATCGGCGGCGGCGGCCTCGTTTCCGGAGTAGGCACTTATTTCAAAAGGGAATCCCCCGGCACTAAGATCATCGGCCTGGAGCCCGAAGGAGCCCCCTCCATGCTGGCAGCCCTGAAAGCCGGCCACCCCGTAACCCTGGACAGTATCGAACGTTTCGTGGATGGCGCCGCCGTAAAAAGAGTGGGTGACCTCACCTTCAGCATCTGCCGGGAAGTGCTGGATGACATGCACCTGGTGCCCGAAGGAAAAGTATGCTCCACCATCCTCAAACTCTACAATGAAGACGCCATCGTCGTCGAACCCGCCGGCGCCCTCAGCATCGCGGCCCTGGACGATTATGCCGACGCCATTAAAGGAAAGACCGTCGTCTGTATCATCAGCGGCAGCAACAACGACATCGACCGCATGCAGGAGATCAAGGAAAGATCCCTTCAATACGAAGGCCTCAAACACTATTTCCTGATCCGGTTCGCCCAACGCCCCGGCGCCCTGAAAGAATTTGTCAGCCATGTATTAGGCCCCGGAGATGACATCACCCGTTTCGAATACATGCAAAAACACAATAAAGAAATAGGACCCGCCCTGGTAGGAATAGAATTACGGGCAAAAGAAGATTACCAGGCTTTATTGAATAATCTCGAAAAATACCACATCTCTTATACCGAATTGAACAAGGACGATACACTTTTCAGCTACCTCGTTTGATGAATTTTAATTGTGGATAAATCCCCGAGACCCTGTGAACAAACATAATTAATAAAAATTTAATTAACACTAAATTTTTATGTAATTTTAGTCGGTTGCTTGCTATACTACTTAGAATAATATCTAAGATTGCGTATAAAATTTGAAAAAAGTCTAATCTACTAATTGAATATGGTAAGTAACGGATTATACGCCCCTGAATTTGAACGTGATGCGTGTGGTATCGGCTTCGTTGCCAACATCAAGAGCAACAAATCACACCAGATCGTTTCAGATGCATTGACGATCCTTGAGAACATGGAACATCGCGGGGCCTGCGGCTGTGAGAACAATACGGGCGATGGTGCTGGCATCATGATCCAGACGCCTCATGAATTCTTCTTTGACGAATGCGTCAAACTGGGTATTCATCTTCCCGCCTATAGTAAATACGGCGTGGGCATGCTGTTCTTTCCCCGGGACATCCGGCTGAAAGAGGAATGCCGCGACATCTTCTC
Organism: Puia sp.; assembly: GCA_035492545.1. Taxonomy (GTDB): domain Bacteria; phylum Bacteroidota; class Bacteroidia; order Chitinophagales; family Chitinophagaceae; genus Puia. Next base: position 12,741 of record DATJJD010000001.1, read on the forward strand.
CCGCTCTGCCGAGAAGCTGGGACTGGAGATCCTGGGCTACCGTAAGGTACCGGTTAACGGGGAAGGCATCGGGCCTACAGCCCTCTCCGTAGAACCGGAAATGGAACAGGTGTTCATCGCCTGCCCCGACCATATCAAACAACCCGATGCTTTCGAAAGGAAGTTGTTTCTCCTTCGCAACTACGCTAGCCATACCATCAACAACACGATAAAGAAAGATGCTATCGGATTTTACGTAGCATCCCTCTCCTATAAAACGGTGATCTATAAAGGTCAGCTCACCAGCGGTCAGGTAAGGAACTATTTTCCCGACCTCAGCAATAAAAGAGTGGTCTCCGCCTTTGGCCTGATCCACTCCCGCTTTGCCACCAACACCTTCCCCTCCTGGAAACTGGCCCAACCCTTCCGCTACATCGCTCATAACGGAGAGATCAATACGCTGCAGGGTAACCTGAATTGGCTGAAGACCAGTGAAAAAGGATTTACGACCCCCTATTTCACCAAGGAAGAGATGGATATGCTGCTGCCCATTGTCACGGAAGGACAGTCGGACTCGGCCTGCCTGGATAATGTCATCGAGCTGCTGACCCTCTGCGGGCGCTCCTTACCGCATGTCATGATGATGCTGATCCCCGAAGCCTGGGATGGCAACGACCAGATGGACCCGGTAAAAAAATCTTTTTATGAATTCCATGCTTCCATCATGGAGCCATGGGATGGCCCCGCTTCGATCTCCTTCACAGACGGCAAGATCATCGGCGCTACCCTGGACCGCAACGGCCTTCGCCCTTCCCGGTATTGTGTCACCACGGACGACAGGGTCATCATGGCCTCCGAGACCGGCGTCCTGCCCGTAGATCCCAAACTGATCAAAGAAAAAGGGAGACTGCAGCCCGGAAAAATGTTCGTGGTCGACCTGGAACAGGAAAGGATCATCAGCGACGATGAACTGAAAGCCTCCATCTGCTCGCAGAAGCCCTATGCAGAATGGCTGAATAAATACAAGATCCGGCTGGAAGAGCTGCCCGAACCCAGGGTTATGTTCACCCACCTCGAACACGACCAGATCTTCAAATATCAAAAAGCCTTCGGCTACTCGACCGAAGACCTGGATACCCTCATCGCACCCATGGCCCTGGAAGGGAAAGAACCCATCGGCTCCATGGGAACCGACGTGCCGCTGGCCGTACTGAGCGACCAGCCCCAGCACCTCAGCAGCTATTTCAAACAACTCTTTGCCCAGGTGACCAACCCACCCATCGACCCCATCCGGGAACGACTGGTGATGTCCCTGGCTACCTTCGCCGGCGGGAATTCCAACCTGCTGGAAGAAGATCCCCTGGCCTGCCACAGCGTCGCCCTTATCCACCCGGTCCTGGGCAACCATGAGCTGGAAAAGATCCGCAGCATCGACACCGGCGTATTCCAGGCCAAAACATTGCAGACCTATTTCAGGGCGGACGGCAAACCCGGCTCCCTGCAGGCAGGCCTCGACCGCCTCTGCCGGTATGCCGTAGACGCCGTGGATGACGGCTTCGAAGTCCTTATCCTGACAGACAGGGCTATCGACTCCGATCACGCCCCCATCCCCTCCCTGCTGGCTACCGCAGCCGTCCATCACCACCTCATCCGTAAAGGCTATCGCGGACAGGTAGGCATCATCGTAGAAGCAGGAGACGTCTGGGAAGTACACCACTTCGCCTGTCTCATCGGGTTCGGCGCCACCGCCATCAACCCTTACCTGGCCCTCTCCTCTATCCGCGACATGAAGCTGACGGATAAACTGGAGACGGAGCTTGACGCGGAACAACTGAAGAAGAACTATATTAAAGCCGTCTGTGACGGACTCCTCAAGGTATTCTCCAAAATGGGAATATCCACGCTGCAGTCCTATCAGGGCGCTCAGATCTTCGAGATCATCGGCCTTAACCGGTCGGTGGTCGACAAATACTTCACCGGCGCCACCTCCCGTATCGAGGGTATGGGCCTGGACGAGATTGCCAAAGAGACCCTGTCCAAACATTTCTTTGCCTTCAGCCGCAAAGACGTGCCCGTCGAACGTCTCCCGGTAGGCGGCATCTACCAGTGGAAACGCAAGGGAGAATTTCACCTGTTCAACCCCGCCAGCGTACACCTGTTACAGTACTCCACCCGGATGAACGACTATAACACTTTCAAGAAATACTCGAAGGTGGTCAATGACCAAAGTGAGAAAGCCGCCACGCTGCGAAGCCTGCTTACCTTCAAACGCAACAGGCCCTCCATCTCCATCGACGAGGTAGAGCCAGCCGAGAGCATCTACAGAAGATTTGCCACTGGCGCCATGTCCTTCGGTTCTATTTCCCATGAGGCGCACTCCACCCTGGCCATCGCCATGAACCGGCTGGGAGGAAAGAGCAATACGGGGGAAGGCGGCGAAGATGAAATGCGCTACGAGCCCCTGCCCAACGGAGACTCCATGCGCTCCGCCATCAAACAGGTGGCATCGGCCCGCTTCGGGGTTACCAGCCATTACCTCACCATGGCCGACGAATTACAGATCAAGATGGCTCAGGGCGCCAAACCCGGTGAAGGTGGACAACTGCCCGGACACAAAGTAGATGAATGGATTGGGAAAGTACGTCACTCCACCCCCGGTGTAGGACTCATCTCTCCCCCGCCCCATCACGATATTTATTCCATCGAAGACCTGGCTCAGCTGATCTTCGACCTGAAGAACGCCAACCGGGCGGCCCGTATCAGCGTCAAGCTGGTATCCAAAGCCGGTGTAGGCACCATCGCCGCCGGGGTGGCCAAAGCAAAATCGGACGTCATCCTCATCGCCGGACACGATGGCGGTACAGGAGCCTCACCCATCAGCTCGATCAAACACGCAGGACTTCCCTGGGAACTCGGCCTGGCCGAATCTCACCAGACTCTCGTAAAAAATAAATTACGCAGCCGCGTCGTCCTCCAGACGGACGGCCAGCTGAAGACAGGCCGCGACATTGCCGTCGCTACCCTGCTGGGCGCCGAAGAATGGGGCCTGGCGACAACAGCCCTGGTGGTAGAAGGCTGTATCCTGATGCGCAAATGCCATCTCAACACCTGTCCCGTGGGCGTAGCTACCCAGGATCCCGAACTGCGCAAACGCTTTACCGGCGATGCCGATCATGTGGTGAACTTCTTCAAATTCCTTACCCAGGAATTGAGAGAGATCATGGCCGAGCTGGGCTTCCGCACCATCAACGAAATGGTGGGACAAGTGGATTGCCTGGAAGTAAGGGAAGATATCAAACACTGGAAATACAGCAAGCTGGACCTCTCTCCCATCATTTACAAAGAACCGGCTTCCCTGTATACAGGCCTGCACAAACAGGAGGAGCAGGATCACGGCCTGGCCGATGTATTGGACTGGAGACTTCTGGATGCCGCTACACCAGCCCTGGAACATCAGCAGAAAGTATTCGCCGCTTTTCATATCAAGAATACGGACAGGACAGCCGGCACCATCCTGTCAAACGAGATCTCCAAAAAATTTGGCGGCGCCGGCCTGCCCGAAGACACCATCCATTTTAAATTCACCGGAACGGCAGGTCAGAGCTTTGGCGCTTTCAATACCAAAGGGGTGACCCTGGAACTGGAAGGAGATGCCAATGACTACTTCGGGAAAGGCCTGTCCGGCGCCCGGCTGGTCGTCTACCCTTCGCAATACGCGATCCTGGTCCCGGAAGAGAACAGCATCATCGGCAACGTCGCCTTCTATGGCGCCACCTCCGGCGAATCCTTTATCCGGGGCAAGGCAGGCGAACGGTTCGCCGTCCGTAACTCGGGCGTAAAAGCCGTAGTGGAAGGCGTTGGCGACCATGGATGCGAATACATGACAGGGGGAAGAGTCGTTATCCTGGGAGATACAGGCCGCAACTTCGCAGCAGGGATGAGTGGAGGTATCGCTTATGTATACGATGTGAAAGGACAGTTCCCCTCCCTCTGCAACAAGGAAATGGTAGACCTGGACCCCGTAGGGCAGGGAGATGTGGCTGAGCTGAAGGATATGATCCAGCGCCATTACGCGTACACGGGCAGCTCCGTGGCGAAGTTCGTGCTGGACGATTTTGAGAATCAGCTGAAAAATTTCGTGAAAGTATTCCCGAGAGATTATAAAAAAGTTTTACTGGAAAGAAGTCATAAACACACCGTTCGTTCATGACCAGACCGGCCACAGAGAACATAAATCAAAATCATTGAGAACGCGGAGTCGGCTCTCATGTGTGACTCAGCCACTCCGTTGTTCTCTGTGGTCCGGTTTCCAAAGTATTAAAATCATCAATCAGTAAGAAATGGGCAAACCAACCGGATTTCTGGAATTTACCAGAGAATTACCCTCCAAACGCCCGGTGCAGGAGAGGAAAAAAGATTACAACGAATTTGTATCCCGTTACTCCAGCCAGGAATTGAACCACCAGGCCGCCCGATGTATGAATTGTGGGATACCCTTTTGTCATAACGGCTGCCCGTTGGGAAATGTCATCCCTGAATTCAATGACGCCGTATATCGTCAGCATTGGCAGGAAGCCTACGAGATTCTTACCTCTACCAATAATTTCCCGGAATTCACGGGCCGTATCTGCCCTGCTCCCTGCGAAAGCAGCTGCGTGCTGGGCATCAACCAGCCACCGGTAGCCATCGAGGAAATCGAAAAACACATCATCGAAATAGCCTTCGATAAAGGCTTTGTAAAAGCCCGCAAGCCCTCCGTAAGGACAGGGAAAAAAATAGCCGTCGTGGGCTCCGGACCCGCCGGACTGGCGGCAGCCGACCAGCTGAATGCCGCCGGCCATACCGTCACGGTCTTTGAAAGAGATGATGAACCGGGCGGATTGCTGCGTTATGGCATCCCCGATTTCAAACTGGAAAAATGGGTGGTGGCCAGAAGGATCAAACTGATGGAAGAAGAAGGCATCACCTTTAAATGCAACGCCAATGTAGGGGTGAATATCAGCATTAACGACCTGCTGCGGGAATTCCACGCCATCGTACTGGCTGGCGGTTCTACCGTTCCACGGGACCTGCCCGTCCCGGGAAGGGAGCTGAAAGGAGTTCATTTTGCCATGGATTTTCTCAAACAACAGAATAAAAGGGTCAGTCAACTCCCGGTGGAAGGGGAACCCATTATGGCGACCCATAAGAATGTAGTGGTCATCGGAGGCGGCGATACCGGCAGCGACTGCGTAGGCACCTCCAACCGGCACAACGCCCGTTCCATCACTCAATTCGAATTATTGCCCAAACCCCCGGAAGGCCGCACCAGCTACATGCCCTGGCCTACCTACCCCATGACCCTGAAAACCTCTTCCTCTCATGAGGAAGGAGCGGATAGACATTGGGCCGTTGCTACCAAAGAATTTATAGGCGACGGGAAAGGGAACCTGAAAGCGCTGAAGATCGTCACCCTGGAATGGAAAATGAACGAGGACGGCCGCGCCGCCCAGTTCGTGGAAGTTGCCGGCAGCGAAAAAGAGATCCCCTGTGAGCTGGCCCTCTTCGCCATGGGCTTTGTACACCCCCAGCATACCGGCCTCGTACAGGAATTAGGGGTCGAGCTGGATGAAAGAGGGAATGTAAAAGCCTCGGAAAAAAACTATCAGACCAACATCGCCAAAGTATTCACCGCCGGCGACATGCGACGTGGCCAATCCCTCGTGGTCTGGGCCATCAGCGAAGGCCGCGAATGCGCCCGCAAAGTCGATGAATACCTGGTGGGACAATCCCTTTTAGAAAGAAGAGATCAGAGCCTAATTGCCCTGTAAGGCGCCACGGGCGCCTTGGCCGAAGGCCCATCATAAGACCCGGGCGATCGAAAGTTCACCTTTCGGTCGCCCGCTCAATTTACCGCCTCGCCAGAGGCGGTTTTTTATTTTTCCAAATTGGAAAAGAAATTCCCCCTCCCAAAAAGTTTACCAATAATTAACAATGGTTCAAATTTTCAACCTTTTTTTAAACACTTTCAATATTTCAAAGTATAAAGAAAATATAAAGAAGTTTATAAACCATTAAATGTTAATTAATTAAATCCCCTTAACAGCGTTATTTAATACATATTAATATTTATTTTATATAATGTATAAATAGAAATACCTCTGCTATTTATCTATATTAGCATTACAAACATCACTTATAAATATTTTTAATGTGAAAAGCTGATTTTCATTTTGAAAATCATCCAGACCCTCACCCCCATCCTGTCCCACCGGAAGACAGGGAGTGGATCCGTTTAACCAAAACCAGTTCAGGCGACCTGTTCGTCCTGATCGTTACGACCTGTTTTCATTTTTTCACCAAAACCAACAGTAATGCTAAGAAACATTTCCTTTTCTCTGATTGCCAGCGCTTTCTCCCTTTCCAGTTGGGCACAGGCAGACACCACGGCCAAGACCGCAGCGCCCGCTCCTGCCCCGGCCCTGACCATCACCGGATCGGCAGACCTTTATTATCGCTACGACTTCAATAAGACCAACACCGACCTCACCAGCTTCACCGGCTCTCATGATCAGTTCAAACTGGGAATGGCCACCGTTAAGCTGGAACATAAGACAGCCAAGCTGGACATGGTAGCCGACCTGGGTTTCGGACCCCGCGCGCAGGAATTCGCTTACAATGACAACGGCATCGTTCAGGCAATTAAACAACTCTACATCAGCTACTCACCCGCCGCCTGGGTTAAGCTCACCGGCGGTACCTGGGCCACGCACATCGGCTATGAAGTGCTCGACGCATATGCTAACCGGAACTATAGCATGTCCTATATGTTCACCAACGGCCCTTTCTCCCATACCGGCGTCAGAGCTGACTTCACCGTAGGCAAGAGCGGCATCATGATCGGCGTATCCAACCCCACCGACTGGAGGAGCATCCCGGACGGTAAACAAAACAACAAGAACCTCATCGCGCAGTATAGCTTCGCCCCCAGCGACAATTTCAAGCTCTTCCTGAACTATGTGGGAGGTAAAGATGCCGATGATAACAAAGTTCACCAATACGACCTGGTGATCAACGCAAAGGCCAGCAGCCTCTTCAGCCTGGGATTGAATGGCACCGTCAACAAATCCAGCTCACCCGTGGATAATTGGACGGCAGGTCATACCTGGTGGGGCACCGCGCTGTATCTGAACCTGGACCCCAAACCCTGGTTCGGCCTTACCCTGCGCAGTGAATATTTCAGCGACAAAGACGGTATTAAACTCCACCCCGTCGGCGGCGCAACAGGCGCTAACGTATTTGCCAACACGCTCAGCGCCCTCTTCAAGGTAGACGGCTTCACTTTCATTCCTGAATTCAGGTTTGATCATGGCAGTGAAACCCTCTTTACCAAGAAAGACGGAACCGAGACCAAATCAGGGGCAAGCTTCGTCTTTGCCGCGATCTATTCCTTCTAAGTATGCCTGACCAACATACGAAGACCAACATTTATTCCTGACCTGTAATGATACTCCTGGCTGACAACTAACTAACTAACAACCTAAAAACAATCTTCATTAACAAAAACTAAAAAGCTATGGGAGTTTCCAATTTCATTCTTAATAAGCTCGTACCCGGAGGAAGAGGGCATCTTCCTCCAGTGATGGTAAAATTGACAAAACGTGATAAATGGCGCATCGCCGGGGGCATGTTTGCCGGTAAAATGATCGGCTTATTCCTCGTTTTATTAGCCATCGGATTTCTACCGGCTATCCTGACGGGAACAGCAGCCCACGCTCAGGCGCCTGTCTATACCCCCCATGAAACCATATTGATGAATACCGCCAACACCATCTGGACCCTGGTAGCAGCTTTCCTGGTATTTGGCATGCAGCCGGGATTCGTATTCCTGGAAGCCGGTTTCGCCCGCAAAAGAGAGACGGTTAACGTCCTGATGGAATGTATTTTTGACACCTGCATCTGCGGCATCCTGTTTTGGGCGATCGGTTATGCTTTTATGTTCGGACAAGGAAATGGCCTTATCGGATGGGGCGGCGGAGCCCTTGCCGGCGGAGACGCTAAGCCATGGTTCTTTTTACAAAACGTTCCGGATACCTACTCAGGAACAGGTGTCCCCATATTAGCACACTGGATCTTCCAGTTCGCCTTTGCTGATACTACTTCTACCGTTACCTCCGGCGCTATGATCGGACGTACCAGCTTCCGCGGCGATATCCTCTATAGCATCGGGGTTACCGGATTTATCTATCCCATCATCGGTCACTGGGCCTGGGGTCCTGATGGCTGGTTGTATGCAATGGGAACAAAAGACCATTTCCTGCCCGGTCTTGGACAAGGCTTCCGTGACTTCGCCGGCTCTACCGTCGTACATACCATCGGTGGCATGGTGTCCCTCGCAGGCGCCATCGTTCTCGGCCCCCGTCTGGGCCGCGTCTTCAAGCGCGATGGAGGTGGAATGCCCGCCCCGCACAACCTTACCGTAGCCGCCGTAGGGGGTTTCATCCTCTGGTTTGGCTGGTATGGCTTCAACCCCGGCAGCACCCTCTCCGCGGTAGATATGCAAGGCATCGGCCGCGTAGCCACCAATACAACCCTCGCTGCCTGCGCCGCAGGCATCTCTGCCATGTACCTGGCCCTCTGGTTCGGTGAGACAAAAGGCAAGTTCGACCTGGCCTATACCACCAATGGTTTCCTGGGTGGCCTGGTGGCCATCACCTGCCCCTGCTACTGGGTATCCCCCTTCGGCGCCATCATGCTGGGTCTGATTGCTGGCATCGTCGTATACCTGGTATTAAACCTGCTGGAACACCTGCGCATAGACGATCCGATCGGAGCCGTCGCCGTACACGGAGGCGCTGGCATCTGGGGAACCCTATCCCTGGGCCTCTTCGCCAGCGGCCAATTCGGAGCTACCGGCCCAACAGGCCCCGATAACTCCTCTCCCGTAGCCGGTCTCTTCTATGGAGGCGGCACCAGCGTACTAAAGGCGCAATTCATCGGCAGCTTCACCATCACCGTAGCCACCTTCGTGGTTGCTTACATCCTGATGTGGGTGATCAAACAATTACCTTACCCCTGGAAATTACGCGTAGAACCCGAAGGCGAAACAGGCCCCGGCGGTCTCGACGTATTCGAACACGGGACGGAAGCTTATCCTTCGCAAGCCTAAATGCGCCACGGGCGCATTGCCCGAAGGCCCATCATTAGATACGAGAGAGACATGGTTAACCATGTCTCTCTCGCTTTTTTACCCCTTACCAAAAAAATATTTTAAAATATTTTTTATCATATAATATAAATAATAAATATAAATAAATCCCCCTTCCCCGTCTTAATCCATCCTTCCAATTGCCTCTAAACATCATCGCCAGTCGACCACCACATCCATTTCAGAACCTTATCGCCAAAAAAGGAATATTCTAAACACTTACCGCCTGAAACCCTTTCCAGCAAAGGGTTCCCCGGGACCGCCTCTTCCGCCGCACCCAGTGAAATCAACGCAATAAATGCTCTAACTTTACGTCCTAAAGCAAAATTTCTTTCTTTACCAACCTTAAATTATCTCATATGCGTCAGGATTTAAAGCACCGTCTGATTACCTGGAAAAACGATACCCATTTCGGACAAACTAAAAAAGTATTTGTTTCAGAAAGCCCCGTGAAAAAAGGCGAATTCATTATCAAGCTGGAAAAATCTACCAATGCATCGCTGGCAGGCAAGATCAATGAAGTAAAGGCAACCAAAAAATATCTGACCGCCGGACAAAACGATACCACCGTAGACGCGGCCAGCGACCTGTATACCATTAACAGGATCATTGATTCCCTCGACCGGGAATTTGATGATAAATATGATCAGGCCATCAATGAAAAATTCAAAGATGAAGCCGTTCATTTTTCTGAACTCTAAGTCTTCTACCGATTGTTTGTCACTGTTATCGAAATAAAAGAGGCCGCCTGGATGGGCGGCCTCTTTTGTTTTACAATCTGAATAAAAGGGCAAAGATGATCCTGTCCTCCGACTTCACCAGATCAGGTCTCCAATCCGGAGGCAGCGGCGTAGTCGTATAGCCATTAGGAGAAGTCACCCCACCGGGACCGGCAAAATAGGGCACATTTGCATGCCGGTGTACATACTCCACCCGGAAGAGAAAACTTTGGTTCGGCATCCAGTCCAGGTTGGTAGAACAATCCCAGGCCTTGAATTGATCTCCGGGGTTGGCGCTAAAAGGATATTTCCCCTCTGTCTGGGTAGGATTGTTGGGATCCGGCAAAGGACTGGCCTGACCCGTAGGATACAACACCAGGTAGCGGCCGGGATTCGTCATGACCCCACCGCCTATCGTCCAGGCAAACTTGTTCTTAGCAAACCAGACACGATTATAGATCATAGCGCTGAGGAAATACTGCGCGGGCCCTTTTGTTGCCGAATCCTTATTGCTAAATCCATTTACACCACCCCCTTTTTCAAACCCGAGATCGCCCGTCAGGGATAAAGCCATTTTGCTGATGCCCTTCGACGCCGGGTTATTATAATATCTTAACAACATGCTGTTGTCCGAGTGAAACCTTTTCCTGGCAGGAAGACCGGCCGCATCCGTACCATAATAGTCATTGGTGAGGATCTTAAAGCTGCTGGTCGGATTCCAGGTAATATTCGCGCCAAGACCTGGCATGGAATTAAACTTACCATAGCTCTGCCAACCGTTAATGATCCAGGGCTCGATCTTAAGATGTTTGGTTGGAAAGATCTGAATACGCACCCCATTAAAAAACCAGGGCGTATTGTCCGAGGTATAGGAAGCCTGGTATTCCCAGTTCTCCACCTGGTAATAGGAATTCAGCCCGATATAGGACATAAAAAGCCCCGCATCGACATTGATCCCATACCACTTGTTAAAATGATACCCCACATAAGCCTCGCTCAAATACCGATACACGTTGGCCAACTGGTACTGCCCCCTGTAAGGACTAAGGTCATTTCTCGGCACCACCTGGGATCTTGTGCCCATCTGTATCATGAACTTGGCCCTTGCATTCTCATAATTGAAATCACCTCCAAAGCTCAGCTGGGAAAGCTGCACTTCATTATTACGGGCCAGCGCCGTCGACCCTACTACCGTATTATCATTGGGGTTGTTATAGGAGTGCGTATAGTTCACATCTACCATAATGCTGGGTATAAAATACTTACCATGAAAAACAGAAGAATCCCTTCGGTCACTCCCATTTTGCCAGTTGGTCTCTATCCCATCAAACGGTATTTTAGGGCTTGTCGAATCCTGCGCTCTCACATTCAAAGCAACGCTAAGTAGAAAGGTACTTGCGATTAAATAAATTTTCATTCCATTAGTTATTTGATTACCCCCTGCCAGTCCAAAAGGATGCCAGCGACACCCAGCCTTGGTCTATCGGGACAGAAATCAATACCAGCCCGTATTACAACAATCTACCACTCTTTTCTCCTCCTTCCCCGGAATCCGGCCCTATTTCAAAATGAAAGGTTTTTCCAAAACGGCAGGTTGCGGAACGATGCCTCATTTTAATCCCCGTTCAGCCCATATTCCTCCAATTTCCGGTAGACGGTCGTCAACCCGATATTCAATAACTTTGCTGCTTCCACCTTATTCCCATGGGTATATTGGAGGATATTCCGGATATGCAGTTTCTCCACACTTGCCAGATCGAATGCAGACAAAACCTGTAATTTATAGTTCTCCGACTGTATCTCCAATGGCAGGCTTGCCGCAGTAAGTTCGGACCCATCGGCCAGGATCACCGCACGTTCTATAACATTCTTCAACTCCCGGATATTCCCCTTCCAGGGCTGGCGCTCCAGCGCATCCAAAAAGTCCTTCCCCATCTCCATAATATTCTTATTCATCTTATCGGCGAATAATTTCACGAAATATTTCGCCAGGAGAGGGATATCTTTTTTGCGATCCCGTAACGGAGGAATCTCTATCGTGAACACATTCAGCCGGTAGAATAGGTCCTCCCGGAATTTCCCCTCCAATACTTCCGCCTGTAAATTCCGGTTGGTAGCCGATATGATACGCACGTTCGCGACAGTCGATTGCGTGTCACCCACTTTAAAAAACTGGCTCGTCTCCAACACCCGTAACAATTTAGCCTGCAGATCACCCTGCATTTCACCAATCTCGTCAAGAAATAAAGTACCTCCGTTCGCCTCTTCCAACAATCCCTTCTTATCCCTTATCGCACCGGTAAAAGCCCCTGCCTTATGCCCAAATAGTTCGCTTTCCAGCAGCTCCCTGGAAAAAGCACTGCAGTTCAGCGCAATAAAAGGATAACCTGCCCTCTTACTATTGGCATGGATTGCTTTGGCAAACAGTTCCTTCCCCGTACCAGTCTCCCCCAGCAACAGCACCGTCGTATCGGAAGGAGTCACTTTTTGAGCCAGGGCAATAGTCTCCTGCAAGGCAGCTGATTGCCCGATTATATTATTAAAACTGAATACGTGGGCGACATGCTCCTCCAGTCGCCCTACCCTTTTTTGCAGGTGTGACTTCTCCACCGCATGAGCGATCAGCGGCAGCAACTTCTCATTGTCATCCCCCTTACGGATATAATCAAAGGCGCCTAAACGCATGGCTTGTACAACATCGGGAATATTTGCATGGGCAGTAAGCAGGATGATCTCGACAGGGGTAGACCTGGACTTGATCCTCCTGGTGAAATCCAGTCCGCTGCCATCCGGTAATTTCACATCGCAGACAACCACGTCAATATCCTCCTTATCCACCACCTTCAAGGCATTTCGGACATCAGCAGCTTCATATACCATATATCCTTCCAGAGAAATAACCCTTTTTAGAAGGCTGCGAAGTTTTACTTCATCATCTACCACTAGAATATTTCCTGATGTCATAATAAAAATGATTATTTAGACGACTGAGTGTATAAGTATTCTATCTTGTAAGTCTTCAACAAGCCATCATAAGCAATCAAATCTTTATCTGATCTGAACTGAGCTTCCAGTGCGTAACGAAAGCGGGTATTCTTCGCAAAAACCCTTTCCAGGTTAGCCAGCGTAAGTTCCTGAACGGGTCCATTCGCATCTACACTGAAATAATAAACAGTCGTAGGCCTGGCTATCTTTTCGCCCTGCACCAGTTTGTTACAACTATACAGATAGAAACCCGTCGTATCCAGGATCCGATAGGTCCTGTGACCCATTTGCCGGTATTCCGGCTTCTGAGAATGTCCCGTCATCAGGAACCATCCCGCAACGAGAATTTTTAAAGTATTCATATGTTTTTTTTTATTGTTGACCAACAGTCCGGCCTCCCATCCGGAAGGCCGGACCGAGGTTTAGAATCTCACCAGTAAGGCCAGAACGATTCTCGACTCCGACTTGACCATATCCGGCTGCCAGCCACCCCAACTACTCAACGGAGGAGCAATACTGGCGCCGCTGGAGGTGTAAGTATACCCGCCGGTATTGGCAAAACCGGAAGGAGAAGTAACCCCGCCATGGCCGGCAAAATACCCCGTTAAGGGCGTCGTTCCGGGAGCCGCTCCCAATGTGGTCACAGCTCTATGCACAAATTCTACTTTGAAAGTCAGGTTCTGATTAGGCATATAATCGATAGAAGTGGAATAATCCCAGGCATTAAAAGTGGAACCCGGTCCCGTTTGTTTCTGATATAGCGTATCAGCATAACCGGTAGGAGCCAGCACAAGATACTGCCCCGGATTATGCATATAGCCACCCCCTACCGTCCAGGCAAATTTTTGCTTTTCTCCAAACCAGAGCCTGTTATAGATCATGCCACTGATAAAATTCTGTGCCGGTAGATAGACTCCCGACTTTCTGTCTGTCTTCCCAAAGGGAGATACCACCCCGTCCCCCCCCTCGAATCCCAGGTCACCGGTAATGGAGAAGGCCGCTTTTGTAACAAATCCATGTTTGCGATTGAGATAACGCAACTGATAACTGTCATCACTGTGGAAACGATAGCGATGGGGCGCCCCCTGGTCATCCTTGCCAAAATAGTTGTTAAACACATAATCCACCGTCTCCTTGGGCCTGTAGTAAATGGAGACACCTACCCCCGGCGCCTGATTGAACATACCATAAGACTGCCAGCCATTAACCAGCCACAGCTCAACTTTCAACTTGTCCGTTGGAAAAGTCTGTAACCGTAGCCCATTGAAAAACCAGGGAGTATTATCCGAAGTATAAGAAGGCTGATATCCCCAGTTCTCAAAATTATTATAAGAGAACAGCCCGATATAAGACATGAATATACCGGCATCCAGGTTGATTCCATGCCATACATCCCAATGATAACCCGCATAGGCCTCACTGATATACCGGTAGATCGTCTGCAGATCATACTGCCCCTTATAAGAGCTGCCGTCATTCCTCGGCACCACCGTTGAGCGGGTACCGAATTGCATCATCACCCTCCCCCGAACATTATTAACATGAATATCTCCTCCCACTCCCATAAATGAAAGCTGTAACTCGTTATCCCTGGCGAGAGCCGTCGAACCCACCACCGTGTTATCGATAGGGCTATTATAAGAATGAGTATAATTAAGGTCGAAAGTGACATCACCGGTAAAATATTTCGAATCAAATGCCGGCGAACTTGTCTTGCGGCTGGTACCGTTAAGCCAGGAGAAATCCCCGAAAGCAAACGGCTCAGTCGCTTTTTCCTTTGCTTCTACAAGACCACTTGTATCTTTTTTAAAAAGATGAGTAAGCATATCTCTGAATTTATTTTCCTTCCCGGTTTTTCCCCGATCGATTAACTTCTCATTAACAAAATCATTTGATGCATTCGTTTGGTTTTGGTTAAATGTTACAGAATTAGATGACGCTGATGATTGGCTATCCCCTTTGTAAAAAAGGAATAGCGCACTAAAACAGACAAGTGTTCTCTTAAGCATAAACTGAATTTAAATAGTAAAGAATATCCGGCGTAAATCGTCAACCGATTAGGTCTTACATTGGCTAAATAGGTGCCAGACCATGACCGCCGATGAACGATATCAAGCAAGACTCACTACTACTAAGTATTCCAGCCATTTTACCCGATCAGTTCGGGCAATTGAATCCCCGCTGAAATATTTCCACTTTGAAAAAAAATTTTCAAAGTGGAAATAAAAACATATCCAGAATGAAAAAGAATAGAATAGAAAAAAATGAAACGAACTGTCCTTTTTAGGATTTTTTGTTAGAAATGAATATTGATTTTATGGTTTTATTTGAAAACAAATATGAAAATCTGATACAACTATGCGATTATGGTTATATCGAATTAATTCAGATCTGTCTTTTCAAATTGAAAATTCCACCTTACCCGCCACTTTTTCTTCCGGTCGGACAGCCCCGGATACAGGGCGGTCGGTTCTCTCTGGCGTGAACAGCATGGCCGTACAAAGACATAACTGACGCTGCTTCGATTCCAGGATGGAGTAGTTCACACAATGCCGGCACTGGTCCCAGAATGTTGCATCCCGGGTGATCTCCCCATAAGTCACCGGCTCAAATCCCAATTGATGATTCAACTTCATGACAGCCGCCCCGGTAGTGATGCTGAAGATACTGGCGCCGGGATAACGCCTGCGCGAAAGCGCAAAGATCTCCTGTTTGATAGCCTTCGCTACCCCCACCCCGCGATAAACAGGGTTCACGATCAACCCACTATTCGATACAAAAGAACCGCCACCCCAGGTCTCTATATAGGAGAAACCCACCCATTCCTCGTCGGGCGCCCCATTGGCCACATTCCCCGCAATTCCATTCCCCGCAATTCCATTTCCCGCCTCCTTCGCCGCCACCGCTATGACAGCCTTCCCCTCATAAATTTTCTGACAAAGCGACTGCGGCGAACGACGGGCTATGCCCGTTCCCCGCGCCCTGGCGCTACGCTCCATCTCTTCCAGGATAGGATACACATACTTAACGTCAGCGGCTACTGCAATACGGATACGGATAGGATGCTCTGGCTCGTCTTCCATGATGTTTAACTTTTGATGATTGCCTATCAAGGGGCCAAAGACTATTCCGGAAAACCAGGCAAATCGCAAACAATTGAATATCAATAGACAACAACTTCCCTCCCCCTTCTCCCCACCCACCTGTTTTGAAAAAATCCTTTCATTCCGGAGCGCACCCGCCCACCCGCCTTTTCCCCCGGCATTCGCCCCTTTCCCCCAGAAACCCCTACCAGCCTGCCTTACATCGTTTCCGCCGGCATCCGGAGACAGATAGGCATCCCATTTGGCATATCCCGGGAATAAAATGATACCAATATGCTCAGTCAGTATGAAGTCCCGGGTTATATAGCAGGCAAATTGCCCCAGGTGAAAAAAGAGCTCGCCCATCAGGGCGCAACCCTAACAGTATATCAATCCATGCAGGTACTAACCGATTATACCAAGAGGATGGCCTTGCAACATGACTTTAAGATGGTGCAAAAATGTATGGGATTGGTGGAGACGCTGTATGCAAAAGGCAACAGCCCGGTGAAGAATGCCGTGGAGAATGTCTTTATCTTCTCCTTCTCCTCTATAATGTCCCGCTGTAATATCGTGGAATGGAGAATGATACAGTCCTTTATGCCGACGGACCTTTATGCTCTCTACATACAGCAGGTGCTAAGAGGCTCCTGAGGAGCCTCGCCCCGAAGGGGCCATCATGAGACCCGAGAGTCAGAAAGTTCATCTTTCTGGCTCTCGCTCAGGCGGCTCTTCGAGCCGCAAGCCAGCGGACGACGCATCGCCGGCGATGCATTCGCCCGTATCTAATGATGGGCCTTCGGCCGAGCCGTCCGTGACGGCTCAAGCCGAATTCCTCGCTGCGTTTATGATCCCAAACGAACTGCGGATGATCAGCTTTTCATATACCTCCTTCATCGGCTTATTGTCACCGCTCTTCTCCAGGTTCTGAAACTTGGTAAGCGCATACTGCTGGATGGTGCTGAGAGGCAGGACGATCCTTTCCCGCATTTGAATGGACAGCTGCTCTACCGGGTAATCAGCCATCAACTCATTCTTCCCGGATAATTTAAATATATACTTCTGCGTAAGCTCGAACTCATCATGGATGAGCCGCCAGATCTCCCCATAAACAGGGTGCTGCGAGAAGTGCTCCGTCAGCGGGAAGAAGCATTTTTTCATAGCCATCTCACAGTTGTCCAGCAATGTCTTGAAGAAAGGAGAATTATGATACAACTGTTTCAATTCATTCCATTTCCCTTGTTTATCCAGGGTTTGCAACGCCTTCCCCACTCCGTAATAACCCGTCACATTCTGCTTAAGCTGGCTCCAGGCACCCACATAAGGAATAGCCCGCAGATCCTTTAATTCCAGGCGGCCAGAGCTCTTCCGCTTGGAAGGCCGGCTGGCTATATTCGTCTCGCTATAGAACCGCAGCGGGCTCACCTCATTCAGATAGGAAAGGAAATAAGGATGATCTTTCAGCGTAGAATAAGCCTTATAGCTCTCGACCGCCAGGGCCTGCAACAAGGCTTCTTCATCCGCCTGTAAAGTGACTTCCTTGGAAGAGAACAGATCATTGGAGATACCTGCATGCAGTAGCTGCTCGATGTTGTACTGCGCAGTATCGATAGTCCCGAAATTAGAACTCACCGTCTGCCCCTGTATCGTCAGCTGTATTTGCTTATTGGCAATATTTTTCCCCATGGAAGCATAGAACTTATGCGTCTTCCCCCCTCCCCGGGCGGGGGGACCTCCCCGGCCATCGAAAAAGACCACATCAATGCCATACTCGGCTGATATCCGGGTCAGCTCTTCCTTGGCCTTATAAATTCCCCAGTTCGCCATCAGGTAGCCGCCATCCTTGGTGCCATCCGAAAACCCAAGCATGATCGTCTGCGTCTGGCCCCTCAACTGCAGATGTTTCTTATAAACCTCGTTCTCGTATAACTCCTTCATGATTTCCGCTGCATGCCGAAGATCATCCACCGTTTCGAATAAAGGCACAATATCCACTGTTAGCTTGTCTTTTTTCCAGCCGCCGAGCAGGAACAGGCCAAACACTTCCAGCACATTGACGGCGCTATTGCATTGACTGATAATATACCGGCAGCAGCCGTCCTCTCCGTTATAATGCTGGATGGTCTTTACAGCGGCAACGGCCTGCAGTGTATCCTTCACCAGCGGATCCTCATAAAGCTCCGGTTGGGCTACCCCGCTAAGCCCCGTCAGCACGGCGGTTTTCTCCGCATCGGAAAGGTTGGAATAATTCTCCGGCACCAGTTTCTCCTTACCGGCAATAGCAGCCAGCACCGCCCCATGCACCGTACTCTCCTGCCGGATATCCAGCGTGGCAAAATGCAGTCCGAAGATCATCACCTTCCCGATGAGGTTGTCCACCAGGTTTACAAACAGGCTGTTGTGCTGGTAAATGATGATCTCCCGTATTTGAATCAGCGGGTCCAGGATCTCATGTTTGTGCAGTTCCGTTTTCTTCTCCGCAATAAAAATATTATTGTACAGCTTTTCTTCCAGCTCCTGCAAAATGGTATCAACGCCTTTAAAGGTCAGCCGGCGTTTCAACCGCCGTACATCGAGATAATAACACTTGATAATAGCGCCCCTCAGCGATTCGGCCACCTTCAACGTCGTCTCCGTTTTTACAAAGGGATTTCCATCCCGGTCGCCGCCCGGCCAGAAACCCATTTTTATCACCGCATTATGCTTATCGATGGAATGAGGGAACTGATCCTGCAGGGCGGAGATGATCTTGCCGCAGGCATGATAAAAGACATTCTCCAGGTACCATATTAGACTGACAGCCTCATCATAAGGAGTGGGCCTCTGTTTCTTCAGAAAAGGAGTTTTACCCAATTGCTGCATGTAGAGATTGATGTCAGCGGCATCGTTCACGATAACAGCCCTGGACAGGTCATTAATAATACCCAGCACCGGCCCGGGATAAAATTGCGTAGGATGAGCCGTTAACACCATCCGTACCGAATAATCCTTCAGCTTCTCCGTCAGCTCTTCCTCCTTGTTCGTTTGCAGCACCTCGGAGATGAGATGCTTCAGGGTGCCCGCCCCGCCCATATCGTTCACATGCCGGAAAGACGCATCTTCCAGGGCATCGAATAAGACGATCTGGCGCTCTACATACTGTACGAAACGAAAAAGAATGTCCGCCCGGTCCCGCTCAGCCGTGAAAGCCGTATGCTTTTGAAAGAAGTCCTCGATGATCTGCTCCGGGCTCTGCTTTTTCTTATAGCCATCCTCACAGATCGTCAGCAACAGCGATAATAAGATACCCGTCTTCTCTATACGATGAAAAGGGAGGGAAGTAAATAAGCTGTTGTATAACTGAAACTTGATCCCTACCAGGTTCTTGAATTGCTGCAACCCCTGGGATGACTGATAACTCATATTATCTATTTAATATTGTTCAAAGAGTGCGCCTGACAAGCAGCAATAAATCAAATCTAAATCCGAAATTACTGCATTTTTATTAAAATAAAGGGGCATTCCTTGTTTTTCCTCAACAAACCCTTACCTTAGCATCTCTTTACACGTGGTCTGTAAAAAACACGATATTGTCCCCTCCATTTTGCCCGTAGCCGGCGCTACGCAAGTTACAATTATTATTACCTCCACAACCCGTTAAGGGTTGTCTATTTCCATATCATACCGTGGGCTTTTACAAGCTGTTCTCTAAAAGAAAGATCGTTTATCTATTCAAATTCACAAATCATTCAGTATATGCAGGTGTTAAAATTCGGAGGAACTTCCGTCGCCAATGGAGATAACATAAATAAAGTCGTTGATCTTGTACAGGCAGCCCTCACTAAAGATTCCACCATTGTCATCGTCTCCGCCCTGGGCGGTATCACGGACGTCCTGATCCGGGCCGGGGAACTGGCAGCGGCCGGAGACGAAACCTATAAAGAAAAATTACAGGCCATCGAACACCGTCACCTGGAAACCGTCAAACAACTCTTACCCCTTACCCGTCAGAGCGGCGTGCTCAGTCTCGTGAAGAAACGCTGCAATGAAATAGAAGACATTTGTAATGGGGCCTTCCTGTTAGGTGAGCTATCTGCCCGCACCCTCGACAAGATTGTCAGCTATGGGGAATTGTTATCCTCCCTCATCATCTCCGCCCGGTTCGAGACCCTGGGCATAGCAAATACCTGGAAAGACTCCCGCGAACTGATCAGTACCGACTCTCAATTTGGTTATGCGGCAGTAGACTTCCCCCTTACCAACAAAAAGATCCGTTCATACTTTGATTCCGCAAAAGGCTCCCTCTTCATCCTGCCGGGTTTTATCGCAGCTGACCAGGGCGGCGTTACTACCACCCTGGGAAGGGGAGGCTCCGATTATACAGCAGCCATTGTCGCCGCGGCCGTCGACGCCAGACTGGTCGAAATATGGACCGACGTATCCGGTATGATGACAGCCGACCCCCGCCTCGTATCCAACGTAAAACTTATCCCGCATATCTCCTACCAGGAAGCGATGGAGTTATCCCATTTCGGCGCAAAAGTGATCTATCCCCCCACCATCCAGCCCGTCATGACCAAAGGTATTCCCGTATGGATAAAGAATACCTTCGCCCCGGCAGACCCCGGCACGGTAATAGAATTTGACACCGCCCGGAATGGAGGCAGCATCCGGGGCATCTCCAGCATCGGAAAGATAGCCTTACTAAGCCTGGAAGGCAGCGGCATGGTGGGCATACCGGGTTTTTCCAAACGGCTCTTCGAAGCCCTCTCCAATGAAAGGATCAATGTTATCCTTATCACACAGGGGTCTTCTGAACACTCCATCTGCGTGGGCATCGATGAGGCCAATGCGGCGGCAGCCAAAGAAGCCGTCGACAACGCTTTCAGCCATGAGATAGAAACCAAAAAAGTACAGCCCCTGATCATCGAAGACCAGCTCTCCATCATCGCGCTCGTGGGAGACCATATGAAGAGCCACCCGGGCGTCAGCGGAAAAATGTTCGGCGCCCTGGGAAGGAACGGCGTCAACGTGCGGGCCATCGCCCAGGGATCCTCTGAAAGGAATATCTCCGCGGTAGTAGCAGCCGGAGATGTAAAAAAGGCGATCAACATCCTGCATGAAGAATTCTTCACCACTACCTACAAACAACTGAACCTTTTTATCACCGGCACGGGAAATGTAGGCCGCAGGCTCCTGGATCAATTACAACAACAGAAAAACTATCTTCGGGAACACCTTCGCTTACAGGTGAGGGTCATCGGTCTGGCTAACAGCCGCAAAATGATCTTCAACAATGAGGGCATCGACCTTCAGCATTGGAAAGAGCTGCTGGAGCAAGGCCAGCCAATGGACCTGACCGAATGGGTCAATGGCATTACTTCGAGAAACCTTCGCAACAGCGTCTTCGCCGATGTCACCGCCAATAACGACGTAGCCTATTGTTATGACAGCCTGCTGCAAAAGAGCATCTCCGTGGTAGCCTGCAACAAAATAGCCTGCTCTTCCCCTTATCAGAATTATAAGAAACTGAAAGACCTCGCCCGCGAATACAACTCACCCTTCCTGTTTGAGACCAATGTAGGCGCAGGTTTACCCGTGATCGGCACCCTGAATGACCTGCTCCGCAGCGGCGATAAAGTCAACAGGATCCAGGCCGTGCTCAGCGGTACGCTCAACTTTGTCTTCAATCACTATAAAGGCGACCGTCCCTTTGCCGAAGTGGTCAGACAGGCCCAGGACGAAGGATACACGGAACCCGATCCCCGCCTGGACCTGAGCGGCACCGACGTGATGCGGAAGATCATGATCCTGGCCAGAGAGGCCGGAGAAAAGATGGAAATGGAAGACATTCACAATCATTCTTTCCTGCCCGCATCCTGCATGCAGGGCACCGTAGATGACTTCTATGTGGCCATGGCAAAAGAAGAACAACATTTTAAACAACTCTATGACGCCGCGGTAAAAGAAGGCAAAAAATTAAAATTCGTGGCAAAATACGAGAACGGAAAAGCCTCCGTAGGTTTACAGCACATCGACCCGGAACAAGACCTCTATCACCTGTATGGAAAGGACAACGTCGTGCTGTTCTTCACAGACCGCTACCCCGAACAGCCCCTGGTGATCAAAGGAGCCGGCGCAGGAGCCGAAGTGACCGCATCCGGAGTATTTGCCGACATCATTCGCGCAGCTAGCATATAATTTTAATTTTAAAAAATGCACGAAATAACTATAAAAGCCCCTGCCACCGTCGCCAACCTCGTTTGCGGATTTGACGTGCTGGGCATGGCCCTGGACGCTCCGTTTGATATCATGCAGGTGAAGCTGCTGGATAAACCCATCGTCGTGATCACAAGCCGCGATGGCTTCCCCCTGCCTTCGGACCCCGCCCTGAATACGGCAGGAGCCCCCTTACTGGCTATGCTGGAGGAGTTGGACAGGCCCATCGGCTTCGAAGTCATCATCGACAAAAAGATCAAACCCGGTAGCGGCCTGGGTAGCAGCGCCGCCAGCGCGGCAGGCGCCGTAGTGGCCGCCAACCACCTGCTAGGCAATATCTTTTCAAAAGCAGACCAGGTCCGGTTTGCCATGTTTGGGGAAAAAGTAGCGTCCGGCGTCAAACACGCGGATAATGTCGCTCCCTGCATCTATGGCGGCATCACCCTGATCCGGTCTATTTTTCCCCTGGACATCGTATCCATCCCGGCCCCACTCCTCCATGTCACCGTCGTACATCCGCAAATTGAAGTACGTACCTCGGATGCCCGGCAAATACTCCGTAAAGAAGTATTGCTGAAGGACGCTATCCGGCAATGGGGTAATATAGCAGGGCTGGTAGCCGGCTTCACGAAGAATGACTACGACCTGATCGGCCGGTCCCTGGAAGACGTGATCATCGAACCGGTCCGCAGCATGCTGATCCCGGGATTCGATGAGGTCAAACAAAAATGTAAGGAAGCCGGCGCCCTGGGCGGCGGCATCTCAGGCTCGGGGCCTTCCATTTTTATGCTGAGCAAAGACCCCTCGACAGCGGCAGAAGTGGAAAAAATAATGAAGAGCATTTACGAAAAAATAGGACTGGACTTTCACACCTATACCACCACCGTCAACCCGGAAGGAGTAAAAATCCTAAAAAATTAAAAAAAGATGACCTACTATAGTCTTAATAACGCAGCAGAGAAAGCCAGCTTCAAAGAAGCCACTATAAAAGGGCAGGCCCCGGACAGGGGATTATATTTCCCCGAACAGATCCCATCCCTTCCCCCCGGTCTCATTAAAGAAATAGACAAGTATTCAAAAGAAGATATTGCCTTCCAGGTCATGCAGCCTTATACGACGGTCTCCCTTCCTGACAGTGAACTGCGGCGTATCCTGTCGGAGACCATCCACTTCGACTTCCCGCTGGTTAAGGTGACCGATTCCATCAGCGCCCTGGAATTATTCCACGGACCTACCCTGGCTTTCAAAGACGTAGGGGCGAGATTCATGAGCCGTTGCCTGGGATATTTTGTCCGGGATAACGACCAGCCGGTAACAGTACTGGTCGCCACCTCCGGGGACACCGGCGGCGCCGTAGCCAGCGGCTTCCATGGAGTGGAAGGGGTCGACGTGGTCATCCTTTACCCCGCTGGAAAAGTCAGCAGCGTACAGGAATTACAACTGACAACCCTGGGAAAGAATATCAGGGCCCTGGAAGTCGAAGGCAGCTTTGACGACTGTCAACGCCTGGTGAAAGAAGCTTTTGCCGATGCCGGCCTGAACCGGCAACGATTCCTCACCTCCGCCAACTCTATCAATGTCGCCCGCTGGCTCCCGCAGCAGCTGTATTATTTCTTCGCCTGGCAGCAATGGGCCGATAAAGATCACCCACCGGTGATCAGCGTACCCAGCGGCAACTTCGGAAATATCTGCGCCGGCCTGCTGGCACACCGCTCGGGCCTGCCCGTACAGCACTTCATCGCCGCCTGTAATGCTAACCGGGTAGTACCCGACTATCTCGGGACAGGCGAATACACGCCCAAAAAAGCTATTCCCACCCTCTCCAATGCCATGGACGTGGGAGATCCCAGCAACTTCGTACGCATCCTGGAGATCTTTCACAAAGAGTTCCACTCCCTCAAAAAAGTAATGACCAGCTACAGCATCTCCGACGAGGAGACAAAAGAGACGATCCGGCAGGTCTACACCAATGACCACTATCTGCCCGATCCTCATGGGGCCGTAGGCTTCAAGGCCCTGTCCGGCTACCTGGCCACACAGCCCCCTGGACAAAAAGGCATCTTCCTGGAAACAGCCCACCCGGTGAAATTCTATGACACGGTAGAGCCCGTCATCGGCGCCACCATTCCGCTGCCTGACTCCGTAAAGGCCATCCTCAACAAACAAAAACAAAGTAAAAAAATAGGGGCGGTGTACTCCCAGCTAAAAGATTTTCTGCTGTCTTAAAATGCGCAGCCGTCCGGAAGACCCGGAGAACCAGCCGCCGGTCAGGAATCGGATCCCGGCCGGCCGCCTTCTTCTATTTCAGCTCACTGGACAGGGAGTAGGGATACGCGCTGGCCGACACCCCGCGTGTCCGGACAGGCTGGGCCCCCATCTGCAGGTCCAGGCTTCCGCCTTTCCGGATATCGAAATGGCTGAGCCAGTTCTTATCATAAAGCTGCCCATTGAGTTTGGCACTCTGTATATAGATATTTTTCTCGCTGTTGGCCGGAGCATTGATAACAAACTTTTGGCCGCCTTCCACCGTCAGGGTCATTTTCCTGAACAAGGGCGCCCCCAGCGCATATTGCTGAGTGCCCGGACAGACCGAATAAAAACCCATCGCGGAAAATATATACCAGGCCGAAGTCTGCCCATTATCCTCGTCTCCGCAATACCCGTCCGGGTGGGCGCTGTATAATTTATTCATCACCTGCCTTACCCAATACTGGGTCTTCCAGGGCTCGCCGGCATAATCATACAGATAGATCATATGCTGGATCGGCTGGTTGCCATGGGCATATTGCCCCATATTCATGATCTGCATCTCCCTGATCTCATGGATCACTTCTCCATAATAGCTTTCGTCATACACCGGCGGCATGATGAACACCGAATCCAGCATGGTGACGAAGTTGCTCCGCCCACCCATGAGGTTCTGCAATCCCTGTATATCATGAAATACACACCAGGTCCAGTGCCAGCTATTGCCTTCCGTAAATGCATCTCCCCATTTAAAGGGATTGAATGGAGACTGGAAGTTTCCATCCTCATTCTTGCCCCGCATCAGCTTATGGGATGAGTCGTACACATTCCGGTAGTTACGGCAGCGCCGGGCAAACCGCTCTATCTCCTCCGCGGGCCGGTGCAGTGCAATAGCCAGCTTGTAAATAGTAAAGTCATCGTAGGCATACTCCAGGGTCCTGGCGACATTTTCATTGATCTTCACGTCATAAGGCACATACCCGAGCTTATTATAGTATTCTACGCCCAGCCGGCCCACCGAAGGCAGAGGCCCTGCATGCTCCGTATTTTTCAGAATAGCCTCATATAACGTATTGATATCATAACCCCGGATCCCTTTCAGATATGAGTCGGCAATCAGCGAAGCGGAATTACTCCCGACCATGCAATCCCGGTGACCGGGACTGGCCCACTCCGGAAGCCAGCCGCTTTCTTTATAGGCATTGGCCAGCCCTTCCATCATATGGCTGTTCAGTTCAGGGAACATCAGGGTCATCAGGGGGAATACGGCCCGGAAAGTATCCCAGAACCCATTGTCGGTGAACATATATCCCGGCAGCACCTTCCCGTTATAAGGACTGTAATGAACGACCTGCCCTTTGGCATCCAGCTCATAGAAAGACCGGGGGAACAACATGGCGCGATACAGACAGGAATAAAAGGTCCGGATCTGGTCCACCGTCCCGCCTTCCGCCAGGATCCGGCTCAGTGACTTGTTCCAGACTTCATGCCCTTTTTGCCGGGTCTTTTCAAAACTATCCCCCCCAATCTCTTTTTGCAGGTTCAATTCGGCCTGCTCGGGACTGATAAAGGAAGACGCCACCTTCATATGCACCTGCTCGCCCCGGGCCGTGGCAAAACCTACGACAGCCCCTACATGGTCGGCCTGGTATTCCAGCGTGTCTTTTGCCACCTGGTTGCCATGCCAGGTCTGGGCAATGGTAAAAGGCTTATCAAAATAGATGACAAAATAATCTTTAAAATTCTCCGGCACGCCCCCGCTGTTCTTCGTAGTATACCCGATGATCTTCCGTTCCCGTGGTATGATTTTTACATACGATCCCCTGTCGAACGCATCGATCACCACCATCGAACTATCCGATTGCGGAAAGGTCAGCCGGAACTGAGCAGCTCTTTCCGTTGGAGTGATCTCCGTCGTCACGTCGGCATCGGCCAGGTATACGCTGTAATAATAAGGTTTGGAGATCTCGCTCTTGTGGGAGAACCAGCTGGCCCGGGCATCCTGGTTGAATTTCAGATGCTGTGTCACAGGCATAATGGCAAACTGGCCATAATCATTGATCCAGGGCGAAGGCTGATGCGTTTGTTTAAAACCCCTTATCTTATCGGAACTATACTGATAGGCCCATCCGTCCCCCATCTTTCCCGTTTGCGGCATCCAGGTATTCATGCCCCAGGGTAGACCGATAGCAGGATAAGTATTGCCATTCGATAAGCTGTATTTGGAGTCCGTGCCCATCAGGGGATTTACCCACTCCACCGGATCGGTGACAGTATTTACCCATTGAGAATGTGCATTCAACAGGCAAAACAAGGCAATTAGCGACAAGCTCAGTTTTTTGTTCACGGTTGATGTGTTTTTTAGGGGGATAAAGGTAATTGAATTAGGTTCTTTCAACATAGCTAAAGTCCAAGGGAAAGGTTTAGTAGCAAAATAACCTTTCCCTTGGCACCATTAATGTCTGTGAACTTTGGCCTATGGCCTT
>DATJJD010000002.1:0-9935 GCA_035492545.1 Puia sp.
CTGCTGCTCCTGCTCCGGGAAAGTATCGATAAGGATAATACCCTTAAAACGGATGTTGGCGGGCGTGAAATAACAGGGACGGTGACTGAGGTTAAGTACTATGAGGAAACCACTATGACCTTCTGCCTGACGGATATAGGCGATCATCTGCTGATCGGAAAAGACGGGCTTGTAGTCACCCGTCAGCAGGGAAGCTTCCTGCCGGCGCAAATCTATCAGTCGTTTATACAGGCTAAGGCTGGAATAGACATGCTGTTGCTGCGTCTGTACGTTTCTCCGGTGAAAGGTCCTGTCCAGCCGCAGCCAGGGCCTTCTATCCGTAAAGCCTGCATTTTCACTGCTATCCCATTGCATGGGAGTACGGGCCGGATCACGGCTAAGATTCTTCCCCGGCATGTTCAACCCCTGCGGGTCTTGTACTTCCGAAAAAGGGATCGGCACATCCCGCATTCCGATCTCCTCTCCGTAATAGATAGTAGGCGTCCCTCGTAAAGTCAACAGCAGGACGGCCGCTACTTTCGCCTGTTGCTGCCCGATACGGCTTGGGATACGGGGCTGATCATGATTTCCCATCACCCAGTTGGGCCACGCATCTGTCGGCAGCGCCGCCTCGTATTCATCGATGGATAAGGCTATCGACCGGGATTCCCACGGAAGAGTGATCAGCATGAAGTTAAAAGGGAGATGCGCTTCCGTATTATTTACACCATAATAAGTCACCAGCCTGTTGACCGGTAGGTAAATCTCGGCGATCATCATACGCTCACTATATTCGTCCAGCACTTTCCGCATGCGGGCAATGACCTCGTGCATCTCCGGCTGGTCGGTAGAGTATAAGGGCAATAATTGGTTATACGTAGCCATATGCTCTTCATAATCCGGATTTCGGGGATTATCCCGCAACTGCTTGTCCTTGATCAGGTGCCACATGGCATCTACCCGGAACCCATCGACGCCTTTGTCGAGCCAGAACCGAAGGATCCCGAACATGGCTTCCTCCACTGCCGGATTGCGCCAGTTCAGGTCCGGCTGTTGTTTCAAAAATGCATGATAATAATATTGTTGCGTCGTCTCATCCCATTCCCAGGCGCTGCCTCCAAAGACGCTCAACCAGTTATTGGGAGGACTTCCATCAGGCCGGGCATCCCGCCAGATATACCAATCCCGTTTGGCATTGTCCCGGGATTTCCGCGCCTCGATGAACCAGGGGTGCTCATCAGAGCTATGGTTCGGTACCAGGTCCAGTATAAGTTTCATCCCGGCGGCATGCACTTCTTTAAGCAGTTGATCAAAATCCGACATTTGGCCAAAAACAGGCCAGATAGCGGTGTAATCCGAAATGTCATACCCGAAATCCGCCATCGGGGAGGGATAGATAGGAGAGAGCCAGATGGCTTCGACCCCCAGCCATTTCAGATAGTCCAACCTTTGGAGGATACCGGGTAAGTCGCCAATGCCGTCATGATTGCTGTCCTGAAAACTACGAGGGTATACCTGGTAAATGATCCCTTTTTGCCACCACAGATATTTTTTATCATTCATACGATGCTCTTTTATTCCCATTTATTCCCATTTACAAATCCATCAAGGGTAGCTATCAATTCCTGCTTCTGCTTTTCCCGGGACTCTTCCCATTGACTTTTTATCATGACTAAGGTTTGGCTGTCTTCAGGGGTCTCTTTCTCCAGGTAGGCGATAAGTTGTAGAACCGCAATCCGTTTGTCATTGAAGATTCCGGCCTGATGACCGATCCGTTTGAGGATCTCCAGGGTCGGTCTGTCCTGCGTAACCTCCTTTTTCTCACTCCACTCATACACATACTGCATATCTTTCAACATTTTCCGGGCCTCATGCAGCGATTCATCCGGAGGCGAAGGGATATAAAGAATACCCCTTATCCGGTTGACCCTTTTCCGGCAGAATCGATACAATCCTTCCTGATCGGCCTTTTCAGTTTTCCAGCGTTCTATTTTTTCCCGAAGGCGTCTGGCTACGGAGGGATCAAAGATTTTATACCATTGCTCTTCCAGTCGGGGGATGGAAGTGGTAAGCCAGTTCCCGAATCCCCGTAATTCTTCTTTTTGTGTTTCCGTATCTTTTAAGATTACCTGTGCATTCCGTAATTCGCCGGAGAGATGGTAGACTTCCGTAAATGATTTTGTCAATGGCCTTTTAACGGGGCTCAGCCATCTGGACAACGCCCTCAATTTTTTAAAGGTCGTACGGAAGTCATGGATGCAGTTGACATCAAAACGGAGGGCGATCTGCCCTCCGAGTGTGGACAGTCGTTTCCCGTATTTACGGGTGGAGTTATGTGCTTTTTTCCCGGACATAGGATTTACCACCCGTCGTGACGTTAACGACTGGCCCGGGTGCGTGCCGCTTTTTTGGCCGCTGCCTGACGCCCGCTGGCTCCCTTTGTTTGGGCGGCTTGTTTGGCGGCAGCACTGCGGTCGGAGGCCGTACGTTTCCGGGCTGCCGAACGGGCCTGTTGTGACAACGCCTTAGGAGAAGCCGCCTCTCCGCTCTCCTTCTTCAGGGCCTTAACCCTTGCCCTGGATCGGGTTGGGGAGACCGGTTCATGTTTCCGGCCCTTCTCCGACTCCCGTTTGGCATTCTCCCGGGTCTTTTCAGAGACCGTACCTTTCTTCGGCGCCTTCAGCTCGACACCGGCACGGCGCGCCTCGGACAGCCCGATGGCAATAGCCTGTTTAGTATTCCTTGCTCCATGTTCTCCTTTACGGATCTTATCTATTTCATCGCGGACAAACTCACCCGCTTGGGTGCCGGGCGACTTGCCAGCCTGTTTGTCACGCTGTGCCCGCTGAATGGTTTTTTTGTCTGGCATAAAGATGTTTTAGGAGGGCGCTGCAATTGATATGCCACCGCCGTCTGCCCCCATTCGGGGCCTGACGTTCGCCGGGTTGGCCCTCTTTTTGAAATCATAAGCAAACGGCAACTATGCGCTATCAGGTATTGGCAACAGATTACGACGGCACCCTCGCCAACCAGGGACGGGTGACAGACAACGTATTAGAGAAGCTGAAACAGCTCCAGGCTTCTGGCCGAAAGGCAGTGCTGGTCACCGGCAGGGAAATGAAGGACTTAATAGAAGTTTTCCCGGCCTACAAGATCTTCGACTACATCATCGCGGAGAATGGCGCCCTCATTCATGAAACGGCCACCGGAAAAGATCAATTGCTGGGCCCGGCCCCGGATCCTTCTTTTGTCCGGGCCTTGCAGGAAAAAGGCGTTCATCCTGTTTCCGTTGGCCAGGTCATCATAGCCACCTGGGAACCTTTTGAACAGGTCGTGCTCGATACGATCAAAACTGCAGGGATCGAGCGGCAGGTCATCTTCAACAAAGGGGCCGTCATGATCCTGCCGACCGGTATCAACAAAGCAACAGGCTTGCAGGCCCTGCTCCACTCGCTGCATTTCTCCCTGCACAATACGGTGGCGATAGGAGATGCTGAAAATGATGGAGCCATGTTACAGGCGGCGGAATGCGCCGTTGTGGTCAGCAACGCCTTGCCCGCCCTGAAGGCGATGGCGGATTGGGTAACGACCTCCGCCCATGGGGAAGGGGTGATCGAATTGATCGATCAATTGATCAGGGACGATCTGTCCCAACTGGACGGGAAATTGACGAGACATAACCAGGAGCTGGGTAAAGAGACAGAGCAGCAACCCTTCATGATCAGTCCCTACCGAAGCGGTATCCTGCTCTCCGGCGTTTCGGGCAGCGGAAAGACCACTTTTACTATTTCCATGGTAGAGAGCCTGATTGCCAAAGGTTATCAGACCTGCCTGATAGACCCGGAAGGGGATTACCTGCAACTGCCCGGCTGTATCATCCTGGGCAGCGGCTCCTCCCTGCCTTCCATCGAAGAGATAAAAGAATTGCTGAAAGACCCGGCACAAAACCTCGTCATTTGTACCCTGTCCATTCCTCTCGCCGACCGGCCTGCCTTCTTTCTCCGGCTGATGCCGCTGCTGCTGGACCTCCGCCGGAGATATGGACATCCCCACTGGATCCTGTTGGACGAAGCCCATCACCTGGTGCCTGCAGCCTCCCACCAGCCGTCAATCCCCTCCGCTTCCGAAGCATTATCTGAGATGCTGCCCCCCGACTTTTCTAATTTCATCCTCATCAGCACTTCTCCCCATGCCCTTTGCCAGGGGATCCTGTCAAAAGTCGGGTTGCTGCTGATAGTAGGAAATAATACACATTATCCTTTTGAACAATTTTGCCGCATCCTGGGGCTGAAAATTCCCGACAGCATCCCCTCCCTGGCGGAGGACGAGATCTGTATCTGGGAAAGAAAGACCGAACGGCCTCCTTACAAAGCCAAATTTCATCTGCCCCGCCAATTGCAGCAGCGGCATAAAAAGAAATACGCAGAGGGGGATATGGGCGACAACAGCTTCATCTTTACCGGCCCTGAGAACCGGCTTCACCTGAGTGCTAATAATTTAATGCTCTTCATACACCTTGCGGATGGTGTCGGCAAGGAGACCTGGTTATTTCATCTGCACCGGGGCGATTTTACAAAATGGTTCAGAGAGGCGGTACATGATGAGGAATTGGCCAGGGTGGGAGAGGAGGCGGAAACTTTAAAGGACCCGGCGGCTTCCCGGAAAAAGATCGTGGACTTCATCGCACAGAAATATACGGCCTGATCCCCTCGCAGGCCGGCATGCTTTCCGCAAGCAGCTGCTGGCCGGTCGCCGGCCCTATCCGATCTTTCGATAAGAGAAGTTATTCTTGATCCGCTGGTTTAAAAAAGTCCCTTTAGATCCGGCCTCTTTCATTTCCCGGTATACCTCTTCCGGGACTTCCAGGTAGTCATACACCATTCCCGAGACAAAAATGATTCTCAGTTTGTGCGTCGCACGGTCATAGTGCATCGTCCGGATAACAGAGGAGGGCATGACTCAATCATTTTTCTTCAATCCTTCCAACGTCTTCAGGGCCTTTTCCATCTGGATGCCCTTACCCAGCACCGGCTTAAAAATATCTCCCATGGACTTCAGCCTGGCCTGCATATTCAGGATGGTAAAATCCTGCATCTTCAAACCTTTCTTCACTTCCTCCCAGTGAAGGGGAGCCGATACGGTGGCGCCCGGCTTGGGCCTTGCCGAATAAGGCGCCGCCAGGGTGGCCTGGGGCCGGTTCTGCAGGAAGTCCAGGTACATCTTTCCTTTCCGCTCGGATACCGTACGCTGGATGCTGGTAAAGGAGGGGATCTCCGACTGTACGATGGTAACGACCACGCGGGCGAACTCCTTCGAATGCTCGTAGGTATATTTCCCGCCCAGGGGGAAATAGATATGCAGACCGGTAGAGCCGGAAGTCTTACAGCACGAGGGGATCCCGGCGGCTTGCAGCACATCCCGGGTGACCAGGGCCGCCTCGATGACTTTATCAAAAGGCGTCTTCTTATCGGGATCGAGATCGATGACACACCAGTCGGGATTATCAGGGGCCTTCACCCGGCTGCTCCAGGGATTGATCTCGATGCATCCCAGGGACGCCATATATAAAAGACCGGCCTCGTTGGTACAGACGAGGAATTCTTTATCGCGGTCCTCGTCTGCCGTGCGGTAAGGAAAAGTTTCAACCCAGTCCGGCGCCATTCCGCTGACATCTTTCTGATAAAAACTTTTCCCTTCGATGCCATTCGGGTACCTGTTCAGGGACTGGGGCCTGTCTTTCAGATAGGGCAGCATATACGGCGCCACCTGGTAATAATAGTTCAGCAGGTCCCGTTTCGTAAGTTTCTCCTTTGGCCAATATATCTTGCTGAGATTAGTGAAATGCAGCTCATGGCCCTGTATGCTCCTCACCTGCGACTCATCGGTCGGGTTGAGCAAGCTCTTTCGTTCCCCGGTCTTGGCAGGAACCAGCATCCGGGAAGTATCCAGTTGCGCGGTTTCCCTCAAGGGTCGGCCTGCCTTCTTCTCCCGCTTCGCTCCTGACCTCACGGGCCCGGTTATCTCCCTCGCCGGCTTCGCCACCCCCCGCACCGGTGCCTTCTTTTTTGGGGTCTTCGCCCGTTCCTTTGCCCCGGGTTCACCAGCCATAACATTCTCTACAGGCAAGGCCTTTTCCCGCCCAACTTCTTTGGCGCTCTTGTCCTCCCGCATGCCTTCGAAAGAGGGATGCCGCATGACCCCATCCTCTGTCATCTCCCGGAAAGAAACTTCGCAGAGTAGTTCCGGTTTCAGCCAAACGGCTTTTGCAGTCGGCGGGTTCGGGCGGAAGCGGGAAGGCTTGTTGACATCCGGCGCCGCGGTAAAAGGACTGGTCTTCTGTTCCAGCGGTTTGAACTGCCGCATCATCTCTTTTTGCATTTTATCGTTAAAGCCCGTTCCGATCTTACCGGTATATTGCAATTTCCCTTTTTCAAAGACGCCTACCAGTAAAGAACTAAAAAGCTTGCTGGTTCCCTCGTTACGGGTATATCCGCCGATCACCACTTCCTGCCGGTTGGCCGTCTTGATCTTCAGCCATTCCCGCGTACGTACTCCCGGAGTATATAAACTATCAGCCTTTTTGGCGATGATGCCTTCCAGCCCCATTTTTTTTGCGGCCGCAAAGAATTCTTTTCCGCTGACATCGAAAGTGTCACTGAGCCGGAGAATACCCTCTTCGGGCACCAGGGACCGGAGCAGATCCCGCCGTTCCGTTAGAGAAAGCCCCGTCAGATCCTTCCCTTCCAGCCAGAGGACATCGAACAGATAATAGATCAGTTCTCCATCCGCCTCACTGCGCCAGTTCTGCAGGCTGCCAAAGTTGGATTGACCTTTTTCGTCGATTACCACCACCTCTCCATCCAGGACCGCATTGATTTTCCATTCCTGTAAAGCCTTATGGACCGGATAAAATTTTTCATCAAAGGATTTATTATTCCGGGACCGGATTTCCACCTTGCCTTTATTCAGATAGGCCAGCGCCCGGTACCCATCCCATTTTATCTCGTATTGCCAGTCTTCGTCCGCGGGAGGATGGTCCACCAGCGTTGCCAGCATGGGGACCAGGTCCTTGGGCATGGGAGCCTTAAGCCCGGCGCCGGCTGTCAAAGCAGCGGGAGCGGCGAGGTCTGTGGCGGTAGCCCGTTTCTTTCTTGTTTGCGCCTTTTCCCGGAGGCTGATATTCTCTTCAACGCCTTTCTCCCCTTGAGCCTGCGCCCGGTTACTCTTCCACTCCTTACTCTTCGGATCAGCCGCTATCCCTTCCAGGGTCTTCCGCGAAATCACGGACCTGTCTTTTTCGGTGATAGCATCTTCCATAGCATACCGGTCCCGGTGTTTGATCAGCAGCCAGGAATTCTCTCCCCTTCCATGGGTCTTCACCAGGGCGAATTCACCCTTTAATTTTTTCCCGTTCAGCCGGAATTTCAGCGAGCCTGCCTTCAGTTCTTTCCGCAGCGTACGGTCCTGGTCCGCCTTCGTTCCTTTTGTCTTCTCCAAAGGCTCGTAAGTTCCCGTGTCCCATACCATCACAGTCCCCGCGCCATAATTACCGGGAGGGATGATGCCTTCGAAGTCCTTGTAGCCAAAAGGATGGTCTTCTACCTGCATCGCCAGCCGCTTGTCCGCCGGGTTCATGGAGGGCCCTTTGGGAACAGCCCAACTCTTCAATACTCCCTCCATCTCCAGACGAAAATCATAATGCAGACGGGAGGCGGCATGTTTCTGCACGACGAACTGAAGGGTCTTACCCGATGGCTTACCACCCTGAGGTTCCGGAGTCCGGACAAAAGACCGTTTCTTCCTGTATTCTTTTAATGGCATAACTTTCTACCCGGTTTTATAGCCGATATATAAACAGGGGCAAAAGCAATGCCAGCGCGCCCCGCCGATTTGTCAGTTTTTGTCTCGTTTGCTGAAAAAATTACTTATTCAAGGGATGGGCATACTTTTTTCTAAGGAGACTCAAAAACCCAAAACCCCTCCAATTTGATAACAAACGCTATTCTGTATGACACACCATTCATATTTTATAGAATTTGATATTCAGCTTGAAAAAACGCCTGTTTTTCTGCACCTTTCCGCCCAGGTAGAGCTGCATCACTCTGTTCCCTATTATGTCATCAGTAATTTCCGCACGGCCCATCAGAAAGAGGGCTCTATACTGCCTACACTAAAGATCCGTAAAAAACAAGGGAAATGGGTCCACATGGACACGGGAAAACCTACTAATTTAAGTGAAGTAGTGGGAAAAGCCATCGATGACCTTAATGCCCGGTCCTCTGCCACCGGATAACCTATTCGTTGGAGTAAGTAAATTCCTTCTAAATTGGGGATTTTTTTTCGCGGATTTGTCCCGTCCCCGGATACTGTGGAAATTATTGCTTCAGACCGAATACGTGTCTTCCATAAAATGCTTGAAACCCAGGATGTCATTTTTGACCATTTCGCTGAAGACAGGGGTCAACAAATGGGATACTTCTTCCCCGAATGTTCCCATTGGGGCGTGGTAAGAAATAAGGGCATCGATCCGCGTACCCCTTCCCGGAGTATCAGAAAAGTTAATTTTTCCGGCATTCTGAATGGAGGCGCCCGGTACAGACTGCCAGGAAAGCATAGTCCCTTCTTCCTCTTTGACGATCTCTGCTTCCCAGCGGACAAAACCCAATCCTCCCGGTAGCCTTACTTTCCAGGCGGAAGTCGTGTTATCGATCTCGTCGACGCTTTCCAAATGCCTCATAAATAAAGGAAGATTTTCCAGCCTTCTCCAGAAAGCATACACTTCCTCTCTGGGCCTGTTGACCACAACGCTGGCCCTTACATTCACATTACGGGCATGATCTGCCCGCTTTCTTCCGGAAAAAAGGGAATGGATGGGACAATGCCCCGAAATGCCCCGGTATAAAAGATACCCCCCCGCCAGTAGCAGCAGACTATCAGCTTTATGTTTTTGCGTTATCTTATACAGGATCAGGGAGCCGGCAATGGCGGACAGGGCCCGCTCTGTCTTGTTGGTATTTACCCGGGGGTCTTTCAGTGAGATGGATTCCTTTGCCATAATGAACTTTATGGATAAGGTATGCAAACGCCATGCTAACACCAGATCCAATGG
Source organism: Puia sp. (assembly GCA_035492545.1). Taxonomy (GTDB): domain Bacteria; phylum Bacteroidota; class Bacteroidia; order Chitinophagales; family Chitinophagaceae; genus Puia. The sequence goes on from DATJJD010000002.1 coordinate 9,089, forward strand.
TTGCCCCCCTGAATGAATGGCTGGCCCTTCAATGAATGGACCGGCCCCTATTTCTTCTTGATAACGCTGATCTCTCCATTTCGCTCGATAAAGATTTCTTCCACATTTTCAAATGAGGATTCGTTTATTTTCAGGCGTATCCCTTCCAGCAGATCTTTGTGGCTGATATGTGCGCCTCTCATATTGGTCTCATTTTCCTGTCCCCCCGCATATAGAGAGGCTTTCTCCCCTTTGATAATACGGCCGATCCGGTCGTTTCGGAAGCTCAGACGGGCCAGCAGCCAGTGCACCAGCACGAAGGCCAGACACCCCAGGACAGTAGGGATAAAAGGCGAAGCTCCTACCACAGCCCGGCTGAGAATGGATCCCAGCAGGATGGTGATCACATTGTCAAATGCCGATTTCTTCCCAAAGGTTCGGATACCGGCGATACGGAGCAATAACAAGGTGATAAAAAAGATGAGAATTGCCCGGGAACTCATCTGAAGGCTATTCAGATCGGTGCCATGTCCGAATATAGTGTCCAGCCATTCCATAGTTTTTGTTTTGAAAAGGGGGTATCAAAAACTGGCCCGGTTTTTTAACAAGAAAATTATATACAGATAATTGTTCTTTAAAAAAATAAGTTATGAGTTGCGTAAATGTAGTCATCGAACTAGCGAAGCGATTTCACTGAGGCCATTGAAAAGACATTATGGTTCGAAGTAGACCCCGAAGAGCAGCGCCCAGAAATATGATTATGACGCGGAATCCCATTTCTTCAAGCTCAAAAAGATCCTGCCCTCGGGTATGGTTTTCCCCTACGACTTCGGGTTCATCCCCGATACCAAAGGAGAGGACGGAGATC
>DATJJD010000003.1:0-77565 GCA_035492545.1 Puia sp.
TTTTTGGCCTGATCGTGTTCGGTTTCCTGCTGGGGGCCCAAAAGGGTATCTGGCAGCACAACTGGGCGGATGCCTGGAGTATGCAGCGGCTAAGCCATGCTACCGGCGGAGGAAGCGAGGATATCCTTAGCTCTCCCATTCTGGGACTGGCGGTGGTGGGGGCTATTGCGGCTGCCATGACGGGTTCTATCTTTTCCAGCGACGCCTGGAATAATGTCACGTTTATTGCGGGGGAGATGAAGAACCCCAGGAGAAATATCGGTTTGAGCCTGTTCCTGGGTACCTTAATCGTAACGGTGATCTATGTATCGGCCAACCTGATGTACCTGTCCGTTCTGCCCCTTAGCGGCATTGCTTTTGCACCGCAGGACCGGGTGGCGGTGGCGGCGGCCAATGTCATTTTCGGGCATATCGGAACGTATGTGATTGCCGTCATGATCATGATCTCTACTTTTGGGTGTAATAATGGGCTGATCCTGGCCGGGGCCCGTGTATATTATACGATGGCTAATGACGGTCTGTTCTTTAAGAAGGCGGGCAATCTGAATAAAAATGCCGTACCGGCCTGGGCCCTCTGGGCGCAGTGTGTGGTGGCCGCTATTTTATGTCTGAGCGGAAAATATGGCGATCTGCTGGATATGATATCCTTTGTCGCTGTCTTTTTTTATGCGCTGACAGTGCTGGGCATCTTTATTCTGCGCAAGAAGGCGCCGGGTTTGGAAAGGCCTTATAAGGCGTTTGGGTATCCCCTGTTGCCGGCTATTTATATCCTGCTGGCGATGGTGTTTTGTGTTGCCCTGATCATCCAGAAGCCGGTTTATGCGGGCTGGGGATTGGGGATCGTGCTGGCGGGTATACCTTTGTATTATATCGCGCTGTCCAGTCATAAGAAGGAAGGCTAGACGGGCGCGGGACGGAAGCCTGGACAGGTGGGCTAAAAATTTATGTATGACTGATTTTGCTACCTTATTCGGAGATTTTAAAAACATAAAGGCGGGAGTCATCGGCGATGTCATGCTGGATACGTATTGGTGGGGGCATGTGGAGCGGATATCTCCCGAGGCGCCGGTGCCGGTTGTTACCCTGGACAGACGGGAGTACCGGATCGGCGGGGCCGGGAATGTGGCGTTGAACCTGGCCAGCCTGGGCGCCAGGGTGTCCACTTTCTCCATCATCGGTACCGAAGAAGATGGGAAGACACTGGAGGGTTTGCTGGCCACTAACCATATCGACACCGGCTACCTCCTGAAAAGCAATACCCGTATCACCACCAGTAAGGCGCGTATCATGGGCCGCAACCAGCAGATGCTGCGGCTGGATTCGGAGACGACGGCTGATCTGTCTGTTGAGGAGGAAGATGAACTGCTGGCGCAGGTGGAGAAATACCTCAAGAAGGAAAATCCCCAGGTGATGATCTTCGAGGATTATAACAAAGGAGTGCTGACGCCCCGGGTGATCCGGGAAGCGATTGCGCTTTGCACCCGGCACCAGGTGGTTACGGCCGTCGATCCCAAACGGAAGAATTTCTTTGCTTATGAGGGCGTGACTATTTTCAAGCCCAACCTAAAGGAGGTGAAGGAAGGGCTGAACTTACTGTTGGACGATATACAGCTGCCCGTGCTGCAGCAGATCCACGGGCAGCTGGCCTCTACCTTACACCATCATATTTCTTTTATAACGTTGTCGGAGAAAGGCGTTTATTACCAGGATCCCGGCGGATCCGCTATTATCGCCTCTCATCTGCGGAGTATTGCCGATGTCTCCGGGGCCGGGGATACTGTGATCGCGGTCGCTTCACTGGTATATGCCGTTACGCGCGATACCCGACTGATGGCTGAGATAGCCAATATTGCCGGGGGGTTGGTCTGTGAAGAGGTGGGCACGGTGGCGATCAGCAGGGAACGGCTATTGAAGGAGTGTGAAGAGTTGCTGGGGGAGGGGCGGGTATGAAAAAATATGCCGTTATAGTGGCTGGCGGTTCTGGTCTGCGGATGGGCACCCAGGTGCCCAAGCAATTCCTCTTGTTAAGGGGAAAGCCTGTGTTATGGCATACCTTGAACGTTTTCTTAGAGGCCTATGAGGACCTTGACATTGTCCTGGTATTACCGGAAGAGCATATGGAGACGGGCAAGGCTATCTTGTATTCGACCCCCTCTCCTGAACGGGTGCGTATGGTGGCCGGGGGGCCGACCCGCTTTCAGTCCGTGAAGAATGGACTACGCTATGTAGAGAAGGATTCCGTTATTTTCGTACATGACGGGGTGCGGTGCCTGCTGACGACTGCGCTGGTGCATCGTTGTTATGAAATGGCCGTTGAATATGGCGCAGCTATTCCGGTCATCGATTCCAGGGACAGTGTCCGGCTTGTTACACCGGAGGGGAATACCGCGATGGACCGTAGCCGGGTGAAGCTAGTGCAAACGCCGCAGACCTTTCTCAGCGGGATCCTGTTGCCCTCTTTTGAGGTGGAATACCAGGAGTTGTTTACCGATGAAGCTACGGTGGTGGAGGCCTCCGGCCATAAAGTGCGTTTAGTCGAGGGCGAGCCGCACAATATAAAGATCACCACTCCGGTGGATCTGGTGCTGGCTGAGCAGTTGCTGAAGGGGGCGGAGCCTGGTTCAGCCGGGAATCCCTTTTAATTTCCAAAGAATAATTTTCGGGTTGACCGGGGCCGACGGTTCGTTGGCGCCGGGTTGGGCCTCCAGGGGGAGCTGGACGGGCTGGTAATGGTCCTGCAGGAACGATTGCCATAGGTTATAGGCCGCGGGGTTCTCCGCCCGTATGTTGTCGGACCGGTCCAGTATATAGGTCGTCTGATGTTTTTGCAGGTCCTGTTCGATGGATTGCAGGATATGATGATCGGTGTCCCAGTGGGGGTACCAGCGCCAGAAGTGGTGATAGATCCACCGGGAGGGCGCCAGTATACCGAAGCGATTGTACGCGTAGATAAAACCGGAATGGTCAAAAATATAGAGCTGGTAGTCTTTCAGATGTTGTTGTTGCAGGTATTGGAATTCGGGGGTCTCCTTAATCCAATCGGCATTGTGACGCGATAAATGGGTGGTGTGCTGCAGCACCGTATACGCGAGGCTACAGGAGAGAAGGGCCCCGTATAGCAGCTGGCTTTTTTTATCTCTCAGAAAGCCGTCTTCCGTAAAGGCGAACACGGTGAATACGAGGATGGGGATACTGGCGGCCAGGGGAAGAAAGTAATAATAGAAAGGCTGTCCGATCAATAGTTTTCCGGAGAGGTATTCTGCGCTGAACGACAGGAGTACAGCCAGCAGGGCGGCAAATACCAGGCGCTTTTTTTTATTTTGAAGAAAGAGGGCGCTGATGCCCAGGGCTACCGATATGATAAAGGCCATTTTATAACCCGTGGCATCCATCCCATCTTTTATGGATTTGAAGTGATCCAGCCAGGATTTTTTTTCCGTGTACCAGGAAAAATTAAAAATAAAGGCATCTTCCCAGAAATAGGTCAAGGAATGGGTAGCGGCAAAATACCCGATGATCAGGAGGGTAACGGCCAGGAAGCCTGCCCCGGCATGGAGTATACGCTTTATCAATGGGACCGGATCGTCTCCTGCCAGGGCGTATACCCAGAAAGGCAGCAGCGGCAGGACCTGATCCTGTTGCATGAAGAAGGTCAGCGCTGTCAACAGGCCCAGCAGAAGGTGCCGGTACCGGGACTTTCCCAATAAGACACAAAAGAAGAGGAGCAAAAAGATGGCGGTATATTCCCGGGTCATTCCAATGCCTTCACTAACCAGGAAATTCCGGATCAGCAGGTTGAACAGGAAGGGTAAGATCCAGGGATAGGGCAGGCGAAATTTTTTACCCTGATCCAGGAAGAGGAGGGAGGCCAGCAGTACCAGGAAGGTGTCCAATAGCCATAGACCCCAGGGGCCTAATAGCTGTCCGAGAAAGTTAAGGAAGAAGATGAGGGGGGGCTTGTGATCGAAGACATCCCGGTAGGGGGTATAGCCTTTGTCTATGAGGCGGCCAATATATTGGAAAATTTCCTTATCGTCATAGAAAACATCGAGCGGAGGGCAGTATAGGAAACTGAACAGGAGGCAGATGGTCAGTATGAATATGGTGGAGTAGTATTTGTTCATAATCTGAAACGGAATAAGATCGTTTGGAATATGGATTGAAAACACCCTCTTAGAAAATAGAAATTCATTTTACTGGGTCGCTGGAAGCCTTCGGTCCGGTTGCCAAGCGGGGTGGTAAAGATCTTCACTTTAAAGAAAACGAACCAGGCCGTCAACAATATATTAGGAGCGAAGCTGCCAGGGGGGATGCCGGCCATAGCCGGTTTTAATAAGGCGCGGCGCATGAGCCGGTAGGGGCTGTTGACGTCTTTCACCCTGTTGCCGTACAGCAGCCGGACCATCAAGGCGGAGCTATAGCTTACCCATTTGCGGGGGAGGCTGGCATTTTTTTGTATCCGCTCACCCAGGAGAAAATCAAATTCATGCCGGTTCTTCCACAGGGTAGCGAAGACGGCGGGATCGTGCTGATGATCCGAGTCGATCTGAAAGATCCATTCAGCGTACAGGGCGAGGTGATATCCGGCCAGGATGGCGGGGCCATGTCCTGCGTTGGCTTGGGTATGGATTTCCAGTTGGGGTATTTGTCCGGCGATGGACTGCAGGATGGGCAAGCTGTTATCGGTGGACCCGTCATTGATGATGATAAACCGGTAGCTGACCGGGATGGCTTGTAAGGTGGCCTGCCAGTCCTTTAACAATTCCCCGACATTCTTTTCTTCATTGAATACCGGGATCACCACGGCTAATTCATAGTAAGTTGCCATTGTTGGACCTGATTTTTGGCAGGATGCCTGTTTCAACTATTTCCAGCGCCCTTTCGATGGTCTGGTCCATATCGTAATATTTATAATCGCCTAAACGGCCGCTGATAAAAACATTTTCCAGGCGGCCAGCTTCTGTTTTATAGAGCCGTAGCTTCTCCATATTTTCCCTGGAGGCAATGGGATAAAAGGGGGCCGTGCCATTGTCCGGCAGGGAGTACTCCCTGAAAATAACGGTTTTTTCTTTGGTATAATTTCTCTCAGGGTGTAGATGCCTGGGCTCATGGATCCGGGTATAGGGGATGTCTTTTTCGGGGTAGTTGATGACGGAATTACCCTGATAGTCTTCGGTGTCGACCACCTCTTTTTCGAATTGCAGGGTACGCCAGGTCAACCGACCGAATTTATAGTCGAAGTAGCGGTCGATCGGTCCGCTGTAAATGATACAGGCGTCTTTTTTCAGCTGGTCGCGGATCGCAAAGAAATCTGTATCGGTGAGGACGGCAATTTTTTTATGGGAGAGCAAGTTCTGAAAAAGGGCCGTATATCCATTCTCGGGAATGCCCTGCCAATGATCGAAGAAATAGTTCTCGACATAGTTTTTCCGAAAGGGTAACCGGTTGAAAATGGAAGCGGGCAGGTCCTTAGGGTCGATCTGCCATTGTTTAAGTGTATAGTCTTTAAAAAAAGCTTCATAGAGATCTCTGCCCAACAGGGAGATGGCCTGCTCTTCGAAGTTGGCCGGCTCTTTTATCTGCCGGCCCCGGATCTTTGACATGAAATCATCTACTTCATAGGGCCTGAGGTTTACATTATAAAAGCTATTGATCGTCTCCAGGTTGATGGGGAACTGGTAGATCTTATTTTTATAGGAGCTGAGCACCTGGTGCCTGTAGGTGTTGAAGGAGGTGAACCGGCGGATGTAGCGCCATACATTCTCCCTGGAAGTGTGGAAGATATGGGTGCCGTAACGGTGAACTTCAATGCCTGTCGCGGGGTCCGTTTCGGAGTAGCAGTTCCCACCGATGTGTTGTCTTTTTTCTATGACCAGCACTTTTTGATCCAGCTTTCCTGCGATGTTCTCTGCGACTACGGCGCCCAGTAACCCGCTTCCGACGACCACAAATGAGAACTCTTGTAGATCCATGCTGTCAGTATATTTTTTAAAATTAGGGATTAATTCTTGAATAACCGGAGAGGCCAGGGCAGCCGGTTAAGCCGGTAAAAAAAATACGGTTGGTCCGCGGCGCCGAAGTTCCTGTAAAAATGGGCGATGCCCGGCAGGTCGGATCCTTCGAAGTCGAGGATCATAGGCCCTGCTGCAAATTCCCGGATGAGGTGGTCGAGCAGTGCGTGATTTGCTTCCGTCTGCCGGCCGGCAGGCAGGACGGTGGATTGCAGCAGGTGCATTCTGTCCATCGGCCGGTGAGGGCTGGTATCCCGAAGCAGCAAGGCTGTAGCGAGGGGTTGTTGCCGGTGGTCGGTGACGGTCCTTATCAATACCTGTCCCCTGGGTAACAGGGAGATGCAAAGTTGTTTAAACCGGGTATAAGCTTCTTCTTTTACATGGGGTGTCCGGTGCTGATATTGTTTTTTATATCCTTCGAGGGCCGTGGGCAGATCGAGATCGGGTGTGTATTGGAAGGAAGCGCGGGCGGCCAGCTTCAGGTTTTTTACCAGGTCTTTTTTATATTGTCCGGATAGTGCTGCATAGGCTTTGTCGAGAGGCAAAATAAAGTTGGTCCGGGGCTGCAGGGAGGGGTGCGGGTTGCCATAGTTAAGGAAAATCTCCGCGAAGCGAAAGTGCGTGTTGAGGCGGGTTAGAAAATTTTCTACCAGCGAGGGTGATGAGGGGCTGGCGGAAAAGATGCCCAGCTGTTGGGTAAAGGCGGGCTGGTAGAGGTATCTGATCCCTGCCCGGCTCTTCCAGGTGAGGGGCATGACGGCGGTATAGTCCTCGCATACCAGGGCATCCCATTGTCCTGCCGTCATGTGGTCCAGGTAAAAGCTGCGGCCATAGATGAGCCCGTTGGAAGCCCGGTCGATACAGGCATCCCATTTTTGCAGGTCAATGTCCTGCCGGCGTAGGTATTGTATGGGACGGCTGGTTGACATGTTAATAGGTATTGCTGTGATGAGGAAATGGGCTGCTGCGGCGGAAAAGATTTTGCAGCTCGATGCTGAACGATAGTTTCTTCCAGAAGGTATTCTGGTCCGGGAGTGTCTTTAACTGGTCCCTGAAGTCGCTGCTGTACACCAGGGGGGCGTATAGATTGACGATATTATGGAACAGGGATAGCTGTAATCCTGCCGTGTAGAGGAACCTGCTGGTCAGGGGATTTGTCTGCCAGGCTTCCGCGTAGGTTCCAATGTCCAGAAATACTTTCAGGGGAATGGCCCGGGGCACGATGGAGGCCGGCAGGGTGCTGCTGAGGTTGAGGGCGCTGACCCAGTTGTCCGACCTTCCTTCCAGCCAGGGGAAGTTGGGCACCCGTATCTTTAATCCTCCGTCCCGGTTCATGATCTGCTGGCTGGCTAAACCGGTAAAGTCATTACGGCCCACAAAATAATTACTATAGGTATAGTCTTCGGAGCCGCTGACCCCAGTCAGCTTTGGCTGGTAGTTGAAGAGGTCCAGCGAAGAAGCCTGGCCACCCAGATACCCGAATTTAGCGGCGAAGAAGCGCAGGTCCAAACCTCCGCCTTCTTCATAATTGAAGAAATAGTTACCGGTGAAGTTGATCCGGAAGAACCGGTCGCCCTGCTGGAATTGCAACAAGGCCCTATAGGGGTAGAGTACCCTGTTATCTTCTATAGTAAAGCTGAGCTGGTTCAGGTAGCGAAAGCGATATTTCCCTAAACCGGAGGGATAGGAGAGCGAGTCGGTGCTCTTTTGTACGTAGCCGGCGAAAGCCTGTTCACCGATGAGGTATGTTTTCCACTCCATCCATTTTTGTATGGTGCTGCGGGCGGTGGCATTTTTCAGGGTAAGACGAAGGGAGGGGGCTATTTTGTAGAAACCCCCGAATAGGGTATGGCCATTGCTGTCAGCGCCGGAGAAGGAGGAGAATTTGGCGAGCTCCAGGCCGGCTGTGATCTTTTGGATGGGGCCGGCGGGTGCGGGGTGTGGGCCGGGGTGCCAGGAGTACTGCAGGTAGCCGGCGCCGTTGAACCGATGGCTAATGGTGCCGTAGAGGGGAGCCAGCAGGAATTGAAAGGCATTCGGCGGCCGGTCGAAATTGTGGACCAGGGCTCCGACCATAAAGTGGTCGTAGGTATTGTAACCTGCTGCTGGCGCGATATTGATATAGTTGAACTTGTCTGTATTTCGTTCGGAGAAGAGGAAGGTCAGCTTTATTTTTTTGGGTGATGAAAGGGGGGAGATGGGACCTTTTTCATCCAACCTGGCAAAGGTGCTCATCAGGGGACGGGAGCTGGTATAACCGAAAGCCTCCCGGAAGTCTTCGGGTGTGGGGTGACGGAAAGACCATAACCGGAAATAGTTTTGCATACAGGAGTCGAACGGGCCGGCGCCGAGGGTGTCTTCCAGCTGATGCAGCCATAACGCTGTTTTCGTATGAGCGATGAGGTTATAATTTACGGAGGTGAAATCTTCGGCTGCGGCGGTGATAGGCTGATCCCGTCGTGCTGCGGCCTGGGTATTGACAAGTAAAAGGGGCGGGTCTCCGGGAAGTTTGTTTTTTATCCAGTTGGGGATAGGGTGGGGACGGGTGTTGTGGGAGGCTGTTGAAGCCTTTTGTTTTGGGCCGGTGTTGTGGGAACCGGCGGGTCGGGATGAGGACTGCCGGGGCCGGGAAACTGGTTGCTTTACGGAAGGTTCTGCGAGGGGCGGGTATTTCAGCGTCGCATACCGGCGGTCGTAATAGGTATTAAAGCCTTCTGTCATCCAGGGATGGGTCCGTTGGTCGACGCCGAGGATGGAACGAAACCAGTTGTAGCCTATGGCGTGCTGGATGGCCAGATCGAGGGCCCTGCCTGTGCCGGGGGTGATGATACCGGCAAGGGTGGGGTAGGCGGCTGATCCGGCCGAAGATGGGCCGGGAAAGGCTGGTGAGGCCATGGCGGCTGATCCGGTCAGGGGCATTGCTGATGAGGCCCTTCGTGGTGCGGCCGGGTTTGGTCCGGCGGGGTTGGTTATTTCCGCCACGCTGATGACGTCGTAGGGATATTCGCCTATCAGGGAAGAGCGGAAGCGGACGGCCCTTTTTATATAAGTAATGCTGTTAAGCCAGAGGGGAGCTGCTTCCGGTGTGTAACAGGCATATACGTCGATGATCCTGCCCGAAGTCAGCTGAAGGGTGTCATGGTCTGTCCGGAAATGCCGGTTGGCGAACCAGGCGAATCCGGAAATATTGTTTTGCTGGTAGCGGAGGGTCTGGGTTCCCGGGGAGGCATTGGAGATTGGGGGGGAAAGGTCCCCGGTGGCGGCGACGACAAAGTTTTTAGGAAGGGTGATGCGGACGTCGAAGTTGCCGTATTCGTTATAGGCGCCACCCTGGTCCAGGTAGGGCATTTCGTGCCATCCTTTTTGATCATAGACGGCGGGTTGGGGAAACCATTGGGTGATCTGGTAGGCGCCTTTATTGTACCCGCTGCCGGAAAAAGGAAAGGGCAGCTGTACGTGAAAAGGCGTGGTGATGGTCGTTTGGGCGCCGGGAGGGAGCGGGTGGGGCAGTAGAATTTTTATGATGTCGATATACCGGGGATGGTCTTCCATTTTTGCCAGAACCCCTTCTACCCGGAAGTCCAGGTGGTTGATATAACCTCGTTGACCTTTATCTGAAAAATAGAAGTCGGTCCTTCCGTTGTCCAGGAGCTGTTCGCTGAAAGCTGTCTGGTCGTTCTTGTAAGCATTGGGCCAGCAGTGGATCCAGATAAAGGACAGTGTATCGGGAGCGTTGTTATGATATACCATTTTGACAAAGCCGTCCAGGGTGTGTTCCTGGTCGTTCAGGGAGACGTCGATGAGGTAGTCGACCTGCTGCTGCCAGTAGGGGCGGGGTGGTGAGGTCGTTGCCGTCGACTGGCGGGACAGAGGGCTGATCCTGGGATCCGGGCGGGATGTGGGGCTGCTTTGGGAGCGGGCTATTCCCTGTATGCAACAAGCTGCCAGCAGCAGTATGATCATTCTTTGATGTAGATCCATTTTTATCTCCGGATGAAGTTGGTCGAAATTACAGTATTCCCGTCTTATTCAACAGATGGAAGAGCTGGTCCAGGCTGGAATGAGTCACTGCTTCCAGGCTGGCCTGCAGGTCTTCCGGGTAAGGGTGTTTGAATTTCCAGCGGGAAAAATAGAGCTGCATCCCTTTCTCAAAATCGGTTGTTCCAATGGTCTTTTCCAGGAGGTGCATCCATATAGCTGTTCGTGCATAGACGACCAGGCTGTAATCAAATTCGGATGGAAAGTCTGCTGCCGGTGTCTCAATAGGCTCTGTGGTCTTCAGCTGGTCGAGCACGTCATAAACGGCATCCAGAAAGGCGTCGGGGGGTAATTTTTGCATTCTTTCCGGTATGGCCGAGCCTATGACCGTATTGCTGCGGTATTTTTCCGCTTCATAGCGGAATTCATAAAAAGTGTTGATCCCTTCATCCATCCAGGGGTGCAATCGTTCGTTGCTGCCCAGCATGCCGTAGAACCAGTTATGACCTATCTCATGGGCGAGGACTCCGTCGAGATCTTCCCTACCTGCCCGGGGACTGGTGATCAGGGTGATCATGGGATATTCCATACCTCCGGAGGCGACATTGCCGGGGCCTTCCAGGGCGCTGACGACGGGATAGTCGTATTCCCCTATCCATTTGGAATAGTGCCGGACCGCGTCTTTGATATAGGATATGCTGTGGCTCCATTCCCTGTTCCCGTTAGGGCGATAATAAGAGAATACGTCCACAGTCTTTCCTGAAGGCAGTTGGAGCGTATCATAATTGATCAGGAGCGTCCTGTCTGCAAACCAGGCAAAGTCGTGTACATTTTCCGCATGATAATCCAGCGTTTTCGCGGCGCCGGGATCTTTTGGCTGATAATGGGCCGCCAAGCCGGGACCCGCGAGGTTATCCCGTCCCAGGCGTTTGTACATCTCCAGCTCTTCTTTGGTCTGCAGGGCGCCGGTAGCACCTACCGTGTAAGCGGCCGGAAGGGTGATGTGCACGTCAAAGGAACCGTATTCGCTGTAAAATTCTCCCTGGTCCAGGTAGGGCATTTCGTGCCAGCCTTTGCTGTCATAGACGGCGGGTTTAGGGTACCATTGAGTGATCATATAACTTTTCCCTTCATGGCCCAAGCGGGAGAAGTAAGAAGGTATTTTGACAAAGAAAGGAGTGGTAATGGTAATCTCTCCTCCCGGGGGGAGTTTGTCCGGCAGCAAGAGTTTGAGGATGTCGGCATATTTCGGGTGCCCTTCGGTCTGAGCCGATGTGCCATTCACCCGGAACGCCAACTGGTCGATGTAGCCGTTATCTTTTATCTTTTTTAGCTTGCCTCTCCTTTCTTCGATCTGGGATAACTGTTGATAGAGGGCGGTGGTCTGGTCCTTGTAGGCATTGGGCCAGCAGTGAATGTATAACCAGGTGAGGGTATCCGGAGAGTGGTTGGTATACCTGATCGTCTCAAAGCCTTTCAGGGAGTGTGTGTTGTCGTCCAGGGTGACACGGATATCGAAGTCGGCTTCCTGTTGCCAGTATTTGGGAACTGCCGGCGGCGACTGCGCTGTGAGCTGGAGGCAAGCTGTCGCCAGCGGGATACAGGCAAGCAACCGGGATATTGTTTTGCTCATTTTTTAATTTTTAGACCAAACCGGGCAGGCCCGGGCAACCAAACCGGGCGGACCCGGACAGGACACTGACTCACCTTCCTTTCCCCATGAAGATAATGCGCAGGGTATGCAGCATGATCTTGAGATCGAGGCCCAATGAGATATTTTCTATGTACATCAGATCATATTTCATACGTTCGATCATTTCGTCGACATTCTCTGCATATCCGAACTGGATCATTCCCCAGGAGGTGAGGCCTGGTTTTACTTTTAACAGGTAGCGAAAATAGGGAGTGCGATGGTAAAGCTGATCGATATAGTATTGCCGTTCCGGTCTGGGCCCCACCAAACTCATTTCCCCTTTCAGGATATTCCAGAGCTGGGGCAATTCGTCGATGCGCCATTTGCGCATGGTCTTTCCCCAATAGGTGACGCGCTGGTCGTTGAGCGAGGATAGGGCCGGGCCACCATTCTCCGCGTGGAGGTGCATGGACCGGAGTTTGTAGATCCAAAATTTCTTCCCTTTATAACCGGTCCTTTCTTGCCGGTAGATAACGGGTCCTGGCGAGGATAGTTTGACGCGGATCGCTGCATAGAGGATCATGGGGGAGAGCATGACCAATCCCAGGACCGCTATCAATACGTCGATCAGCCGTTTGATATTTTGTTGCCATTCGGGCATCAGTCCGGTATGGATGTCGGAAAGAAGGGCGCCGAGCACGTTGCTGGTCCTGACGGAGCCGGACAAGATGTCCAGGGTGCTGGGTATGATCTTTATTTCCACGTCTTTGTCGCTCAGTCGTTCGATGATCTTTTCCACTTCTTCCTTATCCGATCGTTCGAGGGCCACCACCACCAATTCAATCTTATTCGTATCGATGATGCTTTCTATTTCCCCCGACATGCCTAATTGGGGGAGGTAGCGGGCGATGCCATTGTTGTGTTGGTTGTCGTTGCAGACATAACCGGCATATTGATATCCCGAGGAGCGAAGCCCTTCGTTGGAGTCTTTATAGATCTTGGTGGCTACTGAGTTGCTGCCGACCAGTAAGGCATTGAATATTATTTTTCCTTTTTCCACCTGTTGCCGTACGGTGTTGAGGATGGTCATCCTGCCGGTCAGCGTCAGGATAAAATGGGCAAATAAGAAAATGAAATAGGTCTTGTAAAAATAGTGGTAGTCTTTCACCGGGTCGTTGATAACGATGGCGAAGAATACGATGGAGCAGCCGGTAATGCTATAAATAAATGTGTTGGTGAGCTCGTTCAGCCGCGACTTTTTATATAGAGAAGTATAAGAGCCTACTATGGCGTACAGGATGAGCCAGCAGAGGGGGATGGTAATGGAGCCCAGCCAGAACCGGGGAGTCAGTAGCAGGTGTCCATTGACAAACACGGGTTCGGAGAGCAGCAGCCGGCGGCTAAAATGGAATATAATGGAAGCGACCAGGGCAGTGAAGTAGTCGCTCAGAATATACCATAGGATATTGATTGTATATGTTTTTTTTTGCGCTGGCATGACCAGGATCAGGAATTGATCGTATTGTGTTTTATTTTTTGCAAAATCTGGTGAGCGATGTCCATTGCCCGGAATCCATCTACTTCAGAAACCTGGGTAGGGGTGTTGTCCAGGATGGCGTCGCAGAATTTTTCCAGTTCCAACCGAATCGCGTTTACTTCCGGTACCGATGGGTTGGAAAGTGCGATGGTCTTTTTCCCGTTGGGTGTTTCGATATCGAAAGAGAATACATCCAGGTCCTGGGGTGTCTTTAGTTTGATGATCTCTGTTTTTTTATTGAGGAAGTCGATACCGATATAAGCGTCTTTTTGAAAGAGGCGCATTTTCCTCATTTTTTTCATGGAGATGCGGCTGGAGGTAAGATTGGCCACACAGCCGTTGTTGAATTCGATCCGTACGCTGGCGATGTCGGGGGTATCGGTCATAACGGCCACGCCGCTGGCGGAGATGTTCTTCACCTCGCTGCGGACCAGGCTAAGAATGATATCGATATCATGGATCATCAGGTCGAGGATCACGCTGACTTCCGTTCCTCTTGGATTGAACTGGGCGAGACGGTGCACCTCGATGAACATGGGGGTGAGGGGCATGGAGCGAATGGCCAGATAGGCCGGGTTGAAACGTTCGACATGTCCCACCTGGAGTTTGATATTGGATTCTTTTACCAGCTTTACCAGTTCCTTGGCTTCTTCCATGGTGTTGGCCAGGGGCTTCTCAACGAATACGTGTTTACCCTTACGGATCGCCTTTTCACAAAGGGCGAAGTGGAAGGGGGTAGGGGCGATGATATCTACCAGGTCACAGGCATCCATGAGACGTTCTGCATCAAGAAAGCGGGCCAGTTGGTATTTTTCCGAGACTTCCTGGGCTATGGTGTCATTGGGGTCATAAAATCCTACTAATTCTGCTTTTTTTATCTCTTTCCAGTTGTTAAGGTGAAATTTTCCCAGGTGTCCTACGCCAAAAACGCCTACTTTAAGCATTTATTAAATTTTTATGGGCCAAACCTACACCAAAATGATGAATGAATGGCTTGATAGTCAGGATTAAATATAGGCATTTGGTTCCTGACCGCACGTAGTGGATCTACGAGGGTTAGCTACGATACGATTGCCGGGACTGCCCCTTTCTCAGAAGGTGTGAACCCGGCTGGGAAGCCTTAAATATTTGACAAGATTGTTGAAAGTGAAGGGAATATCCTGGCTGGGGAAAAGCTGGGTCTTAACAATTCTCTTGATCGTGAACAGCAATACCGGGATATAGAGAAAGAGGGCCAGGTAAAAATAAATAGTATATATTTTTAATAGATAAGTCCGTATGGAAATGGTGTCCGCTTTTTCTTTGCCGATCATGAGATTGAGGGTCCCTTTAATGGCCGGGAAGATAACGGGAACCTTGCTCCAGTTGGAATATCTGACATCTTCATAGCGATAGGCGAGGTCGTAACCGGCTGGTACCTGTTTCGCATAAAAATCCCAGTTGTTTTTTACGTCCTGGAAGCTGGCGAGGCGGGAATCCGGTCTGACAAAATATGCGTTGAAGGTGGGATCGAGCACGGCCCATCCTTTATCTGTCTTTACCTCTACGATATTGTGTGCTGCGAAAGTGCCATTGGCTTTCATCTGGGCGATGCGGATGGGGTAATCATACGTTTGAAGTATTCTGGCTAACACTTCGGAATAACTACCGCAGGCGCCCCCGGCTGTCATGAGGTCTACGGAAGCCGGGTGAAAGAAGTTGACCTGGGGCCCCAGGGTTCCCCAATTCTTAAAGGTGGAGGCCCTGTCGGCCATCAGCGTATGACAGGCATCCATCGCTTTTACTACAATGGAATCCTGGGTATCGTTGGCATCGACCCTATTATCTATGCTGGTCTTAATGGAGAGGAAAAGTCCGTTCTCGTATGCTGCTTCCATTTTAAAGTAAAAGAGGGAAGCCAGTAAAAAACCATTCAAAAACATAAGAAAATACAAATTTCCGAACGGTTTCTTCAAAAGATTCAATGTTTTTTTTAAAGCCATATACTTTGAAAATGGTTTAAAGGCATAACGCAAAGGGTACCATGTACCTTAAAAGTACGACCAATTTAGTAAAAAATGTAAAAAAAACCTATTATGTACCTCCTATTGGACCGACCCAGCACCTCTTAGTTTAACATGCACCCAACTAGGGGACGGACAGTATAAACGGGTAGGTGGCATGGTTATTTTACGATAAGGGGGTTATTTTACCGTGTAAGTGTTTCTACTTGCTCCAATACCCGTCATTTTGAGGGTTTTCCAGTGAGCGGGCAGGTGAGTCTTCGCCTGTACGATACCGGTGGGAGTGACCTCCAGGCCTCCAAAACCATTTAGCATGGCCTGGAGCATACCGCCTGCGCCGGTGGCGAAATAGGGGTTAGTGCCGGTAGCCGTCTCCGCGAGGACGCCGAAGGGGGGGCGCAGGTTGGGTGTATAGCCTGTTTTGAAAGCCTGATAGGCTTTAGCGGGCAGGCCCAACCGTTCGTACAAAATGGCGAAAATTGCATGGGTCATTGCGGGGCCTTCCCCTACCCGGGGTTCGTAATAATCCAGGTCCCTGCGGATGGCGTCCGGGGCTGTGATCTCTTTCAGCGGATAGGCGAGCAGGTTAACATCCGCCTGTTTGATCTTTTCCCCATTGTAGGAGGCATGTTCTCTGGTAGTGCCGTCCTCAAAATGGAGGATGGGTATATTCGTACGGACGGTGGTCCAGTCGGGATCGGGTGTCAGACCCAGGATCCGGGCCGCTTCGGTGGCATACTGGAGGTTGGCGCGGGCTGCCGCATTGGTAAAGGCGTTGTTATCGACATTCTCCGCCCATTCGTCTGCTGCCACCACGTTGCGGATATCATAATGACCGGCTCCATTCCTTTCCACCCGACTGGTCCAGAAGTCGGCTGTTTCTTTCAGGATGGGATAGCCTTTTTCCCGCAGCCAGGTCTTATCCTGGGATACACAGTAATAGTTCCAGGCGGCGATGGCTACATCGGCGGTGATATGATGTTCGAAGGGGCCGCTGAGGGCCCATACGGGGGTCTCTTCATTGCCGCTGGCGGCGCTCTCCCAGGGGAACATGGCCCCTTTATAACCGTGGCTTGCTGCATTGTGCCGGGCGGCTTCCAGGCGTTGGTAGCGGTATTCCATCAGGGATGCTGCTATTTTGGGTTGCAGCAGCAGCAGGGCGGGAAACATCCATATCTCCGTATCCCAGAAGGTATGACCATTATAACCCAATCCGCTAAGGCCCATGGGAGAGAGGCTGTAGGAGGTGCCTTCCCGGGCAAAGGAATAGAGATGATAGAGCATGTTATGGATATCCCGTTGGGTGCTGTCGTCGCCTTCGATGATAATGTCGCTCTTCCATAGTTCGTCCCAGGCGAGCTGGTGGAAGGTGATCAGCCGGCGGCTTCCTTCCAGGGCGGCGAAGATGGTGAGTCTTTCCGCTTCATTAAGGGGGTCTTCATTGTGAGCGGAGGTGATGGCGGAGCCGGCCACGGAGAAATGGTAGGTGGTCCCGGCCTTCAGCTGTTTTTTAAATTTCAGCAGATGCATGCCATTATCCCACATCTCATGAGTGGTGGCGGGTTCGGTTCCATGGGGTTCATCGAACAGGAAGCTGTTGGAGGCTGCCATCAGGAGTTTGCCTGTAGGGCTGCGGGCGGTGGAGGTCAGCAAGGCAATTTTTACATGGGGCCTGTCGATCTCATTATAATAATTCTGTACGTCTTTCAGCATATCGGGGGCTTCCATGACGCTGGCGGGTACGATCTCAATATCTTTTTTCGCGGTGATGGTGACGTCTACCAGTGCGGTATAGGGCAGATGTCTCAGGGAGTACCAGGTATAGCTGACCGATGCCTTGTCTTCATAGTCGAAGCGGGTGGTCAGGCTGGCATGCTGCATGTCCAGGATCTGCTGCAGGTGGGACACCTGCCGGAAGTTTTCGATACGCCGGCCGTCGATGTCCAGGTAGAGGTTTACGAAATTAATGGTCTTGAGAATATTGCTGACGCGCCCCCGGCCGTAAAGATCAAATGCGCCGTTGAGGACGATGTCCTTTGCCTTAAACGGCTCGGCGGATGAGACCAGTCCTATCATACCATTGGCGACGGTGACTCCGTAGTAATTGGCCGGGTCGATGGTGTCGGCGCGGATGATCCAGGGGGATGTCTGGACGGAGGAGGAAGGGGATGGTTGTGCGAAGCCGGTTTGTGCAAAAGCCGTGAGGCAGAAGAGAAAGGCCAGGACCGGATGAATGATGCGCATAGTGTATATATAATTTTGCAATCGTTTGGGTCTAATTTACACATTATTGTTTATTTTCGGCCGATAAAGTCAATGACCCAACGTGAATAAGAAATGGCTGGCAGGAGGTATTGTTCTTCTCCTGTTATTAACGATATGCGCTGTATATATATTTATTCCCCGTACGCTCACGGTGTCCGTTTATACCAAGGTAAATTGCACTACGGATGGATCTCTCCGGATCCTGAACGGGAGCCATTTTTGGGAAGGGCTGCCCCGGATACTCCACAGCCAGGATCAGTACCTGCTTACCGGCCATTATTTTCAACGGGTGACCATAACCCGGCAGGGGAGTGATGGCAAAGATATCGAAGGGTCGATAAAAGTGGTGCCTTTGTCCTGGGATGATACCATCGTAATGCAATGGAGCGGAGCTTTTCCCACAAGTCTCAACCCTCTGAAAAGGGCCCTCCAATACCAGGAGGCAAAGAATACAAAACAGGAGATGACCGGCTTTCTGGATACGCTGGCTTCTTTTCTCGGGAAAAAGGAGCATATCTATGGAATGGACGTTAAAGCCGGTCTCGTAAAGGATACGGAGATGGTGACCACCCGGTGGGCGCGGCCAGCTTACCCAAGCACCGCCGATGTATATGAGAAGATTGACCTGCTGAGGAGCTATGTAAAAAGCCAGGGAGCCCGGGAAACAGGTTATCCTATGCTGAATGCCACCCGGGCTAAAAATGATTCCTTTGAAATTATGGTCGCCATCCCGGTGAACAGGCGACTCCCCGGGAATAGAATTATTACCTCCAAACGTTTTGTTTCCTGGAAGAGTTTTGAAGCAGAAGTGAGAGGAGGACCGGCTGTCGTTGAAGAGGCGATGGCCCAACTGCGTTATTATGTGACGGACTATCACCACACTTTTATGTCCATTCCTTTTCAGTCATTGGTCACGGAGAGAAAACAGGAGCCCGATACTCTCCAATGGGTCACCAGGGTGGTGCAGCTGGTGAACTAGCGGAATTGGATGATGCGGGCGCTGTCATTATTTTCTGCCAGGATGAATGCCCCTTTGTTTGCAATACTGATCTTTTGAATATGCCGGACCTGTCCTTTGATCGCCAGACCATTCAGGGGATAGGGTACCAGCGAGTCTTTCCCTTTATTAAGCAGGATCGTGCCGAAATCGGCGTCGTATCGTCCCATCTGGATGTTGTTATCATAGTAATTACCTACCAGCAGGATGTCCGGGAGGCTGTCCCCGTTGGCGTCTACCACTACGGCATCCTTGTATGGTGATAACTGAGCTTCCCAGGGCAGGGAGTTGACGGTAAAATGTTGGTGGCCATCGTTGATGAGGATGGCATTGGAGAAATAATTGGCAGTGAGTGTGTCTGCTTTCCGGAGTTTGTCTTCCGAAAAGAGGTCCTGCAGGGTGGCTTTGGCAAAATCTTCTGCGTAGAGGAATCGTTTTTTGAGACCGGGCAGTTGTTTTTGCAGTTCTTCTTTGTTGGCAAAGGGGAGTTGGCGTCCGTTGAGATAATAGGTGAGCACCTGTTCTTTTTTCCCGTTATCGTCGAAATCATAATAATACATTCTCACGGGTTCCCGGTCAGAGGCTTTCAGGCGGCTGTTCAGTCCCAGGTTGCCCACTACGAGGTCGATGTCTCCGTCATTGTCGATATCCACCGGTAACAGAAAGTTCCACCATCCTTTTTTATCCGTCAGCACTTGTTTGGTAAAGACGCCTTTATGGTTCATGAAAGCCACGATGCCGCCCCATTCGAGAGAAAGGAGCAGGTCTTTTTCTCCATTGTTGTCCAGGTCGAACCAGAGGGCCCGGGTGACGAACCCTATTTCCGACAGATCTTTCGCATATCGGGCCGTTACGTCGGTGAATTTTCCGGCGCCATTGTTCTGCAGCAGGTAGGACCGGGGAGTTAGTCCGTAGTCGAAGGGCACGGATCTTCCCCCGATAAAAAGATCCACATACCCGTCTCCGTTAAAATCGAATGGGGTGACGCAGGATGCGTTGACATAGAGGTGGTCAAAGGCGTCCGGCAGTTTGGTAAGGTTGCCTTTACCGTCTCCCAGGTAGACCCGGGGAGTGAGCATGCTGTCTTTCCCGTAAAATTCATTGCCGCCGCTGGCCACTATGAGGTCCATGTTGCCATCGTGGTTCAGGTCTGCCCAGCAGGCATCCACGTCTTCATAGGTGCTGTCCCGGTCCAGTGCAGGCTGGGAAAGGCGGGTGAATTTCCCGGCCGGGGTCTGGAGGAAGAGGCCGCTTTTGCCCCATTTCGAGGAGCCGATGAATACGTCTTCCAGTCCGTCTTTGTTGACCTGGCCTACGGCAAGGGCCGGTCCTTCTGTAGAGAGCATATGAGGGATGAGGGGTTCGCGGTCGAACTCGTGGAAGCTGTTCTCTTCATGCCGGTATAACAGGCCGGTGGCCCCGGTGATATCCAGCATGGGCCGGGTGGGATTCTTCCAATGTTCTGTCAGCAGGGAATAATCGAAATGGGGAAGCCCCTTTTGAAAGGAGCAGGTCAGCGTGCTGTCGCCCTGCCGCCAGGTGATGCGTTGGAAGCTGTTGTCGGGCCAGACGAGGAAGGCGGAGTCGACTTTGGTCTGGTCAAGGCCGATGTGCAGGGGTATTTCCATGCTGGAAAGGAAACCTCTTACCGGGTATTTTTCATAGGTGCGGATCCCTCCGTTGGCGAAAAGGATCAGTTTGGCGCCCAGGGCGTGAATATTTTTTTCAGGTCCTTTCAGGTTAATATCGAGGTAAGGTTTTTTCTTTTTGTCGTTGCTGAGGTTCTGATAGATCAGCGCCGGTTCGTCAATGGTATTCACGACGAGGTCCAGGTCTCCGTCATTGTCCAGGTCGGCGTATACAGAGCCGTTGGAATAAGAAGGCCTGGCGCCGTCGATCTGTTGTTCCAGGTCGGCAAATTTCATTTGCCCTTCATTCTTAAAGAACTTACTGGGCAATTTTATCTCCGGGAACTTATTGATCAGGTCCAGGTCTTTGTCGTCGAGGCTTTTGTCGTGCATTTTCTGCTGCAGCTCCTGGTTGGAAACAAAGTTGATATAATCGATGTCGTTGAGCCTTTTGGGGATACCGTTGGAGATGAAGAGATCTTTGAGCCCGTCGTTGTCAAAATCCACCCAGAGCGGGGACCAGGACCAGTCTGTGGCGGCAACCCCTGAATAGAGGCCTACTTCGCTGAAGTGGCCGTTGCGTCTGTTAAGTTGCAGGTTGTTGCGGGTATACTGGTGGTTGTAGCCATAACCGAGCTTCATATTGAAAATGTCCCAGCTATCTTCTCCTTCCGAACGCTTGAGGATATAGGGATCATAAGGGAGCATATCCATCGAAATGATCTCCGGATAGCCGTCATTATTGGCATCTGCTACGTCCACGCCCATGGAGAACTGGCTGGTATGCATGAGCCTGTCGGTTAATTCATCTTTGAACCGGCCATTATGCTGATTGATATAGAGATAATCGTTCTCGTGAAAGTCGTTGCCCACGTAGATATCAGGGTAGCCGTCCAGGTCGATGTCCGATACGGTGATGCCCAGTCCGTATCCTATTACGGAGCTGTTGATGCCGGATTCTTTTGTCACGTCGGTGAATTTGCCTGTCCCTTCGTTGCGGTAGAGTCTGTCGCCGGAAAAAGCGTTGGGAGTGGCGAGTTTCTCCTTACGGGGGCCGAAAGTCCCGTTCTGGTGTATGGAATGATTGAGCAGGTACATGTCCAGGTCTCCGTCTCCGTCATAATCAAAGAATACAGCCTGTGTGCTGAAGCCGGAGAAGTCGAGCCCGTATTCTTTTGCCTGATCAACATAGGAGGGGATGCCGTTCTTATCAATTCCCTGACATATCAGCAATTGATTATGGGAGGTACGCAGACCGCCGAGCCGGCCAACCTTACAGATATAGATATCCAGCAGCCCGTCGTTGTTGATATCGACGATAGAGACCCCGGTGGACCAGCCGCTATCCTGGGGGATATGGGAGGCTTCGGTCACGTCTTTGAAATGAAGGCCTCCTTCGTTGAGGTATATTTTGTTATTGCCCTGGTTGGAGGCAAAGAAGAGGTCGATGCGGCCGTCCCCGTTAAAGTCCCCCGCACCTACGCCGCCGCCATTATAAAAATACATGTAGTCAAATACGTTGAAGCCCCGGTCGGGGTGCAGGGTATTGCTGAAATCCAGCCCTGTCGCCTCCTGATCCAATACTTTGAAGAGGGCTTGTTCCGGATGATGGGAAGACTTACAGCCCGGTGAAAAGATCAGCACTTCCAAACTCAAGAGGTAAAAAATGTTCCGGACTATTTGCATCATGACAGCGTTATTAAAAATCGGGCTCAAAGGTAGCTTTAAGTATTAATTTCTTTTATACAAGACGGGGGCTTCATCATTTTGCAGGAATAAAAGCCTGGGGCCATCTTTCCCTTTTATTTCCGTAATGTCTCTTATCTGGCCTCCTAATTCCAGCCCTGAGCGATGGGGGTTGAGGTCCTTGAAATGTCCTTTTCCGTTGTTGAGTAAAATATTTCCGAAGCTGGCATCCAGTCTGCCGAATTGTGGCAAAAAGCCAAATTCGTTGCCGCCGAGGACCAGGTCGGGGGAGCCATCTCCGTTGAGATCCATGCAATGGATGGCGTTGACGGAGGAGAACTGGACGGCAGGGGGCAGCAGCTGAATGGAAAATTTCCCGTTGCCTTCATTCAGGGCGATGATGGAGGGGCAGTAGTTGAATTTCCGTACGATAGCGCTGTCCAGTAAAAGCCCGGGGAATAGTTCCCGGATGGATCTCCTGGCAAAGTCCCCGTGTTTGAGGTTTTGTTTCTTCAGGGAGGGTACCTGGATCTCCATGTCATGCTTCAGGAATACGGGCATGTCTTTTCCATCCACGGTGTAAGTGAGGACCTTGTCCACGATGCCATTCTGGTCGAAATCATTGACCCAGATCTTTACCGGGTGTGCGGAGTCGGGGTGGAGGTAAAAGTTCTCCCCAATGTTGCCCAGGATGAGGTCCGGGCGGCCGTCACCGTTGAGGTCTGCCGATGCGATGGACTGCCACCAGCCATAGAGGTTGCCGAGGTTGGTGGTAATTTCTTCGAAATGGTCGCCTGTAAAGGAAAAGATGTGAGGGGCCATCCATTCACCGGTGATGACCAGGTCTTTTTTACCGTCACCGGTGATGTCGGTCCATGCGGCGCCGGTGACCATGCCGATATGGGCGATGTCGGGGTTTTTAGTTGCTGCGATATCCTTAAAATGGCCTTTGCCGTCATTGACGAAGAGATAGCTGGAAGGGGGCATGCCGTAGTTCATGGGAAGGCTTCTTCCCCCTATGAAAAGGTCGGGATATCCGTCTCCGTTGAAATCTTCGGCGATGACGACGGATACATTCATGCCTGTATTGGGAAAGGCGGAGGCATCGATGTCAAAATTTCCTTTACCATCATTCTTATATAACCGGAGCTGCATCTGGCGGCTGAGGGAGCTTGCGTTGTTGCCGCCGGGGCCTATCACCAGGTCCAGGTCGCCGTCATGGTCGCAGTCAAAGAGGAGGACGGCTACGTCTTCCATGTCGGCGAATTGTTCAAAGATTTTTTCCGTTTTTTTCACAAAATCCCCGGCGGGTGTCTGCAGGTACAATTGGCCACCCTGGCCTGCCGCACCTCCTATATAGATATCCGCCAGGCCGTCTCCGTTAACGTCTCCGCAGGCTGCCCGGGGGCCTTCCCGTGAGAGCAGTTTGGGCAGGTTGCGCTCTGTGTGGAAGTCGGTGTATTCATTTTCCCGGTGCCGGTCGAAGTGGGAGGGAACAGGGCTGAGGAGGGGGAGGTCGGCGGTGGACGTGCTGGTTGTTGTTTCAGCTTTGGCCAGCTTTCCATTTGCGGCGGGAATGCTGGTGGCAGGGGGTTGCCGAATGACGTTGAGTGTATCGATGAGCGGGTGTTCCACGCGGGTGGAGGATCTGTCGGGCCAGGTGATGACCATGGAGTCTATTTTTGGCGATTTACCCAGGCCGATGATTATTTTATAGTCTACGGAAGATTGGAATCCCCGGCTGGGGACTACTTCGCGACTTAGGATCTGTCCTCCTTCATAGATGCAAATCCGGCTGCCGATGGCGAAGGTGTTCTTGTCTTTTCCTTTCAGGAGGACGGCTATGTAATCATTTTTGTTCAGCTCCCTGGCATTGTTGCGGTAGACGAAAGAGGGTTGGTTCTCATTGTTCACGACCAGGTCGAGGTCGCCATCATTATCCAGGTCGGCATAGGCGGCGCCATTGGAAAAGGTGGGTTGGGTGAATCCCCAGGATTTACCCGCGTCTTCGAATTTCAGGTTGCCGAGGTTCCTGTAGGCTTTGTTGAGCAAAGGGGTGCGGGGTATTTTTTTCAGGACTTCATCCACGCTCTCTTTTTTGCCCGTCTGGACCATCTGCTGGATGATGTCGTTGGCAAAGAAGTCCATGAAGTCCAGGTTGGTGACATCTCTGTTGACGCCATTGCAGACATAAATATCGTTGTATCCATCGTTGTCCGCATCAAAGAGGAGGGCTCCCCAGCTCCAGTCGGTAGCGGATACGCCGCTGTAATTGGCTATTTCCGAGAATTTGCCCTGGCCGTTGTTGAGCTGCAGGCAATTTTTCATATACTGGTGATAGAAGCCTGCGTCCACCTTTCCTTTGAACAGGTCGATGTTGTCGAAGGAGCCCATGGTTTTCAGCCGGTAGTCGTCTTCCGGCAGCATATCGGTGGTGAACAGGTCAGGGAAGCCGTCGTTGTTGATGTCCGCGATGTCCGTGCCCATGGAAGAGTAGCTGGTATGGGGGATCCTTTCTTCGAATTCGTCCTTAAAGGTGCCGTTGCGCTGATTGATATAGCAATAGTCTCTTTCGTAGGAGTCATTGGAAACATAGACGTCGGGGTATCCGTCTCCATTGATGTCGCCCACCGATACGCCCAGGCCGAAGCTGATCAGGGTGCCATGGATGCCGGCTTGTTTGGTGACTTCGGAGAAATGGCCATTGTCATTCCGGTAAAGGTGATCGCCGCCGCCTTTTAAAAAATTGGCGACCGGCCATTCTGAATCGGGGAGGTCGCGCCGGTTGGCATTGTTAAGGGTATTGATGGGAATGGGGCTGTTGTTGATGACGAAGCAGTCCAGGTCGCCATCCATATCATAATCGAAGAAGGAGACCTGGGTGGTATAGGCGGAGATGTCCAGGCCGTATTGGGCGGCTGATTCGGTAAAGGTGAGGTTGTGGTTGTTGATGTATAGCTTGTTCTTTCTGTGTCCATCGCCCATGTGCCCCGAGTTGCAGATATAGACGTCCAGCCAACCGTCGTTATTGATGTCGACCAGCACTACTCCCGTGCTCCACATACTGTCCTGGCGGAAGCCAGCCTTGTCGGTGATGTCTTCGAATTTAAAATTGCCTTTGTTGAGAAATAATTTATTGCTGCCCATGTTGGAGGTGAGCAGTACGTCGGCCAGGCCGTCGTTATTCAGGTCGCCGGTGGCTACGCCGCCCCCGTTGTAGAAGTTACGGAAGTAGAAGCTGTTCTCTGTTTTTCCGTCGTTGACGGTGTTCTCAAACTGAAGACCTGTATTTTCCATCAACTGGAAAAGGGAAGGAGGGGCTTCGTGGTGGCAGGCTGTTGTGGCCAGGGCGATAAAGGCAAGCAAATATGCTCGATAAAATTTCATTGCAGACTATTTACGCATGGATCGGGGACCCTGCTAAAAACCCTGAAGGTCATTGTATCAATGACCTTCAGGATTAAAATTATGGTATTATGAGTTATGGATCGTATTAATAGCCGGGATTTTGCTTAAGGTTAGGATTAACGGCCAGCTGGGTGTTGGGGATCGTCAGCAGGAGATATTTGGGATCATCGCTAGGCTTCTCTGCCCAGGGTTGCAGGAATTTCCCAAACCGGATCAGGTCCTGTCTTCTGAAGTCTTCCCAATACAGTTCGCGACCTCTTTCGTCCAGGAGGTTATCCAGGGTGAGGGAGGCCAGGGCGGAGGCGCCCCGTTGGGCCCGGAGATTGTTGACGATGGCGAGGGCGCCGGCGGCGGCGTTGGTGCGCAGCAGGGCTTCGGCCTTCATCAGCAGTACGTCAGAATACCGGTAGTACACGTAGTCATTGTCTACGTTGCCGCTACCGTCATTTGGATAGTCGATGGGATATTTGTTTACCCGGATGCCGGTGACTTCCAGGTTATCTCCTGTTTCGATGAGTTTGACGTCGGGTGTAAAGGTCAGTGGGGCGCCATTACGGTCGGTCAAAGGCGCATCCGTTTTCAGGTCGTATTGCTGACCGGCCATGAAGCCCACGTTGACGCGGTTCCCGGGATTGGTAGCGCCGGTAGGCAAGGAGGGATAAGCGACTCCTCTTCTCTGGTCGGCGGCTTCGAACTTGTTGTAGAAATCCCCCAAGGTGGTGAAGCCGTTCCATCCGCTGGGTTGCTGGTTGTAGTGCATGGTCAGGTGCCATCTGGAGTTGATGGTATTTCCGGTACCGCCGGTGGACTGGCCTCCGACCCTATTGAACGTAAAGATATTTTCCTTCGAGATGTTGCCGTTGGACGGTGCGAAGTTGTCGAAATAGTTCGCCATGAGCTGGTATTTGCCGCTGTTGATGATCTGGTCGGCCAGGGTGATGACCTGCTGCATGTCGGCTGCATCGAAGGTGGGGGTTGCCCTGTTGGCGATGACGCCTTTATTCAGGTAACATTTCATCAGCAATACCCTGGCGGCATCTTTATTTGCTTTGTTGACGGGAGGGGCATCGGCGATGTTGGGGATGATGGAGTCGGTGAGCTGGGCGATGATATAGGTCAGCGCATCCGGTCCTACTCTTACCCGGGAGGGGACGATGACACTTTCTCCGGGGTCGCGGTAAGGAACCTGGTTCCAGCCATCCAGCAGGTTGAACATGGAAAAGGCCCGGAGGAACCTGGCTTCGGCCGCCTGCTGGGCAGAGGGGCTATACTGCAGGAGGTCGGTAGCGGCGAATGTGGTACTGTTCAGCTGGTCGAAACAATCCCGGATGTGGAGATTGTCGCCATCCCAGGCATGGGCATGAAGCACGCGCCAAACGCCATTATCATCCCAGTCTGGTCCGCGGGTGGGCCCGATCAGCTCGTCAGTCGTCATTTCACTCATGGCCATGTAGTTGGACTGGTCCTGGTAGGTGATCTGCATGGAAGTGTATACGGAGGCCAGCAGGGAGCTCACAGAGTTAGAGCCACCGGCAACCTGGGCAGGGGTAATGTCTCCCTGGAATTTTTCATCCAGCTTGGTACATCCCAGAGAGCCCAGGACCAAGAAGCTAGCGACAAAGAATATTTTTAAGTATTTCATATACTGAGTAATTGATTTTGATTAGAGTGAAAAGTTAAGGCCGAGGGTGATCGTGCGAGCGGTAGGATAGGCCTGATAGTCGATGCCTACCGAAGGTACCTGGTTGCCACCGGAGGCTCCTGCAGCCTGATCGATATTGACTTCCGGATCGAATCCTTTGTATTTGGTGATCACGAACAGGTTCTGGCCCGTAACGTAAAGGTTGGCATTTTTAAACAGTTTGCCGACGTTGCCGATGCCATAAGACAGGGTAGCGTTAGCCATCTTCAGATAGTTGCCGCTTTGGATAAAACGGGAAGAGGAGGTCACCGGGTTGGACAAGGATTCCTTAACAGGAGCCTGGTATTCCGACAGGGCGATGTTACGTCCCCTGATGTTGCCTACGTTGATGACATTGTTGAGGGTGTTGTTATAAATCTTCTGGCCGAAGGCTCCGTTCATGTTGATGATGAGGGCCAGTTTCTTATAATTCAGGGAGGTGCTGATGCCCAGGAGGGTGCTGGGGTTGGGATTGCCGGCATAGTGCAGGATATTACCGTTATCCTGGTAAACCGCCTGGCCGGTGCCTTTGTCGATACCTTCGAAGATCCTTGTCCAGAAGGCATTGATGGGAAGACCGTTGCGGATGGTTTCCACGAAGGTGTTGGACAAACCCTGGCCACTCAAAGTACCTGTCTGGATGGGGGCGGGTATTCCGGTAACGTTGTTCTTGATAAAGCTGGCATTGATGGTCAGGTCCCAGGTGAAGTCATTGGTTCTTACGATGCCACCGGTCAGGGATACTTCCACCCCTTTGTTGATGACCTGGCCCGGCAGGTTGGTCCAACGAATTACATTGCCTGGGGGAGCGGGGTCGATCTGCACGTTAGGAAAAAGCAGGTCGGTAGTAGTCTTGTGGAAATAATCCACCGAACCGGAGATCCTGTTGTTGAGGACGCCGAAGTCCAGACCGAAGTTATATTGAGCGTCCGACTGCCATTTCAGATCGGCATTCGGGCTGTTGACCTGTCCTAAGCCCCCGTTGGCGGTAAAGGAGTACTTGGCTTGTGCGGCGCCGGCGGGGAATTCCTGGTTCCCTGTCTTACCGTAACCTGCCCTCAGCTTGAGCTGATTGAGAAGGTCGGTTTTAAAGAAATCTTCTTTGGCAATATTCCAGGCTATAGCGGCGGAGGGGAAATAGCCATATTTGTTGTTTTCACCGAATTTGGAGGAACCGTCGGCTCTCAGGGTCGCTGTGAGGAGGTATCGGTCTTTATAGTTCAGGTTGACCCTTCCAAAGTACGACTGCAATTCCGAAGTAGGATCGATGAAGGAGCCGATGGTACGGTTGGCTGTGTTACTGAACTGGATGTAGTTGGTGAAGTCCAGGTTATAGTTGCCAAAGCCGGCACTGCCCACGCTGCCGTCACCGGGGCCAAAACCTTGCATGTTGGAGCCTTTATTGGTGAATTTCATATACTCATATCCCACGACGGCGCTGAGGTTAAGGTCGGTAGTGATCTGTTTGTTATAGTTCAGCGTATGGGTGACCTGCTGTGTGATGAGCTCGCTATTCCCGATGCCGGCCCAGCCTTTATAGGCGATATCCGGCAGGGCGATGAGATAGGGGGCCATGGAGGTCCTGCGGGTACCGGTGCTGTAGTTGATGCTGTAGAGCAGGCGGTATTCCAGGTCGTTGGTGATCTTATAATAAGGAGAGATGCTTGCCAGGGCGGTGGTCACTTTACTATAGTCATTGTACCCCAGCTGCATGGACAGGGGATTGACGATAGTACCGGCAAAGTTGTTCAGGGAATCCCCGATCTTCAGCGGGCGGGTGGGGTTCCACTGCAGCGCCTGGCCGATCAGGCTGTTGCTGGCGCCGGCATTGTTGGTGATGGGGGCTATATTTTCGTCGTACTGGTTGGTGATCACGTTGATATCCAATCCCAGCCTTTTATTTTCCAGGAATTTATAGTTAGAGGCAAAACCTACGGAGTACTTCTTAAAGTCCGATTTACGGACAATGCCCTGCTGGTCGAGATATCCGAGGGAGAGCCTGTATTTTCCATTGTCAGTTCCGCCGCTGATGGCTGCGCTGTAATTCTGGACGACGCCTGTGTGGGTGATGGCGTCCATGGCATCTACGCTGCTGCCGTAGTTATTGGAAGCGGGAACGCCGTAGTAAGTCAGCGCCTGTACATATTGAGATGCATTGAGCACTTTTACCGTTCTCATGATATGGCTGGCTCCTACGGAAGCGCCCAGGTCCAGCCTAGGCGCGCCACTTTGACCTCTTTTTGTCGTGATGATCACTACGCCGTAAGCGCCCCGTGATCCGTAGATGGCGGTGGCGGAAGCGTCCTTCAATACATCGATGGAGGCGATGTCCGCCGGGTTGATAAAGTTCAGCGGGTTGCCTGCGGGGGTGTTGGTCTTGTCGCCGCCGGCGCCGCCCAGGTCGGGTGTCAGTACGCCTGCCCTGGCGGATCTCCCGTCGAGGGGAATTCCATCTACCACGTACAGGGGTTGTCCGGTGCCGGTGACGGCTGAGTTACCCCGTATTTTGACGGTGGCGCCGCCGCCTGGCGCGCCTGAGTTGTTAGTCACCTGCACGCCGGCTACCTTACCCTGGATCAACTGGTCCGGTGCGGTGTAAGTGCCTTTATTAAAATCTTTTGCCTGAACGGATGCTACAGAGCCCGTGAGATCTTTTTTCCGCACGGTGCCGTAACCTACGACCACTACTTCGTTCAGGGCTTGTGAGGAGGCTACCAGGGCGACGTCGATGGACGACTGTGCGCCGATGGTGATCTCCTGGGAGGCGAAGCCAACGGAGCTGACGACCAGGGTAGTGGCTGAAGCCGGAACCGTAATCCGATAGGTGCCGTCGGCGCCTGTGGAGGCCCCGGTCTTGGTACCTTTTACGGTTATGGTTGCTCCCTGCACGGGTTGCCCTTTGTCATCTGAAATCTTGCCTGTAATTGTTTTTGTTTGAGAGAAAGCGGTTAGTGTGAAAAGTACACATAGTAGGAGTGAACTTACCAATTTGGCAAGCATTCGTTGAATGGTCATAAAGCAAAAGTTTAGCAATTAAGTTCCTAAGTTAGGAAAAATTAAACGTTACTTAACAAATTTTTTACAAATTTATATGATATCGTTAACCCTATTTACCTTGACAACCCTTTGAGGTACTGTGCTGCATAAGTTAAAATTAAAATATGTCCATTGTGATACGGGACTTTAATTCCTGCAGAGAGTAGGCTGGGGTTCCTTCTTCGGCCACGGTCCAGTCCATGTCCTGACCTGTCGGGTAGTTTTGTCCGGAAGAGATGGCGGGCTGGCTGCCGCGGGTGTCATAATCTGCTCTGGCAAGGGTGAAGACCTCAAGGCCGGCGTGGGGGTAAGCGTGCCGGAGGGCGTCGATGATCATTTTCATGGTGGCGCCGGTGGTGAGGATGTCGTCAATAATAAGGAAGGAAGGCCGGGAGGAGGGGGGCCTGGACGGGTCGATGGAATAAAGACCTTCCAGTTCGGCGGTCCTTTGTTCCCTGGAGAGCTGTTTGATGGCTGGGGTGACCCTGGATTTCCGGAGCATCCGGGGGTGATAATGGCCCCGGAGATGATGGGCGAGAGCTTTCCCCAGTTTGTCCAGGGAGGTGGGGGCTTCTTCCCGGGCGATGGTCTCGTCGTGATGCAGGGCGCGGAGGATGGTGCGGCCGGGGGGGATGTGGGGGGCCAGCATTTCCAGGGAACAGCTGATCCATCCGTCGAGGTCAGGCTGGAGACCCCGTTTGAATTTCAGGAGGCTGTAGGAAAGCGTATCTTTTCCCGCCGATAGCGGCAGATAGTTGCACAGATAATAATGCGGGTAGCGGTGGTCTTTATATGGTATCGATGTTGTTTGTAGTGGCATGGGCCTTTTAATAAGCTTACCGGGCGGTAAAATTACGATCCTTAGGGGGTTGGTTAAAATCGAATATAGGTGTTTACACTTATTGTTTTTGTAATCATATTACTATTCTTTTGTAGTTTTATAATTAAGGCATATACTTGCCCTGCTTACTTTTCTGAGACCTTAATCACTCTTAATGTCAATACCAATTTGTGGGGACATCGTGCCGGAATTAAAAAAAGGCAGCACGCGAGCCTTGCATGATATCCATAACCTTTACTATTCGTCTCTTCGCAATTTTGCCGGAGGCCTGCTGGGGGACATTCCGGCTGCGGAGGATATCGTTACCGATGTATTTGTCATTCTCTGGAAGAAACAGCAGGATTTTGAGACTTTACAAAATGTAAAGGCTTTTCTCTATATCAGCACCCGGAATGCCTGTATCAACTATGTAAAAAAGGCGCAGCGGGATTCTGTCATGAAGATAGGGTTGCTTAACTATTTGTCGGCGGACCACGAAGGATTTATTTTGAATGAAATGATCCGTTCGGAAGTGATGGAACAGATCTATGAGGCGATAGAAGCTTTGCCTTCCCAATGCAAACGGGTTTTTAAAATGTGTTATATCGAGGGGCTGAACAATACCGAGATCGCCGGGAAGATTTCGATCTCCGTCAATACGGTGAAAAATCACAAGGTGCGGGCGTTGGGGCTTTTGCGGCTTAAGTTCCTTCATCATTCTTCTGTGGCTGTGCTGGCTTTCTGTTGGTATCTTTTGTTTTCCTGAAAATATTTTTTCACTGTCTGCAATTATTTCTTTCCAACCTGCGTTAATAGCATGGTTTTTCATAGGATATTGGATTTTAAAACGGGGCTGAATTTCTATTCTGGCCCTTTTTTATTTTATAGACTAACGGGAATGGTTGTAAGTTTGGGGATGCAATCGTCTGATGAAATTTACTGGGAAAAGAGGTTTACCGCATACCTCTGTGTGAATCTTACACATAAGGACGCCTCTCATGACCTGGGGCATTTTCAAAGGGTCTGGAAGGCGGCACAATATATCAACCGGGAAGAGGGGTTGATGGCTGATCCGCTGATCTTACTCGCAGGCGCTTATTTCCATGACCTGATCTCTCTGCCGAAAAATCATCCGGGAAGAAGGGAATCCTCCCGGCTGAGTGCGGAAAGGACGGTGGAGTTGCTGGAGGGAACTTTCACGGGGTTTCCCCGGGAGAAGATAGAGGGGGTCCGGCATGCCATTCATGCACATAGTTTTTCTGCCGGGGTCCTGCCTCTTACGGCGGAGGCGAAGATCCTGCAGGATGCGGACCGGCTGGAAGCGTTGGGGGCGATAGGGCTGGCCAGGGTTTTTTATACGGCGGGTCAGCTCGGCCAACAGTTGTTTGACGAGGCGGATCCGCTGGCGACTGGCCGGGAGCTCAATGACCAGCTTTATGCGCTGGATCATTTTGCCGTCAAGCTGTTAAAGCTGCCGGCCCGGATGAATACTTCCACCGGGAGGATGCTTGCGGAGCAGAATGCCGCCTATCTCACCCGTTTCCTGGAGAAGATCAGGGCGGAGATCGGGGGGGATTATGCCGGCTAGTAGCTCAGGCCGAACCCGAATTTATACAGGGGGTCCTTTGAGTCATAGGGTACATCTTCTTTTTGCCGGCGGACGGCGTCCATGGAAGACGGCAATTCAAAGGGCAGGTGGCCTTCGGGTTTGGACTTGCCGAAGATCACATCCAGTACGGCTGCATCGCTGGCGCCGAAATCACCTAATAATCCTTTTGCCCGGGCGCTGATCTCCGGGATCACGGCCGGCCGGTCCAGGTAGATGTCTACGATGGTAGGCACTTTTCCCAGCAGCTGCAGGATGCTGTCTTTTGTCTTTCCTTTAAAATCGAGGTCACCATGGTGGAACATTTTTGCCAGGGGAATGTCTGTTTCCACGGGCACGAATGGCGTGTTCAGGCGTATAATGGCGAGGTCTGCCTCTTCCGGTCTGTCGACTACCGTTGCATAACGGGCAGCTTCTTTGGGGTCGATGTTCTTCACATAGATCCGGAGTTTCCTTGTTCCGGACGGCTGATTTCCCCCGGGTTGATTTGCAGCAGGCGGATTTGCCGCAGGTTGATCTCCGGCCGATGGGGTGAGGGGGAGGATCTTCTTATCGTTCTTCAGCAGGGTGATGGCCCTGCGCTGAGATGCCTCGGCCGCCGCTCTGAACCGGGGCTGGCCAATGATCTGAGTGGCTTTGGCGGCGTCGATAAAGGGGTTGTCAAAGAGGCCCAGCTGGAATTTCTGGCGTAACAATCTCCTGGCGGAGCTGTCGATCCTCTCCGTTGTTATTTTTCCTTCTTTGACCAGCTTGACGACCAGCTCCGGGATACTTTCCCCGCCGAATTGATCGACGCCTGCGTCGAGGATCTTTTTTATCCTTTCTTCCGCGGAGAGGTTTTCTACTCCCCAGGCGCGCGCGGGCCATACTACGGGTCCCAGGTGGGCATCTGTCACCAATCCCCAGTCCGTGCAGACCACCCCATCGAAATGATATTTATTACGCAGCAGACCGGTGATGATGGCTTTGTTAAAGGAGAAGCCAACGTCTTCCGGAGTTTGTCCCATCGGTACTCCATAATAAGGCATGATGGCGGCTGTATGTGCCTTGAAGGCCGCTTCAAAGGGGATGAGGTGATAGTCGAAGTTTTTTCCGGGGTAGACCTGTCCTTTCTGGAAAGGGAAGTGGGGGTCGAGCCCTTCTTTCTGGGGACCTCCGCCCGAGAAGTGTTTGGTCATACAGGCGACACTGTTGCTATCCAGCTGGTCGCCCTGGAATCCCAATATATAAGCGGTGGCCATCTTTGCCGAGAGTTGGGCGTCTTCTCCGAAGGTGCCGGCTATGCGGGGCCAGCGGGGCTCGGTGGACAGGTCGATCTGGGGATGTAAGGCTTCGCGTATGCCTACGGCGAGGTATTCCTGCCGGGCAATGTCCCCAAATTCCCTCGTGAGCTTTTCGTCCCCTATGGCGGCGAGGCCTATGGGTTCGCACCATTGGGAAAAGGAGGCGGCGGCCATGGCGAATATACTGCTGCTGAAATGATTGCGGGGGTCGGAGGCGACGGTGACGGGGATGCCCAGCCGGGTGGAGTCCTGTGCGTAATGCTGGATATTGTTGTACCAGGTGGCCAGTGCGGGCAATCCGGGTACAGCCCAGAGATTGAAATGGTTCATCTTTTTGTCGCGCATCTGGTCATCGGCCAACGAGACAAAGGCGAACAGGCCGGGTTTGGGAGGCTGATGTCCCAGGGACCCGTCTTCGTTTATGCGGGCGCCGTTGATGAATAACAGACCCGCTTTTTCTTCCAGGGTCATTTGTTTCAACAGGTCATCGACCCTGGCTTCCAGGGGCTGCTGCCTGTCTTCATATACATCCATCTTTCCGTTCTTGTTGAGATCCCGGAAGGTGGGGGTGTCGTGACGCGAGGAATCTTTGCAAGAGGGGACGGCCCATAAGATGAACAGTAAACAAAGGAGACGGGTTGATAAATTTGTCCGGGACTGAAGAGGATAAGATGGCTTGTGCATGGATCGCTAGTTTTGAATGATGGTTGAAAGTAGTGATTTTTTTCAATACGTCAATATGACACAATGAAAATTTTTTATCGACAATAGATAATGTCTGTACTTTCGGCCCTGGGGCCTCAAGTACGAATGAGGCTCCGCCCCATTATGGCGATAAAAATCGATTTACAGCAATGGCTTTCGGAGCCGGGCAACGACTTCCTGTCGCATATCTCGCTGGATTGCGCCGTATTTGGGTTTCATGCGGGGGAGCTGAGGATCCTGCTGTTGAAGATGAAAAATCAGGACCGGCTGGCTTTGCCGGGGGGATTTATGATGGCGCAGGAAAGCCTGGAGGAGGCGGCTATCAGAACGTTGGAGGAGCGTACGGGCCTGGAAAACATCTTTTTGCAGCAATTCCATGTGTTCAGCGATCCGGCGCGAAGTGAGTCGGCGGACCGGGCGGAAGATTTTAAAAAAATGGGGATGCATCCTTCGAAGATGGAGTGGTTTGCCCAACGATGGATCAGCGTGGGCTTTTATGCGCTGGTGGAGTTTTCGCAGGTGAACCCCAAACCGGATGCCCTCTCGGAGACCTGTTGCTGGTATAGCCTGGAAGAGCGGGGAAAACTGATCCTGGACCATGACCAGATACTGGAAACGGCCCTGGCTACGCTGCGGTTGCAGTTGAATTATCAGCCCATCGGATATAATTTGCTACCCCGGAAGTTTACCATGCCCGAACTGCAAAAGCTGTATGAGACGATATTGGGTAAAAAACTGGATAGAAGAAATTTTCAGCGCAAGATGCTCTCCTATGGGATCCTGCATGCCCTGGATGAGAAGCGGACGGGGGTTGCCCATAAGGCGCCTTATCTGTATAGCTTTCACCTGCGGAATTATCAAAAAGCCCTGAGACAGGGGTTGGAGGCCGGGTGGTAAGGCGCTGGCGGGCAACTGTTACATCGATTTCCCCGTATCGTATATTGTGCCGGAGATTCGCTGTAAAAAAAATAGCGAATCTCCGGCACATGGCTAATGACTATCCTTCGGACAAAGCGCTTCCAGCGTTTTTGTGGGGGGTGCCAAATGGGGATAAATGAGGGGACGTGATATAGTGGTAGTGCGGATTTTTATGATTAAATTACCGTTATAGACAACCTGATGAAATCTTTGTTGCCTGTTTTATGTTGTTTTATTTACTCCTGCGCGCTTGCTCAATCACAGTCATGCCCGCTGAACAACAATTTTTCTTCCGGTACGCTGACACATTGGTGGGCCTATACAGGGAATAATGCGGGCGGCAATGGGCCCGGCGCTATCCGGGCCACGTACGATTCGAATACGCTGGCTCCTTCGGGTACGCTGGGCAACAGCATCATATATGAATATCAGCTGCCATCGGTGCCGGGTATCCAAGTGCTCAGCACCTCCACCACGGATTATTACGGAGGGTTTGCTACGATACCCAAGATCAACGGCTATCAGTACACCAATTCCGTGTTGCTGGGGTCTACTTCCATCACCCGTTCCAACAACTCCGGTGTTCAGGGGGGATATATCCGGGGGATCAGCTACCGGATCAACGTGCCTACCAGTGCGGTGTCCCAACCTTATACGATGACCTACGCCTATGCGATGGTCCTGGAGAATGGTACCCATAATTCCAGTCAGCAGCCATTGTTCTCGGCTACGCTGACCACGCATGACAGTGTCATTTCCTGCGCCTCGCCCAAGTATTTCCTTCCCACGCTGAACAATGCGGATAACCGGGGAACGGGCGCCGTCCTGGACAGTGCGCTGGCCAAGAGTCAGGGTATTTTTCCCAGCATCCATCCTTCGCCTAATTCGAACCCCAATTCCAGCAGCCCCAATGCCGAGCATTTGTATGATGTCTGGGCAAAGGGATGGTCGGAGGTGACCTTTGATCTTTCTCCTTACCGGGGGCAGCAGGTGACCCTCACTTTTGAGGCGGACAATTGCGTTCCCGGCGGGCATTTCGCCTATGCCTATGTGGCGTTGCGGAATAACTGTGACGGGTTGATGATCAGCGGGCCTTCGGTGGCCTGTATCGGCGGCACCCTCACCTATTCCATCCCGGCGTTGACGGGGGCTACCTATCAATGGAATATCCCCGGCGACTGGACCGTTGTCAGCGGCGCCGACAGCAATATCCTCCAGGTAAAGGTGGGAACGAATCCGGGGAAGATCTCCGCACTGGAGGTCAACAGCTGCGCCAATCTCAAAGACACGATAAACGTGACCACCACTCCACCGACTATTGCCGGTGATCTTTCCGATAACAGCGAAGTATGTGCGGGGACGAACAGCACGACCCTGACCCTGGCGAATTACCGGGGCACCATTCTGAACTGGCTGTCTTCGGCCGATGGCGTGAATTATACTGCATTGCCGGCAACCACTCCTCCTTTTTACCAGGCAACCAATCTGGTAGCGACCACGGTCTATAAGGCCCTGGTGCAGAATGGCGCCAGCTGTGCCATCGACACCAGTACAGCCGTTACTATTACCGTGGATCCCAAGAGTGTGGGAGGCCAGCTGGCTCCTTCGGGCATGGTCTTTTGTATGGGGCAGAATAAAGACGCGCTGCTCACTTTATCGGGGCAGACCGGGGGGGTGCAGAACTGGCAGTCCTCCCCGGATGGGATCAACTGGGTGGATTTTACCCCTCCCAACCCGAATCCTTTGTATAGTGTCCTGGGGATCACGCAATCGACGCAGTACCGGGTCCTGGTGAAGAGCGGGGTTTGCCCGGTGGATACCAGCGCCATCAGTGATGTGACGGTGGTGAGCGCCTTATTCCCGCAGGCGGCTATCCGTCCCACGGATACTACCATCTGTTATGGGGCCACGGCGCAGTTGTCCGGATCGATCTCCATCGGAACGGATTATACCTGGTCCAATACGGCTAATCTCAGCAATCCGGGAGACGGGAATATATCTTCCCTTCCCTATTCCTTCCAGACGGGGGCTTCTCCGCCGGCGACCACCAATTATGTGCTGCGTGTTGAAAATGCGGGATGTCCCAATCCGTTGCTGGATACTTTCCATGTACAGGTCATTCCTCCCATCATCGTGAATGCGGGTAACGACACGGCTGTGGTGATCAATCAACCTTTGCAATTACATGCCACCTCCAGTGATTCGACGGCAAACTTCTTTACCTGGACGCCTCCCACGGGTCTGGATAATCCCAATATCTCCAACCCGGTCGCAATCTTAGGTTCTACGATCGATAGTATCCGGTACCTGGTAAAGGCGACTTCAGAGGTGGGATGTTTTGGGGTAGCGACCATCCTGGTTCGGGTATTCAAGACGCTGCCGGACATTTTTGTGCCCAATGCGTTCACGCCGGGTAAGGGCAGCAATGGAGTTTTCCGGCCTATTCCCGTTGGTATTTCCACCCTGCAATATTTTAAGGTGTACAATCGGTGGGGGCAGCTGGTCTATGGTACTTCAGCCATGGGGCAGGGCTGGGATGGACGGTTGAACGGCAAATTGCAGGATGTAGGAACGTATGTCTGGATGGCCCAGGGGACTTCTTATACGGGGAAGACCATATTCCGGAAGGGGACGATGGTGTTACTTCGATAATATGATGCAAATCATATATTTGCGCCATTCTAATGGTATTCTAATACGATAAACATTGCATATGTAATATCTTTGCCCGTTACCAATTTTGACAAAGATATGCCTGGCAAAAGTGATTCTATTCCCCTCTCTACTTCTTTGAGCAGTTGGTTTAAAAAGGGAAGGACCCTAAGGAAAGGGCCCGTAAACAAAAGAGTATTGTATCTGAGTATCCAGGTGATCATCAATGCGATCGTGATCGGTGTGGTGGCCAAGGGCCTTGTATACCTGATCGATCTGATTACCAATCTGTCCTTTTATGGCCGGTTTACTTTTGAGCCGGCCTCACCGGCGGACAATCACCTTGGCGTGCTGGTTATGGTGATCCCTATCGCGGGGGCGATCATCGTGGGTTTCATGGCCCGTTATGGTTCCAAGGCGATAGGAGGGCATGGGATCCCGGAAGCCATGGAGAAGATCATTCTGGAAGATAGCAAGATCCCACCAGCCCTCACTTTTTTAAAACCTTTATCGGCGGCCGTGTCGATAGGCACGGGAGGACCTTTTGGTGCGGAAGGTCCTATCATTGCCACGGGTGGGGCTTTTGGCTCTTTGACGGGGCAGTTGATCCATATTTCGGCCAGCGAGCGTAAGATCGTGTTGGCGGCGGGCGCCTGTGCGGGTATGGCGGCTATCTTTGGCAGCCCCCTGGCGGCCGTGTTGCTGGCGGTGGAGCTGTTGTTATTTGAATTCTCGCCCCGGTCGATCATCCCGGTAGCCCTGGGGTGTGTTACGGGAGCGGGCATGCATCTCTTATTGTTTGGCAAGGAGCCTGTATTTGCCATGCCGGCCATCCCGGTGCCTTCGGACGGGTCACTGGCCGTCTATGTGGTTTTTGGCCTGATCATCGGCGTTATAGCTTCGCTGGTATCCCGGTCGGTATACGCGGTGGAAGACCTTTTTGAGAAGCTGCCCATTCACTGGATGTGGTGGCCTGCTATCGGCGCGGTGGCCATTGGTGTGATCGGTTATTTCGCCCCGCATACCATGGGGGTTGGCTATGATAATATACGGTATCTGCTGAGCGGCTCCTGGTCTTTAGTCTTGATCTTTAATCTTTGTCTGCTCAAATATTTATCCTGGGTCATCTCTTTGGGTAGCGGTACTTCCGGAGGAACGCTGGCTCCATTGTTTACTATCGGCGGGGCCCTGGGCGCCCTGCTTGGGACGGCGGCCCTGCATTTCTTCCCTGGCCTGGGGATCAATATGGCTACGGCCGCCCTGGTTGGCATGGCCGCTATGTTTGCAGGAGCTTCCCGCGCCCTGCTGACCTCTATCGTATTTGCCCTGGAGACCACGGGTCAATCCAATGGGTTGCTGCCATTGCTGGGAGCCTGTGTGGCGGCCTACTTTATCTCCTTCTTTTTTATGGAAGGAAGTATCATGACCGAAAAAATCAAACGCCGGGGTGTGATGACCCCTGATTCCTATCAGCCGGATGTATTACAGGGTGTCACGGTAAAGCAGCTGCTGATCCCCGTCCTGTCTTCGGATAAAAGGACGATGCCTTCTCTTTATGCTACGGATGATGTGGGTTTGGCTGCCGAGATGATGGGGAAATATAATACGGACCGGCTGCTGGTGCTGGAGAATAAGGAGACGGGAAAGGTGAGCGGGGTTATTACGTCGGCGGCTATCCTATCTTATTATAGCCGGCAAAAGCAGAAGGAGCATATTTATCATTCACCTGGCAGGACAAGGCGAATGTTGGTGCAGGGCAGGAAGCTCCTGCAGCGGGGAGCGGGGTTGCGGTAGGGAATCAGGGGCAGGCGGCTGTGCGGTGCCGGCGGTCAGCGGGGTTTATTTAGCGATGATGACTTTTATACCTCTTTCTTCCAATTGTTTGACAATACCGGATGGCACTCCATCATCCGTTACGATATACTGCACCTGTTCCAGGCCGCAGATGCGCCCCAGTCCCCGGCGCCCGAATTTTGTACTGTCGGCCATGATGACTATGATCTGCGCCACATCCATCATTTTTTGATTCAGGCTGGACTCGGCCAGGTTAGTGATCGAGATACCGAAATTAAGATCGATGCCGTCTGCTCCCAGGAACAAGACGCCGGAGGAGATGTCTTCCAGGATACGTTCGGCAAAATTGCCGGCGACGGAGGAGGAGTTGGGCCGGAGCATACCGCCCAGCTGCAGCACTTCTACATTTGGCCGGTTGCATAGTTCCAGGGCCACTTTCAGGGCCGGTGTGATCACCGTGATGCGATGGGTGGGATGAAGGCAGCGCGCCAGGTGAAATACCGTGGTGCCCGAGCCGATAATAATGGAATCATTGTCGCCGATAATGGATAAGGCGGCCTTTGCAATGTGTTGTTTTTCTTTTGCGTTGATCAGCTCCTTTTCATTAATGGGCCGTTCCATGGCGTAGGGGTTGCTGATCGAGGCGCCTCCGCGGGTGAGGAATAACAGGTTTTTATCTTCCAGCAGTTTCAGGTCTTTCCGGATCGTCACACCCGATACCAGCATAAGGTCGCTTAGTTCCTGGATGGAGACCCTCCGGTCTTCTTCGAGCTTCTGTAATATGAGCTGGTGCCTTTCCGTGATGTTTTTGACCGGCTTTCTTTTCATATGCTAACCTGATCGGTTTACGAAAGCAATAATACGTTTAAAAGGCTACATTTTCCTTTAAAAAGACTTAATAATTGTTTCTGTTAATTAAAAAATACTTTATTTTTGTTTCGATTGCTTTAATTTAGTTTGCAATTATTTCTTCCCCCAATCCAAAATCAGTAGCCATATGCACTGCAAACTTTACACTGGACGGCCGGGCTCCAAGGCCAAGAGGGAAAGCCTATTAAGAGAAAAAGTTAAACTGAAAAACCATGAGTAATATGCAAACAGCGACGGCTCTCCCGGAGGCTAGCCTGACGGAACGGGTCGGTATTCCCAAACAGCTGGTCTGGGGTTATGCGGGCATCCTTCTCTTTATGATGGGGGATGGTATGGAGCAGGGATGGCTGAGCCCTTACCTGATCGAACATGGCATGAGCATGCAGCAGTCGGCGACGCTGTTCACGGTGTATGGGATCACCATTGCCCTGTCATCCTGGTTTTCCGGGGTGCTGTCGGAAGGGTTTGGCATCAAAAAGACCATGTTGATCGGGCTGGTTTTATACCTGCTGGGTACGGTAGGTTTTATCGCGTATGGGATCACGGGCCTTCATTATTTCACCATGTTGTTCACTTATGCTCTTCGGGGGTTTGGCTATCCTTTATTCGCATATTCTTTTTTGGTATGGATCACGTATGTGAGCCCGCAACGGGCGCTGGGGAGGGCCGTGGGATGGTTCTGGTTTGTGTTTACAGGTGGGTTAAATGTCCTGGGGGCTTATTATTCCAGCTGGGCCATTCATCATCTGGGATATATCAATACACTATGGAGCGCCGTCATTTGGGTATTGATCGGGGCCTTCTTTGCGCTGGTGCTGAATAAGGATACGCTACGCCCGGATAAGGGAAATCTGAATGCCCGGATGCAGGAGCTGGTGAAGGGGCTGACCATCGTGAAGGAGGAGCCAAAGGTGTTGCTGGGTGGTATCGTCCGGATCATCAATACTACCGCTCAATTTGCCTTTCCGGTGTTCCTGCCTACGTATATGGCCTCCCATGGTATCGGCACTACGCAGTGGCTGGAGATCTGGGGGACCATTTTTACCAGCAATATTCTTTTCAATTTAATCTTCGGGTTTGTGGGGGATAATATGGGCTGGCGTAATACGGTGATGTGGTTTGGAGGAGTAGGTTGCGGGATCAGCACCCTGCTGTTCTATTATGCGCCCCAGCTGGTGGGCCATCATTTCTGGCTGGTCTTACTGCCGGGGGTATTGTGGGGAGCCTTGCTGGCTGGTTATGTACCCCTTTCGGCCCTGGTGCCATCCCTGGTAAAAAAAGACAAGGGGGCCGCCATGGCCATTCTGAACCTGGGTGCGGGGCTGCCGGTTTTTGTCGGTCCTGCTATTGTCGGTTTGTTCATCGGTCTTGTAGGGAATGGGGGAGTGATATGGATCCTGGCGACGCTGTATTTTATCAGCGCCATCCTGACGTGGTTCATCACGCTGCCCGACAATGCGAAAACGTCCTATCATTAAAAAAGTATAAGAATGAGAGTATTAATTACGGCGCCGTACCATGAGCAGGCCCGGCAAAAGTTAACGGAGGTATTCGGAGAGGTGATCTACAAGCCCTGGAAGCCGCAGGGGCGGGCCTATAACGAAAAAGAACTGATCGGTTTATTAAACGACACCGGGGCCGGGGCCCTGATCACGGAGCATGATCAGGTGACGGAAGCAGTGATCCGGAGTTTCCCGGACCTGCAATTTATCGGGGTGTGCCGGGGCACCCCTTCCAATGTCAGTACAGGCGTTGCTTCTGAAATGAACATCCCGGTTTTTTATACGCCGGCGCGTAATGCCCAGGCGGTGGCCGAAATGTTCATCGCCAATGTCATTACCCTGATGAGGAATACGATCCCGGCCCGGCAGTGGCTGCTGGATGAAAAATGGGAAGTGGGTGCGCACACTTCCTATCTGCAATTCAAGGGGAGTGAGTTGTCGGGAAAAACGGTGGGTATGATCGGCTTTGGGGCCATCGGTCAGCGTATTGCCGATATGATAAAGGATTTCCCCTGTAGTATTCAATATTATGATCCTTTTATTACCTTTCCCCGGACGGATTTCAAGAAGGTGTCCCTGGAGGAGGTGTTTGCAAGCAGTGACGTTGTCTCCGTGCATTTGCCGGCCAACGAGGATACCCGGGACATGATCGACGTGACCTTATTCTCCCGGATGAAATCCGATGCTATTTTTGTCAATACGTCCCGGGCGATGGTGGTGAATCGGAAAGATATGCTGGCTGCCCTGGAGAGTAACCAGATCCGGGGAGCTATCCTGGACGTCTTTGATCATGAGCCGCCGGATGCACTGGACTATACCATCATTCATCATCCTCACGTGCTGGCCACTCCCCATATAGCCGGGGCTACTTTTGAAGTGGAGGATCATCATGCGGATATCATGAACGCCGGGTTGTTCAGCTGGTTTGTGCAGGGGCGGCGCGAGACGCGGCAACTGGCCAACAAGGACATTCTAACTGTTAACGAAAAATAAGAACAGCCTTATGGAAGCTTACCTGATCATTGATATCGGTACGGGGAATGCCCGGGTAGCTGTTGCGGCGCCGGATGGAGAAATCCTCAGCATCGAGCGGGAGAATGTTGGGTATGAAAAGGACGATGCTTACCCGGATTCCATCTATTTTAATCCCGATGAACTCTGGGGGCAGATCAAACGGTTGATGGAAGTCGCGTTGCAGCGACTGCCGGGCGTTAAAGTGACGGCCATTACGGCCACCAGCCAGCGTGAAGGCATCGTATTGCTGGGGAAGAAGGGGGAGTCGTTGATCGGTCTGCCCAATA
This sequence comes from Puia sp., assembly GCA_035492545.1. GTDB lineage: Bacteria > Bacteroidota > Bacteroidia > Chitinophagales > Chitinophagaceae > Puia. The sequence goes on from DATJJD010000003.1 coordinate 43,315, forward strand.
TCGACCACCGGGGGAGGGAATGGGAAGACCTTATCGCAGATAAAAGCCATGTATATACCTTAACGGGCCGCCGTCCCACCAGTCTGTTCAGCGCCTTGAAGCTGGTGGGCATCCGTAACAGGAGGCCGGAGATCTGGGACCGGTTCTCTACCTTTCTCAGCATCAGCGACTGGGTGCAGTATAAACTGAGCGGGGTAGTACGGTATGAACATTCACAGGCCTCCGAGACCTTGTTGTATGACGTGGCGGGTAAGAGCTGGTCGAAGGAGCTATGCGGGCTCTTTGAGCTGGACCCGTCTGTATGCCCGGAGCTGCAGTGTTCGGGTACGGTGTTGGGAGGAGTATTGCCTGAATATACAACCCGGTTGCCCTTCTCTTCCGCGGCGGTGGTGATCATTGGAGGGGCGGATACGCAGCTGGCCATTAAGAGCACGCGGCCGTCCGTAGACGATAGAGTGATCGTATCGGGCACGACGACGCCGATCATCCAAATAGTGGATACCTATGTGATCGATGACCGGGAGAGGACCTGGACCAGTCGTCATACGGAGGGGGGAAAATTCATTTTGGAGGCGAATGCCGGGGTTACGGGTTTGAACTATCAACGGTTAAAGGAGATCTTTTACCCCAATGAAAATTATTCCGTTATCGAAAAAGAGCTGGCGGAGGTGAATGATTTTTCCTGTGTTGCTGCCCTGGGTAGCCTGCTTGCAGATGAAAAAATGCCGTTGACGAGAGGAGGGTTTGTGTTTAATGTGCCCGTGACCCACCAGCTGCATCGCGCCCATTTTGTCTGGTCGACCCTCTGGGATATAACCTGCAGCATCCGGGAGAATTACCGCACCTTATGTTCGGTTTCTTCCTTTGAGGGGGATGTTGTATGGGCCTGTGGGGGCGGGATGCAAAGTCCCCTGTTACGGCAGCTGATTGCCAATCTGCTGAATAAAAAGGTGCAGATCCGGAGTAATTACCGGCAGTCTTCCGTGGCAGGAGGAGTGGAGATCTGTAATACCGTCCTGAACAAAGGTGGTTATGAGACTTCCCCTCCGGAGATCATTTATCCTGAGGATCCGAAGCATTTTGCCGCTCTTTATGAAGAGTGGAAAACAGCTCGCGCCGTCTTCCGGCGGGTCTAAAAAATCAATTTCTTACTATGAGTTATTTCCTGGGAATAGATATCGGGACGCAGGGCGCCCGGGTGGTGTTGATCGATGCGGCGGGGAACCTGATCGGGAGCAGCGAGGAGCCCTTTGTGCTGAACGAACGGTCCCGGATAGAGCAGTTACCGGAAGAATGGTGGGAAGCTTGTCAGTTATGTTTGATGAGGGTGACCGGCGGTGTGAAGACGATGGACCTTCGTCAGATAAAAGCGATAGCCGTTACTTCCACTTCGGGCACGGTGATACCGTTGGATTCAGCACATAAACCCTTGTATGATGCCATCATGTACAGTGATCCGCGGTCTGCGGCGGAGGCGGTTCTTTGTAAGGAAGCGGCCCTCCGGTGGTATCCCGGCGGGTATTCCGGGTTTAATGCCAGCAGCGGGTTGTCCAAAATGGTATGGTTTGTCCGGCATTTTCCGGAGAAGGCCCAACGGCTGTCCAGGTGGGTCCATGCGGCGGATTATATAACGGGGAAGCTCAGTGGACGATGGGGTGTCACCGATTATACCAATGCCCTGAAGTCGGGGTATGATGTAAAGGCCGGGCGATGGCCTGCCTATCTTTATGAGCAATTGCCGTTGAAAGAAGCCTGGCTGCCGGAAGTAGTCCCTTCCGGACAACCGGTAGGGGTCCTATTACCTTCCCTGGCGGCTAAGCTAGGAATGAGCGATGGCGTGCAGATAGTGGCGGGCATGACGGATGGCTGTGCTTCACAGATCGCCGCGGGCGCGGTGAATCCGGGTGATTGGAATACTACCATCGGTACTACCCTGGTGATAAAAGGAGTGACCCGGAAAGAGATCATAGACCCGGAGGGCCGGCTCTATTGTCACCGGCACCCGGAGGGATTCTGGATGCCGGGGGGCGCCAGCAATACGGGTGCGGACTGGATAACCAAAGAATTCAATGAGGACCTGTCTCTTCTGAACGAACAAGCGGGAAAACGGATACCCACGGGTCATATCGCCTGGCCACTTTGCGTGCCGGGAGAAAGATTCCCCTTTATCGCGCCTCAGGCCCGGGGATTTGCTCCTCCGGGCCTGTCGGTGGGGGAACGATATGCGGCCAACCTGGAAGGGGTGGCTTACCTTGAACGTTGTGCTTATGACCTGATCCGGCAGCTGTCAGGGGAAACGATAAAAGCGGTCTATACGGCGGGCGGCGGCAGCAACAGCGATGTCTGGTTAAGGATCCGGAGCAGTGTCCTGAACCTGCCCATCTATAAAATGAAACACGTGACGGGTGCTGTGGGAGCGGGCATCCTGGCTGCCTCCAAAACACATTTTTCTTCCATCCTCGATGCCGGACGGGCGATGACACAGATCGAGAAAGAAGTTCTTCCGGTGGCGGAGCTGGTGGGGGAGTATGCCGTCTATTATAAGAAATTTATCAGCACCTTGCAGGAAAAAGGATATATCCGGGAGGAATACTATGCTTAATGTCTATTTACTACGTCATGGAGAGACTCCATGGAACGCCGATGGGAACCGTTATTGTGGGAGAACCGATGTGCCTTTGACAGAGAAAGGGCTGGGGCAGGCGAGGGCAGTGGAAGAGCAGTTACGGAATATTGCGTTTGATGCCATCTATTCCTCTCCGCTACAGCGGGCCTGGCATACCGCGAAGATAGCCGGTGGCGGGAGGGAGGTTGTCCTTGAGCCAAGGTTGATCGAGGCGGATTTTGGCGGCTGGGAAAAGAAAAGGAAAGAGGAGTTTGTCCCCGAGAATGAAAGTTTGTGGGCCGACTGGTGCAGGGATCCTGCTACTACCCGGGCGGGTGGCACGGGAGAGACGGCGATGGAAGTGATATTGCGGGTACATGATTTTTTTGAAGAGACCGTCAGACGTCAGGCTTCCGGGAATATTCTCGTGGTCGCGCACAATGGGGTGAACCGGTTCTATTTAGCCTGGAAGCTGGGCATGCCTCTCCGGCATTACCGCAGACTGGTGCAGGAAAATTCGTCGGTGACGATGTTCAGTTTAGATGCGGAGGGGGAGTTGACCCTGAAGCTTTTAAATGCGCGATTGTAAGGTGTTGGCTAAGTATTGGGCAGGTCGGAGTGACGGCGGAGTTTGCGGTGCCAGGCAGTTCGCCGGTAGATCTTTTCTCCTCCTATGAGGGCCCCTAAGGGTTGGAGTTTTTCGATGTTGTCGAAGATTATTTTGGCGATGCCCAGGATGGGGATAGCCAGGATCATGCCCGGGATGCCCCAGATCAGTTCGCCGGTGATGAGGATAAGGATGGTGAAGAGGGGGTGTATGCTCAATTGGGTTTGCATGACCAGGGGGGAGATGATATAAAATTGCAGGAACTGGATAAAGGCGTAGGTCAGCAGTACTTCCAGGACCATGGTCGTTCCTCCGCCCTGGGTCAGGGCCATCAGGCTGGTCAGGGCGCTGCCCGTGAGATTGCCGACAAAAGGAATGATCTCCAATACTCCGCAGAGGATAGCAAAGAAGATGGCATTCTTAACGCCAATCGCGGAGAAGCCGATGCTGTACAGGATCCAGAGACAGCCGATCACGAAAGACATGCCCGTCAGATATTGCTGGACGACCCGTACGCACCGGGCCAGGATTGCATGGGTTCTGGACTGCTGGTCGATGGGGGCTAACCGCAGGATAAATTCTTTGATCCTGGGGCGGAGGCAAAGCAGCATGATCATATAAACGAGGATGAGGAGGAGATTGACCAGCAGGCCGATGAACATTTCAATGGCAAGGGAGGCGGTGCGGCTGACATCTCCGACGGAGATGGCGTCCGGGGAGGTGATGAGGTTCTTTGTTTTTTTCGGGCCGATGCCCAGGCTGTCATGCAAAAGGTGTCCCCAGCCGTCTGTCAATCGGGAAAAATTTGCCCTGATCTCCGACAGGTCGTTCCCGATGTTCTTTATATGCCAGGCCAGCAGCGTCCCTATTCCTGCCATGATGAGCGCCAAAAGAAAGCCGCAGACAAGGGCGGCTCCTGTAGTACGCATTCCCTTTTTTTCCAGCCAGTTGCAAAAAGGCATAAATACCAATGCGAGGATGGCAGCGATGGCCAGGGGTTCAAGGACCGGTTTGGCCAGGTACAGAATTGTCCCGGAAAGGACAAGCAGGAGGAGGACCTGGACCGTTCTGGACAAGAGCTGAGTTTGCATGGATAGCTGACTATAAAAATCATGCCACGGCGCGGGGACGCCAGGCGACAGAGGGGCCGGCGATGAACCAGGAGGAGGTCAATGGATTCAACCTTTTTATGGGAAAGGCAAAATGCGCCACCTGTCATTATATGCCTTTGTTTAATGGGACCTTTCCTCCGAGGTTTGTAAAAACGGAGGCGGAGGTGATCGGCGTGCCGGAGGATACGAACCACCGGACAATCGACCCTGACAGAGGGCGATACGACATCGTGAAGATCGAATCTTTTTTACATGCTTTTAAGACGCCTACTTTACGGAATGCAGCGCGTACGGCGCCTTATATGCATAACGGGATATATACTACCCTGGAGCAGGTGATGGATTTTTATAATAAGGGGGGTGGCAAGGGCTTGGGAATTAAGATGGATAATCAGACTTTGCCTTTCGATAAACTTGACCTTACCGGGCGGGAGAAGGAGGAACTGATCGCCTTTATCAGGAGTTTGGATAGCCGGTGAGCGTGTGGTATATTTAATACCACAACGTAATAGTCATATGAGATATTCTTTGTATTTATTAGCCATAACCCTATTATGCGCACATACGGGCAAAACGCAGACTACCCCTGGTACCCAGGTCAGGATTGCCGATGGGGCGTTGGAAGGGGTCATAGAAACCAATGGTATCCGTTCGTTCAAGGGTATTCCTTTTGCCCAGCCCCCGGTAGGCGATCTTCGTTTCAAAGAGCCCCAGCCTGTTAAACCCTGGAAGGGGGTCCGCAAAGCCAATGCCTTTGGTCCCCGTGCGATGCAGCTGCCCTTGTTCAGTGATATGAACTTTCGTTCGAACGGGATGAGCGAGGATTGTTTGTATCTGAATGTGTGGACGCCTGCGAAGTCTTCCGGAGAAAAGCTTCCGGTACTGGTATATTTTTACGGAGGCGGGTTTGTCGGGGGGGATGGTTCGGAATACCGTTATGATGGGGAGAGCCTTGCTACGAAGGGCATTGTCACCATTACCGTGAATTACCGTCTGGGCATATTCGGGTTCTTATCGCACCCGGACCTGACGAAGGAATCGCCTCATCAATCTTCTGGTAACTATGGGTTATTAGACCAGCATGCTGCCCTGGCCTGGGTACAGAAGAATATAACCGCCTTTGGCGGAGATCCCAGGAGAGTTACGATCGCCGGCGAGTCGGCCGGTTCCATTTCTGTCTGCGCGCAAATGGCTTCACCGTTATCGAAGGGTTTGTTTGCCGGCGCCATCGGGGAGAGTGGAGCGCTGCTGGGGAATATCAAACCTGTTGTGTTGGCAGAAGCCGAGAAGGTGGGGACTGCCTTTGCTGCCAAATCGGGGAAATCCCTCGCTGAGCTGCGGCTTATGCCTGCCACGGAATTACTGGCTGCGACGAAGATGAGTCATTTCCCTACCGTCATTGACGGTTATTTCCTGCCTCAATCTCCCTCGGATATTTTTACCGCGGGAACCCAGATGCCGGTGCCGCTGCTGGCGGGCTGGAATTCGGCGGAGTCGAACTATCATGGTTTCCTCGGGAAAGAAGCGGCTACTGTAGAGGGTTACGAAAAGGTGGTCCGGGCGGTCTATGGCGATAAGGCGGACCAGGTGCTGAGCCTCTATAAAGCTACTTCCGAAGAGGAGGTCCGGCAGGCTGCTACCGATCTGGCGACGGACCGCTTCATTGCCTATAGCACCTGGAAATGGATAGACCTGCATAGCCGGACCGGCGGCAAGCCCGTATACCGTTATCTCTACGCACATCCCAGGCCCCCCGCGGCCGGCTCTTCGGGTGATGGGGATGCGATGCCGGCTAAGGAGCCTTCCATGGGCGCCGGTCATTCCTGGGAGATCGAATATGCCCTGGGCAACCTGAAGACCAATAAAGTATATGCCTGGACTCCCGATGATGACAAAGTTTCGGAAACCATGGAAGCCTATTTTGCGAATTTTATCAAGAGGGGCAATCCCAATGGGGAGGGGTTGTCTGTCTGGACGCCCATGCAGGCCGTGGGATCGCAGGTGATGGTGATCGATGTGCAGTCTCACCCGCAGGTGGAGCAGCACGCGGATCGATATCAATTTTTGTCGACTTTTTATTAAATTTTGTATGCGTAGACTATTGTGGCTGAGTTTTGTTTTAGGGGGTATGATCCCGGTCGTGGAAGCACAAATCTCCCGGGATACCATGATCTATACCGTATCCATGCCTAACCCGGAAACCCATACTTATCATGTAGCGTTGCGTTGGGATGGGGTAACCAGCGACACGTTGGATTTCAGGATGCCTGCCTGGATGCCCGGCTATTATCAAATCATGGATTATGCTAAAAACGTGGAAAATTTTCATGTTTTTGATAAAGGGGGCAAGCCGTTGCCCTATATCAAAACGGCATCCAATACCTGGCAGGTAACTGGCGGAAAAAGATCTGTCAGGCTGGAATACGATGTAAAGGCCACTAAACGATTTGTGGCCAACAGCTACCTGGATTCAGCGCATGGTTATATTTCACCTGCGGGGATTTTTCTTTATGTCGAGGGGAAAATCAATCACCCGGTTACCGTCATTATCCAGCCTTATTCCCGGTGGAGCCGGGTAGCGACCGGTCTGGATTCTGTTGCGGGGAAGCGGTATGTATTCAAGGCCCCGGATTTTGATATCCTGTACGATTGCCCTATCCTTATGGGCAACCTGGAAGAGCTGCCTGCTTTTCGTGTGCAAGGGGTCGAGCACCGGTTTATTGGTTACCAATTGGGGGACTTCGACCGGCAGCAGTTTATGGGGGATCTGAAAAAAGTGGTGGAGAGTGGCATTGCTATTATCGGTGACATCCCTTATAAGCAATATACTTTTTTAGCGATTGGGCCGGGGCGGGGTGGTATCGAGCATTTGAATTCCACCACGATCAGCTTTGAGGGAGGTGAGCTGAAGACTCCGGCGGGCAATCAACGTATGATGAGTTTTATCGCTCATGAATATTTTCACCATTACAATGTCAAACGCATCCGGCCTGTCGAGTTGGGCCCTTTTGATTACAGCAAAGAAAACCGCACTAATCTTCTCTGGGTGTCTGAAGGGTTGACTGTCTATTATGAGTATATGATGATCAGAAGGGCGGGTCTTATTTCTCCGGAGCAGTTATTCGGTTCTTTTCAGTCTAATATTGCTGCGTATGAGAATCATCCCGGTCATTTATTCCAGTCGTTGACACAGGCCAGTTACGAGACCTGGAGTGACGGTCCATTTGGAAGGACCGGTGACGAAGCGGGCAAGACCATTTCCTACTATGACAAGGGACCTGCGATAGGGTTATTGCTGGATTTTGCCATCCGGCATGCGACGGAGAACAAGCGATCGCTGGATGATGTCATGCGGTTGCTGTACAGGGAGTATTACCAGGAGAAGAAAAGGGGATTCTCGGATGCGGAGTTCCGCCAGGCCTGTGAGTTGGTGGCGGGTGTCCAGCTGGCAGCGGTATTCGAATACGTAAACACCGTTGCGGCTATTGATTATAACAAGTATTTAGCGTATGCGGGGCTTGGCATAGATACCGTGAGCCGGCCATTGCCAGGGGCTGGAAATAAAATGGGACAAAGCTGGAAAATCGGGCCATTGCCGGATCCGGATGCTTCACAGGATGCTCTTTTGAAGGGGTGGCTACAATTAAAATAAAAAATATGACGAATAGTTACCGGTCCTTTATCCTTTTTTTATTCCCTATTCTGTTATATGCCTGTTCGGTCCCGGAAAAGCCGGTGACGAAAGAAGAGGCGATGGACCTGTCGCGAAAAATTGAACGGTCCATCGTCAGCCGCAACCCCTTGTTACTGGACAGGATCTTTGACGAAGAAGGATTTTCCAGGCGGGTGGCCTCGGAAACCAACCATTCTTTGAATAAGGATCTGCTGAAAGGCGCTATGGAAGGCATCCGGAAAATGCATTTCGGGCAACAGATCGTTCAGGCCGTGGATTCTGAGGGTACCTATCTGTTGGTGAAGCAATATGAAAAAGATCACCGGCAGCACCTGGTGTTTCGTCTATACAGGGAGGGTAGTGTCAATTATCACGATTATGAACTGGTGAAAAGGGAGGATGCTATCAAAGCGATAGACGTATTCATATATATGAATGGTGAGAAACTAAGTACGACCCTGGCCCAGGCCCTGCTGATGGTGCAGGATAAAATGCCGGACATGTCCAAAACGGACCTGGACAGGATCAATAAAGTTAAAATTATCAAGTCCCTGATCGCGCAGCGGGATTATGTAAAAGCCAAGGAGTATTATGATGAGATGCCGGATGATCTCAAGAAGCAGAAACTTTTTCAGTTGATCCATATCCAGATAGGTTCGGGGCTGGGTAATGATAGCTATAGCGAGGCGATGAATGAATACAGGGCTTTGTTTCCCAATGACCCGAATATGTACCTGATGATGGTAGATGCATATGTGCTGGATAAGGACTATCCCAGTGCATTGGGAGCTGTCAACAAACTGGATTCTTTTATCGATAAGGACCCTTTCCAGGATTATTACCGGGGGCTGATGTACAAACTGATGAAGGACAGCCTTCGGTCGAGGGCCTGTTTTGAACGGCTGCATGCCTATATGCCTCAGTTCAGCAAGGGGACCATCGAGTTGATCGTCAGCTATGCAAAGACCGGGGATATGGACAAGGCGGTACAGTTGATGAAACAGGCCAGGAATGATAAGACGCTGAGCCCTGAGACGGTAGAATTGCTTTGTGCCTTACATCCGGACCTGAAAAAAGCCTTTGAGGCGGATAAATAACCTGGCTGTTTATTTTTTCGTAAAATCCGTAATGAATTTTAGTACCAGCACTAATCGAAGATGTTTTCATTCGGATTAATTTACTTTTAAAAAATGGCACAAATTGGTAATGTTCCGGAAATTAAGTCTGTCAAAAATCATTTGAATGAATTGCAGGAGAAGGGCCTGGTAAAAGAATGGGAAATTCCTTATGAGCATTTATTGACCCGATTAACGGCCGCTATTTTCTTTCTCACTCCGGAAAATGAATCGAAAACCGAGGAGGTGTGGAAAGAGCTGCAAGTACATGACCGGTTTCGTTACCGGCTAAATGAAGAAAAAAAACTCTCCCAAATGCAATGGCGGGTGGAATTTAGTGACCTTTGACGCCAGGATGGATGAACAGCAGTTTTTTACGAGGACCCGAATAGCTCCCACCCCCAGTGGTTTTTTACATTTGGGGAATGTCCTTTCTTTTGCCCTCACGGCTGCCCTTGCCAGAAAGGTGGGCGCCCGAATCCTCCTTCGTATCGACGACCTGGACCAGGAGAGGGTGGACCCTGCCTATGTACAGGATGTTTTCGACACCCTGGATTTTTTGGATATTCCCTGGGATGAGGGACCCCGCAATTTTGTGGAATACGAAAAAGAATATTCCCAGTTGCACCGGATGGAGTTTTACCAGGAGGCGCTGGAATTGCTGAAAGAGAGCGGGCATGTCTTTGCCTGTACCTGTTCGCGGACTGGTATTATCAGGGATAGTGTGGATGGCTCTTATCCGGGGACTTGCCGGCAAAAAGGGCTCCCCTTTGATGGGGAAAATACCGGATGGCGGCTGCGGACGGAGGAGGAGCGGGAGCTGTCGGTAAAGACCTTGGGGGATAGGTTGGTAAAGACCCCTTTACCGAAGGCGATGTCGGACTTCCTGGTTCGGAAGAAAGATGGGTTCCCTGCCTATCAGTTGACGTCGCTGATAGATGACCTGTATTATGGGGTGGACTTTATCGTGCGGGGAGAGGATCTTTGGCATTCCACCCTGGCGCAGCACTATCTGGCTTTCCCATTATTGGAAGAGGATCGCTTCCAGGATATTACGTTTTATCATCATCCTTTGTTAACCGATGCGGCGGGCAGCAAGCTCTCGAAATCCGCCGGGGATACGTCCATTCAATACCTCCGGCAGCAGGGCTGGAGCCCTGCGGATGTCTATTCATGGATAGCCGGTAAACTGAAAAGGGAAGCTGTGGTTAAAAACTGGGATGAGCTGTCAAAGGTGCTGGAACTGTTGCCCTGAGCGGCTTCCCGGCTTTTGTAGGGCGGCGTGTCCCCCGCGCTGTCCCCTGAAATCTTTCGCGGAAACTTTCACGCCATTTACCGAGTTTTTTCCTCCGTTGGCAGTAATCGACTGGACTACGACAGAAGATGAAGGTACATTTGCTTTCTAAATTTACTTTTTGTGAGAAAGCAACTCTTTACATTAACCATTTCTTTTCTCTTTGCATTCGTGAGCATGGCCCAGGCCCCGGCCGGACAAGGGGGCACCGCTAAGCCAGGTGGTCCGGGAGGACCGGGCGGACCAGGAGGTCCAGGCGCCAAGGCAGGTGGACCACCCTCCATAGGGCGTGTTTATGGAAAAGTGACTGATTCGACGGGCCAGCCCATGGGCCAGGCGTCGGCGCTGGTTTTGAAATCGACAGTGGACCCCACCACCAAGAAGAAGAAACTGGTGTTGATCAAGGGCATGGATACCAAGGCCAACGGGGAATTCGACTTCGAAGACCTGCCCATCGCCACCCAATTAGTACTGAAATTGTCGGCCACCGGTTATAAAGCCCAGGATGTTCCGTTTATGATCGTTCCTGCCGCGGCCGGTACTGCCTCCAGAGATAACTCAAATCCTCTCGGCAACCTGCCTTCTTTTGACAAAAATCTGGGCATCGTCAAATTATCCACTGACATGAAGGAGCTGGGTACCGTTACGGTAACGGCCAAAACGCCCGCCATGCGGCTGGATATGGATAAAAAGGTGTTCAATGTGGAGCGGAATATCGTCAGTGCCGGCGGTACGGCACAGGATGTCATGCGTAACGTACCTTCCGTGAATGTGGATATCGATGGGAATGTGACGCTGAGAGGAGCAACACCTACCATTTTCGTGGACGGCCGTCCCACCACTCTCTCCCTGGACCAGATACCGGCAGATGCGATCGAGAGTGTGGAAGTCATGACCAACCCATCCGCCAAATATGATGCTTCGGGGGGAGGTTCCGGCATACTGAACATTGTCCTGAAGAAGAACCGGAAGCAAGGATATAATGGCAGCATTTCGGCGGGCATGGATTCGCATGGGGCGCCCAATGCCCTGGTTGGCCTGAATGCCCGCCAGGGAAAGGTGAACATCAGCGCCAATGGCATGTATAATGGAATGAATGGAAAGACGGTAGGTAATACGGATCGTACTACCACCCTGCGGGATACTACCACCCATCTCCTGCAAGGTGATCTGCAGCGTAACAAGGGACATTTTATGTTCGGCCAGATCGGTCTGGACTATTTTGTCACCAACAAGACGACCGTTTCCGCTTCTTATATCAAGGTGCATGGCAATTTCAGTCCCACAGATGTATCGAATATACAAACTGATACTCTTAACCCTTCCGGTAAGCAGCCTGGTTATTCCCTGCGCAATTCCCATTCCTCGCGGGAATTCGATGTCAACGGGGTACAGTTAGGGATGAAACATCTGTTCGCCAAAGAAGGAGAGCAGTTGACGGCTGATGGTTCTTATTTCGGGGTGACTTCGCATGCGTCTTCTTTGTATACTACAGATTATTATTCGGGGCTGCCTGGTACGCCGGTGGCTGCCACCACCCGGCAGCAGGTGTTGGGCACGGCTTCTCCGGCTTTCACCACGATACAAACGGATTATACCAATCCATTCGGGAAATCAAAGCTGGAGGCCGGTCTGCGGGTCAGCATCCAGAAGCTGAGCAATGACAACGATACCTATGCGCTGGACAAAAATGGCAATGCCACCATCACCCCGTACGGGACCAGTAATTATAGCAGCATCAGCAGAGTCTATGCAGCGTATGTGAACTGGACCGGGGCCATCGGGAAGTTTGGTTACTCGGTGGGGCTGAGGGGAGAGAGCTCCAATTATTCGGGTGACCTGCATAACACGGGGCAGCATTTCCATAACAGCTACCCTACCAGCCTGTTTCCATCCCTGTTCCTTACCCAGAAGCTGGAGCATGATCAGGAACTGCAGTTCAGTGCAACGCGTAAGGTCAACCGTCCCGGTTTCTTCCAGCTGATCCCCTATACGGACTATTCGGATTCGCTGAATATCACCCGGGGCAACCCTGCGCTGGTGCCGGAATTCACCAATTCCTTCGAGCTGTCTTATATGAAGACCTTTCCCCATAGCAATACGTTGCTGATCTCGGGCTATTACAAGTATACGTCGAACCTCATGACCCGGTACCAGGACAGTGGTGTGAACCCCATCGGTCAGCCGGTGCTGATCAATACCTATGAAAATGCCAACAATGCGTATACGGTAGGTGGTGAAATCACTTCTACGGATAATATCACCAAGTGGTGGGATATCTCCATCAATCTGAATATCTACAATTCGCATATCAATACGGATAACCTGAAGCAGCCCTCGCAGGATGCCATCCTGAGCTGGTTTGGCAAGTTCAACAGTAACTTCAAACTGCCTGCTAACTTCTCCGTGCAACTGACGGCTATCTACCAGTCGAAGACGAATCTACCGGTTAACCTGAATCAGAATAATTTTGGTCCTCCGGGATCGACCACCCAGAGTTCATCGCAGGGTTACATCAAGCCGTACTATGGATTTGATCTGGCGGTGAAGAAGAGCTTCCTTAAAAACAATGCGGCTTCCATCACCGCGAGCATGAGTGATATCTTCCGCAATCGCTGGTCGGACCAATACAGCCAAAGCCAGTTCTTTTCGCAGGAGTACAATCGTCTGAAGGACCCGCAGTTGTTCCGGGTGGTATTCGCCTACCGGTTCGGGAAGATGGACCTGAACTTATTTAAGAGAAAAGATATGAATTCGCAGGGGCCGCCCAGTTTGGGGAACTAGGTTTCCGACCAATATTTGTAAGAGCTGGACCGGCTATTTTAGCTGGTCCAGCTCTTCTGTTGTAAAGGGTTTTTGCCGATCCTTTAATTTCTTTCGGATGCTGCCGATCTCAGCTGCGTTGATGGGTTGTGCCTTGTTGTTCCAGGCGTTGCGGATGAAGCTCAGCGTTTGGGCGATGTCCTCATCGGTGAAGGCGGTGTTGGCGCCGATGCCGGGCATGTCTCCATTGATCTCGGGGGATCTGTATACTTTGCCGGCTATTCTTACGGGCCCCGTTAAGCCATAGAGCACGATGGGGATTAGTTTGGTTTTATCGCCCTGCACCCAGTTGGAGCCATTCAGCGGTGGGGCCAGGGAGGTGATGCCATTCCCATCCTTACCATGACAGGTCTGGCAGACAGATTGAAAAATGGCGACTCCTTTTGGAAATTTTTTTGTCAATTCTTTGAGGTTGCTGGTGTTTTTTGCTTTGGCGATATCGGCTATAAGTTTTTTTAGTCGTCGGTTGAAGAGGATGGTCGTATCGGGGTTGATAGCGATGGCTTCTTTGTAGAAGGCCTCTTCTTTGTCATGGAGATTGCTGATGATAGCGTCGGCAACATAGATATTGCCGGGATATTGCCGGAGCAGGCGGGTGAGGAGGTCATGTGCCGCCTTTGCGTCGAAGGGGCGGATGGAGTTGGCCAGAAAAGCCAGGTAGGGGGCCGCCAGGGTATCTTTTATGTTATTGAGGAGGGGGATGATGGGCCGGTAATTATTTTTATTCAGGAGCTCCGGCAGGATGGTTAAAGCCTGCCAACGCAGGGGTTGGTTTTCTTGTTGGTCGAGCTTCAGCAGCGGGAGGACGTCGGTGAGTTGCAGGCTGTTGAGCCCTTGCAGGGTCCATAGGGCATGGATCAGGGGAATAGGTTGGCTGGGGTTGTTCAGGAGTAATCGTAGGGCGGGCACTACTTTTTTATCCTTTGCGTCGACCAGTAGTTGCTGTGCCTTGCTACGGACCCAGCCGTTGGGGTGTTGTAATAAGCTAACCCAGTCGGCGGGGTTGTTGCTGAAACTTATATTCCCGGGTGTGGTATGGAGAGGGACAATCTTGTAGATGCGCCCGCCATTCAAGGGCTTTGACAGGGCCCTGTCTGCAATTTCCTTTTTAAGGTAGGGTGTCAGATAGGTAACGTGCTGGATGATGCCCCGGTACATGTCGGCTACATAGAGGGCACCGTCGGGTCCGATGTGGAGGTTGACGGGGCGGAAGCGCTCGTCCTCGCTGGCCAGGAATTCTTTTTTCCCGTAGGCTTGTTTCCCGGTGGTGTGGTAGCCTTCGGTGGTTAAGATGTCTCTTTTTATCAGATTGGCGGCAGGTTCGGCTACGAAGGCATTGCCTTCATGGGCTGCGTCGAACAGGCCTCCGTTATAGATCAGCGGACCGCAGGCCGCTGTAAATTCCACCAGCCGGCCGCTGTCGTCCAGCACCCCTTGCATATAACCCCGGTTGACGCCCCGGGTAGGTCTTGCGGGGTAGACCCGGTTGTCCGGCACTATTTTTTCATTAAAGCCTGCTACCTCTTTTTGATGGGGGTTTTCCGTCCCCAGGCCGGGCGGGAAATAATCTCCCAATAAGTTTTCCGAATTGTTGTTGTAATACAGCCGGCCGTAGTTGTCTTGTGAGAGGCCCCACTGTCCGCGGAAATGAGTGGTTTCTATCAGCCAGCGGTTGCCCCTCTTTTTATAACGTCGCGCAGATTTTGCGTTGTAGATCCAGTTGTCCAGCGAGCGGTACAAGCCATTGGGCTGGTGTTCGACGTTGCCGCCTTCCGCATAGGCAGAATCTACCAGGGTCTTGTTTATGGGTTTGTCATTTTTTATCTGATAGTACCAAAGCCTGGGTGGCTCTGCTACCAGGATGCCGTCCTCTATCAGGCAGATGGCCCGGGGCAACACGAGAGAGTCCAAAAATACCCGGCTGTCATCCATGATGCCATCTCCATTTCTGTCGCTGAGGATCACTACTTTTCCGGTGGGTAACTCTTCGCCTTTACCGGCCGTGTCCGGCATGTAGTCCATCATTTCCACTACCCAGATCCTTCCTTTTTCATCGAAGCTGAGGGCTACAGGCGCTGCTATTAAGGGTTCGGACGCCACCAGCTTTATGGAGAAGCCATCTTCCACGTGCATTTTTGTAATGGCGGAGTCGGGGCGCAGGACGGGGGCTTCTTTGTTGGGGGGGGATGGGCGCCCGCAGGCTCCAGCCAGGATGAGGGTAAGCGGTATAAGAATATGGGCCAGGTCGTTGAAGACCTTACATTTTTTGAGACTCATCATTAAGGAATAATTTAATATAGGGCGATCTGGATTGTAAATATAGGATCGAAAAGGGAGGTAGAAAAAAACCCGCCAGGAGAGCCTGGCGGGTTTTCTATTGCGGGAAAATGATGTTACTGATCCCACCAAAGGTGATCGGTCAATTGAACGGTAGGTGCATTTTTCCCATTCCTCGATAGTTCGTCGGTCGGGTAATTCATCCGGCGGATGAAGGTGGTGAGCAACGCGTTCACGGGAAGGCTGAAATTCTTGTAGGCATAGTCCAGTCTTCGCATGTCATCCCAGGTAACCGGGCTGAGGAAGCAGGCTAAATATTTTTCTTTCATGATAATGGGTAGGGTGATGTTAGCGGCCCCCACGGCTACCGCCGGGTCGGTCGTATATCGTTGAATGGCGGAATCGGCTATGCCTAGTTTCGCAAGGTGCGCCTGGATGCCTTTCAGGTAAGCGGCGTAGGCGCCCGGTTTGTCGCCGCTGCGGAATAGCGCTTCGGCGTTGAGGAAGGAGGCTTCGGCGAAGGTGGCGATCAGCAGGGGCGAGGTCTGCGTGGAGTACCAGCCATCTTCCGTCAGATAACACTCTTCGTGCGCGGTGCCTGTCCCGATACGTCCTTTTCCGTTGGGGGTGCCCCGGTAGTCTCCATATTTTGTGGTGTCTGTGATATGTGGCAGCCTGGGGTCGAAGACTCCATAGGTCGCTCCGTCCGTGGCGTTGACGAAGTAGGTTGAAAGCCATCCATCCAGGTCAAGCCCTGCGTTGAGGATGGCCACCTCTCCCCAGGGGTTGGGGTTTACGTCGGCTACATAGGTGGTGACCTGGGCGTCGTCGGCATTGGCGGTATACCCGCTGGTCAGTTCGGTTATTACTTTGGCGGGATCGTACGTCGCTGTTTTTGATACCTGGTTGAGCATCCTGGCTTTCAGGACATGGGCGGTTTTTATCCAGGCGGCGAGGTTGGCTTTGTGGATGAAGTCACTGGATGCGTCCATCTGGTTGTCGATACCTGGTTGCTGTAAGACTGCGATGCCCTGGTCCAATAAAGTCAGACAGGTATCGTACAGGGCTTTCTGATCGTCAAAGGCCGGTGTCAGGTTCTGTACGCCCAGGAAAGCCTCGGAGTAAGGGATGTTGCCCCAAAGATTGGTTGTCATGTTGAGGTGCAGCGCCAGCAGGATGTCCGCCACTCCGACGAATGCGCTCAAACCTTTGGCCGCCGCAAATCTTTTCAGATCGTAGAGGTCGGTCATGATGGTGTAGATGCTGTCCCAGGGTTTGCTGGCATCTACCAGGTCATAGATGTCCGTTGCTCCGGCAGGATTGGGAGAGGCCAGGTATTGCGTATAGTACGAGGTGTAATTGCTGACATAAAAGGTGTTATCACCGGTCTTGTAGGTGATGTTGGCCAGCAGACCATTGAGGGGCGGCGTCTCAGCTGCGTTGGGGTTCTGATTTACGTCCAGGTATTTTTTACAGCCGCCGGAGAACAAGGTCGTTGTCAACAGTATGAAGAGTGGGAAGATTATTTTTTTCATCTGACTAATTTTATTTTATTTCTTAAAATCCTACGTTCAAGGTCATCCAATAACTGCGCAAAGCGGGGTAGCTGAAGCCGGCAAACCCATTGGCATTGCTGCCGGCGGGTTGGGAGCTGGATTCAGGGTCGAAGCCTTTATACCTGGTGAAGAGCAGCAGGTTATTACCTGTCAGGGCGAGACTGATCTGCTGAATGAACGTGTGTCCCAATAAGCTATTGGGCAGATGATAGGTCAGGGATGCCGAACGCAATCTTACCCAGGAGGCGTCCTCTATGAAATGCTCGGATATGCCCCGGTAAACGGCCCGATAGTAGCCTGCGGAGCCATAGTCATGACCATCCGGGCCGACGCCCTGGCCCAGCCATACGGCCTTGGTGTTCGGGGTGCCGTCGGCCAGGACACCGGGGAAGACAAGCGTTTGATTGCGGTTGAGGGTCAGCGTGGATTCTCCGAAGGCCGCCAGGAAGTTGCTGAACTGGTCGAATTTTTTAAGCCCCTGCCGGGTATCCCAGAGCATGAATAAACTCCAGTTCTTATAGGTGAGGGTGTTGGAGATGCTGCCGATCCATTTGGGATAGGCGTTGCCCAGGATCTTCTGGTTGGAAGAGGGTGTCAGGATGGGGAAGCCGTTTGCCCCGATGAGCTGCGGTTTGCTGTTATCGGAGTAGAGGGGATCCTTGTTATCCTGGTACCGGGTGACGGGGGTGCCGAACAGGTCACCCACGGAGTGGCCGGGAATATACTTCTCGGTGACGGAGGAGTTGGAGTAGCCTGACTGGGTTCCGGCTACTATCTCCGTTAGTCCGGGATAGATCGAGAGGATCTTGTTGCGGTTGGCGGAATAGTTGAGGCTGAGATCCCAGGTGAAGTCTTTGGCTTTTACGGGCGAGGCTTTCAGGCTTATCTCGATGCCATGGTTCTGAATCTCTCCTGCGTTGAGGATCACCGAACTGAAGCCGGTTGACAGGCCTGTATAGACGGGTATGATCTGGTCCTTGCTGTTGGAGGTATACCAGGTGAAGTTAAAGCCAATTCTGTCTTTGAATATATTTACATCTACGCCGGCCTCTATGGTGCGAGTTTTTTCCGGCTTCAAGTCCGCAATTCCGGCGGAGGGGTTGCGGGACCAGCCGATGACGCCCCCGATGGGCTGTCCGAAGGAAGTGCCGTAGTTTACGCTGGTGCTATAGGGCTGTGCGTCTTTGCCGATACCGGCTACGGATGCCCTCAGCTTGCCATAGCTTAGCCAGGTGGGAAGGGTAAGGTGTTGGGAGAAGATATAGCTCAGGCTGGCTGAAGGATAAAAAAAGCTGCGATGATTTTCTGCCAGGGTAGAGGTCCAGTCATTCCGGCCGGTGAAGGTGAGGTATAAGAAATTGCTGTATCCCAGGGAGAGGTCGCCGTATACACCCATAATGCGGTAACTTTCTTTATACTCCGAGATGCTGGTCTGTTTGGCGTTGCTGAGATTGAATAAATTATACACGTCGAGGTTATTGCCTTCCGCACTGATGTTGTTGCGGGTCCGGTCGAGGATGTCGTTCCCGATGCGCAACGTCGTCTGGAAGATATTGCCCCAGGTGTGGTCGAAGCTGAGGGATAAGTTGGAGTTGAGCTGCCGGTAGTTGAGCTGGTATTCGTGTACGAAGCCCAGGTCGTTGTCTGACGCCAAGAACTCATTGGGATCGCCTGTCGGTCCGGGGGCCGTGGCCGTTCGGGCGTCTCCGTAATGGTCCATGCCCAGCATATAGGTCGCTGTCAGCCATTTTGCCGGCGAATAGGAAAAGTTGAGGTTGCCGATGATGTGGTCTACTTTGGAGCCGAACTTATTGGTGGCGGCGTAATAGACGGGGTTGCCGTTGGCATAGGTCTTCTGGGTTCCCGCGGCTGTCTTATAGTCCATGACGTCATAACGGGGCGCCCAGTAGATCAGCTCTTCATTGTAGCGGTCGGCGTCGTAAAAATTACCGTCGGTATTGGAATAATAGACGGTGCTGCCCATTCTGAATTTGTCGCTGAACTTCAGCTGGCCGTTGATGCGGGCGGTGATGTCCTGGTACCAGGTGAAGGGGATGGAGCCGTTCTGTTTAAAGTAGGAGATGGAAGAAGAGTAGGTGGCTTTGTCGGTGCCCCCGGAGAAACTGATGGCGTCGCGGTACTGATGCCCGGTCTGGTAAGCTCTTTTCCAGTTGTTATATAGATGGGCGGGGTGGTTGGGATCGATGGTCCGGGCCTGTTCGACGGTGGGCCCCCAGGTAGGCCAGAAGCTGGTGGTGTCATAATCGGAGAGTTTGCCTCCGAAGCCCATGGTATAGGTGGATTGGATATCTGGGATCTTGTTGACTTTATCGATGCTGTAGCCTGATGTCAGGTGTACCTGTAGTTTACCGGCGGAGCCTGATTTGGTGGTGACGACGACGACTCCGTTAGCACCTCTTAGTCCATATAAGGCCGTTGCGGCGCCACCGCGAAGGATGTTGACGCTTTCGATATCTTCCGGGTTGAGGTCGCTGACGCGGTTGGGCATCTGGACGCCCCGGCCGCCGGTGGTGCCGGTGGTGGAAGTCGTATTATCTACCGGCATTCCATCGATGACAAAGAGGGGTTGGTTGTCTTTGTTGGGGTCCAGTGAATTGATACCCCGGATGAGGATGCTGGCGCCTTGTCCCGGGCCGCCGCCGGCGCTGGAGATGGTGACGCCTGCTACTTTGCCTTGTAAGGCATTGAGCAGGTTGGGTTGCCGGGCCTGTACCAGTTGTTCGGAAGAGACTTGTTGGGATGCGTAGCCCAGCGTTTTGAGGTCTTTCCGGATGCCCAGGGCTGTCACGACCACCTGGTTGAGGGATCGGTCGGAGATTTTTAAGATAATGTCAAAAGAAGTCTGGCCGGAAAGTGGAATCTGCCGGGTGACCATTCCCACGGCGCTGACCTGGATGGCTTTGGTGCCTGCGGGCAGTTGGAGGGTGAAGGCTCCCTGGTCATTGGCGTTGGTACCTTTACCCGAGGCGCCAACGGCGGTGATGGTGGCGCCCGGGATGGGTTTGCCGTCTTCCGAGGTAACGTGTCCGGTGATGGTGGTGAGCTGAGCGAGGCATGGTAGTATGCAGCATGCCTGCAGGGTGAGGAACAATAGCATTGTTCTTGTCATAGGTGTGTTAGTTTGTGGTTGACAAATGGCTGAATTTAACTGCCTGGTTTGAAAGCCGTTAAATTTCAACAGTGTTAAATGAATATAATGAAAATTACGCGGTTCTTGTTACCACTTATCAAAAAGTGCGCTAATGCGGCGGGCATAAGAATTGCGGGGAGGAGCAGACGAAGTTGAATAAGTATGTGGCCGGGTAAAAGATTGGAGCGCTTAAAATTGAGTGAGTGAAGGTAGATTCACTACTTTTGAAGCAGTCTAATCTGAAAAGTCATGAATACCAACCGTAGACAGTTTATTAAGACAGCTGGCACAGGAATCGTTGGCCTTGGGGTTTTGCCTGCATTGGGAGGGATCACCCAATTCCTGAATCCTGGTGAAGGAGCGGGTTTTCCAAGGGCTACCCCGGAATCGCAGGGCATTTCCACCCAATCGATCCGTCAGTTCCTGGCAGCAGCGAATGACTCGGGCATCAGCTGGCATAGCTTTATGTTGCTCCGTCATGGCAACGTCGTAGCCGAAGGTTGGTGGAAGCCTTATGAACCCGAATTCGTTCATACGCTTTATTCCCTGTCCAAGAGTTTTACCAGTACTGCCATCGGATTGTTGGTAAAGGAGGGAAAGCTGGACATTCATGCGAAGGTGGCGTCATTTTTTCCCGGCGACCTGCCCGCCAATCCCAGCGACAACTTTCAGCAGATGACTGTCCGGAGCCTGTTAACCATGAATACAGGCCATGGCGAAGACACGATGCCGAAAATGAGGGCTTCTACCGATAGTTGGGTAAAGACCTACCTGGCTCAGCCCGTGGAGTTTGCGCCGGGAAGTCACTTCTTATATAATACGGGTAACACCTATATGCTGGGCGCCATTCTTCATCAGGTGACCGGTGAAACCCTGGAGAATTATCTCCGGCCGCGACTTTTCGAGCCCTTAGGCATAAAAGGATACGACTGGGAAACGTCCCCCCAGGGATTGAATACGGCGGGATATGGACTACGGGTACATACGGAGGATATTGCGAAGCTGGGTCAGCTGTATCTACAAAAAGGGAATTGGAAGGGGACTTCTCTTTTGCCTGCGAGCTGGGTGGAAGAGGCGACTTCGAAGCAGACTGAATCGCAGGTCAACAATGGCGATTGGTCTGAAGGATATGGCTATCAATTCTGGCGTTGTACCCATGGCTTCTACCGGGGCGATGGCGCCTATGGTCAATATTGTATCGTCATGCCGGAACTGGATGCCGTGCTGGCGGTCACCAGCCAGACGCCTGATATGCAGAAATCCCTCAAAATCATCTGGGAACATCTGCCACCGGGTATGCAGGCTGGTGTGTTGCCGGAGAATAGCGAGGACCAGTCCGCCTTGAAAAAGGAATTGTCGGCGTTGATGTTGCCAGTGGTTAAGGGGGCGAAGACTTCTACGATGTCATCTCGCTATCATAAGAAAAAATGGGCGGTAGAGGCCAATGACCTGCATGTTAAAAGCCTGGAATTTTCTTTTTCGGGTAAGACCTGTGTCTTGTCAGTGGAGGCAGACGACCAGACTTCCACGCTTGAATTTGGGTGGGAGGAATGGCGGTTGAATCGTCCACGAGAGATGTATATATTCCGTTCAGGAGACATGGTGCCTAAGCCTTCGCGGATTGCTGGTACGGCGACCTGGGTCAATGACCATACGCTGCAGCTGAATCTGCGATTTGTGGAGGCGATTTTCGGAGATGCCCTTACCTGTGTTTTTGTAGAGAATGGGTTGACGGTTACTTTTTTGAATAGTGTGGCGGAGACGGCAGTGAAGAAGACGGTGGATCCAAGGAAGGGTTTGGTGGGCATGCTTATTTAAACTTTAAATTCAGCGAAATAATATTCGAAGTCAGATCCGTAGTTTGCGAGTAGTGTCCGTACCGGATCTCCAGGGAATTCAGGCCTTTCAGGATACCCTTGGGAGGAGCGATGCGGACGCCGGCTCCAAAAAATTGGCTCGTAAATGCAGAAAGCGCATAATTACTCGTATAATATTGGTCGGCTATTGTATGTTTCTCATAGGCGGCAAAATAATTTACTGCCGATTGGACATAATACCGGTAAAATGGAGAGATGGAAAAGAAAGGGGTGATCTTCACGGGCACTTCCAGACTGGCCGTATGTGATACCATGCCCCAGTTGTCCACGTAGAACCGATAATAGGACCGCAGAATAATATTATCGCCCACAAAGTAATTCAGCCGGACCCCGATCGGCAGCTTGAATCGTTGCGAGGGCAGGTTTTCGATCGTATCCTTGCCGGTATTCAGGAATACGCGGTGAAAAGGCAGACCGAGATAGCCGCTCTGGTAAACCAGATCCATGGCAATGCTGCCCTGCATACGTTCGTTAATCACCTGGGAGAATGCAAAAGAAGCCGTATAGGTATCCCGCGCCTTTGACGGGATGACGGTTTTCGTATCCCCGCCCGTCACCTGTCCGTTGACATAGGTCAATGTCTGCGTCCTTCCGCTCGCCGTGGTGATGTAGACGACGCTGTCCGTTCCGGGAGAGCTTTTTACGGAATCAACCGGTATCAGCTCCGAAGGTTTGATCATTTTTATCTGATCGAAGAATCCGGTTAGCTTGACGCTGAATTCGCCGTTATGATGATTTTTTTTAGATAGGGAGGTATTCAACCCGATGGAATGGTAATAGTTATGCTCGGCGGAATAATAAGCGCCCAACCCGAACTCCGTTCCTTTTTTGCCGTTCTCGATACTCCAGTCAAGCGTGGGATAGATCCTGGTTCCGTTGTTACGGGCCCGCCCGTTGGAATCTACATAAGCCTGGGAGGCTGCTGTATGATAGTCAACGCCCAGACCTGCGGTCAGTGTATTCTTTCGCCCTTGCGGGTCCCATCCCATGAATTTCAATTCCACCCCATTTGCCAGGTCCGTCACATCGCCGATGCCTTTGCTGTCCGTCCTTCCTCCCATCACAGAGGATTTGTCCGCCGTTTGGCTATAATAGCTGGAAACCAGGTTGATCTCATCCAATTTTAATTTCCGGGGGGTATAGTGTGTGACCGTATTAAGGGAGCTATCTTTCGTAGAAACCTGTGAAAAGGCGTGGAGCAGCATCAGGTATAGGCCGACCACGGTGAGGCAGATCTTTCTCATGGTATTGTTCAGTTGGTGGTAGAATGATTCCTGTCAATTAATGCCCAAACGCATCAGTTACAACCGCAACCGCCCCCAGTCTTGCCGCCATTGGCGCCGGAAGAACCCTCCCGGTAAGACTGGGCGTTGAGCTCATTCTTTTCGACCTTCCTGTTTGCCAGGGTCATTTCGCTGTCATTGATCCTGCTCTTCTGGTATTCTTTCACTTGAGCGCAGGATGCCAGGAATGAAACGGTCAATGCCGCAAGGCATGCTTTTATCGGGCCTTTCTTTTTCATGCTATCGATTTTATAGAGGGTAATTGGTGTTATTGATCCGCGTCGATGACGGCCCGTACCTCGGCGCTGAAGTTCTCTGGTTTCACAGCCGGATTGCCTTCCCATTTCCTCAACACTTTTCCATCGGCATTCAGCAGCAAGGTCAGGGGGAACTGCCCCTGCGCATTATATTGGTCGGCCATTTGGTCATTTAAATGCTGCTGCTCAGGGGAAGGCTGGTTCTTTTTTTTGCGGGGAAAGTCCGCATTGACCAGCACCAGGGAAGTGTCGGCCATTTGCAAAAAAGCCGGCTGATCGAGGATCTCCTTGCGAAGGAGGATACAGGGACCACACCAGTCGCTGCCGGAGAAATTCAGCAGGATATGCCGGTGTTCTTTTTTAGCCAGATCCTTGGCTTCCTGCAAATTATAATGCCAGGTTGGTGAAACAAGCTCCATGAGCAGAAGGGCCAATACGGTGACTTTGATCATAATCAGACAGACATGTTTCTTAAGAATACGGTTAAACGGGGCTTAAGTTGCCTCCGAGCCTATATAGGTTCGTTAGAAAATTATTAGAAAATAATTAGAGGATAATTAGAGAATAATTAGGAATGCGCAATTCCATTCCCCCAAAGTGTGAATCATAGAACTTATTATTGTAAAGTTGTAACGATCCTTCCGGTTAATGCAACCAAATTGCTCACAGAAAGCGCCAACACAAAAAACATGATTTAAATCATCCTGCCTTACGCCCTTTGTCATAAAAATGTCATCCGGACCAAAATAGCTTTAATCATTATTTTTTCGACTTCAAGCACATTCAATAACTATTCGTTATGAAAAATTTCAGAAAAACTACTGTTGTCACTACGGTCCTGGTCCTATCGACCATTGCATTGACTTATTGCACCAAGAACGACCAGGTAGTCAATACCGGCACCACGGCCAGCACCACTGTACTGACTGCCTATAAGACCAGTACGGCGCCCGTCATCGACGGGACCGTCGATGCCTCATGGGTAAACGCCACAAAGCTGGCTGTCTCACCGACGGTACCCGATCCCGGCAATGGGCTTTTTGCAGGCTATATTGGCGAGATCTACCCGGCCACCCTTCGTTGCATGTATGATGCTCAATACATCTACTTCCTGGCAGAATGGACAGACCCCACTAAGAGCGTAGCCATCACTCCCTGGTATTTTGATCCTACATCCCATCGTTGGGCACAGGAGCCCAGCAGCCGTTCTTACGACGCGAATGGCGTTCTGGTAAGAGACGGATGGGGAGAGGATAAACTGGCCATGTTATGGAATATCGATCACTCCACTCCCAAATTCGAGACTCTTACCTGTTATGCCAGCTGCCATGTATTCACCCCTTATAAAAATTACGCCGGCGCCTGGGTACCTAATGCAAGCGGCAACCATTATACGAATGGGGCCAATGAAAAGATCGATATGTGGTGGCTGCACCTGAGCAAAGACGAGGTTTTTTCCCAATTTGACGATAATTACCAGGATTGGGCGGGTGGACCCAGCGTAACGGATACCGTCGGCGGTAACGGGAACGGCCGGCATCTCGACGGACAAACCCCCCCGGTCCCCTTTTCTTCTTCTTATAATTCTCCGGCCAATGGCGGATCCATCAATAACAGGCAATCCCTTAAGATCACCGGCACCTCTACTTCCGTGAATGTCCCTACCTGGATCATCCCGGATGCCAGTAATTACAACTATATCCTGGCGACTGATACCCTGACGGGCGGCAAAGCAGCCAAGATAACCGCAGTAGATGCCAATGGAGTGCTGACTTACAATGGGGGGACCATCGATCCTAACGTAGGCACTGACTATCTCCAGGTAGCGGGAATATACGGCGGTGACGGGCCGAAATGCTTTCCCAGTTTTATCGCTTCTCCGCTCATGAATGGCCGGGCTGACATTACCAGCGTGGCTGTTTATACGGGGACCGGGTGGATCGTGGAGTACAAGCGCCTGCTAAAGACCACCGATGCGCTGAAACAGGATATAGACTTTTCGAAATTGGATGACCAGCCATTTGGCATGGCTATTTGGAACAAATCAAATAACCAGCATGGCATTCAACCCGGTCTGACCTTACATTTCCAACAGTAGAAGTTTGACTTGTTCTTTCATTTTCAAAACCAGATCATGTCAAAACATAAAATTAAATCAAGCCAGGTGGTAATAGCAGTGCTGTTGACAGCCCTGGCGGCCTGTACCAAGACTTCCACCTTACTGATCGACAATACGCCGGAGGTCACTAAAACAGTCAGTTTTGGCACTGATATAATTCCCATCTTAAGCGCCAGCTGCGGCAAAAGCGGGTGCCATAACGGAAGCGTCAGTCCCAACCTGATGGCGGCAAATGCCTATAATTCCTTGGTTAACGGGAGATATATAGACACCGGCAATCCATCGAACAGCATTGTCTATCTATGGCTGACCGGCAAGGAATCGTCCACCATGCCCTTGGGTGCTTCCAACAATCCTTCCAATATCAATGGCCTGGTACTCGCCTGGATCAAACAAGGCGCTAAAAACAATTAAACTCAATTATATGAGAAAGTTAAAATCATCCTTTTTGTTCTCTTGCTTCGCGGTATCTATGGTCCTGAACCTGATCGGCACCGTGAACCTGAAAGCGCAGGATTCCACTGTCACCGCTACGGTGGCGGCTGACACGACTGGGACGGCACTTACTGGGGGGAAGACCGATGTGCTACCGCCGGCTGTGAAGAAAAGATCATTTGTCAAGAATACTTTCGACGGCAACTATCTGATCGATAATCAGACGGTGATGGTGCCTATCAAAGGGACTTTCGAGTTCGATATTCAGCACCGGTTCGGGACTGTCAACAACGGCATTTCCGACCTCTATGGAGTATTCGGGGGTGCCACCATGCGGTTGGGGTTCAGTTATGTTCTTTTCAAAAACCTGCAGTTGGGGTTTGGCGCCAGTAACGACCGGATGCAGATCGACTGGAACCTGAAATATGCCTTGCTCCGACAGACCAAAGACGGCTCCATGCCTGTTAGCGTCACCTATTTCGGCAACGCGGTGATGGATACGCGGAAGAGGGATGCTACCACTTTGTTCGTATCGACCTCTGATCGTTTCACATACTTCAATCAGATCCTGGTCGCCCGGAAATTCTCTGATAAGCTGTCGGTCCAGGCGGGCATCTCCCTCTCTCATTTCAACAATGTGCCGGCATATACCGACGCAAACGGGAAACAACAGTCCACGATGAAGAACGATCATTTTGCCTTCACGGCCGGGGGACGTTATAAGATAACTCCTAAGACGGCCATCATTATCAACTATGATCAACCGCTGACGCAGCATCCGATGAACAACCCCCACCCCAATCTCAGCGGTGGGCTGGAAATGGCCACCAGCGGGCATACGTTCCAGGTATTTGCGGGTAATTATAGCAGCATACTGCCACAAAATAATAATGTTCTTAACCAAAATGACTTTACCAAAGGGCAATTCCTGATCGGTTTCAATATAACCCGGCTGTGGAATTTTTAGGGACTGTCAGGAAACCAAACGAAACTTTATTAATCCAAAATACATAATCAAATGAAAAGTAAGTTAATCATCGCTGCGTCGATCTTCTCCATCAGTCTTTTCAGTTTGGCTTTTACAACAACCCAGCAGCCCAAACCCTGGGTGGTCCCGGATAAAGATGCGAAAGCGGTCAACCCGGTAAAATCCGATGCAGCATCCATCGCCGCCGGTAAGGCTCTATGGGATACTCATTGTTCTTCCTGTCATGGCAAGAAAGGGCTCGGAGATGGCACTAAGGCCGCCCAGCTAAAGACCCAGCCTTCCGACTTCACTAAACCTGCTTTCCAAACACAGTCTGATGGATCCATCTTCTATAAGATCGTAGAGGGACGCGGGGATATGCCGAGTTTTAAAAAGAAGATCCCCGATGCGGAAGATAACTGGAGTCTGGTTGTATTCGTCCGCACCCTGAAAAAATAAACATGCCGTTTGTGGCTTAATTGATTGTAAATCGGGAAAACTATGAAGAATATGGAAGAACCGACACCAAAGAAATCTTCTTCACGCAGGAAGTTTGTCGGGGGCGTTGGTTTGCTCTCGGTCATTTCTGCCCTGGCAGCCGTGGCTGGTCTGTCAATTTCCGGGAAGAAGAATGTCATTTCCTGTGCGCCGGAAACGGCGCCCGGCCGGCTGCCGGATGGGGAAAAGAAAATGGTCAGGATGTTAACGGAGGATGGGAAGCTGGTGGAGATCGAAGCGTCCCGGCTTCCCGCCAGGGGGGAAAAGATAAGCAACGACGAGCTGCAGCATTGGATCAAAACATAAATTGCAACCACCTACAGGTAGGTAAGACCACCTTCATAAAATATTAGTTATGGGAAATGATAACAATTCCAGAAGGGATTTCCTGCTGACCGGCTTGCTGGCGGCAGGTGCTGTCGCGGGATGCACCTCCAAAAAGAACCCTTTTGAGGGATATGCCAACGGCGACGTTACCGCATCGGGTGAAACCGTGAAATTACTTTCGGTGGATGGAGAGGTCATCGAAATGGATAAGGCCTTTCTAAAACCTGTGCCGGACCTACCCCATCCCTCTAACAGCGAGGAGAGGAAAGGGATAGCGGGCAAGAAATTCGTAATGGTCATCGACCTCTCCCGCTGTAAAAATGTGGGCGCCTGTAAAAAAGCCTGTAATCATGCGCATCAGTTGAATCCGGATCAGAACTGGATAAAAGTTTTGTCCATGCAGGAGGCGGAACATACGGCCCCTTATTGGGAACCTACTACCTGCATGCATTGCGACGAGCCGCCCTGTGTGAAAGTCTGCCCGGTAGACGCGACGTTCAAGCGGGAGGACGGGATTGTGCTGATAGACAGCGACCGGTGTATCGGATGCCGTTTCTGCATGGCCGCCTGCCCCTATTCCGCCAGGGTGTTCAATTGGGAGGAGCCCAAGCTGACTGAAGAGGTTGCAGCCCAGCCTTATTCCTGTGAGACCAGCGTCCCGCAAAAGAAAGGCACGGTAAGTAAATGTGATTTCTGCCCGGATATGGCCCGTATGGGCGAATTGCCGCATTGTGTGACCGCCTGCCCCAATGGCGTCTTTGCCTTTGGCGATCTGAATGAAGATTCGGTAACCAATGGTTCGGAGACCTTTCGTTTCAGTGACCTCATCAGGGACAAGGCGGGCTATCGTCTCATGGATGATCTGGGTACCAAACCCAGCGTTTATTATCTGCCGCCGGCCAGCCGGAATTTCCCTTATGAGTCGGGGCTGGAGAAAGACAGTTCCGGTCAGATATCAACTTCTAAATAATAACACCGTGGAAAAGTCAATCGAATATGCGAATATAACCCGGGACCTGCTGCCCATGCGATTCAGTCGCTGGGGTAAGGTCTGGACTGCCATCCTGCTGGCATTTTGTGCGGCCGGAGCTTTCGCCTGGATCCTGCAATTGAAGAATGGACTGGTTGTAACGGCCATGGGGGATTATGTCTCCTGGGGTATTTATATTTCCAACTTCGTGTTCTTTGTGGCGATAAGCCTCGTAGGCTCGCTGATCACTGCCGTGTTGCGGCTGGCCAATGTCCATTGGAGTACCCCCCTCACCCGTATCGCCGAGATCATCGCCGTCTCCGCCATCGTATTTGCGTCGCTTATCATCGTGGTGGATATGGGAAGGCCCGAACGGTTTCTAAACCTGTTGTTGCATGGCCGCATGCAGTCTCCCATTATCTGGGACGTCATCGTGATCAGTACCTATTTCATTCTCAGCCTGCTGCTCCTGTACTTCCCTCTTTTGCCGGATCTAAAAATACTCATCCGGGCTAAAGAGACGACGGGCCCCCGGCTGAATAAATTATACCGGTTCCTGGGCTCCTTCTGGAAAGGTACTCCGGAACAGGTCAGGCTGAGTGAAAAGGCGATCAATATCATGTGTGTCACCATCATCCCCGTTGCCTTCTGTATCCACACCGTTACATCCTGGTTGTTCGCCACCACCTACAGGCCGGGTTGGGATAGCACCAACTTTGGCGCTTATTTTATTTCCGGTGCCTTCCTGGTTGGGGCCGGAGCCGTAGTGGTGGCCATGTTCGTTTTTCGAAAGGCCTATCACCTGGAGAAATATATTACAGAACTTCATTTCGATAAAATGGGAAAAGTCCTCGTCATGCTGGCGCTGCTATACTTGTATTTTAACATCAATGAATATCTCGTTCCCGCCTTTAAGATGAGGAAGCCGGAAGCGGCGCATCTTGAGGATCTTTTTGCCGGAGAATATGCACCCATGTTCTGGTTTGCCATCTTCACCGGCATGCTGGTCCCTATCGTTATCCTCTTATTCAAGAAAGGCAGGCGACCGCTGCCCATGTTCATCGCCGGACTGATGGTTGTCGTAGGGGCCTGGTTTAAACGATATCTCATCGTTACGCCGACCCTGCTGCATCCCTTTCTTCCTATGCAGGGCGTAGCGGAAAAATTCCATCATTATTTTCCCAGCTGGCAGGAGTGGGCTATTACCATGGGATCGCTGGCGGGAACCCTGTTGATCATCACTTTTTTTGCCAGAATATTTCCCATCATCCCCATTCATGAAACTATAATCGAACAACATGAAAAGGCTGTATAACTATCTACCCGTATGTGTCTGTGTGCTGGCGCTGCTGACCATCGGCGAATTGACCGCGGCGCAGGAGACTACCAAACAGGACTCCACCAGGAACGATGTGCTGGTCACGGTGGGCTATCACAACGTCAATAACCAATGGTCTTATCTTTCTGTGCACGCCAAAGCTAAGCTGAACGGAAAATTTCAGTCCGTGAAGGGAGCGAAATTTCACGTTTATCTTGATAAAGATTCGGCTGGTACACTGGTCGGGGACCTGGTGACCGATGATAAAGGCGATGCCGTTACTACCCTGAAACCTTCTTTGAAAGACCAATGGAAGAGCGGGACGACCCATACCTTTATTGCCCTTTATGACGGAGATGCCCACTACAATGCTTCCAAAACGGAGGCTGTGGTCAAGGAGGCAAGATTGAAAGTAGATACGGCGGAGGGGAGGAATATTGTCGTCAGCGTGGAGGAATTGAAGGACGGCGCCTGGACGCCGGTGAAAGCGGTAGAGATCAAAGTAGCGGTCAAACGCCTGCAGAGCGATATGCCAGTCAGCGATAAGGAGAGTTTCACCACGGACTCTACCGGGAAGATCACTGCTGAATTCAAACGGGATGGCCTGCCGGGTGGTGACAAAGGTCTGCTGACCCTCATCGCGAAGGTGGAAGACAATGATACCTATGGCAACCTGCAGGTGGAGAAGACGGTGCCCTGGGGGGCTGTTTTAAAACCCGTCAGCAACTTTGATGAGCGGTCACTCTGGGCCGCACGTTTTAAAACGCCTGTCTGGCTGCTGCTGATGGAATATTTTATTTTCTTCAGCGTTTGGTCCGTCCTTATCTATCTTGTCTTCCAGATTGCCCGAATCAAAAAAGCGGGCATGCCAGGCTAAGGCCGGGAGGATAGAGTAAAGTGCAGCAAAGTAAATAAGTAGTTGAAGACCTTGATCTTATTCTCATACCTTTAATTGCATAAATCATAAAGGTTCAAGAATGAAGCACTTCCGGCTATTCATCGTGTTATTTTATATTTTCACCGGATCGGTCCATGCGCAGGGATTGGCCAGCAAGGCAAATGCATTTATCCATTTACTGGACAGCGCACAACGTGTTAAAACCTTTTATCCTTTTGATGACGGGGAGCGCTATCGGTTTAACTTTGTCCCGCTGGACGACCGGAAAGGTATTTCCCTTAATGAGTTGAATGTAAGGCAGCGGACCGCTCTCATGGACCTTTTGCGAACCTGCCTGAGTGAAGAGACGGTGAAGAAGGTAAATGCTATCATGCAGCTGGATGTCGTACTAAAAGAGCTGGAACACCGAAAGCCTGAAGATCATTTCCGGGACCCGGGCAAATATTTTGTCACGATTTTTGGCATTCCCTCCACCAGGACTATCTGGGGATGGCGTTTTGAAGGGCACCATGTCGCTTTCCATTTTTCCGCCGATAAAAATCAACTGGTAGCTGGAACACCCAGTTTTCTAGGGTCCAATCCGGCGATTGTACTAAGTGGGGATCAAAAAGGCGAAGAAGTACTGAAGGACGAAACGGCTCAAGGCTTTGCGCTGCTGCATGCCCTCTCCGAGGATGAATTGAAAAAGGCTATCATTGACTCAGTGGCGCCCCGTGAAATCATCACCGGAAACAATCGGAAGGCCATGATCGAACATCCCTCCGGAGTACGCTACAGTGAACTGTCGCCTGGCAACCAGCAACTGCTGCTGCGGCTCATCAATCTTTATGTGCACCGGTATACCAAATTGTTTGCGAACGACCTACTGAAAAAGATACAAGGCGCAGGATTGGACAAACTTTGGTTTACCTGGGCCGGTAATACGGAACATGTGTTGGGCAAACCTTACTATTACCGCATACAGGGTCCTACTATCATTATTGAATACGATAATACGCAAAACAACGCCAACCATATACACACCGTCGTGCGGGACCTCACTGATGACTTTGGCGGGGATCTCTTATTAGAGCATTATAAGAGCAGCCATTAAAAAAATAGAGAAATACCATTAATTTCCTGAAATTTGCCTGCCCTCCATGAGTGATGCAGCGTATATAAAGGAATTACAGGAACGGATTAGCAGCTATTCGGATATGAAGGCCTATGAGTCTTTGTACAAATTGCTGTTCAATGGTATTTTCCGGTTTGCCTATTCTTTTGTCAAATCAAAAGAGGCGGCCGAAGAGATAGTTTCGGATTCATTTATTAAGATTTGGGAACTGGGGACCAAACTGGCAGAAATTGATAATGTTAAGGCTTACCTGTTCACGATTACCAAGAATAACGCGCTCAATTATATCACCCGTAACTACAAGCAGCTGCAATTGAACATCGATGATCTGGAATTCGATGATGTCATTGTATGGGAGGACCCGGAGGAAATCTTTCTGTCCGGGGAAGCGGTCAACCGTATCAAAAACGCCATCAAAGAGCTGCCGCCGCAGTGCCGGATCATCTTCCAACTGGTGAAAGTAGAAGGGCTGTCCTACCAGGAGACTGCTGCTGTGCTGGGTATCTCTCTATCCACGGTACGCAATCAAATGTCCATCGGGCTGAGGAAGATGACAGAGAGTCTGCCCACGCTGGATCTTGACAGTCAAGTGTTTAGAAAATCATAAAAAAATATTTTCCACGGCTTAGTATTCCCGGAAAGGATTTTTTGTCTTAGGGGATATGGGTGCTCCATCAAATATGGATAGGTTCTGGTTACTCGTAGGTTTGAAGCTGGATAATGAAGCTTCAGCCGAGGAGTTGTATGAATTGGAACAACTGATCCGTGACAACCCCGAGTGGCAGGCGTTGCTGAACCAGGCCCGGAGAGCTTATCATTTCAAGGCAGTTAACTTACAGACGCCGGATGTTGACAGGTCGTTCAGCAGACACATTCAAAGACTGAGCAATCATCTATCCAGGCAGCCTGCTCCAGTGAAAAGAAAGGTGGTTCGATTATCATTGATAGCAGGTGGCATCGCTGCCTCGCTGTTGATGGCATTTCTGATAACCAATTATACCGGAAAAAAGAGCGGGGGCAATAATACAGCCAATGTCATCAGCACCCGCTATGGTTCCAAGTCTAAGGTCCAGCTGCCGGATGGTACTTTGGTCTGGCTAAATGCGGACAGCAAATTAACCTATAGCAAGGATTTTGGCAATCAGGGGAGGGAAGTATCTCTTGCGGGGGAGGCCTTTTTTGATGTGCAAAAGGATGTCGAGCATCCCTTTATCATTCACACCAATAATCTGGACATCCGGGTGCTGGGTACTGCTTTCAACGTACGCAGCTACCAGAATGAAAAAACATCGGAAGCAACCCTGATACGCGGGGCTATCGAGGTGACCCTGAATAACAGCCCGGAGCGGAAGATCCTTATGAAACCCAGCGACAGGCTTGTCGTGCAGAACCGGGCAGGGGCCAATACAACACCAGCCCCAACTAAAGGGGATTCGATAGGTACGATTTACTGGGTAGGCAAGGTAGATGTCAAAGAGAAGGACAATGTGTCCCTGGAAACGGTGTGGAAGAAGAACAGTCTTGCTTTTAAAAATGAGACGCTGGAAAATGTCGCGGGCCAGATCGAACACTGGTTTAATGTGAAGGTCAGCATTGAAGATGAAGAGCTGAAAACGGTAACCTACTCCTGTGATTTTAAAGATGAATCCCTGAAAGAGGTAATGGAGGCCTTGCATTTAACTGGCCGATTCCAGTACCAAATCGTGAAGGATTCTGTGCATATTACAAAATGATAGCTGTTTAGCCTGGGCTGAACAGCTTATTTTTTATAATTAAAACGATTGCTAATGAAAAAGACTTCTTTCAACGCCAAACACCCACCATAAGAGGACCTCTAAAGGAAACGGAGAATGTTGGAACCATTCCCCGTCTTTTCCAAATTAAATCAAAAAGACAAGACTCGGGCAGAGCCATTATCTAATCAATTAATTTATACGAAAGTATGGAAAAAATCTTATTTGGCCACCGGCCAATA
>DATJJD010000004.1:0-83761 GCA_035492545.1 Puia sp.
TCCCGCTGCCTCCGCGCCCACCCGTCGT
This sequence comes from Puia sp., assembly GCA_035492545.1. Taxonomy (GTDB): domain Bacteria; phylum Bacteroidota; class Bacteroidia; order Chitinophagales; family Chitinophagaceae; genus Puia. Next base: position 29 of record DATJJD010000004.1, read on the forward strand.
CCGTCCCCCGATTATTTCCCTTTCTCCGGCCGATTTGCGTAAATTTGCCGATTCATGTACGCCGAAGTCATTATACCCTTAGCGTTGCCGAAAAACTATACCTGGTCCGTACCGGAACAATGGCGTTCCCAGCTCCGCGAAGGCTGCCGGGTGGAAGTGGAATTGAAGAATAAGAAATATGCCGGCATCGTCAAACGGCTCCACCAGGAAAAACCGGCGGCATTCGAGCCCAAAGCCATCGGCAACGTCCTCGATGTTGAGCCTATCCTGCACCCCGCTCAGCTGCAACTATGGGAGTGGATCGCCGGGTACTACCTCTGCAGCGAAGGAGAGGTGATGGCCGCCGCCCTGCCCGCCCACTTCAAACTGAGCAGCGAGACCATCCTTGTCTTTAATGAAGAGACAGGGGATGACTTCTCCCATCTCGATCACGATGAATACCTGGTGGCGGAAGCTCTCACCATCAAAAAAGAGCTGAAACTAACCGAGGTTCAGCAAATACTGGACTCCTCTCATGTCTATCCCGTTATCAAAAGGCTCATCGAAAAAAAAGTCTGTTTTGTCTGGGAGGCGCTGAAAGAGACCTATTCCACCAAAAAGGAGAATTATGTTCTCCTCAACCCCGAATATCACAACGAAGACCGGCTGGCCCAATTGCTCAATGACTGGGACCCGCCGACCGCCGGGAACCCGCCGGCCACTGCACCCGCGCCCGCCCAGCCGCCCGCCACCCCCAAAAAATCTTCCGGCCCCCGGGCTCCCAAACAATTGGAGCTTCTCCTGGCCTACCTTCACCTGGCCCGCACCCAGGGAGAAGTCACCAAGCCGGACCTGCTGAAGAAATCCGGGGCTTCCGACGCCCAGCTCAAAGGGCTCGTAGAAAAGAACATCCTCTGGATCGAACGACGCAGCGTCGACCGGCTCAAATATTTACCCCGGGATATCACCATTGACTTTACCCTGAGCCCGGCACAGCAGAAGGCCTTCGAAGAGATCAGCCAGGCTTTTGCCCAGCGTTCTGTCTGTCTTCTCCATGGCGTCACGGCCAGCGGAAAGACCGAAGTCTATATACGGCAGATGGAACAGACCATCCGCCAGGGCCGACAGGTGCTGTACCTGCTGCCGGAGATCGCCCTCACCTCGCAGATCATACGACGCCTCCAGCGACACTTTGGAGGATACATCGGCATCTATCACAGCAAGTTCAGCCAGAACGAAAGACTGGAGATCTGGAACAAGATCCGCACCGGCGAACTAAAGATCATCCTGGGAGCCCGCTCCTCTCTGTTCCTGCCCTTCGAGGACCTGGGGCTCATCGTGGCCGATGAGGAACAGGATGCCTCCTACAAGCAGCAGGAGCCCGCTCCCCGCTATCATGCCCGGGATGCGGCCATTTATTATGCTTCCCTTTTCCAGGCAAAAGTATTGCTGGGCAGCGCCACTCCTTCGGTAGAGACTTATTACAATGCGTCTACGGGTAAATATGGGCTGGTGGAATTGAACGAAAGGTTTGGACAGGTGCAATTGCCGGACATCTCCATCATCGACACCAAGATCCTTCGCACAGCACAGCGCAAGGCAGCCGGTAAGAGCAACTATGCCGCCCGGGGCGCCCGGTCCTACCCCAATACCATCGACCCCAATGCACCCTGGCCGGGCATCCTTCCGGACGATGCCGCCTCCTCCCCCGACAACCCCGATATACCGTCGCCTCCCTCCCGCGACAACAGTAAGATCATCCTCAGCCCCCAGCTTCAGGAGGCTATTGAACAGTCCCTGGCCAGGGGTAAGCAGGTGATCCTATTCCAGAACCGCCGGGGTTACTCTCCTTACCAGGTCTGCGAGGTCTGTGGCTGGATCCCCCAATGCCGGAACTGCGACGTCTCGCTCAACTTTCACAAGCTGACCAACAAACTTCATTGTCACTATTGCGGTACCGTATACCCGCCCCTGCATACCTGCGCCGCCTGCGGCAATCATCGTTTTGTCCAGCGCAACTTTGGGACCGAGCGGATAGAAGAGCACCTGGAGGAGACCTTCCCCAAGGCCCGTATCGCCCGCATGGACATCGACAGCGTCCGGGGAAAAACAGCCCATGACAGCCTCATCCAGCAATTCGAGCAGCGGCGCATCGACATCCTGGTCGGCACCCAGATGGTGGTCAAGGGGCTGGACTTCGAACATGTCAACCTCGTGGGCATTCTCGACGCGGACAGTATCCTCAGCTTTGCCGACTTCCGGGTAAATGAAAGGGCTTTTCAATTGATGGAGCAGGTCAGCGGCCGCGCCGGCCGGAAGGATGGAGAGGGGAGAGTGCTGATCCAGGTAGCCAATACAGGTCACCCCGTGCTGTCGTACATAAAGACGCACGACTACAAGATCTTCTTTCAACACGAGATAGCGGCGCGGCAACAGTTCTTCTACCCGCCGTATTCCCGCATCATCATGGTTACCTTCCGGCACAAGGATAAGGAGGTGGTGCAGTCTGCAGCGTCTTTCTTTGCCAACAACCTCAAACAGGACTTTGGCAAATACCTCGTCGGCCCCGCCGAGCCCGCCGTAGGTCGTGTACGCAACCAATACCTCATGGAATTGATGCTGAAGCTGCCCAAGGACGGGCACACCATTTCTTTTGCCAAACACGTCATCCAGCAGCAGACCGTCATCCTGCACTATGATAGGAAATTCCGCAGCGTCGTGGTTATCCCGGATGTAGATGCGCTTTAGCAGGACCCTCCTTGTAGCGCCCCTTTCGCCGCCCTCCATTCTATTAAAAAGTAGCTTATTTTTGATAAATGATACAGCCCGGTGAAAATATTTCGCTCAAGCCTTTCAACACTTTCGGCATCGATATCATGGCCCGGTGGTTTGCCCCCTTTGGGACGCAGGACGAACTGTCGGCCTTGCTGGACTTTCAGCGCACAATGGCCTCTCCCGGCAAGGGCTCGCGCGCGCACCCTCTCATCCTGGGCGGAGGCAGCAACCTCCTCTTCCGGGGCAACTTCGATGGGCTGGTCCTGAAGAATGAGATCAAGGGCATCGAACTGATCCGGGAGGACGAGAAATACGTCTATGTCCGGGTTGGGGCAGGGGAGAGCTGGCATGGCTTTGTTCAATATTGTTTGCAACGCAACTGGGCCGGCGTGGAGAATCTATCCCTCATCCCCGGCAGCGTCGGCGCCGCTCCCATGCAGAACATCGGGGCGTATGGCGTGGAGATAAAAGAGGTCTTCTATGAACTGGAAGCCTGGGACCTCCATGAAAGCAAGATCTATACCTTCACGCTGAATGACTGCGAATTCGGGTACCGGGAGAGTGTCTTTAAAAGGCGCCTGAGAGACCGTGCCATCATCCTGAATGTAACCCTCCGGTTGAATAAGGTCCCGAAATTCCATACCGAATATGGCGCCATCCGGGAGGAGCTGGATAAAATGGGCGTACAACAGCTTAGCATCCAGGCGATTTCACAAGCCGTCATCCGGATCCGTTCCTCCAAACTGCCGGACCCGAAACAGATCGGCAATGCGGGCAGTTTTTTCAAGAACCCCACCGTCAGCGGCGACCGGTTTGCGGCCTTAAAAGCGGCCTTCCCGGGTATCCCGGGTTACCCCTCTACGTTACCCCCGCTGCAACCATCCGAGTCGGCCGCTGCAACTTCCTCTCAGTCTTTGCAGGCGCCGCCCCCGTCTTCCGGATCAACCCCGCCGTCCTCGCAGTCGCCGCCACCCGCGCCAGTCAAACTCGCCGCCGGCTGGCTCATCGAACAATGCGGCTGGAAAGGCTATCGCCGGGGCGACGCCGGCTGTCACGCCCTCCAGGCCCTCGTCCTCGTCAATTACGGACAAGCTTCCGGGGAAGAGATCTACGACCTCAGCGAAGAGATCCTGCTCAGCGTGAAAAAGAAATTCGGGGTGGAGCTGGAAAGGGAAGTCAATATCATATAGCTTCTTTCCCGCATATCTTGCGTTTCCGGGGAAATCATTTTATCTTGAAGGCAACCAACATTCTGCCATATGACCTCATCCCGCTTTATCCTTTCCCTGGCGTTGACCGGCCTCGTTAACCTTTGCAGCCTCCTCACTTCTTACGGTCAGGAATACATGATGAACACCACCCGCGACCCTGCCGGCATAACCCCTCCTCCCGCCCGTCAGGCCATCTATGCCGAGATAGGCGGAGCCGGTGTTGTATTATCCCTGAATTATGATACCCGTCTGACAAAAAAAGAAGGAGGACTGGGAGTGCGGGGAGGCATTGGGTATAGTTGTTCGTCTAATCCTTCTTTTCTGACGGTGCCGGTTGGATTGAATTACCTGTTAGGCGGCAAAGGCCATTACCTGGAGATGGGGGCGGGCGTCTCTTACCTTCACATAACCAATGATCACGGCTATGATTACCTGGCGTTCGCCAACAAAGCGTTCTATAAAGACAGGACTGACCTGCTCTTCGAGACCCTTAACATCGGCTATCGCCGGCAGTCCTCCACAACGGGCCTGAATTTTCGTATTGGCCTCGCACCGATCTTTGGAGAAGGTGTCCACGGCGTCGGCGGCTACCTGGGAATAGGATACAACTTCTAACAACAAACCCAGCCAAAGGGCTGGGTTCGCATATGACATAAACACAGTGTGTATCAATTCAGGTCTTCTCAATTCAAATCCTCGCCCTCAAAATCATCGTCGCTGCTATAAGAGCCTCCCGACGACCCCAGGTTTACCATAGAGCCGATCAGGTCCTTGAACTCTATCTTCCCTTCCACGACTTTCTTGCTGATCAGCGAATAAGCCGCCAACCCGTGCAGGACGAACTCCATCAGGAGAGCCGCTTCTCTTTCACTGGCCAGCTTGAAAAACTTTTTCACCAGCGCATGCAGACCGTCTACCTTGTAGAGCTGTTGTATCTTTTCGTCGTCCTTGGTGTTAAAGAACAGGTTGAGCTGATTGCCTTTGTCAAACCAATGGGTGATGGCCTTGAAAGGATTCTCGTCCCTTGCCTCCGACTTCCGCTTCTTCAGCTGGTCCGGGTTGGGGAAATAGTTGACGAATTGGGTACGGAACGCCTTCTCCAACAAATTAAACGCTACCTGATACGGTCCTTCCTGCTCCCCTTCATAGACCAGCTCTATCTTACCGGTGATGGAAGGCACGATGCCTACCAGGTCGCTCATCCATACCTGTGTTTCTTTCTCGTTGTTGAGGATCGCCCTGCGTTCGGCGGCGCTGACGGCATTCTCAAAAGCGGCGATGGTAAGACGGGCAGAGACACCGCTCTTTTTATCCACGTATTCGCTGGACCGGGCCTCGAAAGAAACCTGTTCGATCAGTCTCTTGACCAGGTCGCTCACGTTCACCCGGCCTTTTTGCTCGGTATGAATATCCGCCTCCTGCTCCGTAATGGCCAGAGAGGTGTCGATGCTTTTGGGGTAATGTGTCAGGATCTGGCTCTCGATCCGGTCCTTTAACGGGGTGACGATCGAGCCGCGATTCGTATAATCTTCCGGGTTAGCGGTGAATACGAACAGTATATCCAGGGGCATCCGGAGTTTAAAACCCCGGATCTGGATATCCCCTTCTTCTAAAATATTAAACAGGGAAACCTGTATGCGCGCCTGCAGGTCCGGGATCTCGTTGATGACGAAAATACCGCGGTTGCTCTTGGGGATGATGCCGAAGTGAATCACCTGCTCGTCGGCAAAATTCAGGCGAAGGTTAGCTGCTTTGATGGGGTCGATGTCGCCGATCAGGTCGGCTACACTCACATCCGGAGTAGCTAATTTTTCCCCGTAACGGTCACTGCGGTGCAGCCAGCTGATGGGCGTGGCATCCCCCTTGGCCGCGATCAGGTCACGTGCGTATTTGGAGATCGGTTTAAAAGGATCGTCATTGATCTCGCTGCCGCTGACGAAAGGCACATATTCGTCCAGCAGCTCGATCATCTGCCGGGCCATCCTGGTCTTAGCCTGCCCGCGGAGCCCCAGGAATAGAATGTTGTGCCGGGACAACAGCGCCCTTTCCGTGTCAGGGATAACGGAATCTTCATACCCGATAATGCCCGGAAAAGTGGTCTCCTTATTTTTCAACTTACTGATAAGGTTGGCACGGATTTCTTCTTTGACAGATCTGTTTTTGTAGCCCGTTTTCTTTAATTCTCCCAAAGTCTTTACTGTAGTAATATCCATTTGTCTTTTTATGTTTCTGCTTAGCAATTATTTTGGTTTCTTTCACATTCATGTGGCGTGCCCCATCGTCCGGCGTGACCCTCGTCCCATGGCCGTCGGCCGTCCTCCGGGTCGGGCTTTACGCTCCAAGTCCTCGCCCTTTGGGGCTCCGGGCTATTCGTTCCAATCCCTCACGCTCCGGGCAGAACTTCGTTGAAACGTCGCCCCTCGCAGGGCTTCATCAGAGCGACATTTAGTCCCTCTTCCTCGCCCGTAACCTTCGTCCTGGCCTTCGTTTGTCCTCGGTTATCTCGTTCCTAACCTTCCCGTTTGTCGCCGGCCCTCACGCCTTCCTCCCCACAGCCCCATCGCAGCGCGGCCGAACCCGCAGGTCAATACACCGTCTTCCTCTTCCCGCTCTCGAAATCCCTGAAAATAAAACTTCCCAGTCGATCCAGCGACGCAAAAAAAGCCTTCCCGTTATTCGTCTCCGTAAACTCCGTCACAAATCGTTGCAGATAAGGATCACTCGCTATCATAAACGTAGTAATGGGGATCTTTAGTTTTTTGCACTGCGCCGCCAGGTTCAGACAGCGGCTCGTTATCTTCCGGTCCAGCCCGAAGCTGTTCTTATAATAACGCTTGCCCACCTTCAGACAGGTCGGCTTGCCGTCCGTGATCATGAAGATCTGTTTGTTGGCATTCCTTCTGCGGCGGAGGATATCCATGGCCAGTTCCAGCCCGGCTACCGTGTTGGTATGATAGGGACCTACCTGCAGATAGGGGAGGTCTTTGATCTCTACCGGCCAGGCATCATTGCCAAATACGACGATATCCAGCGTATCCTTCGGATATTTGGTAGTGATCAGCTCACTGAGGGCCATCGCCACCTTTTTAGCCGGCGTGATCCGGTCCTCTCCATACAGGATCATAGAATGGGAGATATCGATCATCAGCACCGTCGAGGTCTGCGACTTGTAATCCGTTTCCCGGATCTTCAGATCATCTTCCTGCATGGAGAAGCTCTCGACACCGTGATTGATCTGCGCATTACGGATGGATTCGGTAAAATCGATCTGTTCCAGCTGGTCGCCAAAGACGAAAGGACGGGTCTCGGGATTACTTTCGTCGCCGCCTCCGGGTTTGAACGTGTTGTGATTGCCCTGTTTGGTTTTCTTCAGCTTCCCGAATATCTCTTCCAGCGAACGACGGCGTATACCCTGCTCCGTCTTGGGAGTGATGGTGATCTCGCCGGTCTGTTTATTATCGTCGATATAACCCTTGTCTTTAAGATCTTCGATAAAATCTCCCATCCCATACTCATTGTCCGTCAGTTGATACTCCTTGTCGAGCTGATTCATCCATTGCAGCGCCTCGCCCACATCTCCATTGGTATAGCTCAGCAATTGCATAAAGACGTCCAGCAGCTGGTCGAATTTTGGCTTCCCCTCTTCATTGGGGTCATACTTTTTAAAGTGAAATCCTATCATAATCAGTTATTAAAAATTCATTCATTCCACTGAAAGGAAAGTTAAGCATAATTTTGTTCCAGCGATAGCTTTCCAGAAAACAACTACATACAGTTAATAGTCTCTCCTCACCTGACAGACTCTCTTCACCATCATTGGCTCTCACCGCCGTTTTGCCCTCACCCTCCGGCGTTTATTCCTGCCCTCCGCGGCTTTCCCGGTGTCCGCCTTTCCGTTATAGCCATTCCACTTTAGAACAATCTATTGCCCATTTAGTTCTGACGTCCTTTTCCCCGCATGCCCCGGGCAGGCACAGACAATCTCAATAAAAAAGCCCCGGAGGTAATTCCGGGGCTTTCACCTTATTTAGCTATTTTAGCAATGTCTTATTCCGTAGGAATATTGTCTCCTATGGCTTAGCAGTATCCTTGGCAGCAGGCTCATTACTGATCAGGGTGGGGTTCTTTTCACCCAACTGTTGCTGCCCGGGCAGTGCGCCGCCTCCTCCGAATTGTTTTTCCCATTCACCCGCCTGCATCAGCATCTGGTAAGAGGAAACAATATCCTGCGCATAGCCCATCTGCCGGTCGGAGAGATTCCCTCCTTTACCCTGCAGGAGCATTTGTGCATTGATGGCCAGTTGCTCATTGGGCATATTATCTCCCAGGCTACTGTAGTACCGCAACTGCTGAGAGAGGTCCTTTTTCAGTGAAGCGGAATACTTTTTGGCCACCTCCATGTCCCCGGATTGATAGGCTGCCAGCAGGAAGCTCATGGAGATACGGTTGTGCTGATTGGCCCGGTTGGAAGTCATCCCGTAGGGGAAATTAGACTCCAGGACGTTCTTATCGAAGTGATCCAATATCTGGCGGGCCGAATCTTTTTTGCCCGCGTCGATCAGGCTGAGAGCAAGCTGCGCGTAGGCCGCCCGGAGCGTATTGAGGTGGCGGCGGTTCTCCTCATCATAATAGACCCCTTTCTTGTCGGCATTGCCAAACCCGAACTTCGTCATCATATTCTTGTAGGCCACATCATTGTTGTAGCTCCCTGCATTGGGGTTCTTGCTTTCCACGGGTACCAGCCGCCCGGCGAGACCATCCTGGCGGATATATTTGGCCAGGCCCATATCCTCCAGCTCATAAGTGGAGTTGAAGCACAGCGGCCGTTGCCATTTATTGGCGGCTATCAGCGCCAGAATGGCCAGCTCATTCTTGAACAGGTAATTCTTATTCTTGGAAATATCGAGGTGTAATTCGCTGACAACGCTGTCTCCCGCATTCACCGTGCCATTGGTCCTCACCAGGTTGACATCCACCGGCACAGACAATTTGCGGACGGGCAGGAAGTTATAGGTCTCTCCGTCTTCTGTTTGGGTGGTATATTTCGCGTCGTTGCTGCCTACGACATTTTTGAGGATGTCATAGAGATCGTAGTATTTGTTCTGGTCAAAGCCGGGAAGCCCGTTTAGCACTACGGCATCCCGGGTATTGCCCTGTATTTGTTCCGGGGTGAAGATGACGTCGGCCGGGCCGCTCTGGTTCACCTTATAGCGTAATTGATTGATATACCAGTCGGTGCCGAGCAGGCTATAGTTCATCACCCGCACGTCGGGGCGGATGCCTTCCACTTCCTGGGCATACCAGAGGGGATAGGTGTCGTTGTCGCCGAAGGAGATCAATATCGCGTTGGGAGGACAGCTTTCCAGGTAATCTTTCCCGATATCCCTGGCAAGGGTCTTTTTGCTCCGGTCGTGGTCATCCCATTCCTGGCTGCCCATCAGGACAGGCACGGCGAGGAAACAAAGGCCCGCGGCGGCATAATTGGCCATGCTTGCCTTGCCTTTGAGCAGATATTTCTCGATCAGCTCTTTCACCCAGATGACCCCCAACCCGATCCAGATGGCGAAGGCATAACAGCTGCCGGCATAGGCATAATCCCGCTCACGGGGCTGATATCCGGCCTGGTTGAGATAGACGACAATGGCAAAACCGGTGAAAAAGAACAGCAGCCCCGTCACCACGAAATCCTTCTTGCTACGGGTATACTGGAATATCAGCCCGATCAGCCCCAGGATCAGGGGCAGCGCATACAGTTTGTTGTAGGACTTGTTACCCGAGCGAATGGTGTCGGGTAGTTTGCTTTGGTCGCCGAGGAACGCATTGTCGATTGGGGCGATCCCGCTGACGGTATTCCCGTCGCGGCTGTTCCCAAAACCTTGCAGGTCATTTTGTTTCCCGACAAAATTCCAGAAAAAGTAGCGACCGAACATTACCCAGCTCTGGTAGTTAACGAAATACCGGATATTGTTCCACATGGTAGGTTGATCACCATCCATGCCAGAGAAAGCCCGATAGCAGTCTACCTGTCCCCGGTCATTGCCTCCATCCCACATACGGGGGAATATATGCGAGGAAGGGGTGTTCGCCCAATCCTGCGCCGACATCTTTCCGGCGATTTCATACTTCTCTTTTCCTTTTACATAGAGGTTGCCATTATCCACGCGGGGGGCGCGGTCCTGGAAATCGGGGCCGTAAAGGATGGGCCAGTCACCGTATTGATCGCGGCTGAGATAACCCACCAGGCTCACGGGATTGTCCACATTGTACATGTCGACGGCGGGGTCGGCATTCGAGCGGATGATGGTGGTGAAGTAGGTGGAATAGCCCAGGAGCATAAAAGCTGCGCACCAGAGGCCCATTTTAAGATAATAGTATTGTTTGCGGACCGACCAGCGGATGGCCAGCACGAGGACGACGGTCAGCAGGGCAAAGAAGAAGGCAAACCCGACGAAGAAGGGCATGCCCAGGGAATTGACAAAGAAGATGTCAAAGGCGCCGGCTCCCTTGATGGTATACTGGATGACGAATTTCTGAACGACGCCGGTAATACCACAGCCGACGACAAAGGCGATCACCGTACCCCAGGCCGTAGGTTTATACCGCTTGAAATAATAGACCATGACAATGGCGGGGATGGTCAGCAGGTTCAGTAAGTGGACCCCGATGGAGAGCCCCATCATATAAAAAATAAAGATGATCCACTTGTCGGACCCGGGTTTGTCAGCATTGTGCTCCCACTTGAGGATAGCCCAGAAGACCAGGGCGGTAAAGAAGGCGGAAGAGGCATACACTTCCCCTTCGACGGCGCTATACCAGTAAGAGTCGCAGAACGTGTAGGCCAGGGCGCCTACGACACCGGCGGCCATGATGGTAAAGAGCTGCTGGCTGTCCGGATCGGCGCCGGTACTATTCTTTTGCACCAGTTTCCGGGCAAAATGCGTGATGCTCCAGAAGAGAAAGAGGATGGACAGACCGCTGGCGATGGCGCTCATAAAGTTCACGCCCCGGGCGGCCGTGGCGGGGTTATCCCCGAAGAGGATGATGAAGAACCGGCCCATGAGAACGAACAGCGGGGCGCCGGGAGGGTGGGGGATCTGCAACTTATAACAGCTGGAAATGAATTCCCCGCAATCCCAGAAACTGCCGGTAGGCTCCATGGTCATTACATATACCGTACAGGCAATCAATCCCACGATCCAGCCTACAATATTGTTCACTCGGTTAAACCTCATAAAAAAATAGCTTTTTTGTTTTACTCAGGGGCTTCCGCCCGGTTTGGCGGCGGTGGACAAATATAAGGAGCTTACCGATATGGAGTACGGGAAAAAAATCCTTCGGAATTTAATTTTTTTCCCGCATCCGCATAATGATGGCGAACGTCGGCTTGGGGCCTTGTTCGCAACTGGGCGGAGCCCAGTTATGGAAAACAGCTATTTAACAAAAACCTTAACGACCTTGCTGCCAGCTTCCGTCTCCACCCTCACAAAATAAACTCCCCTGGCGATACCTCCCGGCCTCAGCGTATTGAGCAATCCATGGGCCCCCACACTCATAACCACTCTTCCCGAGACATCCACCAGCTGGATCCTTTCACAATTGACGGAACTGGCGATATAGAGACGGCCGTCCGGCTCGACCGGATTAGGGAAGACGGTTATGACCAGCCCGCTGGTCGTATCATTGACAACACGAATGGGAGAATACGTAAGCTGCCCGCCGCCTCCTGCGATTTTCAGGCGATAATAATCCGCCCCGGCCCAGAGTTTGTTATCCGTATAGGAATAGGCATTCACCGTATCCCGGTTACCGACAGCAGGTAGGGAGTCGATGGCAAAGAAATGGACGCTATCCCTGCTTTTCTCGATGACATACCGGCTGTTGGCGGTCTCCTCGATGGTATTCCATTGCAACAGCGCCTGGTTCCCTGTTTTCACGGCCGTAAAAGATAACAGCAACCCATCGGAATACTGGATCTGCCCGGGCACACCGCTATCCCAGATATGGATCCCGTCTATGCCCACTCCTTCAAAAGTCGTGTCGGCATCGCTGGTAAAAACAATTCTGAACCGCGTGTCGGCCGCCCTGACAGGGATCGCATACCCCGATACATGCCAGTGAGGATCGGAGACCTTCCAGGCCTGGGTAACGGCATCGTCATACCAGCTGGTGCCGCTTCCCGCCAGACCCAGCTTCGTCCAGACCACTCCGTCCGTGCTGTACTCGACCCAATGCTCGTCACAAACGCAGTTATCCTGCATCTGGAAGATATGGCTGAAAGACAACATGGGACTCACGAGTCCGCTGAGATCATAACAGGGAGAATATAGATAAGACCGTTCATTATTATTATAGTTGCCTGTCAGATTGGTGACCCAGGCCCTTGAACCGTTGCCGGCCTTATTGATGATGGTCGCGGCGGGGCTTCCCCACTGCCAGCTATCATTGACCCCCTGCGTATACCAATACCCGTTGCTGTTCTCGAATCCTTCCAGGTAAGGGAAGCTATTGATCAGGGGAGCTGTCTGGAAATCCATCGCCGGTAAGCTGTCATTGAGGGCATTGCTGTCCCCGCCATAACTCACCCAGGTCTTCAGGGTATATTGCTGAAAAGCGGAAAGGTCCGCCGTTTGTGCAAAAGTATACACCACGGAGTCCGAAGCGGCAATAGCCGGAATGACCTCCGTGACGGTATCCCCGTTCAGGGAATAATGGACAGGTATATTCGTCAGGTTATAATCGCTGTAGTTCTTCACCGTCACCCGCACCACCTCCGTATTGGAAAGGCCGCAGACAGCCGAAGTGTTCGGCGCAGTAAGGGCAGCGAGTCCTATATCGATACCCGGACTGGCATTGATCCAGAACTCCGAGAACCCATCTACCTGGTACTGCGCATAGTAGCCATTGTCATAGGGAATGACGCTGACTTCCCGGTGAGGAGAGAGATAATGAAAGACACCGCTGGCATCATTACTGAGGGTGCCGTCCTCTTCCGCCGGTAAGGGACTGCTGTATTGCGTAACCCCGGCCTGGTAGGCATCCGGCAGGTTGCCGCATCCGGGGCACCCCGTTGCCTGCAGAAGCCTGGCCGCTTCCGTATCCAAAAAATAATAACGAACAGCCACCTGTCCCGTAGGAGGGGCCGCCGCCTGGATCACGATATTCCTGTCCAGGTAATACGCTTTTCCGTCATTCCGCACAGCGCCCGTATTTATAAAGGCCTTCACGGTGGTGTTCCCCAGGTCCTGCCCATTGGGGTTGATGGACACCACCCGCTGACCGCCTATATCGAAATTTATCCAGTTGCTACCGCTGACAGGCAACGTCAACCCGCTGGTGATATCGGGACCACTATAGACTGGGGCCTTGTCAAAAATATGGATATCATCGATGCCCACCCCCTCATACGTAGTTGCCTGATCGCTGTTCATGACGATCCGGAATTTCACGCTGGTCGCCGTAACAGGAATATCATAGCTGGACACATGCCATTTGGTATTGGATAATTGCCAGGCCTGCCGGGTCGTATTGTCATACCAGTTCGTGCCGTCGCCTACTGCACCCAGTTTGATCCAGTGTACCCCATCCGTACTGTATTCCGCCCAATGATAATCACAGTCGCAATTGTCCTCCGTCTGGTAGATATGGCTGAAGGATAACACGGGACTGGTAAGACCGCTCAGATCAAAACAAGGGGAATACAGATAGGACAGCTCACTGCTGTTGTAATTACCCGTAAGGCTGGTGACCCAGCACTTCGCCCCATTGGCGGCTTTGGTGATGAGGGTCTTGGCCGGGGCGCCCCACTGCCAGCTGTCATTGACCCCATTCGTATACCAGTAACCGTTGCTATTTTCGAACCCTTCCAGGTAAGGGAAACTATTGATCAGCGGGGTTGTGAAAAAAGAAACAGTCGCCAGGGTATCATTACTATGATAATTATCGCCGGCGGCACTCACCCAGGCGCTCAACGTATAATGCTGGTAGGCCGAAAGATCGGCCGTCCGGGTAAAATGATAGATCACGGAATCAAAGGCATTGACGGAGGGGATGCTCTCCGTCACCGTCACCCCGTTGATGGAATAGGTCACCGGTATATTGGTGGCGGCGACAGCACTGTAATTCTTAACTTTCAGGCTGATCGTCTCCGCATTGGACAGACCGCAGATACCGGACAGGTTCGGTGTCACCAGGGCCGCCACGGCGATGTCCCCGAGGGCCTTTGTCAGCGTAATATCGTCAAAGGAATAGCCATTGTCCAGGGCCCCATCCGGCGTCACCGAATTCGTGGAGGTATAGCCCTCTTCTCCGAACTTTACCTGGAAGCTGCTGCTGACAGTCTGCGCGGGAGTAGCCGCTTTCAGGATGCCGGTGACATCGACACTGGGCGCCGCCTGGTAAAGACCGATCCCGGCGTTGCTGGTATCCAGCGCTACCACGGGTATCCAGACCGCCTGGTCATTGCCCCGGATCCAAACCTGGTTGCCGGGAAGCCCGAAGTTGATGCCCGCATTGCGGTAATAGAAATTCAGCCAGATCTGGTCACTGGGAGTATAGTTGGAGAGGTTGTACGTGGTGATAAGACTGTCCGCCGTAACAATCCCGTTATAATGCGCCAGGTCCATCGTTGCACAACGCACCCCAGTCCGGGCAAAACCCGTATTGATAAAGGTACGAAGTCTTCCATTGGCATTGCTGCTCCGGAAGTCGCTCCGGTCATCTCCCGAAAGGCCGGACACGGCACGGGCATAGGTGGTATCCGCAGCGGTCTCAAACCCTTCCGTATAGGCAGGGCTCAGCAAGATAGGGTCATTATTCAACTGTTTGATGACGGTTACCAGGGTGTCATTACCGGATTGAGGGTCTCCCGGATAGCTCACCCATAGCTGCAATGTATAAATGCCGGGCGGGGAGAAATCATAGGTTTGAGTAAAGGCATAGTTATACGTGCTGTTGGGGGCCACCACGGCATAACTCGTCTCCGTAACAACAGGGCCGCCATTCACCCGGTAGGAAAGGGTAAAAGGGGTACCGGAAGGAATGGTGCCCAGGTTCTTCAGCTCCACCCGGATAGGCACGCTGCTGCCCAGTTGGGTGGTGGTGAACAGCCTTCCCGTTAAGGGAGCGATCAGCGAGTCGATGGTATAATCATTATTCAACGCGGTCAGGGCGCAGGCGCCTCCGGAAGGATTGACATTGGCAGCCAGCGATCGTCGACCGGCTATTCCCCCGTTGACAGCGCGGATGGCCAGCCAGTAGCTGCTGTCCCGGCGTAAATTCCCCAGGAGCCAGCTCGTGCCCGTCGTGCTGGCGATCTTTTGCATCGTATCGCCCGCTAATTGCATGATATCATAGCTGGTCGCCGAAGGGACGCTGGTCCAGTTAAGCTGCGCATATCCCTGACAGGGATTCGTCGCCGTCAGCACCGGCTGCCCCAGCACGGTGAGTGCGTTGTCATTGATGTCGGTATAGGCAGTGCCATTGCGGCTCACCCGGATAAGTCCCTGGTTGGTGGCGGTGGAAGGCACCGTCCAGGTATACAACCGGCTGGTGGCGGGCACTGCATTGTTGATAGTCGTCCAGGTATTGCCGTTATCAGCAGAATATTCAAGGGTAAAGGTATTGGGCTCACCGCCATAGGCGCTCCATCGAATGGTCTCCGCGTCCCCCGGTACCCAGGTCTCACCGCCGGCCGGATACTCCACCGTGACGGAAGGCCGGATGGGTTGCCAGGTAACCACATAACTCTGTGGCCCGGCTGGGATGCTGCTACCCTTCACCGTAATGGTGAAATTCCCGCCGGGGGGATTGTTGATCACCACCTGCTCGATGTTGTTGAGATGATCCGGGCCTTCTATGGCCACATCATTGACATGGCCCGCTGCGGGGTTTAAGATCAGGGGCTGGTGGAGGCTGGCATCGGGGGCCGTAACGGTGAGGTCCAGGTCATTGACCAGGGCCGTCGCCGCGTCGGGAGCCGCCGGATAATCAGGCCAGTACAACATAACTTTCAACTGTTGTAATCCCGATGGGATCCCGGTTAAGGGGATGGTGACAGTACCCCCGTCACTGACCGTGCCCGTATTGTATTGATGGTTCTCCAACGCTTCCACGGCAGTGCGGGCATTGATGCTCCCAAAGCCAAAGATGAAGTCAGGCCCGGGATTACCCAGGTCCGTGGCGCTGTTACAGGTGACGGCCTTCAGCAGGGCCGCAGAGGGATCCGCCCCTCCCTGTAGCTGCCGGTAACGCTGTACCAACAGGGCCAGCGCTCCGGTGACCGTAGGGCAGGCCATGCTGGTGCCCGAACTATATCCATACGTGTTATAAGGAAGAGTGGACAGGATATTGACACCTCCGGCAACGATCTCCGGTTTGAGCCGGCCGTCATTGACCGGCCCGGCACTCGAACCGACACTGATGGTATAATTGCTGTTGTCGATGTCACCTATCGTCAGGACATTCTTGGCGCATTGATAACCGGACTTGATGGTAGCAAACGGATGGATATAGGGGGTACAGCTAAGCCGGCCATCATTACCCGCCGCAAAATTGTGCAGTAAATTAGGATAGCTATACAACTGGGCATCCAGGTAATAGGCAAGAAAATCATATTCCCCCTCGGCCTGGCAGCCCGGATCATAAGCCGTATACGAGTTATTCGTCAGCACCATATGAAAGTCGCTGACATAAGTGGGCGTATTGGTAAGGACATCGCTGAAATACTGGCTGACTATCGTTGAATGGGGCGCCATCCCTCTATTCTTAGGGTCCAGGATCCCGCCGCCGCCCACCGTGCCGGAAGTATGCGTGCCATGGGCGCCGATCACCGGAGCAAAACGCTCGATCAGCCTGCCCGTAAAATCCACATGGGTATAAGGGTCGCTGTCATCACCCACTCCCACCGTGACCCCATCTCCCTGCAGGTTCCTCCCGCCCGGGTTGCCAAGGGCATCCACTCCATGGGCAGCCCGGTTATTGTAATTCAACGCCTGGTCTTTTAAGGACTGCGGAGCCAGATAGCTGATAAACGGCAGCCCGGCGATCCTTTGCAGCGCAGCTCCCCCCGCCCGGATGAACAGGACCTTTTCCGGACGGATCCTGGTGGGGATGATAGTAGCCCCTGCCTGCTCCAGCTCCTTCTCTACAGCTTCCTCCGTCATCGTCCCAAAATAACTGACAGCTATCGGGGAGGAAGACCCGCGGACATATTCATCTCCGTTATCCGATAGCTTCCGGGATATTTTCATCGTGGCCGGCAACGGGTAGATCCCGCTCACCCCAAGCCGTTTCAGATCATCGGCCGAATAACTCTCCGGCATCTCCGCCTGGAAGGAATGATCAGGAATATAATTAAATAGCCTAACGCCCAGCCCCTTCAATGCTGCCCGCTCGGCCGCACCCGGTAATTTGTCAAACTGCAGCAGGGTATAATAATTCTTCTTATAATGGACGACACGTAAGGAGTCTTTGGAAGCGGGATCATCTAACAGATTTCTTCCCGCCTTAAAACCATTCTTAAGCAAAAAGGGCTGCCGGGGCCGGTTTGCCGATGGCCTTTGCTGACCCAGCGCCAGGCCCGGAGAAAAGAACATCGTGCTCAACAGCGCGTAAAAAAAAAGCCTGAAAAAACCTTTTGCAGGAAGTAGTTGGTTAGGTGAAGAAACGATTTTGGTTTTCAACGGTTTCCGAGAGGATTTTGGGAGCCAAGATACAGGTCTCCTTACTAAAACGCTACTATTTGGAAAATATTATCTAAATTCCTGCTCTGTATGCCCCCGGGACGATACCATCTGCATGAAGATAAACTACTGCTTTCCCTGCTCCGGCAGGGTGATCAGCATGCCTTTGATACGATCTATAACCGGTACGCCCGGGAGCTCCTGGTAAGAGCCCATTATAAGACGGGGGTCAAAGAGATCAGCGAGGATATCGTACAGGATGTTTTTACCGGGCTCTGGGTCAAAAGAGAGCAGATCGAAGTCCGGCAATCCCTGGGCGCCTACCTGAATGGCATCCTGGATCATAAGATCATCGACTATTACCGCCAGGCCTGCACCCATCTGCGGCATATCGACCACCTGATAGAAATGCTGGACCAGCCCGAGATTTCCCCGATAGATAAAATGGCTTATAAGGAACAGGAGTCCGCCCTGCATGCCTATATTTCCGGCCTGTCGGAAAAAATGCGGGCCATTTTTATCCTCAGCCGTTACGAACGTCTCTCTACCGATGAGATCTCCCAAAAATTAAGCCTTTCCAACCAGACCGTTCGTAACCAGATCAGCAAAGCCCTTAAAATCTTACGGGAAAAATTGGCATCCCCCCCTGGACGCATCTAAATATTTTTTAAAAAGGAATAGTACAATCCTCCCGCTCTCCCGACAATAATTTATTTACTAATGAAGATCGACGAAATACGCGCTTTGCTGGAGAAATATCAGAAAGGGCTTTGCACGGCCGACGAACGAAAGATCATCGATGAATGGTATGACTCCCTTCGGCTGGAAAATGAAGGGATGGGAGAAGAAGAGGTCTCCGGCAGCCTGGACAAGATCCGTGACAACCTGCGGACGTTGACCGGCCAGTCGGGACCCGCTGCTGCCCCCGTCATCCGTTCCCGCAACTGGCGACGACCCGCCACCTGGTTAGCCGCCGCCATCCTGACGGCCCTGCTGGCAGGCTCGGCCTGGCTGCTATTCCATCGGGCGCCCCCGGCAGGTCCGGCCCTGGCAGGCATCGACCAGAACGACACCACCGTCATCACCGGCCGGGGGGAGACCAAACAACTGGTGCTGTCGGATGGCTCCACCATCGAATTGAATGCAGCGACGGAGTTCCGCTATCCTAAAAAATTTGCTCATACTGCGCGTACGGTGTCGCTGGTAAAAGGCGAAGCTTTCTTCCAGGTGATAGGGGACCCGGCCCGGCCATTTACAGTGCAGACCGGCAAATGGCGAACCACTGTACTGGGCACTTCTTTCGATATCCGCGCCTACGGACAGGACCCCGTCACGCAGATCGCCCTGCTGACCGGGAAAGTAAAAGTATCAGAAGACCTGGGCTCATCGTCCGCATCCGGCCCCCGATCCGTATCGCTGTTACCCCGGCAATGGATCAGGATCGGCAAGGCGACCGGACAGATACAGACCGACAAATTTGTAGAAGACTATGAAGTGGCGGCATGGAAAGAAGGAGCCCTGCATTTTAAGGACGCCGGCTTCGCAGAATTAGCTTTTGGCATCGGTAATAAATACAACATAGCATTGATCAATAAAAGCCATAAACAGCAATGGAGCTACACCGGCCTCTTCCGCAACGAAAGCCTGCAGGAAGTGGTGGAGACCATCTGCCAGACGGAGGGCCTCGGATACCGGTTCACCGAGGAAGGGATCCTCATCGTCAATAAAAATTAGTCCGGCCTGGCCTTAACCGGCCAGCATTTTATCAGTAAACCAAAATCATAATTGCTTATGCGTAAGATTGTATCTACGCGGACGGGCCAGGGTATGCCTTCCCCGATGCGTCTGCTGCTGAGTTGTTGTTGCCTCCTGCTGCTCTTCCAGACAGCCACCGGACAGGAGAAGAAGTCAGGCAACAGCCCCCTCCACCTGATCCTCACCAACCGCCCGGTCAGCGAAGCCTTTCAGTCGATTGAAAAACAAACAGGGCTTACTTTTCATTTTGATAAGACAGCCGGTATCGATCTCTCCAAACCGGTCAGCCTCAACCTGGAAAAAACCAATCTCCCCCAGGCCCTGGAGGCCCTCACCCGGCAGACCGGTTACCAGTTCAAACAAAGAGGGGATAAGATCCTCATCGTCGGTGCGACCGAGGTAAAAACAACGGCAGAGGACGCGGGCGCCGAACCCCTGCGGGGAAAAGTACTGGACAGCAAGGACCAGCCCATCCAGGGAGTCAGCGTGATGGTAAAAGGCACCACCATCGGGACCCAGACGGACGGGGACGGCTTGTTCTCCATCAAGGCCATCCGGGGAAATGTCCTGGTATGCTCCTTTATAGGGTATGAGACAAAGGAAGTAACCGTGGGCTCTTCCGCTTCCGTCGTCATTACCTTGCAGGAGAATAAAAAAGTATTGGGAGAAGTCGTGGTCACCGCCCTGGGCATCCAACGCCAATCCAAAGAGCTGGGTTATTCCACCGCCAAGATCAGCAGCTCGACCATCAACCAGGCAAAGACCACCAACCTGGCCTCCGGTCTGTCCGGGAAAGTGTCCGGCCTGCAGATCAATACGGCCGATAACAGCGTAGACCCCACCACTCGCATCGTGCTGCGGGGCAACCGCTCCTTCCTGGGGAATAACCAGGCCCTGCTGATCGTCGACGGGGTACAGGTAGACCTGAACTACATCAATTATATCAACCCCAACGACATCGATAATGTGACCGTACTGAAAGGCGCCAATGCCGCTGCCCTCTATGGTTCGGACGCCTCCAACGGTGTCCTCGTCCTCACTACTAAGAAGGGGATAAAAGGACGGCCATCCATCACCATCAGCAGCACCTACACCCAGGAAAAAGTGGCCTTCCTCCCGGACCTGCAGAATTCTTACGGACCTCACGCCGGTGAATATACGCAGGGATATGTCCTCTTCACGGACTACCAGGGCAACCGCTCCTATATCCCTTTCGAACAACAGGCCCAGGGTCCCGCCTTCAACGGCGACTCCGTACTGGTGGGCTTTCCCCAGCGGGACGGGGAAGTGCTGCGGGGGATCTACAAGGCTTATCCAAATGCCAAATATAACTTCTTCAACAAAGGCAATACTTTCCAGAATGACATCTCTTACTCGGCCGCCGATGAAAAGGGAAGTTATTTCCTCTCCTTCCAGGACGTAAAGACAAAAGGCACGGTACCGGGCGACGCCGCCAGAAGAACGGGCATGCGCTTCAACGGTTCCCGCAACTACGGCAAGTTCAGCTCTTCCATCGGCCTGGCCTATAACCAGTTCAATGTAGACCAGGATGGAGACTTCAACGACACCTACACCTCCTTGCTGGGCTTTCCGCCCAGTGTCAATGTGCCGGCCTATAAGAACACCGCCACCGACCCCAATGCCTCCATCAACGGCTTCCCCATTCCCTGGTCGCTGAACCCCTACTGGTATACCAACAACGTCCGGAATAAATACCGGAACGACAACCTGGCGGGTAATATCGATCTTAACTTCAAAGTGTTGCCCTGGCTGAATGCCCTCTATCGCATCGGCTTCTCCGCTTTTAATAATAATGGCAAGCTCACCACCGCGGATAAAACCTATTCCAATGACGCCATTTTATACAGCAATGCCTCCTTCAGCTCGGATAATTATATCGCTTTTCCTCCCGCACCCAACTCGGTGACGGATAATTTCGACTTCCGGTCCCGTCTCAGCACCACGGCCCTGATCACGGCCGATAACAGCTATGGACGTTTCACCAGTAAAGCCATCATTGGCTATACCACCAACGACAGTTACGAAAGGTCTTCCACACAGTCCAGCTATTCCCTGGCCTTCCCGGGTTTCTTCAACATCGGCAGCGGCACCCAGTCGCCGACCCTCTCCGATTATACGTCCAGGATCCGCACCACCGGCGCCTTTGCAGACTGGACCATCGGGTACAACGATTATCTCTTTGTACACGGGTCCGTAAGAAGGGACCAAAGCTCCCTGCTGGCGGAAAAATTCCGGACCTACTACTATCCGGGCGTGGATGTCAGCTTCATCGCCACGGATGCCATCAAAGCCTTACAGGATAATAAAATCCTTTCCTATCTCAAATTAAGGGGCAGCATCACCAAGGTGGGCAACATCAACATCCCGCCTTACTCCCTGCAGAATACCTTCCAGCTGGCCGGCGCCACGGGGAACAACAGTTTCCCGTTCACCAGCACGGGCATTACCAGCTATGCGATCAACCAGACCATCTATAACCCCCTCCTGAAGCCGGAGTTCACCGTCTCGAAAGAAGTAGGGGCTGACCTGGGCTTCCTATCCGGAAGGGTCAACCTGCAGCTGGCTTATTTTAAAGAGAACACATCCAACCAGACCGTTCCCATCCAGGTCTCGCCCGTTACCGGTTATGCCACCCAGTACATCAACGTGGGAGAGATGGAGAACAAGGGCTACGAAATTGACCTCAACCTGACTCCGCTCATCCGGCTGAGAAATGGCCTGCGATGGAATTTCGGCGTCAACTTCAGCTATCTGAACAACAGGGTGCTTAGCTTATTGCCTGGTATCGACGAACTGAACATCGGCGGCTCGGCAGGCAGCAAAGGGCTCGTGGCGAATGACTATGCCATCGTCGGGCAGGCCTTTCCCTATTTGAAAGTTCAGGACTGGGTCCGCGATCCGCAGGGTAGGGTAGTGGTGGATGCTACTACCGGCCTCCCTTCCCAGAACCCCGATCCCAGACCTTACGGACAGCTGAATCCCAAATACAGGCTGGGACTTAATACTTCCGTCAGCTACAAAGGCTTTACCCTGTCAGGGGTAGCGGAGTTCAGAGCAGGCAACGTCATCTTCAACAATATGCCCTATATCGATGAATTCAGCCTCTCACCCCGTTCGGTAGCAGGAGGCAACCAGCGCTTCGTTTATCCCAACTCCGTCATCGAGACGGCGCCGGGTAAATATGTACCGAATACCAACGTGACGATCAACGATTACTTCCAGTTCTGGGGACAGAATGGCTTTGCCTACCTGCCTCCCGCCATGTTCGTCAGCAGCGGCGACTTCTGGAAGCTCCGGGAATTGGCCCTCACTTACGATCTCCCCCTGTCCCTGGTGCAAAAAGTGAAAATCCTGAAAAAAGCCACGGCCAGCATCGTGGGGCGCAATCTCTTTATCTGGCGGCCAAAGGACAATGGATGGACAGATCCCGAATTCAGCGAGGACAATTCCAATGCCGTGGGCCAAACCTCCACTTACCAGGCGCCGCCCGTAAGAAGTTATGGACTCAACCTGACCTTGACCTTTTAAGTAATTCCTGATAATATATTCGCTATGAGAAAGATCATCGATCCTGTATATGCCGCCACACAGGCCTGTCGCCTGCCCGTCATCCTGCTGGTCTTACTGGCTTCCTGCGGCAAAAGCTATTTTAATGTCAACAACAATAACCCTAACCAGGTGACGGACTTACCGCCGAAGACCCTCATGGCAGGGACCCTCAACCAGGCGGCTTCCATCGTCACCACGGACTTTCCCTTCCTGGGCTGCTATCATGGCTACTGGACCATCTCCCAGGGCTTCAGCGATATTACGGACTATGCGAACTATAACTACAGCACCAATTTTGGGCAGAACATCTGGACCGACCTCTATGGCAACCTGGGCAACCTCTCCTATATCGAATCGGCGGCGGCCTCGGACCCCACACTGGTCTATTTCGGGGCCATGTCCAAAATAATCGAAGCCTTGCACTTCCAGATGCTGGTGGATGTGTATAACAATGTCCCTTATACGCAGGCATCCATCAAGACCAACCTCTATCCCAAATACGACGACGCCCAATCCATTTATGAGGACATCGTCAAAAAGATCGACACGGCTATTCAGCTGATCAATACCGCACCTTCGACGGCCATTCATCCGGATCCTTCCAGCGACATCATGTTCGGCGGGGATATGCTCCAGTGGAAACAGTTCGCCAACACCCTGAAGCTGCGCATCCTCATGCACCAATCGGAAATGCCGGGTCGCGGGGCGTATATACAGGCGCAGATACAAGGTATCATGACAGAAGGGGATGGGTTCCTCCAGGCCGGACAGAACGCCTGGGTCAACCCGGGCTATTCACAGAACAACAACCAGCAGAGCCCTTTCTATGCCTCTTTCGGGTTCACCTCTTCGGGAGGTACGGCTAACAACTATACCAGCTTCAAGGCGAATAGCTATGCCATCAACTTTTACACGAATACCAACGATGGCCGCCTGGGTTATTTTTATTCACCCCTGGCCGGTTACGGCATAACGCCTTACCATTATGTGGGGGCCCCCTTTGGCACCATCGGCCTGCCCTCTCCCTCTTCGGCTTCTTCTATCGGCGCCTATATCCCCGAAAGCGGCAGCGTGCCGGCCGGCCCCCGGGTAGGGCTGCTAAAGGGAGATACCCAAAGCTGCCCGATTTTGACGGCCACCGAGAGCCTTTTTCTCCAGGCGGAGGCGGCACAACGGGGATGGATCGCCGGTGACCCGCAAGACCTTTATCAGCAGGCCATCACGGAATCTTATAACTACCTGCAGGTGACCAATCCGGGCAGCGCCGCCAGCGCTTATTACAGCCAGGCCATCAATAACGTCGGATGGACGGCCTCGTCTAATAAATTGCAGGCTATCCTGGTCCAGAAATGGGCCGCACTCAACGGGATCAACCTGCTGGAAGTATGGAGCGATTACAGGCGGTTACATTATCCGGCGGACATTCCGTTGTCCAATTCACCCAATGTGGTATCGCCCACGCCCCCCGTTCGGTTGCTGTACCCCACCATCGAATACCAGACCAACCAGGCGAATGTAAAAGCTGTGGGCACGATAAATCAATTTACGTCCAAGATCTTTTGGATGCCCTAACCTATCATTTATCATTAAAAAAAAGGATATGCGAAAATATAACAATAGCTCTCCCATCGCCCTTTTCGGGGCCATCCTTTTCGCGGGCCTCTTCATCAGCTCCTGCGTCAAGACCAACCCCAACTATACCAATTTCTCGGACGTCCACCCGATAGCCGAATTCTTTCTGGGCGGCCCGGCCATCAACACAGCCTACATCGCCTCCCAGCCCACCCCGACGGATTATACCATCGATGTCAACCTGGCCTCGCCCAACCCCGCAGCGCAGGACCTCTCCGTCACCCTGGCCGTAGACCCGGAGGATTTTAACCGGATGAATGACAGTGTGGGGGATATCTACACCCTGCTCCCCGATAGTGTTTATACCGTGCCCAGCTGGAAAGTGACTATCCCCAAAGGCCAGCACATGGCTTCTTTACACATCCGGGTCAATAGTTCCATGCTTGGCAACGGAAATCTGTTTATATTGCCGCTCAAAATAACGGACGCTTCGGGTGTGACGATCAGCGCTAATTTTGGCAACGGCTACTGGCTGGTGGCGGAGGGAAATACCTGGGTAGGGCTCTATCATTCGACGGGTTATAAAAGTGATGTGGGAGTCATCACCAATATTAATGAGGATAAATACCTTTACTATGCCGACACGACAGGTGGCGCTTATCCTCCAAACACCGTCATCGCAAGGGCAGGGGATGACGTCACGTATATCGATTATGGAGTGGCGATGGACCTCACGATCGACCCTGTTTCGGATACGGTAGCCGTAAATTCAGACCCTAACCAGGGGGCAGGCGCAAAGACGATGTTGTTTAATAACGGGACCTGTATCTACGATCCGGCGAAGAAGACATTTACACTCAATTACGCGTATGTGAATGCCTACGGGAATACAGACAGTTTGCACGAAGTATTGGTATGGAAACCTTTACCTCATTAGTCATAAACCGGAGCGTAGCTCCGGCAACAGTCACACGTACCAGAACATAGATCTGAAATATAAAATAACCAAATGACTCAATCCGCTCCAGTCCTCCAACCCACATCCCGATCCCTGGCCCTTGACATCTTCCGGGGAATGACGGTGTGCTTTATGATCATCGTCAACACACCCGGCAGCGAAGAATTTACCTTTTCTCCTCTCCGGCACGCCCATTGGAATGGATGTACCCCGACTGACCTGGTCTTCCCGTCCTTCCTCTTTGCCGTAGGCAATGCCATGAGCTTTGCCATGAAAAAATATGAATTACTGGGAGATGCGGCCTTTCTGAAAAAAATATTCAAAAGGACCCTCCTCATCTTTTTGATCGGTTACCTGCTCTACTGGTTCCCTTTTTTCCGGCAGTCCCAGGACGGCCACTGGGGCCTTAGTCCCATCTCCCATACGAGGATCCTCGGTGTACTGGAAAGGATTGCCTTATGTTATGGCTTCGCTTCCCTGCTCATTCATTACTGCAAGCCCAAAACCGTCTTTACGATTGCCGGCTTTCTCTTGCTTGGCTATTGGGCTGCCTTGCTCCTGTTCCCCGTACCGGGCGCCGACCCCTTCAGCATGACCGGTAATGCCGGGTACCGGCTCGACAAATGGGTGATGGGCGAGCATCACATGTACCACGGCGAAGGGGTAGCCTTCGACCCGGAAGGCATCCTCAGCACCTTTCCGGCTATCGTCAACGTCATCGCGGGCTACTTTACCGGGCTGTTCATCCAGCAAAAAGGCAAGACCTATGAGGGGCTGGCCAAGATCCTGCTGACCGGCAGCTGTCTGATGGCCATAGCAGTAGGGTGGGACCTCCTATTCCCCATCAATAAGAAACTATGGACCAGCTCCTATGTCCTGTATACGGTGGGCATCGATATGATCTTCCTTTCCTTCCTGATCTATGTGATCGAATTCAGACAAAAGACCCGCTGGACCTCCTTTTTTAGCGTCTTCGGGAAAAATGCCCTGGCCATCTACATCCTCTCCGAACTCCTGGTGGTGATCTTGTTTACCATCCATGCTTCCGGGGAAGAAAGCGTTTTTGAGTGGATCAACCGGGTCTTTTATCAAAAATTCGTGCCCGGCGCCTTCGGCTCCCTCTTATTTGCCCTCTCCTATATGATGGTCTGCTGGCTGGTGGGGAAATGGCTGGATAGGAAGAAAATTTATATACGCGTATAAGGACAGGATGGTCCGAATGCATTAATGTATTACATTGCGTGCCCTATAATAAACACAAATGTACAAAGCTGTATTCCTCGACATGGATGGTACCCTTTTGAAATCTGACCATTCTGTAAGCCAACTTACCAAACAGACGATCCGTAAACTAATAGCAAAAGGCATCCCTGTCACCCTGGTCTCCGCCAGGCCCCTGAATGCGATCCTGCCCACTTTCCGCGACATCGGTATCCCGGAGCACTACCCCCTGGTAAGCCTTAACGGAGGTTATATCGTGGAGGCGGAACAACCCATTTTCCAGGCTATGATCGATCCGTCCACCGCCGCGGCGGTAGCGGAACAGGTAAGGCCCTTTAAAGCAACCATCGCCTATTATCTTCAACGGGAATGGTACGCAGAGACCGATGACTCCTGGACGGCGCACGAACAGAAGATCATGGATGTAAAGCTCAAGGTAGGCGTCCTGCCGGAATTCATCAAAGACTGGTCGGCAAGAGGCATCGGGCCCAATAAGATGATGGTGATGAGCGAGCCCGCTTCTATCGCCGCTATCCAGCAGCACCTGCGATCCGTCTACAACGGGAATTTAAATATCTATCCTTCCAAACCCACCTACCTGGAAGTGATGGACCCCAAAGGCTCCAAGTCCAACGCCATCCGCTTCCTCATCGAAAGAATGGGACTGGACCGAACCGAGGTCATTGCCATGGGAGATAATTACAATGACAAGGAGATGATCCAGTTTGCGGGAATGGGAGTGGCCATGGGCAATGCCCCCGATGAAATAAAGGAAGCCGCCGACTATGTGACGGACACAAATAATAAGGATGGAGTCCGGCTGGCGCTGGAGCACCTGTTCCCGGAGATCTGAGATCCGTTTTCTGCAGTCCTGAACGAGTATCGGGTCTGAACAGATCCGGCTTTGGGCAAAGCCGGCAAAAGGAGAGAAAACAAGCCCTATACATAGCAGTATGTATAGGGCTTGCTTCCATAAAGAGGTTTCCGTCATCTAGTGGGTGAAAGTATAAGATACAATACTTGACCATGCGCCCACACAGCAGTTACCACCCGCGCCGAAAGTAGGAAGGGGTATTTCACCGGTAGGCACCGTGTTAAAGGTAATATTTCTATGCCGGAAATAGATGGTATGACTGCCCGAAGGAAGGGACGAAAAATCGATTTTCAATTCCAGAAATCCATACGGGTCCACATAACCTCTATGTGCATTTAAATAATTATCGAATGAACCTCCTCCGGGCGGCGGCGGCAGATAATAGCCTAAAGTAGCCGAAGCTGAATCTACCCAAACTTTGCTGGTGTCGACTAAATATTCAATCTGCTGCATATGCGGATAAACAAAGCCGGATTGACAGGTGGCGGTAGGGTCTTCTCCCCATATTTTGAAAGGATTGGTGGTTGAGGCAAACCAGATAGGGTCGATCCTGTCACAGGAACTGGCCAGCGGCCCCCCATAGGTATTGAAACTATAAGGCGTGATGGAAATGGAGAAGGCTTCAACGTCCGGGCAGTCCGTTACAATGGTAGCACCCAGCTTCATTACGTTGCTGGTGTTAAAATAGCTGGAGGCTATCGCGGTGGAGGTGAAGGTCACACTAAACAACTCATATCCCGAATTGACCGAGTCGATGCCATTGTCCACGATCGAGACGGTCGTGGCATTCTGCGTATATTGCTGCACACCGCTGCTGTTATATATTTTCAGCAACCCCTTGGAAGTGGCCGATGGACTGGCCGGATTGGCCGCCGCGATATTATTGTTACTTGACACGAGATAAGTCCAGGATATGATATAGGTTCCGGTAATGCAATTGCTGTTCAGCGAGTAAGCGGTTATGGTGGCGGAAGGCTCATTGGAAAAGTCACAGGCCGATGTGATGGCGTCTGTTGTTTTTCCGCCCTGGCTGCCCCTGGAATGCTGAAGGAGGATATCACGGGGGACCCGGTTTCCCTTAGCGTCGGCGTAGAATGCTTCCAGTTGTTGATGGACAGGGATTTCCCAGGTTCGTCCGTTTTGGTCTATTTGATTTTTAATGGCTTCCTTGGCGCGGGCTTGTTCATCCTTTTGGGCGACCAGACTGTTCTGGTCCTGCTTTTTACAACCATGGATGAATAAAATAAGTGCAAAGAGGAAAGCTGCCCCGCTGAGGGGGGCGATTGTTCGCTTCATCATAAAATAAAGGTTTAATGTTGGTTTGAAATCCGTATTGATTATTCGGAGTCCAATTTAAGTCAGCCGATGGATAAGTGCGAAAAAAATATAACGGTTATACATAGTTCTACTTAACGCACTCCCAAAATGAATGTCATTTAAAATTTACATATGTAATAAGAGGCTGGAATGCCAGGTGGGAGATCTTTAAATAATCTCATACAGCCTTGCCAAATTGATCAGCTCCACTGTATTGGAGATCTTCAGCTTATCGAGTATACGGGTCTTATGCGTACCAACGGTCGACTTATGTAGGCTTAGCGTATTGGCGATCTCGGAGACACTGCTGCCTTTCAGCATCTGCAACACCACTTCAAACTCCCTGTCGGAAAGGTCTTCAAAAGGATTGTCCTTTAATTTCTTGGTCAATTCACCGGAGAGGATCTCCGCGAGATTGTCACTGATATACCTTTTCCCGCCCAGCACTTTCTGAATGGCGTACTTTATTTCCGTTTCCTTCGAGTATTTATTCAGGTAACCATGCGCCCCGATCTTCAGGAACCGTTTGGCAAAAAATACTTCCTGGTTCATGGTGAAGATAATGATCTTCAACGTGGGGTATTCTTTTAAAAGATAAGTGGTAAGGCTAAAAGATTCTGTATGGGGCATATTGATATCCAGTATCAGCAGATCAAAACTGGCGGATCTCATTTTTTTGATCACCGTCTCTCCATCTTCGGCTTCATCGATCACCACGTCGCGGATACAGCTATTGATCAATAGTTTCAGGCCGGCCCGGACGATGGAGTGGTCATCTGCGATTAAGATATTATGCATTGCTCTAGGTTTGAATAGGGTTGTTAAGTGAGTTCCCGCGAAGAATTACCGTTTAAGGGGATCTTTTGCATGAAACTACCGGGCTTCGCCCGGTTTGGCCCAAATATAATCGATATAAATTATATTGACGGGGCCAGACCGCCCGCAATTTAGTTTTTTTGTGCCTGGACGCAAATTTCCTCTTTATAGACTCTGACGGCTACCAGCAATTTCTTATACTTCGGGATGACCGAATGCAGGAAAAGAATGTAAGAAGAAATGGATAGAAAAATAATGATCAACCACTTATAGAAGCCGTTTTCACTGATAGAGGCATAGGCGGAACTGTTCAGCCAGGACAACACCTTCTCAAAAAGAGCCAGCAAATAAAAACCCGCCAACACGCTGATGACCCCGAACGAAAGGATGTATTTGTCCAGGACGGTTTCAATTTTATGGAGAAAAGGGATCAGCTTCAGGGACAACAGGGACGGATAATCGGCGAAAAGCAGCAGCCTGATATGAAAATAGATGACATAGGACAGCAGGAAAAAGAGGGAGGCTTGCTGGTACACATCGTTCCCATTGGTCCTCAACTGGATCCTCCATTGGAAGATGCTGACAAACCACAGAATGCCGGCCGCCAGGATCCGGCCATGAATCTTGGGCTTCAGATAAAAAAGACCAGTCAGCGGATTGTTCACGACCATTTTTTCCAGGTCAGAGGAAAGCACGGGACGCTCTTCCATAGAGACCTCCGGGAAACTATCCCAGTTTTGTTGCAGCTTTTTTAGCTCCATATTAATTTTTCCTTTAAATATGGAATAAAGCTCTTCTTCGGCTGATCCTTCAACGTTACCTGGCTTTTAGCGGGAACTACCCCCGTGAGATGAGAGATTTCCCGGGAAGGCACTTTCTCAAACCCCAGGAATAAAAGGATCTTCCCATAATCTGATACCTCCCCGACAGATTCCCTGAATTGAAGCATGGTCCTTTGATAATCAGGAGATTTGAACTGGATGCTCCTGTCCGCCTCCGGCTCCAGCCGATAGGTGATGGAATGCAGGGCCGCCATATTCAGACAGGCTCTTAAAAGGAGATCGTTCTTTTCTTCTCCCGCTTTCTTATGCTGGATGCTTTGAGAGGCAGCCGCAATGATATCCGCAAAGAGACGCTGATGTTCTCTGTACGTATTGGCAAAAAGCCGGCAGATGGAATAGATTTTCTTGTGCTGATGCTTGAGATGGGTCCGGACGACTTCGTTCGAGCCGCCCTTTTTTTTCAGACTAATCATACGGGTATGGATTTCGTGATCATAGGGTTGGATTCGCTAATGGATTCGGTAGTAAATATTTTAATAAAACAAGACTTTCAATAATTACATTTACGTTTTCAGTAGCGAGAAAGGACAAGACGATAAAAAGCCGTAAAAACCGAACCTTATTTTAGTGAAAGCACTATATATTAGTTTATAATGTAAAGTGTTTGCTGTCCGCGAATTTTGTAGTTAAAAAACTACATTCAATTAAATTTTTCACTACAGAATCCCGGACGTCTAATTAATAACTTGTTGCTGATTCCGGGCGATGTAAGAGTTCAGAAGTTTGTTTAGTCAGAGGAATGTCAATCAAATAAGAAGAATTTAAACAGCTTATATAGATTAGTAGCCCTGTATAAGTTCTTACCATGGCTGAATAAATTTAATTCAATGAGTTATGTATCTCTTGAAAATTCAGAGCCTTTTCTGAAATGTTTTGAGGTGATCGCAGAGGACAAGTCTTGTATTGTAACGGATTCGGTACTTTATTTTTCAGGGAAGACAGGCAAGGGCTTTATTACCGTCGCCGGTATCTCGACCGGCATCGAAGTCCTGGCCGTAAATGTCTCCATGCTTACAGATGATCTTACTTTTAGCTTCCTACCTTCTCAAAATGCGGCTTCCTACATTTTAAGTATTGAAGAGATCAGCATTCCGGGCGCCCCGGAAAATGAATTATCTTTCTCTCTTACAGCGGCACCCGGTGACCGGTCCAATTCTTCCGTTTCCATCACCGATGCCGAATATGGGAAACTGATAACTTACCCGAAGGACAGGATCATCCGCTCCCTCATCGTAAGAGTACAAAAATCAAGCCTGGATCACCTGATCCATGACTTTGACGCGGGCGCCATCGCAGCCATCCTGCAATCAGCCAACAAAGTATCCTCGATCAGCTGGCCCATCACATTTAAGTACCGCCTCCTGATCAATGATTTTATGACGGAGATCGTACAACACCCCTTCCGGGAACTATTCATGATCCGGAATATCTCCATCCTCGTCGAATACCTGCTCCAACAGTTCTTCATCATGGACAAGCTCTCCATTGAAGGGAATTACCTCAGCAACCAGGATACCCATAATCTATCCAAGGTCGAGCAACACCTCTGCCTCCACTACAAAAAGGAATTCCCGGGTATCGAAAAACTATCCCGTATCTCGGCCATGAGCCCCACCAGCCTGAAGACAAAATTTAAAAAATATTACGGTGATACCCTGTTCGGCTATTACCAGAAGAATAAATTAGAGCATGCCAGGAAACTGCTGGACAATAAAGTGCCCGTAAAAGTAGTGGCGACCGAGATCGGATATTCCAACCCCTCTCATTTTACACTGGCCTTTAAAAAAGAATATGGATTTTCTCCCTGGCATTACCTGAACCCCCATTAGTAACTACCCCAAACCTGATTGACCCCTAACACTAACCCGGAAACGCATAACTATGAAGCCCCTTAACCCCCCTTCTGATAATCAGAAAAACGATGCCTCTTATCGGTTTTCTGAAAAACTGCCTGTTGGCCTCACCATCCACTGCTGGAAAGGAACAGCGGATCAGTGGAGCAGCCCGCTGCCCGCTTATGATGAAAAAGACCTCGTATTGACCTTCCTGAATTATAAGGGGGAGCTGCACATCGCTACGGGAAATGATCCCGGGCAATGGCAACCGGCCTGCCCCGGCATGGGCCTGCTGTCCGGCGGCAGCCAGGCCCTGCGGTTCCAGTCCCCTTCACTCGTCCTGCTTTCCGCGATTGTCCTGCACATACCGGGCAACTGGATCAACGTATTCATGAAAGACAACCTCAATTTCAAGAAAATAGAACAGGCGCTGGAAATGGAGGAGAACATCATTACCTGCCGGCTGGGCCGCCGGCAGCTCTCTCTCTTTGCAGATATCATGGGCCAGGAGCCAAAGAACAAGAGCAACCTGCTGGAGATCCAGAACCATGCCCTGTCCCTGCTGGAATTCTTTTTATGCAGCCGGCACCGCAACCTCTCGGCCGTTCACGCCGCGGGCGGCATCGACAATGAAGATGACCTCAGCCTGATAAAAGAAGTAGAATCCTATATCTCCGAATATTACTGCTCTGATACCTTCACCGTGGATTCTATCCTGAAAAAGACCTATACCAGCTATCATAAACTGAATTTTTTATTCAAGTCCATCCATGGCATGACCATCTCCGAATACATCCGGAACAAAAGGATCGAGAAGTCGAAGGAAATGATAGCAGATAATGCGAAGTCCATTAGCCAGATAGCCTATGAGATCGGCTATTCCAGCATCAGCAACTATATACTGGCCTTTAAGAAGATCTACCAGATCACCCCCGGTAAATACAAGAAACAAATGGATAGCCTGGCGGCCTCCTGACCGGCAACCCCGCAGCCCCGCCCGTCGGCCCACCGCGACTCACCCATCGGCAGCCCCGCCCGCCCCCGGCGCCATGCTCAGGCCTCGACAGGGAATTGGAGCCTTACCGTCGTTCCGCCTTTTTCCCGGCTGTCAATAGATACCGTGCCCTGGATCCTTTTGGTCAGGTCGAAAATGAATTTATGCCCCAGCTGACTCCCCGTCTTGACATCATCCATACTATCCTGCTGAAGAAAACTTTCTATTTGTTGCGGACTCATCCCTTTCCCCGTATCGGAGACGGAAATAACGATAGCCTGCACCTCTTTATAGGCGCTGATCGTGATCCTGCCTTTGTCGGTATACTTATTGGCATTGTCAACCAGGTTTCGAATGACGGTCAACAGGATATGGGGATCCGAATAAATGGTCAGGTCCTCATCGGCTTCATAAAAAAGGCTGTTACCCTTTTGCTGTACCTGCTCCAGGAAAAACTCATAGATCTCCTGGAGGATGGGCCTCACCGGCACCACACGTTTGGCGATGCTGAAATTATTCTTTTGACTGGTCACCCAAAGCAGGAAGTCCTCCGAAAAATTGTAGATATCATTGGCCCCCTTTTTTATCCAATAGGTACGCTCTTTTGTCTCTTCAGCGGAAAAATTAGCCAGGTTATCATGCAGGTTGCCCGCCAGCATGGTGAGGAAACGGAGAGGGGACCGGAGATCATGGATGACCAGGGAGATCAGCTTTTCCCTCACCTTACTGGTCTGTAACAGCGCTTTTTCAGATTCCTGCAATTTCTTCACGGTCTTTTCCAGGGCCACCACCGTTCCGCTTAGCTTCTCCGCCTTTACCCGCACTTCCTTTTTCTTTTCCACCAGCTTCAGCCTCAGCAGCACGAGGGCCGTCAATAATACCAGCACCACCATCCCTACCAGCACCCTGAACCAGATGGTCTGATAAAAATGCGGATTAACAACAATGCTCCATTCCCGGTAGGAATAATTATCCTTTCCAAAGCCATTTACCTTCCTCACCCGTAGCGTATAATGACCCGGTCCAAGCCGGCTGAGATTGATAACCCCATCTTCCGGCACCTCCTTCCATTCATTGTCCAGCCCTTTTAGAGAATATTCCAGGTATAGATTTTTCCGGTTGCCCAGGTAGGGACAGGATATTTCCAATAACAAACTGTTGTAGCCGGGCGATAACTCGATAGAATCCGTCCGTCCACCCCATTTCCCATCCACTTCCAGACTGGAAATATCCATCCGCCCCCGGGGGAAATCCGATCGGAGCGAATCCGTATAAAAACATACCATCCCTTTCATGGAAAGCAGCGTGACAAATCCATCCCGGGTTATCACCCCGGAACTATTGAAGCCCCCGTTAAATTCGTTCGTCCGGAGACCGTCCTGCCTTCCATAATAATAATAGTATAGTTGGTGACATTCCGAGGCGCACCAGGCATCCATATCCGCTTTGGGGATCTTGAACAGCCCCTTGTTACAGGGGATCCAGATGTTTTCCTGCCTGTCTTCCAAAAAACAATGGGCGGTAATCAGGAACCCGTTCTTATCCAGGGGCATCCGGAAAAGACGACCGTGATGATAATAATAGTAACCCTGCCCGTAAGTACCCACCAGAATGGACCCATCCCGGCACTTATGAACCGACCTTACATGGGCGCCGGAAAGCAGGGGGATTATCTTTGCCTCACCGCTCTGTATATTATACTCGGTCAGGCCGCTGATACCGGCAATCCACAACAGGTTGGGCGCCACCAGGCAAAAGGACTCGTTCCCCCCTTTGACCGACAGCTGCCCCATATGGAAAAGACGCCGGAAACTGTCTGTCTGCAGACACCAGAGCGATCCCTCCGTTAAACAGTAGAGATGCCCCTGCTCATCTTCCGTATAGTCGACGATCTGCCCGTCCAGCGCTGGAAAAACCTTTACAGGTTTCATATCCGTGGTCAGCTTCCGGGGCAGGTTATAAATAGCGCTCCACACAAACTCCTTCCGGTCGATAAAAAGACCTCTTTGCCAGATCGGCGTACTGTCGGCCGCCAACGCAAACTTCCCCCTGGCGTCAAAACTGAACTTGTCCGTTAATATCGTTGTCCCATCCAGCAGGGCCAGCGGGCCAAAAAGATGCTGGGACAACTGCTGCTGCAGGGCAGGGGAGAAGAGGGGTAATTGAAACTTGCTTTTGCGCAGGGAATAAAAACCTTCCGTCTCCGTCGCGATCAACAGCAGGTCTTGCGCGGGGTTATACTCGACCCCCGTAATATTGGTGGCAAAACTCAGGTCCAGCAGGAAAAGGGTCGTTAACTTCCCGTTCGGGTCCGGGTAGATCCTGTATAGCCGGGTACCGGCCAACAGATGATCGAACCCCTCGGAAGAAAAAAGACGGAAGGCGCTCTTTCGCAGCCCCCGGTCCTTCCCACCTTGTGCTACAATATTCTGACTCTTTACCTCCCAACCCCCGGCGCCCCTCCCGGCCACATCCCGTAAAAGATCCCCCCCAATAGGCTCCGATCCTTTTACCACCACTCCGTTCTTATATACACACACTACAGAATCCTTTTTAAGGATATACAACTTCCCATCCAGGACCCCGTACTCCAGGATACTACTGCTGACCCCGGACAACTTCACCAGGTCCCTGTTATCATAATAATACAGCGTGTCACTATAATGCAAATAGAGATGGGTAGAATCGACTACATAAAAATCCCGGTTGTGTTCAAAAAGATCATGAAAGATCAGCTTTCTCCTCCCCGCCTCCTCCCCGGTCGGCGCGCTGGCAAGAAAATGAGTAAAATCGAATAACCGCTTCCCGGAGCAGAGAAGACTGGGCTTTTTCAGGGCGGAAGTATTGACAGGGCTCAGCAAATGACTGTTATTCCCTGCATAACAGTATAGACTATGGTCATCGGTCTGAAAATAGATATGCCCTTTATTATTCTTGCCCAGCATTTGCACGTTGGACTCCATAGCGGGTTTATCATCCGGGTAGTATAATTTGAAGGAATAACCGTTAAAACGAACAAGACCCACCTGCGACCCCAGCCAGAGATATCCTTCCTTGTCAAACAGCAGATCATTGATACTATTCTGTGGCAGACCATTCTCGTCGGTGAAGTGCTGTATATAATAACCGTTGGCTGGATCGGGTTGTGCCAGGGCTGGTATTACAGACAATAAAAGGATTGTAAAAAAGTGGAACGTGATAAACTTGGTTATCATGCCTTAACCTTAAAGGCTAAATATAGCAGAAATAAAACGATATAGCACGGTAACCCTTCCCTATTTTTTATATTATGATTTCAAATTATATGAAACTCTATGAGAGCCTGCACCACCTGGTTATTGTCTTTATGCGGTGTATATTTAATTGGATTGATTAAAGAGGGGCAGGGTAGCAGGCTAATTTTATAGTGAATTAAAATCAGTATTCTATGAATCAACTTTACATCCCCGGGCACATCGCCCTACGCGCCAGTTTTTTTATCTCTCTTTCTTACTGGTAGAAGTGGAAAAATAAGCAGCTTTCAGACCCTTAACTTTTCCATTTAAATTAATCTGTATGCCCTTATTCGACCTATCCTTCAACATCGATATGATTACCCTGTTGGTGATCATCGCATTTGCAGCTCTTATCGGGTTCTTATTACGGAGTTTTCAGCTTGGAAAAAAGAACAAACGAATTGCAGAACTGGAAAGAGAAATGATGAAAGCCCATGCCGAAGTACTGGTGGTC
This sequence comes from Puia sp., assembly GCA_035492545.1. Classification (GTDB taxonomy): domain Bacteria; phylum Bacteroidota; class Bacteroidia; order Chitinophagales; family Chitinophagaceae; genus Puia. The sequence continues at coordinate 37,156 of DATJJD010000004.1, forward strand.
CAAAAAGAGTATTGTGACCTGGAATCCAGGGTAAGAGACCTGACGATCCCCGTGATCTCCATGAAACATACACCGAAAGAAGAAGAGAACCAACAAGAACAATCGCCGGATGGCTCGCCTTTGCGGAAGAACAGACCGCCAAGGACAGCCTCCTAGCCGACCCGTCCCTAAAACCAATAAACCTGAGAAAATGCCCTACCCATTATCTCAAAAAGACAAGACCCTGTCTTTTATCACCGTAGCCCTGTTGATAGCTACCGCCGCTACCGCCGCTGCCGCCGGGCCAGCCAATAATATTTTACATTCTTCCCTTCCCCGCCCTCATATTTCGCAAAAAAATCCGTTATATAATAATTGGGACGCCGTTTGGATAAAAACCCCGGACACACCGGGGCTCAGACACATGGACGGCAACCCATCCCGGTATGTTCGCCGGGAAAGGAACAGCGACCTGGTTATTACCATACCGGAAGGAGAGAATGGAAAATATAAGGTCCGTTTCTTTGATGAAGAAGACCGGTTCTTATTTGAGATCAAACAAATACGGGACTCCCTGCTGATCGTTGAAAAATTGAATTTTCAGCACGCCGGTTTGTTTCAATACGAACTCTATAAGGGTGACATTCTGGTGGAAAGGAATACATTCTTAATAAAAAAAGATTAAAAAAATGACATAAAATGCTTAATCCAATACTCTTCATTTTAAAATCCAAATTCCATGCGTATCCTTACAAACCTTTTATTTAAGGTTACCTTATCTTCTATGATCGTCACGGCCCCGGCAATGATTACCAATAAAGGTGCCGGAAATAGAAGCCCGGCTGAAAAAGATAATATGCTTCCTTATTATTCCACGTCGGTCATAAAGAAATTCGTCAATTATACCAACCTCACTTCAGCTCCCGTATACGCGGAAGATAAAGTACCGGAGGATAAAGAAAATGCCAGCTCGGCGGAAGCCCTTGCCAAAGCCGTCGAATTGAAGATGGTGGTCAGCCAGGCGGTGATCCTCTATGATTACATGTCCCTGGAAAAGACGGGCCTGAATGAAAAAGCTTTCGAATATGCCTGGCGGGGATATCATAACCTCCTGAAAAAAGGACTCATCCGGAAGAAGAGTGTGCTCTCCATCTGCGACTTCAGCCAGCCCTCCTGCAGCAAAAGAATGTATGTCATCGATGTGCGTCACAAGAAATTATTGTACCGCACCTACGTGGCCCATGGTCAGAATTCCGGCGCCGAATACGCCAATTCTTTTTCCAATGAACCGGATTCCTATAAAAGCAGCCTGGGTTTTTATCTGACCAAAAAGACCTATTACGGACGCAATGGGCTTTCCTTGAGGATCGAAGGAGTGGACACAGGTTATAATGACCTGGCAGGCAAGAGAAATATCGTACTGCACGGCGCCGCGTACGTAAGCCTTAAATATATGAATAACAACGGCGTCATCGGTAACAGCCTGGGATGCCCGGCGATGCCTATCACCATGAGCCCGAAGATCATCCGCACCGTCAGGAATGGTAGCTGTCTTTTTATCTATCATCCCACGCCGAAGTATTTGCAGGAATCTTCTGTTCTCAACGGTTGAGGAACCCGCCGTTCGCGAGAATGATTAAACCTTATACCCCGAACCTAAACCGATTCAGCCTATGATACCCGTAGAAAACATCACCTGGTTCTATTTTTTTAAAGAGGTAACCGCTCTTTTAGGTTGTTTCCTGGCCGGCGTACTCAGTGCAGCCATCGTTTTGTATAACTTTTTTTAAACGTAATAGATAGCAGCTGTCGCAAAACTGCAAACCCCCTAAACACCCAACCCCGAAGCCGTCTCATTTGAGGCGGCTTTTTTAGTCGGCCAGGGGCCTATTGGACCGAAAGCTTTATCATCACCACCGTCCCCTTCCCCTTCTCACTTCTTATCAACAGGCTCCCCCGGATAATCTTCAACAGGTCTTTTATGATCAGATAACCCAACCCATTGCCCTTGCGCCGGTCCACATTGGCGGAAGAAATGATAAAATGGTCCGCCATGATATTGTTGATCTGCTCCTGGGTCATGCCCACACCCGTATCCGTGATACTCAATATAATGCCCTCCGGGCTGGGCGAACTGCTTACAAGTATATGGCCTTCCGAGGTGAAATTGATCCCGTTGAGCACCAGGTTGTATACGACGATCCTGACCGGCTCAATGAACTGGTAAAGGGTCAGCTCTTCCTCCACCTCATTGATCAGCCGGATCTGCTTTTGCCTGGCCATGGCGTTGAAAAGACCGAACAATCCCGTAACCAGCTGGTGCAGGTTAAAACTTTCCTTGGTAAGGCGCCGGTCCTCATTCTTGTATTTTATCCAGTTCAGGATATTGGTGGAGAGCAATTCCAGCTCTTTCGAAGTATTCATGATCTCCGTGATCGTCTCCCTTTGTAACGCTTCCGGCAGCTCGTTTTTTTTCTCTATCAGGCTCTTGCCTGCCATATGGAGGAATTTCAGGGGAGTTACCAGGTCATGGCTGATGATGGAGATCAGCCTTGTCTTGATATGATCCGTCTTCTCCAGCTCTTCATTTTTTTCTTTCAGCTCCCTTGTTTTCTCCGTTATCTGCCGCTCCAGCTTATGCTGCCTTATCTGAAGTTGCCGGGTGCGCAGACTGACGATCCCGATGACGCCGGCGGTCAAACAGCATAACCCCAGCAACCACATCCAGGGCTCCTGGTACCAGCGCGCATCGATCCGGAAACTCTTCTCCGCATAGGTATAGTTCCCTTCTCCAAACCCGCTCATCTTTCGGACCACCAACCGGTAATCACCGGAAGGCAGATTGCTGAAGTGCAGCAGGGGGTCACTCTGCGTCTCCAATAGCCGCCAGTTTTTGGTATAAGGCTCCAGCTTATACTCTATATAGATATTCTCCTTATTTACCCAGGCAGGAAAACCCAACGAAAAGGTTAATTCCCGGGTATTGGAAGAGAGACGGGGCCTGAATAAAGACTCTATGTTGATTTTTTGACTGTCCGCTGTAAAGTCATCTAAATAGATGTTGCCTTCCTGTACGGGACGGTAAGACTGGGAAAGATCTATCCATACCAGGCCATCCATGGATGGAAAAGAGAGGGTGCTGTCATTCAGGGCCAGCGCACAGGGAGTACAGCCCCCATTAAGCTCCGTGATCTCCATCCCGTCATTCCTGCCGTAATACTGGTAATACACCTCGGTAAGATCTTTCTCAAAGGCATTGATCATATCTTCCGGTACCGCCCTGAACAACCCCTTATTGGTGCTGATCCAGCAATAGCCGGTTTTATCCGGGATGAAGCAATGGGCATATTGGAGATAATAGTTCTTATCGGATGGAATAGGCTTTAGACGGTCCTTCTTCCAGATAAATATCCCTTTGCCATAGGTTCCGATAAAAAGATACTCCTTGTACTTCCATAAAGCCCGGACACAGGTACCCGTCAGACGAAGCAGGGTATCCAGCAGATGCGTATGAATGTCGAAGGTGAACAAACCATTACAGGTGGCTATCGCCAGACGCCCCGGGCTTAGCTCCAGCATGGAGAAAGGGGCATTGCTGTTGATATCGGGTTGGGGATGCCGGTATAAATAGTCGATCCGCCCATCCCGAAAGAGACCGACGCCGATGGCGTTGGCAACATATAACCCGCCTCCGGATTCACAAAATCCATCCGTTATCGACCCGGAGCCGGCAAAGTAGCGGGAAGTCTGGTGGCTCTTGTAGGAATATCGGAATACAGTATCCTCGTGCCCATACCATAACATACTATCCGCGGTAAGAAAAGTAAAATTGCTAAAGGCCGTTCGGATCGGAAGCCCGGGAGAGGAGGGGGGAGGTCCACCCAGCACCACCCCTTCGGAAGTCAGTACCGAGCCATTGGATAAAGCAACCTGGCTATACGTGGAAGTGATCTCGTTGGGCATGGGCGGATTTCTCCTGACAGAACGCACCCGGTTCTTGCGGATCACGATGATCCCCTTTGAATTGGTGCCCAGGAAAAGGATGCCGCTCTTCTCCCCATATTTGACAAAATCCAGCAGGGCATCCGTTGGTACCGCCGTACAGATCACCCGGGACGTGAGCTGACCATCCCTGTAATACAGCTCACGGGCCGTAGCGCCTGCAATCAGAATGGGATTTTGCATACCGCACTCCCAAAACAGCTGCCCCTGCTCCTGGCCGGGAAAAGAGGTCGCCAGCCGGAGAGGCAGGTTACGGGTGGTATCCAGCCGGTAAAACCCGGATTGCCTGTTGAAAATAAAAAACTGGTCCGCCAGCCGGAATACCCTGGAATTCGGCTCGATAGGAGTGATCAGCGTGGGCGCTGGCTTTCCTAACCGGTAATCGTACAGGCTATCCTTATGGAACAGGATCATACGGCTGTCACTCATGGGGATCAACAACTCTTTGTTGAAGCTGAACCCGAAATTGTCGGCAGGCTGGGCAGAAGACTGCCGGAACAGGCCGCCGGAGGCTACCAACCCGATCAGCTTGAAGGTGGAAGGACGGGTGTCCAGTTGTACCTGCCCCATATACTGCAGCCTGTTCTTCATGACGGAAAAAATATTTCCCGCTTCATCCGACGTGTAGATCCGCCCTTCCCGGTTCTTTAACATAAACAACATCCTCTCCGAGAGAAACCCGGGAGTATTGGCCTTCGAGAAAATAACAAAGTCGCTGCCGTTGTAACGAATGACGCCCGCTTCCGTAGCAACCCAGAGAAAACCCGTACTCTCGTCCCACTGCAGGCCTTTGATACCATTGGAAGGAAGGCCATTGTCCGTAGTAAATCGTTGTACCAGGTAATTATCCTGTGCCCGCAAACCATAAGAAATCCCCCCCAGCAGGACTAAAAGCAAAAAATGCTTAATAATTGACATTATATAAGGTGGCTAATTCTATCAATTCTTTCAGGTTGGTCGTCAGGGTCTTCTCAAATATCCGGGTTTTAACGGTAGAAACCGTATTCATTTTTACATTCAGGGTCTGGGCGATCTCTTTCGTCCCCAGCCCTTTTAAGACATAATGCAGTATCTCCAGCTCCCGGGGGGCCAGGGCCGAGAAGGGATTATTCGGGTATTTTAAACCGGCAGGCTCCCGGGAAGCCTGCTCATTTTGGAGGAACCTTCGCAAAAGCCTTATCGTCTCCTCTTCGGGAGTGATCTTGGGAAGATAATGGTCGATCCCATATTGTTTCAAGGCCTTCCCATACACTTCGGCAGGCTGCATAGAAAATACCATGATCCGAAGTTCCGGATAGACGCTGCGGATATTGGGCAATATTTCCAGCGTGCTCCCATCGGACAGAATGAGGTCCAGCACCAGGTGAGTGTATTTCTTCTTGGACAATTCCTTCATCAGCTCACTACAGCTCACCACTTCATAAACTTCCGTAAATCCTAGATGTAATTGCAGCAACAGCTGGAGTCCCTTGCGGATCATACTGTGATCATCTGCCAGTAATATCTGTGGTTGCATAGTTTAGTTTGACGAGCTTCGGTAATAAGTGTTTTCACTTATGGGTAGGACCCACGCTAAATTCAGCAATAAAAAAGAATGGTTTGTAGAATTAATTCTACTATTTGTTGAAAGAAAGCATTTAATATTGCTTATCCGAATGACCATAACACGGTCATAACATCGCAGCTAAATTCAACCTGTGTCCTTGCAATATCCCGGTGTACTCGCATGACCCTCGTGCCTCAGGGATATCAACATTCTGTTAGACCACTATCATTGTAATCATTTAAATTTTTACTATGTCTGGTTTTCGCCTAAGACTCAACAGGTTAAGAAATATCCCTTATGCATCTTCCATCCAGGAATCATTACCCTTCGAGCACTCTTTTGAAGTGGAATATTTCTTCAATGGACAATGGGACCTCATCGTCGTCAAACCTATCCTCATCAATAAAGTCGTGATCTTTCTGGTCAACTTCCCGGAAGGAAAAGAAGACCCTATTGCGCTTGTATATAATAAAAAAGATGCATGGTCGGACATCGAAAAGGAATCGACTGGCCTCACGGCAGCACTGGGCGCCGCCATCGAAAATTACTATTCCACCCGCTATTTGCCCTGGTCTAACGGCCAGAAAGATGGATATCCCGATCTGGAATGGGACCGTCCTTTGTTAAATTAACCGGGAACGACTTAATTTTTTTATTATGGATGAGGTAGATGAACAATCTTTTAAAAATCTCTTTTATCAATATTACCCCGAACTCTTCTCCTTCGCTTACTCATTGCTGGGAGATAGGACCTCTGCCCGCAGGGGCACGACAGGCGTTTTCCTGCTGCTTTGGAAGAAACGCGGGCATTTTAATAATGAAAAAGACACCCGCGCCTTTCTGTACAGCACCATCCGGAATAACTGTTTAAACTATCTAAAATTTAAACAGAAAAACCCGGACGTAAAGGAATATTTCCCGGAAATGGAGAGAGATGACACCTTCCCCGCCGATGTGTGGCAGGAACTGTCGGACTTTGTCGCCAGCATATCATAGCCTACCCATTCCCATTCCATTCATAGACTATGTTGCCAGGGGGACGTACCGTGGGACGCTGACTTCCCGGATGGCAAAAAATAAGGCCAGGATCGACCCGTAGCTGCCACCCCGCTCGATCCACTCAAATAGCGCATAATGGGGATAGAATAGCTCACTGGACATTTTCCAGACGAACAGCGCCAGCAACAGGGGCCGGAAAGGACGGACCAGCACAGCGCAGGCCGCGACGATCTCAAAAATACCGACGTACTGCGCGACAAGGCCCGGCGAGGTGAAGCCAAGGGCCGCATATTGACCCAATAACCCTTTTTTCTCTATAATGTTAAGCCAGCCATGGCCCAGCAACAGCAGGAATACGACCACCCGCAGACAAAGGGTGAGTTTTGCCTTCGCCTCCTTACTGATCTCATGATCCGGATGGACCCGGGCCCACCAGGACCGGATCCCCGCTCCCCCGCTGCCGGCGAGGATCAGAAAGGCAAGGGGAGCCCCGAAATTGCCCGCCCTTTCAATCAGTTCCGCAAATGGCTCCCCGGATAAGGGACGCAGCGAGGCCGTCAGGACACCCCATACCACCAGCCATAAAGGAATGATCCGCACAGGATAGACCAGCATCATCACCCCCAAAAGGATATCAAAGGAGCCGAGAACAGGCATCAGACGATAGGCAAGATCATGACCGATGCCAAAGACGGCAAAATAATTGCACCAGATCGGCTTGGTAATAATGCCAAAAGCCCCATGACCGATAAAACACATGGCTACGGAAAGACGAAGTGTATAATGAATTTTTTGTTCTGAAGAGAGTTGCAGCATAGTTTTATGGTCCGGCTTTGGCTCCCCAAGATATGAATTCCTGTGAAAAATTGTTCACCACCAGGCCCTCGCCCGGTTACGAAATAAGAAAATAATGAACCAGACCGACTTGCTTAGGGATGCAACTACCGCCCAGCTCGAACGCGCCGCAGCGCTCAATCATACCGAACTGTTCGGACTGGACGCCATCGCTCTCGGTGGAGAAGTAAGACAGAAAGACGGCCTGACCTGGACCCAGGTCGGGACCAGCGCAGAATCCATCATCGCTTTCCCGGAACTGTCGCCTGATACCGCCGGCGCACAGCTGGACGGCCTTATAGCGGAATACCTCCTCCACCCGCCCAAAGGGGCAGGCTGCTGGTCCCTGGACCCGCCGCAGCCGGCAGACCTGGGTCTGCGGCTGCTGGCAAGAGGTTTTCAGCCCGGCTGGCGGCCCTGTTGGATGGCCCTCGACCTGGAAAAGATGTCCCCGGCCTATCCCAGCCCGAAAGGACTCCGGGTCCTGCCAGACAACCTGACCCCGCTGCTGGACGTAAAAGGCCTGCCCTATGCCCGCGCCATCATACCTCCCCGCCCGTCTCCACCAGAACAGCCACATGGGGCAGGCGTACAGCGATTTGTTGCCTGGATGAATAAGAAAGTAGTAGGACACAGCGGTGTATTACTGACGACAGGAGCCTATGGAGTGGCCGGCATCTATCATGTAGGGGTCGTTCCCGGGGCCCGCAACAAGGGAATCGGCAAGGCCGTGGTGAAGGCTGCCTGCCTTTATGCCAGGGAAAGAGGATACCGGTATGCCGTGCTAAATGCCACGGGCCGTCGTATGTATGAACAGATCGGCTTTACCTGGCTGGGGGATGGCTGGACCTGGTGGCTCAAAGGGGGCCGGCTGCTGACCCATCCCCCCGGGAGGACCCAGGTGGCGCTGGCCGAAGCCGTCGGCCGGGGAGACCTGCAGGCCCTGGACCACCCGGATCTCCCTTTTTCTGAAGAAGACCTTCACCGGCCGCTGACCAACGGCATGACCCTGGTACAACTGGCCGTACATTGCCGGCAGCCTGCTTCGGGAGAATGGCTGCTGTCCCGGGGCTGCGCTTTTCAGGCCCTGGATGCCTGGGACCTGGGCTGGAAAGACAGGGCGGCACGTTTGCTCCGCGAATCCCCCGGACAGGTCAACCAGCTTTACGGCGAATGGGAATTGACACTCCTGCACATTGCCGCGGAACGAAATGATACAGAACTGGCGGGCTTAGTCCTCTCCGCCCGCCCCAACCTGAAAATAAAAGATAAAGCCTACCAGTCCACGGCCCGGGAATGGGCCCGGCATTTCGGGCACCAGGAAATTCTACGCCTCATACCTAAATAATTAATTATAGGCATCCTTGTAACCATTGTACCTTCCCGCAGTAACCAATATGTAAAATAAGAGTATCTGGTGGCCGAATTATCCGACGAAAAAATAATGAGCAGCGTGAAGGATGGGTACCTGTCCGAACTGTCCGAACTGTTCGAGCGGTATCATGTGAAATTGTACAATTTCTTCCTGAAGCTCACCTTCGACCCGGCTGCCAGCGAAGACCTGACGCAGAATCTGTTCTACAGGATCATCCGGTACCGGCATACCTTCGATGGGACGACGGGGACCTTTAAATCCTGGATCTACCAGATGGCCCGGAATATCCATATCGACTTCTGTCACCAGCAGCGGAAATATACCCATCGCTTCTCAACCAATGGAGAGGAGCTACCCGATCAGTTCTCCCAGGAGGAAGGGGATTACCAGGAAGACGACTTTAAAAGACTGGATCAGGCCTTGAGCCAACTAGGGCCCGAACAGCGGGAAGTGCTGGTCTTAAGCCGCTACCAGGGCCTGAAATACGAGGAAATATCAAAGCTCCGGAATAGTTCGGTGGCCGCTATAAAAGTGCAGGTACACCGGGCCATCCGGCAACTCAGAAGCCTTTATTTTAAACAGCAAATGGAGGAAGGAATATGAAGTGCGAAGAAATAACAGCGGCCCTGATTGACCTGTCAGGGGAAGAGGGCGATGCCGCTCTTAGGAAAGAAATAGAACAGCACCTGCTCACCTGTGAGAAATGCGCATTGGACGCCCGGGAGCTGAACACACTCCTGCAACGAATGGACACCAGCCCTTCCGCACTGCCGGGCCCGGCCCTTCGGGAAAACTTTGAATACATGCTCCGGTCCGAATCGGAAAAGCTGGCCGCAGCAGGAGGTTTGAAGACCTCTCCGCCCGCCGGCACGTCCCTCCTGAGAAGGTTGCTATCCGGAAATTCCCCGATAGGAAAGATAGCGGCCATATTTTTGGTCCTGGCGATCGGCGTATGGATCGGGACCCGGCTCCCGGTCTCTTCTTCCCGGGGACGAATAGCCGCAGATCCGGCTTCCGGGGTACCTCCCGACTCTTCGGCGCGGGGAGAGATCACCGGGTTAAAGAACGAAGTGAAGGAGATGAAAGAGGCCCTGCTCTTCACCTTGTTGAAGGAAGAGTCGGCCAGCCAGCGCCTCCGGGCCGTCAGCTATACGGAGGATATCAGCAACCCCGATCAGACCATCATCAATGCGCTTGTAACGACGCTCAACCACGATAAAAATGCCAACGTACGGCTGGCGACTCTTTATTCCCTGGCCAGGTATTCAGACAATCCTGCCGTGCGTGACTCGTTGGTAAGATCCCTGAATATCCAGACGGAACCCATCGTCCAGATCGTACTGATCAATCTGCTGACGGAAATGAAGGAAGTAAAGGCCATCAAACCTTTGCGGGATATCATCTCCAATGAAAAGACCCTGAAAGAGGTAAGGTCGATGGCAGAAAAAGGTCTCCGGACCCTATAGAACATTCACCACCTAAAATTTTAAAAAATGAAAAGTTATCATGGCCACTGCCTGTTGGGTTTCCTCCTGCTGCTGGCTGGCACGCTGAGAGCCCAGGAGTATAAGACCACCGTAGAAAATTCAAAAGACGCCAAGCTCACCCTGAAAGATTTTGTGGGCGACCTCCCCGTGGAAGGGTACAGCGGCAATGAAATTATTATCACGTCTGACCGGTTCAACACCCCGCCCGATCGTGCAAAAGGGCTGAAGCCCGTCTATCCGGGTGGGACTGACAATACAGGGATGGGCATCTCCGTGGAAAAAAAGGACGGTCAGATCTTCATCCAATGCCTGGTCCCCTTTGGGCGGGACGGGGATTACAAGATCAAAGTGCCGGACAATCTTTCGTTGAAGGTAATGAGTGGATGCGAACGCAACAGCTCCGTGACCGTAACGAATATGAAGAACGAAGTAGAAGTAAATGTCTGCCAATCCATCAAGGTGAGAAGTTCGACAGGCCCCCTGGTCCTGTCCAATATCTCCGGGGACATCGATGTCGTCTTTAACGAGGTGAACAAGGACAAACCTATCTCCATCGTTACGGTCAGCGGAGAGATCAACGTTACCCTTCCGGCAAATACCCCCCTGGACCTGAAGATGAAAACCATCAACGGAAGTATGTATTCCGACTTCGACTTCCCCGGCGATAACAAACAAATGAAACGCATCGGCGGCTCTTCGGTCACCTTCCACTCACCCAACGGAGGCCTGGACCTTAACCTCACCACGGTCAGCGGAAGTATCTACCTGCGCAAAAAATAAACCATCAAAACTTACGGTTATGAAATATAGTATCCTGCTCCTCCTCGGCGCGGCCTGGATGGCTACGGCCTCTGCCCAGAAGATTGTCGAACAACATATCGACTTTTCGAAAAAGGATCTGGTGGTGCTGAATATCCAGATCGCCGATTCTATCAAGGTGCTCACCTGGAACAAAAATGAGGTCTACGTAAAGGCATCCATCAATGTCAATGATAACAAGGACAACGACCTGTACAAAATGACCTTCGGAGATTCCGGCAGCACGGTAGGGGTCATCGCCAAACTGGACTTTGACAAGGCAAGACGCAACGGGAATGACACCGGCAACTGTAATTGTTATTGTAACGGGGGATGTGTTCGGGCCAAGGTCTCCTGCGAAGTTTACATTCCGGAAAACACGGATTTTTCCGTGGAGTCCATCAATGCCAACATCATCATCGCCGGCAAAACGGCTTCGGTCAGGGCACATAGTATCAGCGGTTTTGTCGACCTGACCATTGCCCCCGAACGGAAGGCCGACCTGAAGTTCAACACGGTCACCGGTACCGTCTATACCAACGTGGCGATGAATATCCCTTCCGGGAAGACCCGTACGGTTCCCACCCGTATTGCTGACCAGGTCAATGGCGGTGGAAAACCTATCAACCTGGAGACGGTCAGTGGAGACATATTTTTCAGAAAATCCGAATAAGCTTGCCCGGCCTCTATCGCGACGGCAACCCGCCTGGCAGAGGCTCCGGTCACAATTTATACAACAACGCCAGCCCCTGGCTCCTCCCGGCAAAAGGAAGGATGGTCAGACGTTGATTCCTGATCAGCTTAGTCTGGTGGAGCCGGGGGGTCAGCAACCCGGACATCGTACCCACCACCGTACCGACCAGGATATCGGAAGGGAAATGTTCCCCGGCACGGTTCCGTAAATAACCGGTTACCAGCGTGGCGGCCCCCGCGGCCCCATACATCACCCATTTGAGTTTGGAGTCAGGATGATAATCTGCATAGGCGCTGGCCATAAAAAAAGTAGAGGTCGCCACCAGCGCCACATGACCCGCAAAGAATGAATTCCGGGAATTGGACGAGGTACGGGTATCCATGGGGCTCTCGGAGCGATAGGTGAGGGGCCGCAGACGACTGAAGTAATGGACCGCCGAAGTATAGAGGGCCCCCGTTATCGCCATGGACTCCGCATACAAAAAGCAAAGTTTAAAAAAGTCCTTCCTCATCTTCTTGTCCAGGGCAATAAAAACGATCGGGTAGGGCATAGCCGCATCGAAAGGAAGATAGCTGATCTTATCGACGTTCTTGTTATAGGGGCGGTCAGCCCAACGGTCAAACCAGGGAATGTCGCTCTTCTGCAGGTTCATGATGGTCGTCTGGCTGGTCGGCTCCTTTTTGGATATCTGGGCAAACCCGTAAAAAGTCCAGCCGGCCGTCGCCGCGAAAAGGGGGATATCCACTTTCGGATTGATGTGGTAGACAGGAGTGTCCTGGCTTAACACCGACAGCGCCCTGAAAAGAAGGGCGATAAAAAAAGGGAGTTGTTTTGGCATAGTCATCACAAACTTACTATAAAATTTCTCACACTCCGCTCTCACCGGATCAACATGACCGTCCCTTTTCGATAGACGGTCCCGCAGGCCGTGGTCGCCCTGATCTGGTACACATAACCACCCCCGGGCTGGGGGTTGCCCTTATAGGTGCCATCCCAGCATTCATTAGGGTCGTTGGTGAAAAAGACCCGCTGGCCCCACCGGTTATAGACTTCCATTTCGAGATGAGTTACTCTCCCCCAATACTTCAGCCCAAAACAATCATTGCTGCCATCATGGTTAGGGGTAAAGGCCGATGGGATGGGGTAGTGGCTGGGATCCGCGGTGAAATCAACCGCTACAGGGATGGAGTCATCGGCCGAACATCCTCTGCTATCCGTCACCTTTACATGATAGACCGTTGTCTGCAAAGGCCTGACAACGGGGTCGGGCGAATAGAGGTCGGATATCCCCGCCGCGCTGTCCCATAGATAACTGATACCGCCGCCGGCTTGCAGCACGGCTTGCCCTAAGGTGCAGTCGATATCATTGGACTTCGAAAGGGAGACCACAGGCAGGTCCTTCACCAGGACATTGATAGACAGCCTCCCGGTGCGCTGACACAGCGTGTCGGTGATCTGCACCAGGTACTCCTGGGTTTCAGCAGGTTTTGCGATCAGGGAAGACCCCTGCCCCAGGGCAACCCCATTGGAAGTCGACCAGGAATAAATATCTCCGCCGGAAGCGGTTAGCAGGACCGAATCATTCTTACAAACCGGGGTAAAAGGAGGTTTGACGGCAAAATTCAAGCCGCCCCCTGTCGTGACCAGCGTAGAGTCCTTTATACTACAGCCATTGCCGCCGGTCACCAGCACATAATAGCGGGTAGGCTTTGTCGGCACTACGTCAACGTTAGCTCCCGTCTTGTTTAGCCCCCCGTTGTCGGCGCTCCAGGCATAACTGGCGCCGCCCGCCGCGGACAGGTGTACCGTGCTGCCCTTGCAAACGGTCGTGTCATCAGACACCGTCGCGGAGGGAAGAGGTAAGACGGTGATCAGCACCGTCGACTGAGCGACACAGTTAAAGGCATTCGTGGCCGTCACCAGATAGGAAGTGGTAACGGCAGGATAGGCGATGGGGTCGGCGACACCGGGGTCGGAAAGTCCCGTCACCGGCGTCCAGCTATAGGTATTTCCGGGACTATTGCCCGGCGCCAGCTCGACAGGAGAGGAGAGACAAATGGCCGTATCAGATCTCAACTTCAACAGGGGCGCCGGATTGACCGTCACCCGGATACTATCTTCATTGCTACACCCATTATTCCCCATTATCGTTATGATATATTCGGTGGTGGCCGAAGGCGACGCATAAGGATTGCTGATAGATGCATCGTTCAACCCGGTGGAAGGGGACCAGCTAAAGCTGGCCGCCGAAGGGCTGCTTCCCAAAAGCTGAACCCCATAGCCGGGACAGACGGAGGAAGCTCCGCTCTTGGTGATCACGGGAAGGGGCCTGACCCCGATCGTAAGGCTTGCACTGGCCTGGCAACCCTGGGGCGTCGAGCCGGTGACCGTATAGACGGTCGTGGTTGCCGGAGTCGCTATCGGATTGGCAATAGCCGGATCGGAGAGACCGGCGCCGGTACTCCAACTGTACTGAATGCCGCCGGTGGCGCTTAATTGGACCGGCTGACCGGCACATATCGTTGTGTCCGACCGCGTAGCCACAGTCATAGGGGCGCACAAGACGGCCGGATTGACAAAATAATCCTCTACCTCCCCATCCCTGGCATTCCCGGTGGCATTCTGGCTGGCCGCCTGGTCGGAAGAGATCCTGAACCGGAACCCATACCCGGCAACGGTCCCTACGGGCAAATAGGGAGGTAACCCCGTCCAGGTCAGCGTGGCGGAGGGGGTGTTGTTGGGAATGACAGCCGACACCGATTCCCCCTTGTCAAAAACGCCATTTCGGTTAGAATCGAACCATCCCGTCAGAAAGGCATCACTGCCCGTCACATTCCCGGTCTTTACGTTTACACTATAAGACCCGCTGCCATCGTATACGGGAAAAACGGCCACCCCCTCTTCATCGACGCCAATGGCATTGTCGTCGGTATATTGAATGGGATCGGGGTCTCCGGCCACATCCCCTATTTTCAGGGTGGTTACCTGGTCGACAGAGGGGTAGGGCGGCAGGTAATTACAGCTGTTATTGATATTATAAAGCAATTGATGCTGCGCGGCTCCATAAGAGGCGGGCAGGTCGCCGCGGTCCACCGACTCCAGGATGCCAAAAGCCAGCGCCATTCCCCCCGTTGTGCCGCCATGGTCCAACAGCACGTCCAGCAGCAGGGGGCCCGCGGAACCGGCATAGGTTAACAGAACAGGGTTTTGACCTGTCTGAGGGGCTCCTGCATACGTATTGCTGATCGTAACTGTCTTGGAGCCACAGCCGGCCAGGGGATTATCCGTCTGGGAGGAGTTCCGGAAGAAATCAATGGTCTGCCAGGGCCCGCCGTTGGTCGTCAGGGTGCTGATCTCGCCATAGGCGCTCGCTTCCGCATCCGCGGTTATAAGCGAGAAAGTGACGGGCGCACCGGCCCTGGAAGCCGTGACACCCATGGTCCAGCCGCAAGTCCCTGTGGAAAGGTTATCGAACAAAGCCGGTTCAATGGCCGGATCGGTAAAATCGTATAATAAATGCAATATGGCCCCGGACCAGGTGTTCATTACGGAAGGCACCGGTTTGCGGGAAGAAAGCTTGGAAAAAGTGATGGTTACGGATAACCCGTTATTGGTGGTAAAAGTGCGGGAGGCGCCCTCCGTCATCGTAAAACCCGCCCAGTCCAACCACCATATTTGATTCCTGAGATTCCCCGTCCCGATGGTGGCGTATTGGGCCGAAACAACCCTGCTCAGGAAGTGAAATATAAGGAATAGGGCCGCCCTTTTTATCATGTTGTTACAATATTACTAAACTTCCTCCTTTCCCGGAATCCCCGCCCAAACTTGGCAGATATTTTACCTTTTCTGCCATAAATAACCGATCTTTATGGGTTAACTAAACAAATAAAAAAAACTATGGCGAAATCCCAGGAAACATTTGGTAAAAAAGAAAAAGAAAAGAAAAGAGCCAAAGCCCGGCAGGATAAGGCGGAAAAAATGGAAGAACGCCGGCAGAATGCCAAAAAAGGCAAGACTCTTGATGAAATGATGGCTTATCTCGATGAAAATGGAAATATTTCTTCCACACCGCCGGATCCGGGAAAAAAGAAAACCTTTAAGCTGGAAGATGTACAGATAGGGGTGCCCAAACATGTCCCGGGAGAAGAGATGGATCCCATCCGGACGGGAACGGTCACCTTCTTCAATTCCGCCAAAGGTTTTGGATTTATTAAGGATCAGCAGACGCAGGAAAGCGTTTTCGTCCATGTCAACCAGCTGTCCGAACGGATCTCGGAAAATGATAAGGTGAATTTTGAAGTACAAATGGGGCCCAAAGGACCGAACGCTATCAATGTCAAAAAGATCGGGTAGGGACCCGTCCCAAACAAGCATCGGTTAAAAGACTATGAGCCTCTTTACAGACAAGGTTATTTGGATCACCGGGGCCTCCTCCGGCATCGGTGAATCTTTAGCCTATGCTTTTTCCGCTGAAGGCGCCCGTCTCATCTTATCCAGCAGAAGGACCGAAGAACTGGAAAGAGTAAAAAAGGCCTGCGCAAACCCCGGACAGGTCAATGTCCTCCCCCTCGATTTATTGGATACCGCCACCCTGGAAGCCCGGACTGCCCAGGCCATCGCGGCATTCGGACATATAGATATCATGGTGCACAACGGCGGTATAAGTCAGCGCTCGCTGGCTATCGAGACCCGGCTGGAGATCCACCGCCAGGTGATGGAACTGGATTATTTCAGCTATGTGGCCCTCACCAATTACCTGCTGCCCCATTTCACCCAACGAAGATCGGGTCATTTCGTGATCATGAGCAGTGTGATGGGCAAACTGGGCACCCCCATGCGGTCCTCCTACGCCGCCGCCAAACATGCCCTGCACGGCTACTTCGACTGCCTGCGGGCCGAAATGTCCTCTTATAATGTAAAAGTCACCATCCTCACTCCCGGGTATATACGAACGAATATATCCCTGCATGCCCTCACCAAAGACGGTACCCCGCTGGGCGCCCTCTCCGGGAATATTGAAAAAGGACTTCCTGCCGGCAAGGCCGCCCGCCAGATCCTCCACGCCCTGGCAAAAGGAAAGTTCGAAGCCTATATCGGCAAATTCGGTATGGAAAAGATAGCCCTCTGGCTCAATCGCTTTACCCCCGGCTTTGTGATCCGTCAAGCCTCCAAATTCTCCCCGAAATAGCCTATGGCCCGTCCCGGGCACCTCGCCCCAAATCTCAATAATAAACAGACAGACTTGTCTGTTTGTCGAATTTTTCCCTATCTTTGCCCTGTAAATGATAAAAAAATGAACGATCAACCCAAAGAGGCAGGCGTCAAAGAAAGGATCATGAACGCGGCTACCCGCCTCTTCTACCAACAAGGCTACCGGGCTACAGGCATCAACCAGATCATCGAGGAAGCCCAGATCGCCAAGTCCAGCCTCTACCAGCATTTTGCCTCCAAGGACCTGCTGCTGGACGAATACCTCCTCTCGGCAAAAGACCAGTGGATCGAAGACCTCGCCGCCTTTACCGCCAACCTTCCCGAGGGCAGGGAAAAACTGCTGGCCTTCTTTGACTTCAGACGCCGCCGGCTGGAACAGCATGAATTCAAAGGCTGTACCTTCTCCCGCGTCATCTACGAACTGCCCAACCTGGGCCAGACCTCCGCTGACATCATCCGCAACCATAAATCCACCCTCCGGGCCTTTATCACCACCCAGCTCCGGGCCATAAAAGACCCTTACCCGGAAGCTGACCTGGAAGAAATGACCGACCTTCTCTTTAACCTCTCCGAAGGAGCCGTGTTGCACTCCACGCTGTTCAATAACAGCAAACCGTTGGAAGATGCGAAAAAGACCGTCGGTAAATTGCTGAAAACCATTTAAGTAAACCTATTTACCTCCAATTCTTAATTTTATTGATATGAAGACAGACT
Source organism: Puia sp. (assembly GCA_035492545.1). GTDB lineage: Bacteria > Bacteroidota > Bacteroidia > Chitinophagales > Chitinophagaceae > Puia. The sequence continues at coordinate 54,795 of DATJJD010000004.1, forward strand.
TGTCTGTAGCTCTACCCATTGTCGATCGGCCGGCCCCCGTATCAAGCCCGGCGACCTCTGTCGATCGGCCGGCCCCCGCCACAAAAGCAGTTACCACCATGAGGCCGGCTCCTGCCGCCAGCGCCGCCGCACCGGTCAAATTCCCCTGGCCCATCCTGTTGACGATCTTATTCGCGCCCCTCATTACCGTGATCGACGTCTTTATCATGAATGTCAGCATGCCCACCATCCAGCATTTTTTCCATGCCTCCGATGCCGCCGTCCAGGGCATCATCGCCTCCTACCTGGTGGGCTACTCCGTTTTCCTCATCACCGGCAGCCGGGCCGGCGATCACTTTGGACGTAAAAAGGTTTTCATGGGTGGGCTGTTCGCCTTTACCCTCGCCTCAGCTCTTTGCGGTTACGCGGGGAGTATCGAACAGCTCATTGTCTTTCGCTTCTTCCAGGGCGTCGCCGCCGGTTTTGCCGCGCCGCAGACCTTTACCCTGATCCAGCTTAATTTTCAGCACGGCGAATTTAGAAGTAAGGCCCTGGGCTATTATGGCATTACGCTGGGCATCGCTTCCATCCTGGGACAATTTCTGGGCGGCTATTTTGTGACGGTACACTGGATGCAGGAACCCTGGAGGCTGATCTTCCTCATCAACGTACCCGTTGGCTTGGTGGCGGTGATCATGGCGGCTTATTTCATCCCCGAATCCAAACTCAGCAAAAAAGCCAACTTTGACATGGGCGGAGTATTGCTATTAACGGCGGGGCTTTCGACGCTGATCTACCCCATCATCCAGGGAAGGGAGTTGGGCTGGCCCGCCTGGACCCTTGTTTCTCTCGTTGCTTCGCTGGCGATCTTAGGACTGTTTGTCCGGTATCAATCCCGTCGTATGCGGGCGGGGAAGAGCGCCCTGTTACTACTGGACCTGTTTAAGATCCGGAGTTTTAACCTGGGGCTCGCCATGGTATCCTTTTATTTTGCCGTTTTCAGCGCTTTCCTGCTTTCCTGCGCGCTATTTCTGCAGACTGGACACCACGTCGAACCGATGACCTCTGCCAGTTATTTTATTATCCTGGGCATCGCCTTTATGCTCTCTTCCCATTGGTCTATCCGCAACGCAGCACGATATGGTACCCCTCTTTTACAATTGGCCTGTCTGCTGCTGCTTGCCTCCTTTACGATACAATTGATCTGGTTCCGGGGAGATTTGTCCCTCCCGGCCCTGGTATCCGCCTTCTTTTTTTACGGACTCGGAGCAGGCATTCTGGTGCCTTCCTTTTTGAAAATAGCCCTGAAAGACGTTCCGGCCGAACAGGCAGGAGCAGCCAGCGGTGTGTACTCTACCATTCAACAGTTCTCTTCCGCCCTGGGCGTAAGTATGATCGGAGGGGTATTCTTTTACGTGCTGCAGCATAATAAAGGGGGCTTCGATGCGGGTTATCACGCGGCATTACTATGCCTGATGGCCTATTCCGTAGTTATCATGGTTTTATTATATCTCAGCGGACGGCGGAATAACTAACTTTTCCTCCCTGTCACAAACGGCAGCGGTAAATTGTCCTATATTATAGGACAATTTTTTTTATACATGGACGCTAAAACTGCGACGTTTCTGGAATACAAGGCCCTGTTATTTTCCATGGCCTATAATATGCTCGGTAATATCGATGCGGCGGAAGACATTGTGCAGGATACTTTTTTGAAATGGATGGAGATACCAACCGAAAATGTGAAACACACCAAGGCCTTTTTGGTAAAGATCGTAACCAATAAATCTATCAATTACCTGAACAGCGCCCGGGTCAAAAAAGAGGAATATATCGGGATCTGGCTGCCGGAGCCGCTGCAGAACTACAGCGGCGATAAAGGCCACGCACGGATAGAATCCTATCACGCCCTTTCCATCGGCATGCTGGTCATGATGGAGAAACTGACCCCCCAGGAAAGGGCCATCTTCCTTTTAAAAGAAATTTTTTCCTACGACTATCCCGAACTATCGGAAATATTTGACAAGACAACGGACAACTGCCGGCAGATCTTACGCCGGGCCAAAGAGCACCTGGGAAAAGACACCCGGCGCTTCGAAGTAGATCTGAAAGTACATGAAAAGATCCTGAACAACTTCCTGCAGGCCCTTTCGGAAGGTAATATGGAAGAGCTCATCGACCTGCTAAAAGAAGATATCCTGCTGTTTGCGGATGGAGGAGGAACCAGCTTCGCGGTCAAAGGCCAGCGGCTGACAGCCTTCCCCCGGCCCGTCAGCGGGAGAGAAAATGTCAGCAAGGTCCTCCTCAATGTCGTTCCCAAATTTGTGGAGTCCATAGAGGATTTCAGCCAGGAAATAACCTTCGCCAACGGCCTGCCTTCCATCCTTTCCTACTCGGGTACTACCCCCATCAGCCTGGTCTCGCTCGAACTGGATGGGGGGCAGATCCGGAATATCTATGTGCAGACCAATCCTGAAAAATTAAAACATTTTAATAAATGAAACTAGTAGTCATCGGCGCGGGCGGCGGCATCGGCAGACAGACGGTAGAATTAGCCCTCAACGCCGGGCACCACGTTACGGCCTTGTTACGCAACCCCGCCAAGCTGGCCCTTACACACCCAAATCTGGAAGTGGTCAAAGGCGATCTCATGCAGCCGGGGACTTTTGACAGGTTCCTGGAAAACAAAGATGCCATCATATCGGCGATAGGAGTAAAGGGCACCGGCCCTACCACCCTTTATTCCCAGGGCAACCGTCATCTGCTGGACGCCATGAAGAGGAAGGGAACACGCCGCATTTTCTTTATTTCGGCATCCGCCCTTGACATCAGCCCCGTCTTACCGTTTTTTATAAGGCTGGTTGCAAAATATGTTGTACAAAAGATCTTGCGCAACATGTACGCAGACCTGAGGGAAATGGAGCACCTGGTAAAAATCAGCGATGCCGACTGGACCATCATGCGCCCGCCCAGGTTGACCGATAAAGGGGTGACAGGCCATTATCGCTTTGCTATCAATCAATTCCTGAAGAACTGCCTGAAGATCTCAAGGGCAGACCTCGCCCATTTTATGATCCATAACGTAAACAACGAGTCGACCTATAAGGCCACGATCGAAATCAGTTACTAACCGGTTTCCTCATTCAGCTGCGTAAAACAAAGGTTTTTTTTTATCTTGCTGTACAAGCTTATAATAAAAATGACCTGGTATAACGAGCAGGTTTTAATGATCCGGGATCTGCATTTTCCCAAACCCGAGGTCGTGGACCGGCTGATAAAAGCAAAAGACCTGATGGACCGGCATTACTGCGATGACCTGGCCATTCACTCCATTGCCCGTCGGTCCCTGGTCTCAAAATTCCATTTCATCCGGCTGTTTACAAAATGTTATGGCAGGACGCCCTACCAATATCTTACTGAGAAAAGGATCCGGCACGCAAAGGAACTCCTGAGCGCAAAAGTTTCCGTTACGGACACCTGTTTTCAACTGGGCTTTGAAAGCCCCACGTCTTTTTCGGCGTTCTTTAAAAAACATACCGGCCTCACCCCTTCCTCCTACGCCCTAAAAAAGCAATTTTGAATAGGTCCACCGGGAAGCCGATCGATACCTTTGATCCAATAAGAAAATAAAAAGAATATGAAAATTCGCCTGACCAGCGTCCTGGTGGATAACCAGGATAAAGCCCTGAAATTTTATACCGGCACCCTGGGATTTGTCAAAAAAACAGAAATCCCCATGGGTGAGCATAAATGGCTGACCGTCGTCTCCAAAGAAGAACCAGACGGGGTCGAATTGGTGCTGGAGCCCCTGGGTTTCCCCCCATCGGTTACCTTTCAAAAGGAATTGTTCGCGGCGGGTATTCCCTGGACTGCTTTTTACGTAGACGATGTGGAAGCAGAATATAAAAGGCTAACCGGGGCAGGCGTATCCTTCAGCATGGCGCCGACCATGATGGGAACGACGAAACTCGCAGTTTTTGACGACACCTGTGGGAATAATATCCAGATCTTTCAGGTCCTGTAAATGGTATGGCCGGGCCGGCTCAAAGTTGCACCCGGCATTCCCCCCCACGTGGGCATTAGTTGCACAAACTCTTATTCTTCACCGTATCCAGTAAGTCCTTGGCTTTTTTCATCGTGTCCATGGCCTTTGTAAAGACATCATTATACTCGTCGGGAAACTTGTCCAGGCTGTTGGAAAAGCCGTCATACAAAAGATCCTTGGCGGCATTGACGCATCGTTCCGCGTCATCCCGTATCCTTTCAATATCCGAACAATTGACCTTATTGCCTTTGTCCTGGTCATTATTCATGATATCCAGCTTCTGGTTCATGTCGGGAAAGTTGAGGTCCGCTTTTGACTTGAAAGTGCTCAGCCGGCTCTCATAAGTGCTTTTAGAGCCATAATAAACTCTCTTGGCGCCGATCATCCGGTACTTATGATCTGCCATTCTTTGGATGCCATCGGCTACCTGCTGGATGGCCTTCTTATGATCGTCATCGCCCCCGCCCCAGCATTTACTCTCCCGGTTCTCCCTTGCTTCTTTGCATTTCTTGGCATTCTCCAGCATCTTGTCATAAACATCGACCAACACCCTTCCGTCGGCCGCCAGCGCATCCTTATAGTCGTCGTTGGACTCGGGCGTCCATCCTTCGCCAAATGCCTTACAGGCATTATCGACATTTTCCGTCATCGAGTTGGAGGTAGATTGATCACAAAGACTGCATTTTTTCTTTCCGCTCTTCAATTCGACACAGGTGAGCCCGCTCTCGCAAGGCATCTGATCACATTCCTCGTTCACTTTTTTTAACTGTGCATGGCTTGCTGCACCTATCATCAGCAGGGCGAGACAAAACCCCAACATCCTCAGACTTTTCATTTGGAATAAGTTTATGATCCAAAATTCGGTAGACCGGAGGAATAATACAATACTACTTAGAGGTAAATAATTTTACGATAGGCCCGGTAAATAACAGCGCCAACCCAGCTATCAGCAAGCCCATTGCGGTAGGATCAAAATTACGATCGGAAAAAAGGGCAGTTCCGGTTATATAGAGTATCACACCGAGATTGCGCCCCAGCATGATCAGGACCCCGCGCCCGTTCCGTTCGGAAGATTCGGAAGGTCGCCGGAAGATATTTTGATCAAAGACCATCGGCTCCAGGGGCGTCAGCATGATCAGGCATAGGATGAGAATGACCAACCCGGTCGCATTCATATTTCTTTCAATGGAGCCAACCACCGTCAGGCCAAAAAACATGGCCAACGCTTTTCGCAGCCATATCGCTATTTTTTGGGGGTGATAATGGAGGTCATCCTTCAAGGCCTCGACGGGCAACGGCTGGATCCGTTTATAAAGCAATCGGATCACCGGAAATAAAATGACCAGGCCAATAAAGATAGAAGCCCACCCTGCATAGGCATGCGCGCCCCTGAACATCCGGATGGCCAGCGAGAGATAGCTCAGCGTGAAAATAATCCGTAAGACAAGGAAGGCGATATTCATATAGCAGCACTTTTTCGGCTGAACAGGAGCCTGATCTGGCGTATCAACACGAGGGTGACCCCGAGAAAAAGCGAGAAATACAAATAAGAATATTTATGCTCTTTATGGAATTCTACGGCATAACAGAGGAAGATCACACCCACTATCCTTGTGATCATCAGCCTGGTCATTTTTTTATTCCACTGCGGATGACCGGTAATGGGATCGGGAGGTGTGGCATCATAGGTGAACACGATATCACCCAGGGGAGAAAAGAGGAACAGCCCGATTGCTGATATTCCCCAACCCGACTCGTCGTTTTTGTCGAGGAGGCCGATGGCGCTAAAGGACAGCAGGAACCCCATAAAGCCCCGTAATCTTGCCACCGTCTTCCGGGGAAAAAAGCTGTTTTTCAGGAAAGAGGCTGGCTCAGGCTTTTGATAGAGATACAGCAGTCGTAACAAAGGAAGTAAGGCAACGACAGCTAAGGCAATGCTTGCCACCCCGGAGTTGATCTCCTTTTCTGAAATGCTTATGAGGCCTAGGAGGATGAATAATGCAGCAAGGGAGATGCGTAGCCAGAAGGTTAGGATATTCATAAGAATGGGTTAGGAAATGAATGGATAAATATACATTTCCCTTTTAGTACGTCAAAATTGCCACTTTTTTTTTCCCGGGAGCGATTTGCTTAAGATGAGGGTCAGTCATTACAAGGCCGCCCCCACAATATGCAAAAGTTGTTTATAAGTCCTGTTGGCCGGTTTCAGGAGAAGGATTACTTTAAGGGTATGGAATTCTCCCCCGGCCAACCTGTTCTCATATTAGATACCACCCATAAACCGGCAGGTTCTGGCATTGTGCAGGCATATCATCCGGAAGCGCATCAGTGCACCGTCCTGTTTCAATATCCCGGCTGCGCAACGGCCGAAAGTATATCCATACCGGAATACCGGTTGATCGCCTATCCACTCGCCGCCGTTCGTCCTTGATCCCCCTTCGGCTTCCCCACAACAAAATAGCTAACCCCTCCGTTACAATTCTGGTATAAAGTTTGCCCGGCTTATTGAATTTATTTTCAGCTATTATGTTCAAACGCAGATTCACAGGGACCGCAATTATTTTTTCAGCAATTACTCTTGTTTTACCAGCGATCTTCGCCCTTTCCTCCTGCCATTCCGCGGCCAGTGAGCCCGGCGTTACGACGGACACACCCGCTGCCAGACACCCGGCCCTGCCCATGTTCAAACGCAATCCCCAACTCCGCACCCACGTGAAAAAAGAGCCGGTAGCCGAATACCGCATCCGAACCGACAACTCCCTCAATGAACTGTATTTCTCCGTCCGGCTGTACGAGACCCCGGTGACCATGAAATATCTTGCCAGGGTCGAATTCGAAGGAGTGACGGGCGAGGACACCATCAAACTTCCCGACCTGGGGACAGAACCACATCCCGTCTTGCAAAAAGGACCCGAAAAATACTCCTGCATCATCGGTCTGCTGGATAATAACAAGACTTTCCGCGAGCTGAAAAAGGTCTATGTGACGGGCAAAGGGCAGGAACTTAAGATCACCACCCTGAAACATTATATGGTCACGGAAGACTACCGTCTCGTCGGTCAATAATAGGAAATCTAAGTGTTTGGTCGCGTTATCAAATTATTTTGGTATCATTATGCTATTGTTATTTAAGTGCAAACCCGCGATAAAGTGGCAGCACTAAATAACTTCGCACCGCTAACCAATTTTTGTCTCACAAACCAAAACACCATGTCAGAACGTAAATTCTGGACACTAGTAGCCTATTGGCTATTATTGACTCCCTTCCTCGCATTTCACTCAGCTTATGGTTTCACCAACAAAGAAAAAGTCAAAACGGATTTTTCACCCGATCAGTCGGTATTCAGCATATCGGGAAAAATCACGCAGGCTGACGGAAACCCCCTGGCAGGGGCAACGGTCTCCGTCAAGGGCGGCCGGCAGTCGGTCACCACGGACAAGAATGGCAATTATACCATCACCGTGCCCGATGAAAATGCCACGCTTGTTATTTCCTATGTAGGGTTTGCCACCCGGGAAGTTCCCGTAAGCGGCAGGGCACAAATCGATCTGACCCTGCAATCCACCTCCACAGAACTTTCGAATGTAGTAGTCATGGGTTACGGCACGCAAACGAAAAGGGATGTCACCGGAGCCGTAAAATCACTAAAGACCGAGGATTTCAACCGCGGGGTGGTTACCTCCCCGGCGCTGTTGATCCAGGGCAAGGCTGCCGGGGTGAATGTCACTTCTTCCAGCGGAGAGCCCGGGGCATCCCTGGGCATTTCCATAAGAGGTCCGGGCGGCATACGGACTGGCAATACCCCGCTTTTTGTGGTGGATGGGTTGCCTCTGGACAACTCGACCACGGGCGGCGGTGACCCGCTGAACTTCATAAATGCAGCGGACATCGTGTCCATGGACGTATTAAAGGATGCATCAGCCACCGCCATATACGGTTCCCGGGGGGCCAACGGGGTCATCATCATTACGACAAGAAAGGGGAAGGCCGGGCTTGCCGTGCTTTCGCTTTCTGCCAGCCTGGGCGTTTCAAAACTGGCGAGGGCACTGCCCGTTTATAGCGCCGATGGATTCCGGAAGATTGTCCCCCAGATCGGCGGCACCCTGGACGATAAAGGGGGTAATACTGATTGGCAAAAGTTGATAACCCGTAACGGTCTTACGCAGAACTACAATATGGGACTCAGCGGCGGTTCCGATAAATTGACCTACTACGCCTCCTTCAGCGCGCAAAAACAGGAAGGCATTATCAAAAAAAATTCACTGGACCGGTACACGGGAAGATTCAATGCCACCCAGAAATTCCTGGATGACAGGCTCATCATCGACGCCGTCCTGAATTATTCAAGTACGAACAACGTCCGCCCACCCTTTGGCGTCGGCGACGCGTTGACCAATAATCCTACCTATCCTGCCTATGACTCGGTGGGCAAACCGGCCGTGTACAACAATATCAGCAATCCCCTGATTTATTTCAACCTGGATAAAGATGTTTCTACCATCAACCGGTTTATAGGCAGCCTTTCACCCTCCTTCAGGATCCTGAAAGGCCTGGTCTATAAGCTCAACTTCGGCATCGATAATTCGACGGGAACCCGGAATTACCAGAGCCTGGCCAGCGCAACACCTTCCCGCCCGGGTACCCTGGAAACGGTATATAGCACCAACAGGAATACGTTGATTGAAAACTATCTAACCTATTCCATGATAAAGGCCGAACATAACCTGTCCGTGCTCGGCGGTTATTCCTATCAAAAGTTCTTTATTCAGACAAGGGACTATCTGACGGTAAACTATCCGGTGGGTAATATTCAACCCATCTATGACCCAAGCACGGGGCAGCCGGCGGCTACGAACAACAACACCGCAAAGGGATCTGCCACCATCAATGAACAGCAGTCGTTCTTTGGACGCGTGACGTATCAATATGATAATAAATACCTGGCAACCGTGAATTTCAGGGCAGATGGCTCCACGAAATTTGGTAGCAATAATAAGTATGGTTATTTCCCTTCCTTCTCCCTGGGATGGATTATCACGGAGGAAGGCTTTATGAAGAATTCCACGCTTTTCAGCAATTTAAAATTGCGGGCAGGGTGGGGTAGGACCGGTAACCAGGAAATTCCCTCGAAGAAGACCCAGCCTTTATTTGTCTCGTCGGGCGGTAGTTATCCACTTTACGCCTCCGGGAATTATCCGGCAAGTTATACATACGTAAGACCTGCCAACCCGGACCTGCAATGGGAGGTCTCCAATCAGACGGACGTGGGCCTGGAATTTGGTTTGTTAAAGGGATCGCTGACGGGGACCGTGGATTATTTCAGAAAGACTTCCAGTCATATCCTGCTCAAAGGGTACCCCGCAGACCCGGTACAACCCGCACAGGAATACTGGTCGAACATAAAAGATATGACCATTGATAACAATGGACTGGAAGTAGAGCTGAACTATGCGAAAAAGATCAGCAAGGATATGAACTTCTCGATAGGAGGTAATTTTACCAGCATCCAAAATGAGGTCAAACATTCCCCCTATACCGTCATCACTACCGGATCGGCACAGGGATCGGGACTGACTTCCGCAACGATTAACGGATATGTCAACGGCAATCCCATTGGCTCGTTCTATTTACTGAAATACATCGGCATCGGCAGCAATGGACTGAGCCAGTATGAAGACCGGGATAAAGACAATATTATTTCCGATAAAGACCGGCAGGTATTAGGGACGGCGCTGCCCAACCTGTTATATGGCTTCTATGGTAGTTTCGGCTTTAAAGGATTTAGTCTCCAGGTGAATTTCAACGGGGTGTCAGGCAATAAGATCTATGACAATACGGCCAACACCAATTTTTATAAAGCAAGGCTGGCGAAGAGCGTCAACACGACATCTGCCGCCGCCGCCGAACCGAATGAAAGTATCAACAATGCGGCCTCGGTTAGCAGCAGGTACCTAAAAAGCGGCAGCTATCTGCGTTTGAATAACCTTTCCCTGGCTTATGATATCAATACGAAGGGGCTTGGCATCGATAAATGGGCGAAATCCATCCGGGTTTCGGTGACGGGACAGAATTTATTTGTCGTCACCCGTTATGACGGATATGATCCGGAAGTCAATACGGATAGAAGCGATGACGGGGTCTCCTCCTATGGCATCGACTATAACAGTTATCCTAAAGCAAGGACGTTCCTCTTCGGCGTTAATGTATCACTCTAAAAAAGAACAGAAAATGACAACGAATTCAATTAAATATTTGCTCTGTTTTGTAAGCCTTACCATCTTCGGCTGTACAAAACTAAACGAACAGGTTTTGGATGAGTCTTCCGTTTCCGGGCTTACGGACAAACAGTTGGCGGAAGGCATTATCGCACCTGTATATAACGTGTTGCCGGATATTTTTCAACATACCCGGTATTTTGCGCTGCAGGAAATTTCCACCGACGAGGCGATTCTGCCCTACAGGGGAGGTACGGATTGGGGGGACAACGGTATTTATCTTTCCATGCACCGGCATGAGACGGTCAGCACCGACCCGAATGTACAGAATACCTGGACCTCCATCGTGACGGGATTGTCCAGGACGGTCACCGCCATCAGTTCGCTTAAGACGAATACCGACCCCGGCGCCAAATTATTTTTGGCGGAAGCGAGAGGCATGAGGGCCTATTATTCATTGATGACCCTGGACCTTTTCGGACTGGTATTCATCAAGGAAGACCCCAATGCAACGTCAAAAGTGGTGAGGGGCGATGAAGCGGTGAAATATATCGAATCGGAGCTGCTGGCGGTCGAACCGACCCTGGATGATGCCAACGGTCCGGGGCGTATCACAAAGTCGGCCGTCTGGGGTTTGTTAGCCCGGCTCTATCTGAATGCGTCGGTCTACAGAGATCGCTATGCGGCTTCCTTTTCTTTCCCAAATGATGACATGACGAAGGTGATCGATTATTGTAATAAGATCATCACTTCCGGCCACTATAGCCTGGCTTCCGAATATTTCTCCATTTTTGGCAACGCCAACCATACCAATAAGGAGCTGATCTTTGCGGTGGATCAGCGCCCCGACCTGAGCAACAGCCACAACAGAATGGCCTATTTCTCTTTGTCGGGCGACCAATTCGCTTTGCCGGCCTTTCCCAGCGCAAACGGCACGGATGGCCCGGCCATTACGCCGGACTTTTATGAGACTTGGGTGGCTGCCAATACGCCCACCGATCCCGCCGTTGCCGACCCGAGGTTTTATAAAGAAAACCTTCCCCAGGCAGACGGTTGTGTGGACGCTGCTGCCTTCAACATCAATCGCGGTATCCTGAGAGGACAGCAATATGGCCTGACCAAGGATGCCAGCGGTGCGTTTGTAACATGCCCGGATGGAAAACTGAAGATCAGCAAGCTGTATAATGCGACCAGAAGCAAGCCTACGCTGGCGGTGGATTTTACCGAGCAGGTCGATTTTACCACGGCAGGAAGTAATTATAGTACAGGATACCGGGTGGAAAAATATGAGTTTAGCAAAAGCTCCAACACAGGAAGGAACAAAGGGGAAGCCGACATCGTCATACTCCGGCTTGCCGACATCTATTTAATGAGAGCCGAAGCAAAGCTTAGGGGAACCAATGACGCCGCCGGCGCCCTGGCGGACGTAAATACTGTCAGAGCAGCCCGTACGGCCACCACACCCGCGGCGCCCTTAACATCCTTGAACCTGGACCTTTTGTTCAGGGAAAGAGGCTTTGAGTTTTACTGGGAAATGGTAAGGCGTACCGATATGGTACGGTTTGGCAAATATGAGGGTGCCTGGACGGAAAAAACCAGCACGGATAAGAAGAAAAGAGTCTTCCCCATTCCGCAGACTGCCATTGATGCGGCATCCAACCTGCCGGGTTATCTGAGTCAGAACGAAGGCTATTAAGAGAATAGACCGGTGAGAAGGCCTTAAGAGGTAAGAACTGCCCTGGTCTGCGTATGGCGGGCCCGGGCAGTTCTCCTTTACGTCGTCGCTACCAAAAATTCCTCTCCGCTGGCAGGACTAAAGTTATCTGCCCTGCCGGCAAAATAGCGTTGGGCAATATCATCGGACGATACGACCTCCACATCTTTGAAACCGGCTTCCAATGCCAGCGCCAACATATCTTCCGGGGTAAAAAAACTGATGAAAGGAGTGCCCGCCGCCCTGGCGCCTTTTTCTGCTATCTCTTGCAGGGGTCTGTCTTCCGCATCCATGCGTTCCAGGGGTAAATAAAAGGTCATGGCCAGTTTTGAATCGGGTGCCAGCGTTGCCATCTGGCGCAGGGTAGCAAGGTTCGCGTCTTTTGTAAGATACAGGCTAACGCCGGTACAAGCCACAACGGCGGGTTTGCTGGTGTCAAAACCTGCCTTCAGCAATTGCTCCCACCAGGAAGAAGTTTCAAAATTAACTGAAACAAAATGCAGCCAGGTTGGAATATCATAGCCAAGTTCAATGAGCCGTTGTTGTTTCCAGGCTTGTGTACCCGGCTGGTCAATTTCATATACCTGTAATTGAGAAGCAATCTCCGGTCTGCGTTGGGCAAAACTGTCCAGCCCCGCACCGAGAATGACATATTGACGGATGCCATGGCGGGCCTCCTCTGCCACCAGGTCTTCAATAAAACGGGCACGGGCCACAATAGACGCCCGAAGACGTTTGGTGAACTCGGGACTCATATCAGGACGATTTCGCCAGTCACTATCCGGTGTTATCAATTTAAACCCGATTTCGTCCTCAATGATATGGGGTAGGGGATCAGTCTGCACATGTAAAGCCCTCCATAAAGCTACCCGTATGGCCGTATTGTCCGGTTCTACATTTTTTTTATTTGTTTCCATGTTGCCTGGTATTAAAGATAAATATTAAATTTAGAAATATTGCAAGCCTGAAATACATCAAATTATGAAATCATACCTCTTATTGTTCCTGGCATTCGGTTGCTTTTCGGCCCGGTCGCAGACTTCTATTAACAACTACAAGTATGTTCTGATACCTGTCAGCTATCCTTTCCTTAAGGAAAAAGATCAATATGGACTAAATACCGCTACTAAGTCGTTGCTGGAACAAACCGGTTTCACGGTTTATTTTGACGATGCTGAAATGCCTACCGGGCTCGCCAATAATAAATGCAGCGCACTCAGTGCTGAAGTGGTAGAGAAAAAATCAATGTTTGCTACCAAACTTACCCTTTTATTAAAAGACTGTAAGGGAAATGTGGTTTTCAAAAGCAAAGAGGGAGTTAGCCGGGAGAAAGATTTCGGGCCTTCCTATAATCTTGCATTACAGGACGCCTTCACGTCCCTGAAGGCGGCTAAGTATGTTTATCAGGAGGCGCCAGCCAAAAATGACCCACAGCTTCAGGCTACCACTCCTGATTCCGCCCGTGCAGAAAAAACGGCTGCCGCTACACCCCCCGCAATCGCAGCCACCCCGACGGCAACTCCACCGACTGCTGGCACCTTATACGCGCAGCCCATTGCGAATGGGTACCAGCTGATCGATACCACGCCAAAGACGATTTTACGCATGTTCAAAAGCTCGGTGGCTGATTGTTATATTGCGGATAACGGATCCTCCAATGGCATTGTTTTCAAAAGAGATGACAGCTGGGTCTTTGAATATTACAAAGACGGTAAGCTAATGGCTGAAAAGCTATTGATTAAATTTTAACGGTAGCATGTTATTTCCTTATTTCATACCATAGTTCCACCATGCCGCTTTTATAGGCCGTCACGTCTTTCAGGTGCAATGCCTGTTCTTGTCCCAGGTGGTCAAAGAACAAGGTCCCGTCACCCAGAATAATAGGCATGACGGACAACCTGATTTCGTCCGCCAGGTTGGCACGAATGAAATCTTTCGCCAGGTTGGCGCCGCCTACAACCCAAACATTTTGGTAGTTTGGTTTGAGTCGTTCATTCACCAGTTTGTTCAGGTCGCCAGAATAAATTTCGACGTTCTGCCTTTCAACGGGCAGATTTCTGTGAGTTACAACAATGGTAGGGATATCCCCATAAGCCCACCCATACGATTTTGAAAGCTCCAGGGCGTGTTCGTAGGTCCGGGATCCCATCACATAGCAATCTATTGTTTTAAGAAATTCCGCTGTTTCTTGTTCGGTAATTCCTGTTCCTTTCTCGTAATGATCAGATGTCTCAAACCACGAAACGCTATTGTCTTTTTTGGCAATGATTCCGTCAAGACTGGAAACCATGTGTATCGTTATTTTAAATGGGATCATGGCCATAAATTACTGAAAAATCTGACATAAATGGCCTTACGATGAATTTAGCCGTAAGATCGAAGCCTGCGACATGGGGGTTAGCCAGCGGCGCGCTTGCCGCCATGGGCATCCCATTACTTCGTCTTGTGCATGAGTTTAAAAATTATATTCGTATCAGTTATGCCAATGCCTGGAACAAAAAGACTGAAAACGCCCTGGCAACACTCGGGCACTTGTGTCAGTCCCTTTGGGGATAGACTCATCTCCACAAATGAGCAGGGCCCGCTTTCCATGGTGGCCCGGGTTTTGCATGCGTTTCGGTAAGGGATTATGCCAACAATAATGAAAAAAATATACATTTTCTTCTGTTTCACTTTTTCGATACTGCATTCAGAAATCCTTCTTGCACAAATTCCTGCCAAAGACACCATCGTGCCGGCAAAAGGTGATATTAAAGGGCAGTTGAAGGAGATCAGGAAAGAAAAGATAGCAGGGCACTCGGATTCGGCCAGTGACGAACCTAAAAAATCGCCCTTGATCGATTCCACAAAAATAAGCAGATACGGTGATCTGCTGAATGATGATCCGGAGTATACCCCCAAAAGCCCTATCTGGAAACCCGCCGCTCAAGTGATCGCGGAAAATCTTATATTGAATTTAGTGGACAGATCTATTCTGAAATTAGAATTTGCAAAAACAGATCTGCATACCTGGAACCGGACCTTACACGCAGGATTTCCCTGGAATTCCGGCTGGGAATGGGACCAGGATAGGTTTGGCAATAATTTTTTTTCGCATCCGATGATGGGCAGTTTTTATTTTAGCGCGGCCCGCACCAATGGCTATAATTTCTGGCAATCGGCGCCTATCGTATTTGCTGGAAGCTATATGTGGAAGATCTTTGGAGAGAACGGGAAACCTGAACGGGAGGATCTGATCAACACTACCGTTGATGGAGTGCTTCTCGGAGAAGTGCTTTATCGGTTAAGCTCAAATATTCTGGATGACCGTACGACTGGTCCGGAAAGAGCTCTTCGGGAAATACTGGCGGGGTTGATCAACCCGGTGAGAGGTTTCAACCGGCTTTTCGACGGGAAATGTTTCCGAAGGGTCAATAAAGAGATCTATCAGAAAGAACCTGTCAATATAACTTTTTTCGCAGGCATCCATTCTATAAATAATCAAACAAATACCATTCTGTCGGGGCATAACGATGAAATGCTGAATATTCAGCTCGATTATGGCAATCCATTTGAACTCCGTTCGCGAAAGCCTTTTGATTTCTTTAAGTTCCGGGCAGAACTGAATTTCGGCGTTGGAAGGAAAGTGGTGGACAACATTACGGGCTATGGGGTCTTACTCGCAAAGAATGTTCGATTTGGTAAACTGTCCATGCTCTTCGGCGGTTTTCAACATTATGATTATTATGATACCAAATCGTTCGAGTTATCAACCATTGCCTTCGGCCCGGGCGTGCTTACTAAATTACCCCTGAGCAAGACCTCCGATCTTTATATCAACGTTCATCTGGCCGTAGTACCTTTTGCCGGAAGCAGCGTAGGACCTGTCAGTGACACCTCCTTTTACAGGGATTATCGTTTTGCGTACGGATGGGAAGGAAAAGTAGAAAGCGCCGTTAATATCGGCAAATACGGTACTTTAAGCATGTTGTATTATTATTACTTTATCCATTCTTTTGACAATACCGGTAAAGATGAAGTGCCTGCCGGCACGCTTGGAAATAATCATATCAGCATTCTGAAGCCCCGGATCACGGCTCACATATATAAAATACTCAGCATCGGATTGGAACATAATATCTATTTAAATGACCATTACCAGACCAATTATACTCCCCTGCATTACACGCAGACAGAACAAAGGATCTTCGTGATGTTAAATTGGGAAGATCCGCAAAGGCGGGGTCATTATTATTTGTAAGGCCTCTTACCTGAATGTATAAATACAACCTGGCATCAAGGTTCCGTTGAAATAATTCAGATTGAAACTGAGGGTGTTTTTCTTTTTTGCCGCCTGGATTTGAATTTTAGAATAGCGGTGATAGTTGTTGACTACTTGCCTTCCGCTTAAGAAACCGAGAGCGGCGCCTACCAGGACATCGGAGGCCCAATGTGCATTTTGAACGATCCGGCTTAATCCGATCATCGTAGCAGCCGAGTAGGCAATGATCGGAACGATCCTGGTCTCTTTATATTCCATGGCAAAAACGGTAGCTGCTGCAAAGGCGACGGTCGTATGGCCAGAGGGAAAGGATTCATAGGAAGCATTGTCGCTCTTTAAGAAGTGGTAGAACGGGCCGTGGAAGGTATGGTTGTTCTTACCTGTCACGGGATCATAATAGGATGGGCGCTGTCTCCCGGTCAGGTATTTTAGCGCAGTCTCGATTGCCGCTGCCGTTATATAGGCCTGTGTTGCAAGCAGCGTGGTGGTCTTTTCCTTTTCTTTTTTAAAAATAAGACCATAGGCCCCAAGGGCGGCAAGGGTATACGCTTCATACAATCCCCCGAAATTAGTTACATAGGTACTAACTGAAACCACCGGCTTGTTATTATTCCGGATCTGAATGGCCAATCGATTGATGGGTTTATCGGCAAACAGTATAGTACCGGTCGTCACCACCCCAAATGCCCCTATTTTAAGCCAGTCGCTCTTCGTGGCCCTGAATGGTGAGCTCACCTGTTGCTTAATATCATCCGTCACCAATACAGCATAGACATGAGCTGTTATTTTTGTGTTCTCATTATAAAAGGACGGGTTTGTATTGTTTTTTTGTTTGCCGCCTGTGCTATCCGTTTTCTTGTCCAGGCTATCCAGTTTTTTGACAAGGGAATCCTTTTGTTGAGCAGATACCAGTGAGGGCATCAGTAATAATAGCCACGCAAAAAGTATAAATCGTTTGCTCATTACAACTATCCTGCAAAAGTCACGCCGCCGTCAATTGTATCTTAAAAATAATCACTAACGCGCTCTGGGCCCCGGTATAACTTACATCCGGACAAAGACCGGGATGGTATATGCCTCTTCTTGTTTTAAATACATCTTATTTGTTGGTGACCAGGGTGCGTAAAAATTCGTCCAGGTTGTTATATCCCACGGCAGTGCCTTCCTTGAAGCCGTTCGTGGCCATCATTTCAAGGGTGGAAAGATCATCGAATACCTTTTCAACGTGAACCGTGGTTATTCCAGTTCCCTCCTGGAAGGAATTCTTCACCAGGGAAAAGGCATTGCCCTTGGAGTTTCCATTTTCATCGGCAAAGGTATTTTTGGTAGAGAAGCTGGTCTTGGGTTGGATTTTGATATACTCAACCAAACTGTAGTGTTCCACATTCTCGGGGGAGACCATGGCATACCACCAACGACCGCCTTCCCGGAAATCCATCTCCTTCGTTTGGACCCGCCACGGTTTGGGTCCCATCCACTGGTCCAGCATTTCCGGTTTTGTAAAGGCATCCCAGACGAGATCGAGGTCCGCGGCAAATTCGCGGGTTATATAAATGGTTTTCGTGGTTTTGTCGACGGTGAAATCAAATAGCAGGTTCATTTTTTGTTATTTTTTATGGTGAACAATAGTTGATCGAGTTGCTGGAAATTTTCATCCATGATCTTCCGGAACTGGTCGAGCCAGACATCGATTTCTTTCATTTTATCGATTTTCAGCTCATAAAAGATTTCCCTGCCATCCTGCTTTTGAGCCAGGAGATCGCATTCGGACAGGATACGTAAATGTTTGGATATGGACTGGCGGGTGATGTCGAAGTGCTCCGCAATGGCGGAGGGGGTCATGGCCTGCACGGCGACCAGGACGAGGATCGCTCGTCGGGTGGGGTCCGCAATAGCTTGAAAAATGTCGCGCCTCATGATGGTTAAATAGGAAGCCGATCGGCTGCATAAATATACATGCAGCCAATCGACTTCGCAAATTTTTTTTAATGGGATGATGACTCTCCGTCCGCCGGTGTTGTCAGATACTGCAAGTGCGGGCTTTTCAGGTCGGGTATCCCGATAGGGATCGAACCCCCTAAAACGCCGCTTTTATCCCAAACGTAGGAAATATCCCAAGCCCATCATAATACACCCGCCCCGTAATGGGATTGAACTCCTGCGCGTTCTCATTCGCCCGGTTCAGGATATTCACAATATCCATAAACACCGTCAACCCGAATTTCCTGATCTGCATACTATAATCCGCCCTTACATCAAGACTTATAAAATCAGACAGCCGCAGATCATTCTTCCCGCTGACCTCTTCCGAATACCGTTTAAATGTCCCGCTGTCAAAGACATTGGCATGAACGATATACGATCCTGTCGGCTTGCCCGTCGCATACCTGAACTTCGATGACAAGATCCAGTGCTTCCCCTTTTGATAGCTTACCAGCACATTAACCTGGTTGGGCTGGTTGAACTCGAAATTATATTCCCCCCGGCCATCATGATCGTCACGCCTGCTCTGCATATAACTATAGCTTATCTGCCCATGAAGGTTTTTTGCCAATCGCTTGGTAAGACTTACATCCACGCCGGCCGCCCATCCTGTGCCAAGGTTATTCTGCTCGCTTGATTCACTCAGCGGCCGGACCACCAGACTGGAGAGGTCTTTATACCACCCCTCTACAGTAAGCTTCAGATCAGGTGTAAAATAATTCTTATACCCTACAATATATTGGATGACTTTTTCCTCCCGCAGCTTCTTATCCACGGGTTGGTCGGCGATCTCCGAATACACAGGGTCCTGGTAGTAAATACCGGCCGAGGCATTCAGACTGCTGGCTGCGTTTAATTGATAGCTGGCGCTAAACCTCGGCGAGAAGAGATGCTGCTGGCAAAATCCCGTGTAATCCCACCGCAGGCCGGTATTGATCGTAAGATGACGCCACAGGAGGAAAGAGTATTCGGCGTAAGCCGAAACATCAAAAGCGCTGCCATTGAACCTTGCGTTGAAATGCGCCGTATCGCTCACATAGTAATACTGTAACGGGTTATTGCTGATATCGCTCGAATTATACATATAGGATGTATCCGGCTGACTGAGATGACGATAGTTGGATAAGGTCACGCGGTCCACATCCACCCCGGTCACAAGCTTCGACCTGCCGGCAAAATTGACGGAGTAAATGCTGCGGTAACCGACCTTTGTTTCCGCATAGTTGATTTTCATAATCGTGTCATTGTGAAAGATCTGACCCGCATCGATCAAATGGCCCGCCGAGTCCGTCTGCGGATATGCCATTCCGCTGGCATTATCGATGGTGGACCTCGTAAAAAAAAGGATATTCTTTAGATAGCTTGTCTTTCCCGTCAATGTCCGCAAATTGATACCCAACACCCATTTGTTTTTCTTGCTGTCAACCACACCCAGGTCGTTCAGGTCCTTATCCTGCACGACATTGTTCACACCCCTGGTATATTGTTCAGGACTTAATATGCTGATAAACGAAAGTTTGTTCCGGCGATCTATTTGTGTCACGGACTTGATAACAAGGTCTCCATACCTCGGAATACCTATGTCCTTCTTGTTTATGACATTGACCAGCGCCGTAAAATCCTGGTACCTGGCCGAAACAAACAAACTGGTCTTCTTATCAAAATAGCTGGGTCCGTCATAATTGAGGGTAAACCCCAGAAGGTCCAGCTGACCATCGATGATGGGGTCGATCTTATTGCCTTCCTTTATTCCCAATCCCAGAAAGGACGCACTTCTTCTCCCATATTGCGCGGCGAAGCCACCACCCTGGAACTCGGCATTGTCGATCACTCTGGGAGCAAAGATGCTGAAACGACCGCCATTAGGGTCGTTAAAACCTCCCGGACCTCCCTCCAGGTGACCCACCTCCGTCAACGGTATATCATCCACCATATAAATATTGTCCCTCGTCCCCTGTCCCCGTACCGCAATGGCGGAGTATTCGCCTCCACTGCTGGACACCCCCGGAAGCATCCCAATGGCCCTGAAAATATCTCCTTGTGCCCCTGGGTTCCTGGAGATCTCCTCCCGGGAAAACCCATAGGTGGACACGGGCGTCAACGGACTGTTCTCATATTTATACGCCTTTATAGTGACGGAATCCAGGTTGGCCACGGCGGCCGTCAGCTCTATTTCGATATAGTTGGCCTTATTCGCATACACCCTTATATCGTTCAGAACCTTCTCCTGGTATCCCACGCTGCTGACCACCATGGAGTAATACCCCTGTTTTAACCCACTGATCGCGAATTTCCCGGATGAATCGCTCGTCACGGACAGGGGTGATTCCTTTATTGCCAGACTCGCACCGGCAAGGGGCTGCTTGCTCGCTTTGTCGATAATGACGCCTCTTATCTGCCCGGTGGGGACAGACTGGCTGCGCGCCGCCACGGAAAAAATTAGCATAACGGCTACGTTCAGGGATAAATAGCGCTTGGTGAATTTTAAAAGCTCCATAAGATCAGTTTAATGGCAATTATGCTATAAAAATATAAATATAATAGCATTTTTGCTATATTATGGGCACATTTATGAAAATATTAGTATTTTTATAGCAAAATTGGGATAGCCGTATGAATCAAACAGTAGAACTGGTTACCGCCTGGGCAAACTTTGAGGAGAGCCACCCGCAAAGCAGCGTGGCCGATTTTTGCAGATACTACCTGATAAATAAAAGAGAGCAGGAGCCGAAGGACAGTTTGATGCAGGGAGTAGTGCCGCCCATACACACTGGCACCCTGATGAAGCTGATGACCCTGATCGTGCGGATATTTAATGTATACTTCGAAGGAGCCTTAAAGGATGCCCCGGTAAAACAAACGGAGCAGTTTTATTTTTTGACCATGGTGAAAAATCTCGGTTTACCCAAAAAAACGGAAGTCATCTATAGCCTGGTGTCCGAAGTCTCTAACGGCCTTAACATACTCAATCACCTTATCAAACAGAAATATATTTCAGAACATAGTGATCCGGAGGACAAACGTTCTATCCGGGTAAAAGTAACCCCCAAAGGCGAGAAGGTTCTGAGGCTCTGCTATGAAAAAATACATTTGGTTTGCGAAATGATGTTCATGGATATGCCCGAGGATGACATAAGGCTCTGTATCCAGATGATGAAAAACGTGGAAGCAAAATTCGCAGGTAAGTGGATGCAGCAAAAAACAAGACCATTCCAGGAGATATTTGAAAATATCACCGGCAAAAAAGCGACCTTATTACCGGAAAACCCTGCATGGCAAAAATAATTTCTCCTTTTGTACGGAAAACCGAATTCCGTTTGTCTTACTATAAAGCTGTTTATGAAACTACTTTTACTGTCCGTCATATTCTGCGGGATTACTGCATTTGCCAAAGCTCAGGATGCTGATAAGGCTATCAGAACCTATTTTTCAGGGTATGAGAAAAAAGACTGGAGCATCGTTACCAGCCAACTCGCCGAGGGTTTTACGTTCACAAGCCCGGCCCCTGACGACCATATTCCCCTGCCGGTGTACAAAGCCAGGTGCTGGCCCCAATCCCAATTCATCAAAAAGGTCGATTTCGTTAAAATTGTCCAGGACGGTAACAGTGCCTTCGTTATCTATAATCTCACTACCACCGACAACAAACACCTACGCAACACAGAATATTATACCTTTAGCGTCGACGGCAAAATAAAATCCATCGAGTGCTTTTTCGGGGGTACAGGGGCTGGTTACCCCACCAATGCCAAATAGCCTGAAAAGAATAAGATAAACAGACATCATGGAAAAATTTTTATTCATCATTCGCGAAGATCTTAGCAAGCTAAAGCAGTGGAACGAAAAAGAAAGGTATGATGCAATCCGGGAAATGGATGAATGGGTAAAATCCTTAATAAAAAAAGGCAATTATGTAGGAGGCGACGCCTTACGGATCAAAGGGAGCTATGTAAGTAAAGACAATGTGATCTCAGACGGCCCGTTTATTGAGGCGAAGGAAGGCATTAGCGGTTTTATTTTTTTGGAAGCAAACGATTTGGATGATGCGGTTTCTATCGCACAAACCTGTACGATGGTGCAAAGCGGCGATATGGCTATTGAAGTGCGACCGCTAATGGAAGTAAAAGATATAAGGGAATTTGGCGATGGACAAAGAACAACAGGCAGTTGACACATTATACAAAACCCATTTTGGAAAAATGGTCACAGCCATGCTTCAGTTTTCAAGGGACATCGATCTTGAAATGGCTGAAGACCTGGTACAGGATGCATTTTATGCCGCGCTTTCTACGTGGAAGAATAACGGCATCCCCGACAATCCCGCCGGATGGGCGTATAAAGTCTGCAGGAACAATGCCATCAATTCTCTTAAAAGAAAGAATGCATTTAAAAACCCTTTTGAAGGAGATATCGCAATTGTCGGAGCTACTGAACAGGACGAAAGTATTTTTGATGACCGGAAAATACAATTATTATTTGCCTGCGCACACCCCAGCCTATCGCCGAAAATGCGGGTGGTGATCACACTTAAATACGTAGCAAACCTAAGGGTGGAATCTATATCCAGGGCGTTGGGCATGACGATCGACGGTATCGATAAAATACTGGCAAGGGCGAAACAACGGATAAAAATGGAGAGCATTTTTTTGAAAGAGCCTTCGCCCCGGCAGTTGAAAATGAGGTTGCCTGTGGTGCATAAGATCATATACCTCATATTTAATGAAGGTTATAGAGCGGGTAGCGGCAAAGAAATAATCCGGGAAGAGCTATGTGAAGAAAGCTTGATAATGACAAAATCTTTATTGGACAATCATATTTCCAATGAGGATACGGCTGCATTATACGCTTTGCTATTGTTCAATGCGGCAAGGCTGGGCGCACGATTTACGGCCGCAGGTGAATTATCGGATCTTGAAGAGCAGGACAGGACTTTGTGGGACGGTGATTTGATCGCTTTGGGCAGCTATTATCTCAACCAATCCAAAATCGAAAATATTTCCTGCTATCATTATGAAGCTGCGATCGCCTACCTGCATTGCAAAGCAAAAAGTTTTGCGGATACTGATTGGGCAACCATTTCACAGTTATATGTGTTGTTATTGCAGGATAACCCTAACCCTTTTATTGAACTGAACTATGCCATTTCGCTGTATTATGATTCGCAAAAGCAGGAGGCGTTTAGCTTGCTTCATGATTTGCAACAAACTTTCCTGGAACAATATTATTTGCTGCATGCTGCCCTGGGAAAATTGTATTTGCTGGAGGGCGAATACGATAAAAGCAACCTGCACCTGACAAAAGCCCTCGCCCTAACAAATTTCCAGGCTGAAAAGGAATTTGTGAGAAAGATGCTATTGAAAAATTAGATTCACTGTCAGCAATTGCCAAAAAAAGGCCGCAACAAATTGCGGCCTTTTTGCAGCTACTTGATGGTCAGGTGCAATCGCGCGCCCGCGGACAACAGGTGTATCGATAGCGGACAGGGAGCGGTTGGGATCCCACCACAATCAGTTGATTTTTAGCGATTTTAAGAACCGGCATTTTTTTAGTTGCCTGTTGGTATGCTTAGTACCTATCTCAAGACCGCGTGGCGCAATATCGTCCGCGGCAGACTTTACAGCTTATTGAATTTACTGGGGCTGGCGACGGGCATGGCCGTTGCGTTACTCATCGGCCTTTGGGTGCATTACCAGCTTTCCTATGACCGATTTGTCCCCGACTATGAACAGGCCTACCAGGTGCGATTCAACTACAATGATAATGGCGTCATGCGGAACCAGGCCGAGGTCTGTCTGCCGCTTGGCGATGCATTGAAGAAGGATATCCCGGAGGTGGCGCATATGGCGCCGGCTTTCGATATAGGGCAGCAGGTGATGGTCGTGAAAGACAAGCGCATCTATGGTGATATCCAATATGTCGGGGAGGAATTCCTGCAGGTGTTCCCGCTTCCGCTGGTGGGAGGAGACCCTGCGACGGCGCTGAAAGGGCCAAGCCCTTCGGTCGTGATCACCGAATCAATGGCCAGGAGCCTGTTCGGGAAAGAGGATGCGCTGAACAAGATAGTCCGTTTCGGGAGCGACCCACTCAAGGTGACGGCCGTAGTGCGGGACATGCCGCGAAACAGCAGCTTTCATTTCGACGTCCTGCTGCCCTTCAGCGATTTTGCCCAGGACCCCGGGATAAAACAGGCGTTGACCAATTGGAATGACGCCTACTTCCAACTGTATGTCTCGTTGCGGCCGGGCGCCGATGCCGTTAGGGCGAAAGCCAAGGCCAGACAGTTGGTGAGGCAGTATGCACCGCAGTCTTATACGACTTTCCACCGCGAGGCCATGTTTTTTCCGCTGAAAGACTGGCATCTGTATACGAACTTCAAGGACGGCCAGCCGCAAGGCGGGGTGATCGACTATATACGGATGTTCAGTATTGTAGGAATTCTGGTGTTGCTGATCGCGTGTATCAATTTCATGAACCTGTCGACGGCGCGAAGTGAGCGGCGGGCCAGAGAGGTAGGAGTGAGAAAGGTGATGGGTTCACTGCGCGGGCAGCTGATCCTGCAGTTCCTGGTGGAGTCGCTGCTGATGACCGTGCTGGCTTTCCTGCTTTCTATTGTCCTGGTGCAGGCGGTACTGCCCGCGTTCGATGCACTCACCGGAGACGCCATTCAGGTGCCGTTTGGAAGCGGGTATTTCTGGCTGATCCTGCTATCGCTTGTGTTGGTGACGGGGCTGCTCGCGGGGAGCCGGCCGGCCTTCTATCTTTCCTCCTTCCAACCTATTAAGGTCCTCAAAGGAGTGATGCGCATCGGGAAGGCGGCATCCCTTCCGAGAAAGGCATTGGTGGTGTTGCAATTCACATGCAGTATCGCCCTGATCATCAGTACCATCATCGTATACCAGCAGATCCAATATGCCAGGAACCGACCGAGAGGATATGACCCGAACCGGCTGATCGTATCGCGGGCTCATTCGGACGCGTTTGCGGCTTTCAAGCAGGAGGTGATAGGGTCAGGGGTAGTCAGCACCCTGACGCGCTCCGCAAACCCGCAGACAGACCCGAATGGACAGTTGACGATCGACAATTGGCCGGGGCGGCTGCCGAACGAACCTCTGTCGCTTTCGGTCAATGCCGTTGGCGATTCTGACTATTTCCGGACGCTGCATATCGGCTTTGCTAAGGGAGATAATTTCAAGGGTAATGAAGCTGCGGATTCGGGCAGCGTTATCATCAACGAGACGGCTGTACGGCGGATGCGGTTGAAACAGCCACTGAACCAATACCTGGACTGCTCGTTCCACGGGGCCGCTCACCGGTTGCGGATTGTTGGCGTGGTCAAGGACGCACTGACTCAGAATCCCTTTGCCGCGGCGGAACCTTCCCTGTTCCTCTTTCAGCCCAGCTGGTCCTGGCAATACACGATGCGGTTGGCGCCAACGGTATCTACGTCCATGGCATTGGCGAAGCTGAAGACCATTAGTGAGAAATATAGCCCGGATTATCCCTTTGCTTATTCTTTCGTCGACGAAACCTATGCGTCGAAATTCGCGACCGAGATGCTGATCGGACGGCTGGCGGGGATCTTTGCCACACTGGCGATCTTTATCTCCTGTCTTGGGCTTTTCGGACTGGCAGCCTATACGGCCGAGCAGCGTACCCGGGAGATAGGCATCCGCAAGGTGCTTGGGGCGTCGGTGAGCCAGGTGCTGGTGCTGTTGTCAGGAGATTTTATCCTCCTGGTGGGTATCAGTTGTGCAATAGCAGCGCCCGTGGCGTATTATTTCCTGCATCAATGGCTGGCGGGGTATTATTACCGGATCACCATCAGCCCGCTGGTATTTGTTGCTGCGGCTGTCCTTGCGCTGGTTATAACAGCGATAACGGTCGGTTTCCAATCGGTGAGATCGGCCATGAAGAACCCGGTGACCGCTCTGCGTAGCGAGTAAGTGGCGCAATATTGTCAAGTCCAACTCCAATTATAAAACTCAATTCGATCCGGACAGCACCCACCGGTTCAATACCGCCCTATACTTTAAAGATCACGATCGCACTAATTGCGCCGTTGTCAAAAGTGACAGAAAAAAATGCAAAAACCCCCACTTTCGTCGGGGCCTTCGTGCTCAGGATGGGCATTTATGTAACCAATTATTCACTGATTTTGGGGCTTTTAGCAACCTGCCAGAGAGAAATAGCTAAAGCCTTATCGCTGTAATAAATATTCTTAAAATACTTTGAAGTACAAAGTGATTTTATTTAACTTTGAAATGCAAAGTACTTTTCGATTATTGCAAAAACTCAAACGCGTAAAAAACATGAATTTTAGCAGGGTCAGAATATTCCGCTATTGGTTATTGCGGAAGTTTGGAGCAAATCCACCAAACATGATTGGGTCTTATGTCATTTAATTATACAATTATGAATAGAATTGAACAAATATACTATGAGGCAAAAGCTGACAAATGGTTTCAACGGTTTGCTGTTTTTTGCCGCATCGCTCTGGCAGCCAGCTTTATTCCCGCGGGCTATATTAAAATCATGGGTGAACGATTCGCCGCAGGCCTGCCGCCCAACAACCCTTTGGGACATTACTTCGAAGCCTTACATCTCACAGGATATTACTATACCTTTATTGGAGTTGTTCAGATCATAACTGCTATTTTATTACTGATCCCGGGAACTGCCCTTCTTGGTGCATTGATGTATTTTCCCATCATCGTCAATATTTGTGTGCTTACTTATGCTACCCGCTTTGATGGTACCCGGGGCGTCACGATGATGGTATTGGCAAGCCTGTTTTTATTAATTTGGGATTATGACCGTTTAAAACACATTTTACCATTTAAACAGCCCAAATCAAATCCTCATGTGTTAAAGAAGCCCCTGGGTATGCGCCTTCGGGTCATATTTTTTGGCGCCTCCTTTGCAGTCGTGGCCTTTATCATCATCGGTACTTTCTATTTATATGAGATCGTACCGGGCAATGAAGAAGCTGAGTGCAGAAATCAATGCGCTTCCAGCAAAAACCCCGAGGCTTGCGAAACTTTCTGCGACTGCATTTATAAGAAAGGTCAACCGCTGGATAGTTGTCTGGCAACTTTTGATAAGGCGAAAGATGTCCGTAAATCTGATGGGAAGTAGCTAATCCTCAATTTAGCCTTGAAGGTGCACCATCGATTTAATATCTTATTAGCTCCGTTTGCTCTGGCTTACTCAGGCAAAGCCCTCACTGATCCCGGGGAGGGGTTAAAACACAATTTATTGATAGCTTTTTTAGAAAATATGTCTCATTTTCGGGTGATTATCCTACCTTTTTAGACACTTTATTAAAAAAGGTACTTGTATGACCCTAGAATATGATGACCCTATCATCGAGCTGTACAGAGAAAGTTTTCCCGATTTCGCACGGATGGTCCGGCGGATGGGTGGAAGTCTTGAAGAGGCTAAAGACAGCTTCCATGATGCTTTGCTGATTTACCTGGAAAAAGGGAAGGCTGGAAAGCTGCAGCTTCATTCCTCCCCCAGGGCCTATCTGCTGGGCACAGCGAAAATCTGCTGGCTGCATGCCCAGAAGAAGGGGGCGATGCTGTCACTGCCCGAAGGGTTCGAAGCGGCAACGCCGGAAGATCCGGACACAGAAGAAAGAGAGAAAAAATTGCTGGATTCTCTTCAAAAGAGCGGGAAGAAATGCCTGGAGCTTTTAAAAGCTTTTTATTACGACCATTGCTCGATGGATCATATTGCCGGCCGATTCGGGTTTAAGGGAAGAAGATCAGCAACGGTACAGAAATATAAATGTCTGGAGAAAGTCCGGAAGGAAATAAAAATAACAGAAATCTATGCGCAGTGACCTGAATGAGATTGCCCAGATCGATCAATACCTTTTCCGCCAGTTTAGCGAAGAGGAAGGAAAGCGCTTTGAAGCGCGGCTATCGATGAATGATGCACTGGCTGAAAAAGTGGAGGCACAGCGCCTGGCTCACCGGTTGATCCGACTGTATAGCCGAAAGAAAGAACGTGGCAGGATAGAGGGGATTTACCAACAACTGTTGGAGGAACCCGCATTTGCCCATCAATTAAAAACTATATTCATCTGATATGATCATTCCAACCGTCATCGACAGCTCGACCAGGGGGGCCTACGATATCTATAGCCTGCTGCTGAAAGAGCGGATTGTATACCTGGGAACTGCCATAGACGAGAACGTAGCCAATCTTATTGTGGCTCAGCTGCTCTACCTGGACAGTGAAAATCACAACCCCATCATGCTCTACCTCAACAGTCCAGGCGGCATCGTGTATGGAGGCTTTGCCATCTATGATACCATGCGGAAGCTAAAATCACCGGTAGTTACGGTAGCTATGGGATTTTGCGGCAGTATGAGCACCGTTCTGCTGACGGCGGGGCAAAAAGGGCAGCGTTATGCCCTGCCGCATGCTACCATTCATATGCATCCTACCGGCGGGGGCGCCAAGGGATATACGGAGGACGTACGTATTGCCTATAAAGAACAGGAACGACTGCAAAATCAGATCTTTTACCTGATTGGCAAATTTTCCGGTCACAGCCGGGAAGAAATAGAAGAGATGTTCCGCCGCGACCGGTTTATGAACAGCATTGAAGCCCAACAGTACGGCCTCATCGATGAAGTATTAGGAGATACCGACGATCTTATCTCTTTGGATGAGGTCCAGAGTAAAATTCATTTTCAGGTTTCGGGCAAAAACCGGGAGAGTATTGGGTTTAAACAGCATCCGACGTCATAAGGGCATAG
>DATJJD010000005.1:0-67076 GCA_035492545.1 Puia sp.
GCCGCAACGGAAATGATAACCGCAATGGAAACGATAACCGCAACGGTAATGAGGGGCGGAATGGAAGTGATGGACGTAACGGCAATGATAACAGAGGTAACGACGGTCGTAACGGGAATGCCCCGGCCAATCAGAATCCCGCCGGACAGCCCGTGAACAACCGGCCCTTCAACCGCCCCGCTGATAACCAGCCGGGCAGTCAACAACCTGTTAACAGACCCGTAACACAGCCCGGCTATCAACAACCGGGAAATCGGCCTACGGCGAATCAACAGCCCGTTTATCAGCCACCCGTCAATCAACAACCGATCAATCAACAACCGGTAAACCAGCAGCCGATCAACCGGCAACCCGTCAATCAGCAGCCGATTAATCAGCAACCGGTAAACCAGCTGCCGATTAATCAGCAGCCGGTAAACCAACAACCCGCTGGCAGGCCCTGGGCGAATCAACCCGCCGTACAGCCTTCACAACCCGCTGGCAGCGCTCCTAACAGGTTCACCCCTGCCAACCAGCCTGTGTACCACCCGCCAGCCAATCAACCGGTTCAGCCAGCCAATCAGCCTGTCTACCACC
The DNA here is from genome assembly GCA_035492545.1 of Puia sp. Classification (GTDB taxonomy): domain Bacteria; phylum Bacteroidota; class Bacteroidia; order Chitinophagales; family Chitinophagaceae; genus Puia. Next base: position 577 of record DATJJD010000005.1, read on the forward strand.
CGCCAGCCAATCAGCAGCCCGTTAACCGGCCGGCCGTACAACCGGTAAACAGACCGGTAACACAGCCGGGACAACCCGGAGGAGCACGTCCGGTACCAGCGGCCAATCCTTCCAGACCCGCGCCAAGACAGGTTCCGCCGCCACCCCCTCCCAAAAAAGATGGGGACAAGCCCGCGACAAGACAGGCGTAAAAAAGAGAAATAGGCAGGTACAGGGCGGGTTTGCGCTGATAGTAAGAGTTCCTTCCTGACGGAGTATAAGAACTTCCCCTCTGACCCGATCTTTTCAATAGGCCCACTGGCCCAGCGTCCCGGGATAGCCGGGACGCTTTTTTTTGTTCGGGTAACCCGCAAAATTTGGGCGACAAATACGCAAAATTGCGGCGAACCGCATTCTGTAGTTTCAGCATCCTGACAAAATATTTCCCCTATAATCTTTGTTCACAGGCAGTGTGAATTTAAAACGTGAAATGGCTGAAAACTTTTTTAAATTGTGGAAAGCTCAAAGGTTAGTGTGGACAAGGCCAGGAAGCATGTTAATAACCTGGTGGATTTCTAAAGGAAAAATATAGGAAAAGAAAAATTTTTTTGGTCGGGAGTTAGAGTTCTATATTCGCCCTCCTGACTCAATGGGTAACATTCTGTTCATGTTGGCATAACAATTTCTTAATAGAGCCCTGGCCGGAAAAACACCCCCAATGAGCAGGCTCCGTGATTGCAATACCGCCCATGTCGGCAGATTTTATCTGCACCAGGACGGAGCCCAGTTAGGGAGACCATGGGACTGGAAACCTTATTAATTCATTTTTCGGACGGGTACTTCAAATGGATCTTACTAATCTTAATCTCAACAAAGACCGCAGCAAACTAAGGCGCAAGCCTTCCGTGGACCTCAGCACCATGGTATACGGTAAAATCCCTCCCCAGGCTAAAGAACTGGAAGAGGCGGTATTGGGGGCTATTATGCTGGAAAAAAGCGCTTTTGATACCGTGGTGGAGATCCTCAAACCCGAGTGTTTTTACCTGGAAGGCCACCAACGGATCTACCGCGCCATGCAGGGACTGGCCCAAAAAAGTCAGCCTATCGATATCCTCACGGTCGTGGAAGAACTGAAAACGAGGGAAGAACTGGAGATCGTCGGAGGGCCTTATTATGTCACCAAACTGACGAATTCCGTCGTATCCTCTGCTAATATAGAGACCCACTCCCGTATCATCCTTCAGAAATTCATTCAACGGGAGCTCATTCGCATCAGCGGAGAGATCATCGGAGACGCCTACGAAGACAGCACCGACGTATTCGACCTGCTCGACGACGCAGAAAGCAAATTGTTCGAGATTACCAATAGCCATCTTCGCAAAAACTTCGATAGCATCGACAGCGTCCTGGTCAAGACCATCCAGCGTATCGAAGACATGCGCAACAAACAGGATCAGATCAGCGGCGTCCCCAGCGGTTTCCCCTCCCTGGATAAGATCACCTATGGCTGGCAGCCGACGGACCTTATCATCCTCGCCGCCCGTCCCGCCGTCGGTAAAACCGCCTTCGCCCTCAACCTGGCGCGCAACGCAGCCCTCAATTCCGTCAAACCCACCGCTGTTGCCTTCTTCAGCCTGGAAATGAGCTCGGCCCAGCTGGTTCAACGTATTCTCAGCGCCGAATCGGAGATCTTCATGGAAAAGATTGCCCGCGGCCGCCTGGAAGACCATGAAATGAAGCAACTGTACAAAAAAGGCATCGACCGGCTTGCCAAAGCCCCGATCTATATCGACGACACCCCGGCGCTGAATATCTTCGAGCTGCGGGCCAAATGCCGCCGCCTGAAGAATAAACACAACTTAGGCTTTATCATCATCGACTACCTGCAGCTGATGAGCGGAGCAGGAGATAACAAAAATGGCAACCGCGAACAGGAGATCAGCCAGATCTCCCGGGCCCTGAAAGGCCTGGCCAAAGAGCTGCAGGTGCCTATCATAGCGCTGTCCCAGTTAAGCCGTGCCGTGGAATCCCGTAAAGAAGGGGAGAAGATCCCCCAATTGAGCGATCTGCGTGAATCCGGTGCCATCGAACAGGATGCCGATATGGTCATGTTCCTCTATCGTCCCGAATATTATGGCATTACGGCCAATGAAATGGGAGAGAGCAATAAAGGAGAAACCCACGTAAAAATAGCTAAACACCGTAATGGCTCTCTGGATACCGTTAAGCTCCGTGCCCTGCTGCATATCCAGAAATTCACCGAATATGGGGAAGATGACTTTGGAGGGATGGGAATGCCCGCTGGCGGTAGCTGGAAGCCCGTACAGGGGAATGACGAAGGCGGAGGAGCCAAACTATATATCCAGGCCGGCAGCCGTATGAAAGACGTGCCGATCGATGAGGATGAAACGCCTTTTTAACCAAGTCTGAGGTTCGCTAATCATAAGTAATAACAGCTCCGGTCTTCCGGGGCTTTTATTTTTGCGTCGGGGGCTCACCCCTGGCCACGCTTAAACTTTATATTCGCTTTGATTCATAGATTTGCCCTTAAAACCTGCTCATGGCTTTGCCTTTTTTTTATAGCTCCTCATACGATCCCGGACAGGCAGACCTAATGCTGGATGAAGACAACTCCCGGCACATCGTCCAGGTCCTCCGTATGCAGCGGGGCGAATTGCTCCAGCTCACCGATGGCCGGGGGAATTTGCTGACGGCCGCCATCCTGGACGATCATAAAAAAAAGTGCCTCGTGCAGATCCGGACGGCCACCTGGCAGCCCCCCCGGGAGAAAAGAGTTTCCATCGCCCTATCCCTGCTGAAAAATGCCAACCGGTTCGAATGGTTCCTGGAAAAAGCTACCGAGATCGGCGTCACCACCATCGTCCCGCTGCTCTGCGAACGCACGGAACGGCAGCATTTCCGCCAGGACCGCCTCCAGAATATCCTGGTCAGCGCTATGCTGCAGTCGCAACAGGCCTGGCTGCCCATCTTGCAGTCGCCCACCCCCCTGATGGACCTGGTGGCAAACCCGGGGTATGATCAGCTATTCATCGCCCATTGCCTGGAAGAACAAAAAATTGCTCTGGCAGACGCCGCCCGATCTACTTTTGACGCAGCCGTTACCGCGGGGTCTACTCCGTCCTCTGCCGTCTCACCGGCCGCTGGCGACTCCCTCATTCCTTCCCGGCTCATCCTAATCGGACCTGAAGGTGATTTTTCCCCAAATGAAATTGAATTGTCTATACAGCGGGGGTTCCTCCCTGTGACCCTGGGGTCAACCCGCCTGCGGACAGAGACAGCCGGCATCGTAGCCGCTACCTTGTTATGTATTTCGTGAATAAAGTGGATGGACATACCCGAGGCCTGGAGAAATTGTGCCAGTCGGAAACAGATTGCATGACCAATCTGTTATCCGCTGGTCTTCATAATTTGGACGGGTAAAAATAATGGTTCCGGTTTAAACAGCTTTCTCCTATCAGGAAAAGAAATTATTAAATCGGGAAAACAATAACGTTGTAATTACTTCTTTTGGTATTTCCAGTTCCTGGATTTTCCTTCCGTCAGCCATTCAAGGGTGGTAGCCACCCGCTTCTGCTTCGTCTCATCTGTCTTGGCTTCCGTAATCCATTCAATATACTCATACCGGTGAGAAGGGGGAAATGCTGCAAAGGTGGCCTGCGCAGCTTTGTTTTTTTTCAGGGCTGCTGTCAGCTCAGCCGGCACAGGCAACTCCTTTTTAGGGGCTTTCGCAGGACGCGGCGGTAATTTTACTCCCTCCTCATTCAGCAGGGCTGCCTGTTTAATATAGGCGATCAATATCTTGTCTGCGGGAAGGTCTTTCAAGGTGGTGATCCTGTCGAAATGTCCCATGGAATGCCGGTCCGCTACCTGCAGAATGCCCTCCGGATCTTTCATGAGGGATGCCTTCCAGAATCCAAAAGTGCTGTGCTGTTTAAAAGCGGCCATGCTGCATAAAATAGCCCCGTTATACTCAAAATGCGGGAAACCCCATTTTATCGTTTCCCTGGCTTCCGGACAGGCTTTATGCACTAATTCGCGAAGGTGTTGGAGGATGGGCCTGGCAAAAGGGGCTGACCTGGCAATATAGGCGTCTATCCGGGGATCCGTAGTAGCCATATTATTTAATATTAGTACTCCGAATATATAAAAAAAATGCTGATCCTCCAGCTTTCCCCCTTGCCCTCGCCCCTTAGACGCCGGAGGCATCTTGTCCATAACCGAGCAAAGCGAGGAACGAAGCTTTGACGAAGGTTACGAACGAGGGCCGAATTATCTGGCCCGAAGTTCTACAGACATTAGCTCTTTGCCAGATATGCACTAAATTTTTCAATGTGCATATCTGGCACATTATTTCTTCCCTGCCCCCGATTTCTTTTTCATCTTCGTATTCAATAGCTCTACTCCAAAGGAAAAAGCCATGGAAAAATAGATATACCCCTTGTCAATATGCGTATGATGGATAGGCTCCAGCCCCTCAAAGAACAGACTGAATCCCACCATCAACAGGAAGGACAAGGCCAGCATCTTCAGAGTGGGCCGCCGGTTGATATAGTCGGCGATCTTCTGGGAAAAAAAGAACATGATGATCATCGCAATGATCACGGCCGTGATCATGACAGATACCTGCCGGGCCAGCCCAACCGCTGTAATAATGCTGTCGAAAGAAAAGACCGTATCTACCAGGATGATCTGACCGACCACCGCTCCGAATGCACTCCCCGTTTTTTTATTAATGGCCTCTGCCTCCGCCGGCTCTCCCTCCAGCTTTTCATGGATCTCCTTAACGGTCTTGTAGAGGAGGAATAATCCTCCCGCCAGCATAATAAGATTACGAAGGCTGAATCCATAGCCGAATACGGCAAACATCTCCTTACTCCCGTTGGTCACCAGCCATCCCAGCCCCAGCAACAACAGGGACCGGATAAGGATGCCGGCAAACATCCAGGCCCGCCGGGCTATCAGCTGACGGGAAGGCTCGAGGCGCCCGATAAGAATGGAGACAAAGATCACGTTGTCGATACCCAGCACGATCTCCAGAATGGTAAGGGTAGATAGGCTGATCAGGCTGTCAATGCTAAAAAGAGAGGTCATGGTCAGTTCAGTTGAGACGCGAAAATAGGGCTTTATTGCGGGACAGAAACCGGTGTCCGTGTACGATAGAGTAAGATGAATGCAATGACCCCAATTGTAATATATACATCGGCGAAGTTAAAAATAGCCGTCCTGAGATCAAGGATACCTATATTCATAAAATCGGTTACGTGCCGGTCGAAGAATATCCGGTCTATAATATTACCCACGCCTCCGGCAAAGATGAGCGCCAGGCAGCAAACTTTGGAAAGGCTCATTTCATTGGATCGCCGGACCGTATAGACAAATAACGCCAGCAGACAAGTCAGGGGAAAGATGCTTAACAACCAGAAACTGGCGGCTTCTGACAGATTTTCTCCAAAACCCAGGGCTGCCCCGGTATTCTCAATATACTCCAGCCGGAACACATCATGGAAGTAAGAGATGGTCACCCCCCGGTTCATCAGTTGCTCTTTGGCCAGGGTCTTGGTAACCCTGTCGCACCCGATAAATGTAAAAGCGAGAACACAGAATAGAATTATTTTATACCATTTCTTCATGGAAAGTCCTTTTGTTATAGCGTAATTCCCATGAATAAATATAAGGAAAATCTCATTCCCTTCGGCATGGCTACCTGAAGCTTACAGTTTTGCGCAGATCCTTCTGGTAATAAACGGCCCCTCATAGATAAAGCCTGTCCAGACCTGCACCAGCCCTGCGCCGGCCTGTATTTTTTCCAGGGCATCCCCCCCGGTAAAGATCCCCCCGCTGGCAATCAACGGCAGAGAGCCCGAGGTTTTCCGGTGAATATATCGGACTACTTCCGTGGATTTTTCTTTTAAAGGGGCTCCACTCAATCCGCCCGCGCCAATCCTCTCCAGCCGGTCAGCGCTACTGAGTAATTTCTCCCGGCTGATGGTAGTATTCGTTGCTACCAGCCCATCCAACCGGATGTCCAGCGCCAGTTCCACCACATCGTCTATCTGCTGCCAGCTGAGGTCCGGAGCGATCTTTAACAACAGCGGCCTGGGGTTTACCCCCTTTCCCAGGGCCAGTTCCTTGTTGATCTCCTGCAAACTGGTCAATATCTTTCGCAAGGCGTCCTTTTCCTGGAGCTCGCGTAACCCCGGCGTATTCGGCGAACTTACATTCACGACGAAATAATCTACAAAGTCAAATAGCTCCCGGAAACAGATCCCGTAATCCTTCCAGGCATCCTCGTTGGGAGTGACCTTGTTCTTGCCGATATTCCCCCCGATGATCAGCGGCGCCTGCGGCCCCTGGTTATTTGTTCTCTGCCTCCATTTTTTCAGCCTTTCCGCGATCACCTTCACTCCATCGTTATTGAATCCCATACGATTGATCAGCGCCTGATCCTCCGGCAGACGGAACAGCCTGGGCTGCTCATTACCATCCTGGGGCAGGGGCGTCACCGTCCCAATCTCTACAAATCCGAACCCCAATGCCTCCAGCTCCCTTAGATAAAGCGCGTTTTTATCAAAGCCCGCTCCCAGCCCAACGGGGTTGCGGAAAGAAAGGCCAAATAGCTCCCTTGACAGCTGACCGGTTTTCTGCCCAGACGAATAAGGAGCCTTTACTTCCTCAGGTCTGCAGGCCCAGGTCACCAGTTTCCTCGACCAACCCCATTTACAGAGTGCCTTCAACATATTCATAGAAAAATAATGCACGTCCTCCGTGGGAAAAAAGAATAACAGGGTCCTGACAATTTTATACATAACGCCCGCGAAGATACCGTTTTTCATTTTTTCCCCCTATAGACTTCCAGTCATATATATTTTTTTATTAACGGCGTAGATGTGGAAAACCACAAAAAAGGAAAGTACTTTCCCGCGATCTAAAATTTTTTATTCTTTTGAAAAAACAAATTTTACGAATATATATTACAGGTAGTTTTAAGGTAAAGAACCACACGCCCTTTCTCTTTTTAAGCATTTTTATTAAAAGCCTTTCGACCAAAAAACTTTACAATAATGCCCATGATCCGAAGAGTTCCTACCAGTTCGTGGTATAAGGAATAATAAATTGTTTCTTTTACATTAGCGCAATCAATGAATCCTGCCCGCCTTAATCCCGCCCCGTGTATCTTTCTGCTTAACCCCAAATCAATAAACCACAATGCGTCAGATGAAAAAGATCGTAATGTTCCTCCTCGGTTGCCTGGTATGCCATGTGGCCTTGTCTCAATGGATAACATCCGGTAATAATATCAATAATACAAACTCCGGAAATGTGGGGGTTGGCACAACGACTCCCTGGTCAAGGTTGGATGTCCGTACCGCCGGGGCCACCGCCGGGGACCAGAATGCCCTTAATATTCAAAACCCTTCCAGCGCGGCTTATGCGGCCGTTCAGCTCTCGCTGGCAACAGGCGCTACGAGCAATTCGCTCATCTATGCCCAACGAAACAATCTCACCAATGGTTCATCCCTGTTATTCTGGAATACGGATGGCAGCGCTGTGCTTCAGCCCAGGATGGCGATTACAGATGCAGGCAATGTAGGAATCGGTACCGTGGTCCCGCAATCGATGCTGCATATCGTGCAGAATAATAACCTTGTTTCTCTTGTTTTAGAAAGCAGCAGCGCCGGATGGGGCTCGGGCATGTATTTTAAAAATACAGCTGCTTCCGGCAAAACTTATGGTGTATATGCATCCTCGTATGGTAGTCTTAATATTACCGATGCCAGTTCAGGTGTTGACAGGATTTTCATTGCTGCCAACGGAAATGTAGGTATCAACACACATGGTGTCAGCGACAGCCATTATCAATTATGTGTAGAAGGGGGCATAAGGTCCCGCAAAGTAGTTGTAGATCAGACTGTTTGGGCAGATTATGTATTCAGAAAAGACTACCGCCTCCCTTCCCTGGAGAGCGTAGACAGGTTCATAAAGGCCCATCATCATTTAGCGGATATGCCTTCTGCTGACAGTGTACAACGGAACGGGATAGATATTGGTAATAACCAGGCCATGCTGTTGAAAAAGGTGGAAGAACTGACTTTATATATCATTGAACAAAACAAAAAAATTGAAGCTCTGTCGGCACAGATCAAAAAAATTCAAAAGACGAGGAAGAAATGAAAAAACTATGCTTGCTATTGTGGGTTGCCATACAGGCAACCGCTCAGGCCCAGGTTACCGGCAGTTTTGTAGTCAACGGGGATGTCGATAAATATTATCCGGTAGCCTTTACCGACAACGCAGCGACTTTTAATATAGCAACTGAAATGACATTAGGCAGAACCGGTGTTCACGATGATGCGCAATGGAGAGGCGCCATAATTGCTAAAATCAGGTTTCATGCCAACCAATGGGGAAATGGGGCGAATTTTATTGACGTCGATATGCGGGAGAATACTACCGGACCGGTAACCATTAATAATTTTATCGGAGGATGGGTGGATGCTTCCATGAGCAATGGAACCTCCCAGGTGGTTATCTGGTTGCGGGGAGGTACTACCACCTACTTTTATACCTCCAATTACGGGATCCAGCCCGTCATATACGATGGCATTCTGAATACGCTGCCTTTCCAGGTAACCAGCGGTCCTTCTCTCACTTATAAGACAGCCCCTGATCCGTATGTAAATGTAAATGGCATCAATGTCTCAGCCGGCATCAGCACTTCCGGTAACTTCACCGCCAGAGGGACAGGCAGTAATTATTTAACCGGTCCCCTGGCCATAGGGACTTCCACACAGGGCAGTTATATGCTTACCGTCAATGGTGTCGGAATTTTCACCAAGGTCATTGCCCGCCCATATCCTTTCCCCGATTATGTATTTGACAGTACTTACAGGTTGGAGGCTTTACATAATGTAGAAAACTATATAAAAAAGAATCATCATTTATCGGAGATACCTTCTGCCGACAGCGTAGAAAAAAACGGGATCGATCTGGGGGGGAATCAGGTCGTGTTATTGAAGAAGATCGAGGAGCTGACCTTATATCTGATACAACAGAATAAAGAAAGGGAACAACAAGATAAAAAGTTACAGGAACAAGACCAAAAACTGGAAGCACAGGATAGGGTATTGCAGGCCCAACAGGAAAAAATAACCAGGTTGGAAAAATCGATTGGAGCCAAACGGCACAATTAATACCGATTCGTTATCCCCTTCCATATTTCCCCCCAATTCCCTAACTTTGAACCAGAAAGTTGCATAGACAACCAATTAAAAATCATCTTATGCAGGACGCATACATCGTTGCCGGCTACCGTTCAGCCGTCGGCAAATCCAAAAGAGGTAAATTCCGGTTCTACCGCCCCGACGACATGGCCATCGACGTCATCAAAGGCCTTCTGGCCTCCGTCCCCCAGTTGGATCCCCACCGGGTGGACGATGTCATCGTAGGAAATGCCGTACCCGAGGCGGAACAGGGCCTTCAGGTAGGACGCATTATCGCTGCCCGGGCCGTGGGCATCCACGCGCCGGGTCTCACCGTCAACCGGTACTGCGCCAGCGGATTGGAGACCATCGCCATCGCCACCGCCAAGATCCGCTCCGGCCAGGCCGAGTGTATCATCGCCGGGGGGACGGAGAGCATGAGTATGGTGCCCACCGCCGGCTGGAAGACGGTCCCCGCTTATTCCATAGCATCCGAAGAGCCTGATTACTACCTCAATATGGGCCTGACGGCTGAAGCCGTCGCCAAAGAATATAAGGTCAGCCGGGAAGACCAGGACCAATTCTCTTATCAGTCCCATCAAAAAGCGATCAACGCCATAAAGAACGGCTATTTTAAAAGCGGTATCCTGCCTTTGCCCGTAGAGGAGGTCTATGTCGACGAAAACGGTCGCCGGCAGCAACGCACCTATATCGTGGACACTGACGAAGGTCCAAGGGCCGATACTTCCCTGGAAGCCCTGGCTAAACTAAAGCCGGTCTTCGCCGCCGGCGGTTGCATAACGGCTGGCAATTCCTCCCAGACCAGCGACGGGGCCGCCTTCGTCATCGTCATGGGAGAAAATATGATAAAAGAGCTGGGCCTTCAACCCATAGCCCGGCTGGTGGCCTGCGCCAGTGCCGGCGTCCATCCCCGTATCATGGGCATCGGCCCCGTGGAGGCCGTTCCCAAAGCCCTGCGGCAGGCGGGGATGAGCCTGGGACAGATCGACCTGATAGAGCTCAATGAGGCCTTCGCCTCCCAGGCGCTGGCCGTCATACGCACGCTGGGAATGGATCCCGCCATCGTCAACACGAATGGCGGCGCCATCGCCCTGGGCCACCCCCTGGGGTGTTCCGGTTGCAAACTGACCATTCAGCTTACCCACGAACTAAAGAGACAACAAAAGAAATACGGCATCGTAACCGCCTGTGTAGGAGGTGGTCAGGGCATAGCGGGGATTATTGAAAATATCAATTGAAATCCTGGTTACCCGAAGCCTATTAGCACTCATTTTTAGAAAAGCCCCTCCGCCGGGGCTTTTTAATTTCCTCATATCATAAATAGTTTTAACTTGCTTTTTGATGAAAATGCTTACTGGTCCCAGGTATCTTCATCATGGCTAACCATTTTCCATTAAAAGAATCTATATAATTACCATGATTCGAGTATTCATTACTGATGATCATGAAATGTACCTGGAGGGATTGGCTTTACTGTTGGGAAAACAAAGGGACATAGAAGTGATAGGTACGGCCGTATCGGGAAAAGCTTTATTGGAGCAACTCATGGGGTTACCGGCAGATATTCTGTTACTGGATGTCTATTTGCCCGATATCGCCGAAGAGGAGCTCCTGCAGAATATCCGTGCCAGCCGCCCCGAGCTAAAGGTTATTTACCTCACCCTTCTCAGGGGCACCCGTTACATCCACAAGCTCACCCGCTATAATATTCAAGGCTATGTACTGAAGAACGCTCCCCTGGAGGAGCTCCTCACCGCCTTGCGCGCCGTCAACGATGGGGGCAGTTATTTCAGCAAAGACATTCATATCGGGGATAGGGATGAAGACTTCCGCAATACCATCACGATCGAAGACCGACAGATAGACGATATCCTCTCCCGCCGCGAGCTGGAAGTATTAAAGCTGATCTGCCGGGAATACAGCAATGCCGAGATTGCAGAAAAACTGTTTCTCAGCGTCAGCACCGTGGAGACGCACCGGAAGAACCTGATAGCCAAGCTGGGCGTCAATAATACCGTGGGCCTGGTAAAGTTTGCCCTCCGGCATAAATTGATCGAGTAAAAGCATAGACGGACAGCGGAAAGAGTATTATCTTAGGGCTAAATGAATAGGTATAGCCTGTGAATCGCCTACTATTGTTTCTTTTCCTGCTCTGCTCACCCGCCCTTTTTGGACAACCAGACACCACCGGGCTGAGCCGGCTTTACTATCGGGCCATGCATCTCACCGAGGCCCAGACGGATTCCATACTTTACTACTCAGACTATATTAATCACATTTACCTGAATGGGCATTATCCAAAAGCAAAAGTGATGGCCCTTCGCCTGCATGGGTTTTATTATGAGAACAAAGCTGATTACAAAAAGGCGATCGACTATTACCTGCAGACGCTGGACGAAGCCCGCCGGCTCAACGATAAGGAAAGTCAGATCAATGCGTTGACGGACTTAGCGGTGAATTATACCGAGATGAAACAGCCACAAAAGGCGAAAGAGGTCTACCTGGAATGTGTAGAATTGCATAAACAGCAGGGCAATGCCAGCTCGCTGGTCACCAGCTATATCAATCTGGCTCCCCTGTATAACCACCTGGGCCTTTATGACAGCGCCCTGCTTTTCCTGAAAGAAGGGTTGCGTATCGGCAAACCCCTGGAGGAGAAAGGCCTGGAAGACCTGTCGAATCTCTATAATAACCTGGGAACGACCTATTACTACCTGAAGAATTATGACCAGGCCCTCGTTTACTTTAAGGGGAATTATCAGCATCACTTGTCCCTGCATACCGCGCAAAGCCTTGCAGGCAAGGCTGATATATGGTTTGATGTCCTTAACCTTGCCGACTCCTATACGCAAACAGGCGCGCTGGACTCAGCCGCCAAATATGCCGACCTTGCCATATCGCTTGCCCGGTTGCTGGAATCGAAAAGTAAACAATCCGACAGCTACCATATCCTTTCCGAACTGGCCTACCACCGGGGAGACTATAAAAAGGCCTGGGAATACCAGAGTAAATGGTATAGTCTGGACACCGCCATCGTAAACGGTGAAGCCTACAAAGCTATCGCGGAACTGGAGGCAAAATACGAAGCCAGGGAAAGAGAGAATGAAAAACTGCTGCTCCAGGGGGAAATAACCCAACAAAAATTCCATAGCCGGATCATGCTGATCATGACCATCAGCCTGTTCCTCGTCGCCATCGCAGCCGCCCTGGCCTTTATGACCAAACGAAAGGCGAATAAAAAATTGCAGGCCACCAACGACCTCATCATCCGGCAAAATGAAAGACTGTCCGAACTGAACTATGAAAAAAATTCCCTTATCAGCATCGTATCTCATGATCTCAGCACCCCCTTTGCCAGCATCGGCATGTGGAACCAGCTACTGAAGACGGAACAGGACAATCTCACTCCGGAACAAATAAAAGCTCTCAGCCGCATCGAACAAGCCACCAATTACGGCGAAAAGCTGATACGCCATATCCTCGACGTGGAAAAAGCAGAGACCAACCAGCACAAGCTCAGCCTGGAAAACCTGGACCTCCGCATCTTTACCGAACGCATTGTAGAGGATTTCCAGCCCACCGCCGCAAAAAAGAACATTCACTTACACCTGGATTGCCCCCGCAAGTCCCTCTATTTCCTCAGCGATCGCCAGTTGCTGAGCCGCATGTTGGAAAACCTGCTGTCGAATGCTATCAAATACACTACCTCCGGTAAACAGGTCTGGATCAGCGTCAGTGAAGAAAAAGATGCCGTAAGCATCAAGATCCGCGATGAAGGCGTCGGTATCGAACCCGACGAATTGCCCCATCTTTTCTCCAAATACAGCAAAATATCCTCTCAACCGACCAATGGCGAAGCTTCTACCGGCCTGGGCCTGGCTATCGTCAAACGTATCGTCGAAGAATTAAATGGAGAGATCTCCTGCGAAAGCTCCCTGGGAAAAGGCTCCGTATTCACCATCGTCCTGAAAAAATAACAGCCGCTTAGCATCTTTTAACGGGCAAAATTTGCCCAGGGCCCCCGACTGACCTAAATTTGAAACCTTGTAGCAAAAAAACATGAATCGACTTATATACAGTGTAGGACTTATTTTGGCTTTTTGGGTTACGTCAGCATTCGCAACGACCTCATTCACAGGATTCCCGGCCTCAGCCGATTCCGTTTCACCACACAGCCGCGACGGGCGGGGGCTGGCGGCGCTACCCTCCCCCGGCACCGGGTCCCTTTCCGGCAGGATTACCGAACAGGGCGGCGGCCCTCTGATAGGCGCCACGGTCTACATCCCCGACCTCAAACTGGGCGTAGTCACCGATACCGCCGGGTACTACAAATTCAACTCCCTGCCTTCCGGCAGATATCTCATCGAAGTGCATTCCATCGGGTTCAAGACGATGACACGGTCTGTGACGATATCCGGCCCCATCACCCAGGATTTTGCCCTGACCGATGAATACGTGGAAGAAAGCCCCGTAGTTGTGACAGGCTTGTCAAAAGCTACCCAGATCAAAAGGAGCCCGGTCCCGATCGTATCCGTCTCTCATAGTTACCTTGCCACGAACCTGAGCACCAATGCCATCGACGCCATCGCCAAAATACCCGGCATACGGGCGGTCACGACCGGCCCCAATGTGTCCAAGCCCTTCATCAGGGGCCTGGGGTATAACAGAATACTCACCCTCTACGACGGCATCCGGCAGGAAGGCCAGCAATGGGGGGATGAGCACGGCATTGAAGTAGACCAATATGCCGTAGATAGGGTAGAAGTGATAAAAGGACCCGCCAGCCTCAGTTTTGGCTCCGATGCCCTGGCCGGGGTCGTCAACCTGATCCCTACCCAGCCGGCCCCGGAAGGTAAAATGATCGGAGATCTCACCCTCAACTACCAAACGAATAATAAATATCTTGGCGGCTCCGCCATGCTTAGCAGCACAAAGAATGGGCTGGAATGGCTAGCCCGCATCTCTCACAAACAGGCAGTCGATTACCAAAACAAAATCGACGGCCGCGTATTCGGTACCGCCTTTTCCGAAACAGACGCCAATGCATCCCTGGGCCTCCATCGCAAGTGGGGCTACTCCCACCTGGATTTCGTCCTCTATGACGACCTCCAGGAAATTCCCGACGGCAGCCGTGACAGCGCTACGGGCAGGTTCACCCGGCAGATCACCGAAGCCGATAGCGTCCGCCAGATCGTGCCTTTATCCGACCTGGACAGCTACAAGATGGAGAAACTCCATCAGCACGTACAGCACTACCGCATCTACTCGGGGAATAGCTTTATCCTGGGGGAATATGGAAGGCTGCAGGTCAACCTGGGCTACCAGCGCAGTATACGCCGGGAATACAGCCATCCTGAACTACCTTCCATTCCCGGCCTGTACCTGCAACTCAATAGTTTTACCTATGATGTAAAATACTTTTTACCGGAATTCGACAACTGGAATGTAACGGTAGGGGTCAATGGCATGTATCAGGATAATACTACCACCAACGGAACGGAATTCGTGATCCCCTCCTATCATCAATTTGATATCGGACCCTTTGTGCTGGCCAAACGTAGCTTTGACAAACTCGACATCTCCGGCGGCCTGCGCTTCGACACCCGCTCGTTTAAGAACTTTCAGCTCTACACCAGTCCCGATCCCCTCACCGGTTTCGATAAACCGGTCACCGGCGCCGATACCGTCGGTGCTGACAGACAGTTTTCCAATTACCGCAAGACCTTCAGCGGCTTCTCCGGCAGCGTGGGCGCCACCTACAATTTCTCCGAACAATTCGCCATCAAGGCAAATATCGCCAGGGGTTTCCGCTCCCCCAATATCGCCGAGATATCTTCCAACGGTGTCCACCCGGGTACCGGCATCTACCAACTGGGTAACCCTGATTTTAAACCTGAGTTCAGTTTACAGGAAGATATCGGTCTTGTATACTCCTCGCATTACGTAGTGGCCACCCTGGACCTGTTCAATAATTTCATCACCAATTATATCTATAACCAGCGTGTCACGGGCGCCGGTGGCGTAGATACTTTTTACCAGGGCAACCAGATCTTTCAGTTTGTTTCCTCCAAAGCTCAGTTATATGGCGGCGAAGCCAGCATCGATATCCATCCCATAAAGGCCCTGCACTTCGAGAACAGCCTCTCTATCGTATACGGCGCCAACAAAGGCGCGCAGAACAAAGCCCTGGGAGACAGCGCCAAATACCTTCCCTTTATCCCACCCACCCACGGGATCTCCGAGCTGAGGTATGAATTCAGTGCGAAACAATCCCGTATCGCACACGCTTTTGTAAAACTGCAGCTGGAATATTATGCCGCGCAGGACCGGGCTTTTCTGGCCTATAACACCGAAACCCCTACGGCCGGGTACTCCCTCGTTAACGCAGGAATAGGAGGGAGCTTCACCGATAAAAAAGGAAAGACGATCTTTAATCTTTATCTCAACGCCAACAACCTGTTTGATGTAGCCTATTACGATCACCTGAGCCGGTTAAAATATTTCCTTTACTCCTCTACGGACACCGATCGCAATCATGGGATCTACAATATGGGAAGGAATATCAGCATCAAGCTGGACTTCCCTCTGGACTTCTCCTTAGGCAAAAACAACACCCCGCCCACCGATGTTCTTAACTAAAAATTTGCATATAAAAGACAATCGGACCATGAATTAAATAATAATATTAAATTTTTAACGTTTTTACAATAATAACTACTAACCCAATAGCATAGTTACCGAAAGGTCGTCCCCAAAAAATACCGGGGCGGCCTTTTATTTTCTTAATCCCAGTGCTGGACGGCCGTATTCTTATAGTCCTCATCATACTTCACAAAAAAATACAGGTAGAGCACCCGACTCATCCGCATCAGCCAGGGTTGCAGCACGACAAGAAAAATAGCATTGAGCCCCATCCACCAAAAAAACCGGTGATCCTCCGTCGACAACCCGATAAAGATCCACCAGGCGATAAAAGTAGCGACCGATACCATGAAGGAGAGGAGATAGCTGACATACCCGGTGCCATACCAGAAGCCGACTTCCAGCTCGAAGTGCTGGCCGCATTCGGGGCATTTCTCCGGCATGTGTAGGACTTTCCTAAGTTTCCAGGGGTTGGGATCGGTGAACATAGGTCCACGCCGGCAGCGGGGACATTTCATCGAAAATAAGCTCCATAGATAATTTGGTTTTTCCCGGGTAGGCATGGGGGCAAATTTAAATCGTCCAGGTAGTCAGCCCATGATCCGTGAATTGATAAGGCTGACAATGGCCTCCCAGTTTTTCCAATACTTCCGCCACCCGGTATTTGGAAAGGGCCGGGCAATAAAAGGTCATAAACCCGCCGCCCCCCGCACCGGATATCTTTCCACCCGTTGCGCCGGCTTGTTTGGCACGCTCATAAATATCATCTATAAAAGGACTGGATATGCCTTCGGCCATCTTTTGCTTTTGCCGGAACCCAAAATCCAGTATTTCTCCGATCTCATGGATACGGCCTTTTAATAAGGCCTCTTTCATCAGCTGCGCCTGGTGCTTCAGCTGATGCATAGCCTCGATAGACCCCTCTTTCTTATCTACCACATTCTGGCTTTGTTTCTCGATGATCTTCGCCGACTCACGGCTGGTAGCTGTATAATACAGCAATAAATTATTTTCCAGTTCGAACAGGTATCGCTGCTTGACCCGCAAAGGATTGACAATGACCTTATCGCCGCCATAGAATTCCATATAATTTACTCCGCCGAAAGTAGCTGCATACTGGTCCTGCTTGCCCCCGGCCATCTTCAGATCATTCCTTTCAATATCGAAGGCAAGATGGGCCATATCGTATTCCCCGAGCGGTAGCTTCAGCATTTCCGCAAAGGCGCCGATGATAGCTGCCACCAGGGTCGAAGAAGTACCCAGGCCCGAACCCGCCGGCGCATCCACAAAGGTGGATAGGCGAAAGCCCGTGGCTGGCAACCCATATTCTTTACGGATCCGGTTGTACACTCCCTTCAGGAGATCCAGCTTACCATCGATGGGCAGGCTCTCTAATTGAGGCCCCCCTTCAAATCGCTGCTCTTCCTTACGGTCAATACCCGTTAGGATAATAGTGTCATCTGTCAGCGGTTCGATAGAGGCATGTGCATACAGAGACAAGGTTGCATTGAGGATAGCTCCCCCATACATGTCGCTGTACGGGCTCACGTCCGTTCCGCCTCCGGCCAGTCCAATACGTAAAGGCGCTTTACTTCTATAGATCATAGTCAGTCATTAATTGTGTAAGGTCTTCAACTCGCCGGCTTCCCGTTGCACCCGCTCATAATCTTCCGGGATGCCAATATCAATAAAATAGTTGTCCTGGACGAGTCCGAACAGGCGCCGGCTGGTATAAACTTTCTCCAGCCAGCCGCTTTCAAAAGAGAATTTTTCCGGTAAGGGTTCCTGCAGGAACCGGGCTCTGTCCAAGGCATATACGCCCCCATTGATCAATCCGCTCTTGTAGAACTGCTTCTCCCGGAAACTGCGCACCCGCTGATCCTCGTCGACCTCTACTACTCCGAACCGGTCAAAATTCTCCATGGGCCTGAGACACAGCGTGCAGTCGGCTTGTTTTTCCCGGTGGAAGGCCGACAGCTCATCCACCTGTATACCGAAGAAAGTATCCCCGTTCAATACCAGTACTGTCTTTTCCTTTGCAAGAGAACAGGCAAGCCGGATGGCGCCCCCTGTACCCAGGGGCTCTTTCTCAACAGATATTTCATAACCGGTGGCCGGCAGCTCTGATTGTAGAAAGCCCTCGAAATGTTCACTCTTGTAGCCCAGTGCAAAAATAAACTTTTGGATGCCCTGCCTGCTGAAGTAATCAGTAACATAAGCTATAAAGGGCTTGCCTGCCACGGGAGCCATACACTTAGGTAGGTCAGGAACGGCAGAACGGAGACGGGTGCCTAATCCCCCCGCTAATATAATGGCCTCTCTGATCATAGGACTATAGGGTTTTAATCCCTTCTTTCGGAGATACGGAAGCGAAGTATAACTCTTCCACCAGCTGGCAGATAATATGACCCAGCAGCATGTGAACCTCCTGGATGCGGGGTGTAGTTTTGGAGGGTATGGCAACAAGATAGTCGCTCAGGTCTTTCATCTTGCCTCCGCCCTCACCGGTAAAGCCGATGGTGGAGACATTTTTCTCCCGGGCTGTCTCGAATGCTTTTACAATATTGATGGAATTACCGGAGGTGGATAATCCCACGAGGATATCACCTTCATGGGCCAGTCCCCTGAGCAGTCTGGAATAGACGACGTCATAGCTATAGTCGTTGGCAACGGCCGTAAGATAAGAGGTATTGCAATGCAGCGCCTCGGCGGGTAATGCATCCCGGTCGAGATAGAAACGGCCGGAAAATTCAGCAGCCAGATGCTGCGCATCTGCCGCACTGCCGCCATTGCCGCAGAAATAGATATGCTTTCCTTTTTTCAGGGCTGCAACGATAATTTGCACGATATTCTCAACTGTTTTTAACAGGGAGGAATCTTGAAGCACCGTGTTTTTTAAGGCGATGGATTCACTGATGATATCCTGGATTTTTTTATTCATTCTTGCAAATATCAGATTTTCCCTTCATTCTTACACATTCTGTACAATCTTCCACAGGGACTGCCAGCCCCCTCCGTTATGTACCCGGGAAAGGCCCGCTTCCTTCAGGACAGCCGCCGCCTCCCAGCAATGAGCGCCGGTGCCGCAGCAAAGAATGATAGGTTTGTTCAAGGCCCGTAGCCGCCCGATATTGGCTTTGACCCGGTCCACCGGTATATTCAAAGAATGTGGAATATGTCCCTGATCATATTCATATGGGGTCCTGAGATCAATGACCACCCCTCCCTCCCGCAAAGCCTGTCTGATCTGTCCGCCTCCTCCGAAAATTTCTGACAGCCAACTCATGGTTTCTTTCTTTGTTGAAGTTGATATAATTTAATATATTTTAAAAAAGTGAGATGCGCGATATTGACGGCAATGACAAATCCATAAAATCCGTCCAAAAAGCCAGCACGTAGAAAATAGCTGGTAAAAAAAGCCCAGAATGGATTGAAAACGATCTTGAATCCCTGGGTCCTTTTCCCCTTTTGATACAACAGCTGGGCCGAAAGCCGGCTATAGCGGTTGTTCTTGTCAATGTGTTCATCGAAATTGGAGTAAGTATTGTGCAACAGGTCTCCCTTCAGATGGCTGATACGTGCGCCGGGCGATGGCTCCAGGGTCTCATGCACGATGTCGAGGCTCCAGACCCCTTTATCCCGGTTGATGATACGGAGCTTCTTGTCGGGATACCAGCTGCCATGACGGATCCACTGGCCGCAATAATTATTCAGGCGATTCATGCTATAGGCATCAAAGGCGAACCCTTTTTCCTTCTCCGCCCGGATACTCCTGCAAAGCTCTTCACTGAGGAATTCATCCGCATCCATAAAAAGGACATAATTGTGCGAGGCCAGTCCTGTGCCGGCATTCTTCTGCGCTCCATACCCCGTAAAAGCCCGTTGGTGCAATTTTCCCCCCAACTCCTTTACAATGGCCGCCGTCCGGTCGGTGGAAAAAGAATCCAGCACGATGATCTCGTCGGCGATCCCTTGTACCGACTGGATACATCTCCCGATATTTTTCTCTTCATTATAGGTAATAATTACAACCGATAAGGGGATCATGAGGTCTTTATTAAGATATTTAGACCCTAAAAGGGCTTATGACACCATAAACATAGAACATTTATTCTTTAAGAATTTGTTATCATTACGTGGTTTTGCCCCTAAGTGTTGCCTCATGAAGTAACAACGGCTGCATATTTTCTTTCCCCGATCTGTTGCCGCCACATGGCATAGTACAACCCCTTCTCTTCCAACAGGCCCCCGTGAGTGCCCATTTCCACCACTTCCCCCTTCTCCAGCACATAGATGCGGTCGGCATGCATGATGGTGGATAATCGATGCGCTATAAGAATGGTTATCTGGTCTCCCTGGGATGATACTTCCCGGATTGTACGGGTAATTTCTTCTTCTGTAATGGAGTCCAGCGCGGAGGTAGCCTCGTCAAAGATCAGCAGCTGCGGTCTACGCAAGAGAGCTCGCGCGATGGACAATCGCTGCTTCTCCCCACCGGATAATTTTAGTCCGCCTTCCCCTATCATGGTGTCTATCCCTTTTTCGGCCCTGGATAGCAGGTTCATACAGGACGCTTTGTCCAGAGCCTCCATCAGGTCGGCTTCCGTGGCAGAAGGATTGACAAATAACAGATTTTCTTTAATGGTGCCGGCAAATAATTGGGTATCCTGGGTGACAAATCCGATCTGTTTACGCAGATCGTCGAAATCAATGGAATTTTCATCCAGCCCATTATAGAGGACATTTCCTTCATGAGGGCGGTACAGTCCCACCAATAGCTTCATCAGGGTGGTCTTTCCACTGCCCGAAGGCCCTACAAAGGCGATAGTCTCCCCGGTTCGCGCACTGAAGCTGATATGATCGATAGCATAGTGATGAGCCGTCTGGTGTTTGAAAACGACATCCCGGAAGGACAAGGTACGTACAGGTCCCAGGTGTTGGGGGGCGAGGGGTGGCAGCTCCGGAACCTTCTTCATCAGGGTGTCAAAATTATTCAGGGATGCCTCTGCTTCCCGGTAGGAAAGAATAATATTGCCCAGCTCCTGGAGGGGACCGAATATAAAGAAGGAATAGAAGACCATCGTCAGCACTTCTCCCGCCGTGAGCCTGCCTTTGAATACCAGCCAGAAGAGCAGGAACATAATACATTGCCGGAGAAAATTCACGAAGGTACCCTGGATAAAACTCAGCGAACGGATGCTCTTTACTTTCCTCAGCTCCAAACCCAATATCTTGAAAGTATTCAGATTCAGTCGTTTAACTTCTTGTTCAGTCAGACCCAGGCTCTTCACCAGTTCGATATTCCGCAGGGACTCTGTCGTACTGCCGGCCAGGGCATTCGTCTCCGAAACGATGGTCTTTTGGATCCGCTTGATCTTTTTGCTGAGCAGACTGGTCAGCAGGGACAGCAGCACCATCCCGATCACATAAATGGGCATAATGGACCAGTGCAGGGTAAAAGAATAGATGGAAATAAAGACGACCCCCACCAGGATCCCGAACAGAACATTGATAAAGGAAATGATGAATTTTTCGGTATCGGCCCGGACCTTGGAGAGAATGGAAAGGGTTTCCCCGCTGCGCTGATCTTCGAATTCGCTAAAAGGCAGCGCCATGGAATGCTGCAGCCCCGTAGTAAAGATCGTGGCGCCGAATTGCTGGACGATGACATTGCCGAAATAATCCTGGAAGGCCTTTGCAATGCGGGAGATCATGGCCACGCTGATCAGGAACCCCAAAAACTTTAATACTCCCCAGATAAAATCGGACCGGCTACGGACTCCGTCGGGAATAAATTTCTTATGCGCGTCATAATGTCCGTATTGCAGGGGGTGTGTGCCGTATTGGTCCAGCAGTTTGCCAAAAAAATAGGGGTCCAGCATGGAAAAGGTCTGGTTGATCGCAGCCAGTATCAATGCCAGTAAAACCAGTTTTTTATAAGGGGCCAGGTATTTAAAGAGGGTTTTCATTCGTTGTTTTTTGTCTTTTTTTATGGAGCACGTAAGGAGCACCGGCTTTCCGGGGTACAATTTCGGTAAAAATTGCAACATGCCCGCCCCTCGGTAAACAGGTTATTGCGGATAAAGTTTAGACCTGTATTTTTGCCGCAAATCAGCTAAATGCGGTCTATTCTATTACTGGATCCTGCCGGAAGAGCCTTCGCCTTAAAAGAGAAAATATTGTATTTCGGGATAGGCGCCTTTTTTATCTCGTTCCTCCTGCCGGACATGCCGGTCATTAATAACATCGTCACGGGAGGCATCCTTTTGAATTGCTTCCTTTATAATAGCCCTGCCGAAAAAAAACAGCTCCTTTGGAAAAGAAAGGACATCGCGTTGATGATCCTTTTTTATGGGCTTCATATTATCAGCGCCTTTCTTTCCGCCGACAGGCAGGAAGCCCTGGAAATGCTGGTTCTCCGGGTCCCCCTCCTGGCCTTTCCCCTTTCTATCGGCCTGATCTATATCCGGCCAGCCGTGAAGGACAGGATCCTGCTGTTTTTCAGTATTATTATCACCCTGACGGCCCTGGTGTGTTTAGTCTATGCCTTTCAGCAATACCGTATCTTCCATGACACGGGCCTTTTATATGATGACAGCCTCACAGCGGCGACGCGGAAACAATCGATCTACATTGCCCTCCTGGTCAATCTCGCCTTGTATAGCTATGTTTATCTTCTTCAAAAGCAATCTTTTGTAGTAAAATACCCTGCACTGGCCTACCTCGCCATCGCTTTTCTGCTGGTCTTTCACTTCCTGCTGGCCAGCCGCATCGCCATTATTATCCTCTATACCAGCCTGTTCGTCTTTGCAGCGGTTTATATCGTTAAAAAAAGGAAATATCTCGAAGGCGCCACCCTGGTAATGGGCCTGTTCATCGGCGCCATTCTCCTGGTAAAATTCTTCCCCAAGACCCTGAACAGGTTTAAAGAGCTAAACTATACCGGCTATCAATTCAATAGCCACGCCGTGGAAAGTCATTACAATATGCAGCTGACGGCCGATCAGTGGAATGGGGCCAATATCCGGCTGGCCGTATGGAAATGCGGATGGGAACTGGCCGGGCGGCACTGGCTCACCGGCGTGCCGTTGGGGGACAAAGAGTTGAAGCTAATGGAAGTATTCAAGGAAAAGCAATTCGATTTCGCCTACCAATCCCGGAGAAATATGCATAGTACGTACCTGGATGTTCTCTGCAATTTCGGGGTCATCGGGCTGGGAATTTTTTTGCTGGGCTACCTGGTCATCCCGTTGATCACCTGTTATCGGGCAGGGGATGGGCTGGGTGCATTCATCATACTCACCCTGGGTGCATCTATGATCACAGAAACTTATCCTGACAGAAGTATCGGATGTCTTTTTCTGGGATTTTTTCTTTGTTTTGCGGCTGCCTGGAAAATGCCCCCCGTCAGGGATGCCGCCTACTGATTGTCCTTCACATACATGTTAATGGCTTCATTCGTATCACCGAAGAATTCCATCTTCCCCTGTTTCATGTATGCAGATTTTTTGCAATATGTTTTTATAAGATCCATATTGTGGCTTACAAAAATTACGGTCTTCCCCTGGATCCAGCTGGATTCGAATGTTTTTACCGCCTTTTCCTGAAACTTCATATCCCCCACTGCGAAGATCTCATCCAGGAACATAACATCGGCCCCGGCATTCACCGCAATCGAGAATCCGAGACGGGCCAGCATACCAGAAGAAAAGAACTTGATCTTGGTATCCACGAATTCTTCCAGTTCTGCAAACTGGATAACCTTGTCGAAAATAAGGTCTATGTCCTTTATCTTCATTCCCAGCACGGAAGAGGAAACATATATGTTTTCCCGGGCAGTTAATTCATGGCTCATACCTACACCGAGGTTCATCAGTAAGGTAGTTCCCTGAATGTTGATATATCCCGTGTCCGTAGGGTATACACCTGCCAGCAGCCGGGTCAGCGTAGACTTGCCGCAGCCATTACGCCCGATGAGGCCGATGCATTCCCCTTTTTTAACTTCAAAGCTCATCATCTTGATCGCTTCTACCTTTTTGGCGCGGGGAGGATTGAAGATATTGAATAGCCGGTGCTTTACCGTATTATGACTGTCTTCCGTAATAGTGAACGTCTTACTTATATTCTTCGCCTGAATTGCGAAGGTATTGTCAAATGTATTATCCATAATCGATCGAATATTAGAGTTTTTCTGCCGCTTTTGCGCCTATTTTATTTAGGAAAATAAGTCCTACAAATAAGAAGAAAATTGCATAGCAAAAGTCGAATACCATAAGCTTATAGTTGGGAGGCGAGTTGAACATCATCACGTTCCTCGCATTCACCATGATACCGGCAATAGGATTGGCATAGATAAACCCGGGCAGGGCTTCCTTAAAGGTGGTCAACTTATAAAATATCGGAGACAGGAAGAAAAGAAAAGAGGTAAAAACAGCCCATATCTGGGTGATATCCTTGGCAATGACATAAATAGTGGATAAAATTAAAGAGACGCCCAGGGATAGAATAAACATATTGATAAACAGGGGAATAATCCAAAGATTATAGGTCGACAGCCCGCCAAACCTCGATTCTATCAGATTGAAAAAGACAAGGAACATCAATAGGTTAAAGTAAAAGCCGATACTATTGGCGAACAACGTTGAAACGTAAATTTCAAGTTTGTTCATATTGCTGTACTGATACAGGTACTTCTTGGTGTTCAATAATTGGATGGTACCTGCCGTCGACTCAATGAAAAAATTCCATAATATGAAAGCGATAAAAAGATAAGAGGCAAAATTTGGTACGTCACTTTTCAAAATGATCTTAAAAGCCACATAATAAATACAAATGTCCATTATGGGTTTTAAAAGGGCCCAGAACAATCCCAGCTTATTTTCATAATAACGAAGCTTAAACTCAATCTTAGCCAGCAGCCATACGCGTTCTGTCTTGTTTGACCTTAGCGCCCAATCATTAATTACCTTTAGCATAGTTTCTTTCCTTAAAAAACTGATTTATTTTAATAATCACCCGTTTTAGATATTGATTCTGTTTAATATATTGTATTCCCCGGGTACTTAATATCTTCTTAACAATCTTATTTTGTGTGGGCAGGTGAAGATCCAATGTCGGATTATCGTGCAAGAAGCCTTGGCCGTTACTGTTAAGCAGGCTGTTGACTTCGGCCGCAAAAGTACTATAAATCTTTTTATGTTTTTCAGCCAAAAGTTGGTACAAATATAAAATCTTGTTCCTGGTAAACTGCCTGGCCATTGAATTCTGCCTTACCCGGTAATGAAAAAAAGGCTCCGGCAGGGCAATCCCAAACAACCCGTTTTCCAGTAAGCCTAACAGGCTATCGTAGTCTTCCATTCCAAATACCATGGCCTTATCATTCAAGCCGTACGGGACAAATGCCCTTTTTTTATATATGAGAGAGCTGGTATTGATCATATTGTGATACAGGACAAAGGGCGGTTCGGGAATGAAACAGGGCCATATCCCCCTACCATTCCCGAAATAGCTGACCCAGGATCCGGCAAAATATACATTATTGTAATGTCCCAGGACTTCCAGCGCCTTCTTGTAATACTCCGGTTCTATCCGATCATCCGGGTCGAGAAAAGCCAGAAATTCTCCCCGGGCATTCCGACACCCCGTATTCCTTGCGGCGGACAACCCTTCATTGTCCTGGTGGATGATGCGGATAGAAGGATGTTGTTCCAGCGTCCGCAGTTTTTCCAGACTCAGGGGGTCTTCACTTCCATCATTTACCAGGATGATCTCGAGAGGAGTATAAGTAGAATTTAACAGAGACGCCACCGTTTCGTCCACATAAGCGCCCATATTATAATAAGGGACGACAACGGAAAGCAGGCCCTTTTCTTCGAAAATGCCCTCTCCGGTTCCAGGATCACCGGCAGGAACGGGCTGGCGCAGAAACGGGAAGGAAACAGATGCCGTATCCCGGCTGAGTAATTCTTCGAACAGCGCCTCTTTCCTGGTAAGGACCCTTTCCGGGTCGCATTCCCTGCGGATGGTGTCCATTGCGCTGTCTCCGATGCTCTTCATGGATTCCCCGTCCAGTGACAGAATGTGAAAAAGCTTTTGCTTAAAATCTTCTTTATTTTGCAGGGAGAACAGGAATCCGTTCCCGCCGTTTTTTATAAGTTCTTTATGTCCTCCCGAATCAGAACCGAGAATGACCTTACCCATCGCCATACACTCCACAGCGGCATAAGGCAAATTATCCAGCCTGGACGGTATGATGACGGCCCGGGCGGATTCCAGTGCGGCAGCCAGCTCCCGGGGATTGATCGACCCTTCCAGGACAAGCTGGCCGTTTGTTATATACCGGGCGTATTTCTTTTTTATGATGTCCCCCATCAGCCTGCCCTCGGGATGGTAATAGTAGTCCACACCTCCTAATAAGCGCAGTACAATTGCCGGATCCCGCGCCCATACCTCTCTGAAAAACTGTAATAATTCGAATATACCCTTCAGTGGCGATGCCTTCCCGTAAAAGACAAATTCTTTCGATTGCGCCGGTTTCCTGTAATCGGGAACCGCCGGCAAGAGAAAAAAAGGATTGCTCACCCGGGAATAATGTAAATCCACTTCCGGCGCCTTTTGCTGTATCTCTTTTGCCATGTAATCGCTGGGTGCAATGACGAGGTCCGCGGCCTTCAGACAAAATTTTTCCATTTCCCCTATCCAGAAATAGGGAAGCCGGTAAGTGGCTACCTGATTATAGGGAAGACATACAAAGGAAGGGGCATGAATGGTGACGACTACCTTTATATCTCTGAAAACAGGATATAATAGTTTTTTGTATAAAAGAATGAAATAGGCGATACCGTTATACTCCTGTGACTCGATAAGGGTGGGGGCGCCCTCTGCTACCATGAATTCCCTTAACACCTGCGCAAATGCATAACTTATCAGGGTTTCATAACCAAGGAATTCCTTTGCTTCATAGTCATAGGGAGAGAAGCGGATGACCCTGACCCCCTCTTTTACTTCTTTTACGATTCCTTTAACCGTCTTATCCGGCAGGAAAACGGAGACCTCATACCCTTTCCCGGACAACATCCGTACATTTTCTCTGCAATAGGTACTGATACCCCCGCCAAAGAAGGGAGGAAATTCCGTTGTAAGTAACCAATATTTCATGATCCTCCCCATAGATAGTTGAAAGGCCTTTTGCGTGTTAGCACTTTATAGATCTTTCTGAGCCTGAGTAGCTGACGATGCTGCTTCCAGGCAACATCGCCTCTATAGGGATGCAATATATTCCATCTTTGCACAAAATCCTGATAGTTCTGCGAAATAGTTGTTTCAGACCCGTGCGTGACAGAAAGTATATTATTATCGTTGCACAGCTCTCCAAAAATCTCAGTAAATCGTCTCCAGGTATTCTTGCTATCAAAATGGGTTACTACCCGCTGTCTTGCTTTCTGCCCCATCTGCTGCAAAAGGGTGGCATCGCCGATAAGACGCTGCAAGGCATCGGCCATCATTTCCGCCAGTTCTGCATCGCTGGCGCCAGACCGGATAACGACTCCCCCATCTTCACCCACCAGCTCCTTATGACCTCCTACATCCGTCGTTATGATCGCTAAGGCCGCTGCCATTGCCTCATATAGGACTGTCGCAATACCTTCCCATGCCGAAGGCAGCAATAAAATGTCGGCACACTGCGTATAATCCATCGCGGTCGTATGGGGGACCCCCCCGGCAAAATGAAAATAAGAGCCTAACCCTTTCCGGTAGACTTTTTCTTCCAATTGGTTCCTGTCAGGCCCTTCTCCACATACTACCAATAAAAATCCGATATCCCTTTTGACGAGTAGCTGGGCGATATCGGATAAGAGCAAGGCCCTTTTCTGATGGGTCAGCCTGCCGGAAAAAAGAATGATCTTGCGATTTTCAGGCAGGTTATATTTTAGTCTTTTTAGTCTTTTTTCCTCTTTCCCCAACGGACGAATGGCATCTGTATCTACATTGATATATACCGTCTCTATCTTACTTCCTGCTATTCCCTGCTGTAACATGAATTGCCGGAGCCAGTTGCTGACTGTTACATGTTTGTCGATATAGGTGGTGAACAGCGAGGCGATCTTCGGATATCCCCCCTCCTGCCATTGCATATCTTCAATGTGATTGATATCCGCAACCGGAAGGCGGGGAAAGGCCATACGTATGGAGGGTAGCAACTGATAAAAAGGTTCGGCATGCGAAAGTACGATGAGGTCGGGGCGCCAGCAGGTTATTATATAACGGATCAGGGAAGGATAGAGGCTTATATCGGCCAGATGGGCGAGATGGAACACTACTTTACAAAGACCCCTGAAATCCTTATTATCATTCCTGACAGAGGAGTTGGTAGTGACAAGGATATAGTCAAACCGGTCTTGTAAGGCTCTCATCCAGGCCAGCGTGAATTGTTCTACCCCTCCATGCTCCAGCCAGGGCAGAACGACGAGGATACGCGGTTTGGTTTTCTCCGGTGAATAGACGGAGGAAGGCAACGTGAGAGCAGGATACTCCCCCGAAAAGCTCGTTTTTCCGGGATCCGGGAAATACCTGCTCAAAGGACCGGCATATTTTTTCCGGAATTCTTTTTCGATGCCCTTCTGCTTCTTACCGTTATCCCAGTTCTCCCATTTATGGGCACTGGGGGGATGGATCCTGTAATGAAAAAGTTTTTCGGGTATCGTATATCCCCAATATCCTTTTGAAGCCGCGGCCAGCCAGAATTCCCAGTCTTCCAGCCCCTCCCTCCTGGATTCGTTGAACGGGACCTGCAGTAATATATCCTTGCGGAACAAACCTGCAAAAGCCGCCCAGTTCTGGGTGAGGAAGCCCTTTCTTTTTTCCAGGCCGACCCTCCACTCATAATTCTTGGCGCCAAACCCCGTTGACCAGGAATTCACAAAACCGAAGGAAGTATTGAGACTAAGGGCCAGCCAGGCCTTTTCCAGGTAATCAGGCTCGATAAGGTCATCCGAGTCGAGGAAAAAGATATAATTCGTACCGGACATCTGGACGCCCGTGTTCCTTGCTGCAGGCAATCCCCGGTTTTGCGCCGATATAACGGTCTTTATCCTCGGGTCTTTCATGGCCTCCAGTTTTTCAAAGATCCGGGAAGTGTCCGGGGCATCGCTGCCATCATTGATGATAAGCCATTCCCAATGAATAAATGTTTGACCAAGGACACTATGAAAGGTTTCCCAGAAGAGATCTCCCTGGTTATAGATAGGGGTTACAATACTGATTAGTGTCTCAATGTTCATTCGCTATCGGTTTCCGCTTCCTGAAAATGAAAGACAGCGCCAGCCGGGCCCATTTATTCCGCTGGAGATCCAGCCCCAGCTGGTAACTATGGGATTCCTTCAGGGATTTTAATTCTTCCTGTAATTGAAGGCACAACTGCCGGGCTGCCGCCGTCTGCTCCTGCTGCAGCTCTAGTTGCCGGCTCAACAGCAGGTTCCTTTCCTGTTGTTCTCCCTCCTTTATCTTCAATAGCTCATTGGCTTCTGTGAGCATCTCCCCTGTTTTTTGGAGAGCCGCAAAATCCCCGGCCGCAATTTGAATGTTCTCCTCCAGCTCATGGACGCGAGCATTCTTTTCTTCCAGCTCTTTTCTAAGGCCCTCACCTGCCTGTTCGCCAAGAATCTGCCTTTCCTGTATGCCTGCCATCTCCGCGACCAACCGCTCCGACTCCTCCTTCAGCTGATCACAGCGAAGCTGAAGCGCCTGGATAGACTTTTCCTTCTCATCATATTGCCTCCAGACCTCCAGTATTTTTTTATCTTTCTCGTCATAGGCTTCCCATGCCGTCTTCAGATCTTTTTCCTTTTGTTCATAAACACCGGCGATCTCTTTGTTCTTTTCACTTATCCGGAGAGTACTGTATTGATTAATCAACGTGAACAGTCTCATTTCCACTTCCGGAATTTCAGGGACAGGAGAATGACCGGCCTTGCCCGCAACCATGTTTCCCAGGGCGTCTGAGAAACAGCCATACAATTGACCATGTATCTCCAGTGCCCTTCTATGCGACTGCCGGCTCAATTCGTTTCTAAGATCCGGGGTAGTCAGGACCCGCTTCAATTGCCGCACCAGATCCTCCGGGTCTTCCTCTCCTGCCCAAAAAAGACCATAATCCTTGCCAGCTACATCCGCCAGGCCGGTTTGCCTGTTAACCAGGATAGGAGTGCCCCTGTAAATGGCTTCCAGGGCGACATTGCCGAACACTTCAAATCTGGACGGGAACACCGCCACCCAGGCTGTTCGCAGCAGCTCCCGGATATCGGATTGAGAAATATGGCCGACAAAATCAATTTTTGATAATACGTTCTCCGGTAAATGACTTTTCCAGTAATCGATAAAGGATGTATCATACTCATCCCAGTAAATATCTTTTCCTACCAATTGCAGCCGGATATCCTCATTACCTTTCTCATTGCCAACGATGTCCTTAAAGGCCTTCACCAGCAGATCCGCACCCTTGGTCTTCTGAAGCCGGCCGATGAAAAGAATATTCCTGGTGGGAAGGCCCTCCGGTAGGATGGCAGCGGCTTCCGGCCACGGGAAAAATTCGGGATTGATAGGGTTCGGAACAATGAAATTCAGTTGATGTCCCAGGTCAAACTTATTATGGAGGATATTCCAAATATAAGAGGAAGGAGCTATCGAGTAACTGCTTGCCCGGATGCAATAAGCCTCCATCTCAAAGATAATTCTCTCATAGTCGGTGGCAATTCTTGTCTCCGCCTCGAACAGGCAAAATAAGGGACCGGAAAAGTGTACGGCAAAAGGAATATGGCTATACTTCTTTTTCCCCGAATTCTTCCCCTGAACAAGAAAAAAAGCTTCCCCATCATACTCCGGATATATAACAATATCAGCGGTATATGAATTACTGAAATGTTCAAAATGTTTTTCCAGCTGAAAGGAATAATCGATGATGGTATGGGTTGAAAAATCTCCTTCCGAATAATTTATCCATTCCATCCGGAAATGATCATCATAATGCCTGTCATAGGCCTGCTGGTCGAACTCCGCAGGTTTCCTTGCGAGGTGTACCACATCATGGCCCTGGGCTGATAGCAGTTTTCCAAGAGAATAAAATGCTGTCCCTATGCCTCCATAAAAAAAAGGGTAACATTCTTTAGAAATAAGACATATCTTCATATCATTGCATAGGTGAGATAGAT
This sequence comes from Puia sp., assembly GCA_035492545.1. Classification (GTDB taxonomy): domain Bacteria; phylum Bacteroidota; class Bacteroidia; order Chitinophagales; family Chitinophagaceae; genus Puia. The sequence goes on from DATJJD010000005.1 coordinate 31,646, forward strand.
GATTACCATTACCAGATAGCAATATTGTAAGTAATAATCAATCTATTATAAAGCTTACTGGCCGACAAAAATAACAATAAAAATCTATAACTTTTACTTCGAAAATGATAACCCTGGATCGCGTTGCCGGCTGGAACAAAACGTTAATTCATTCCGGCGAAACATTAAATCTTGAGATCGGTTACTTGCCTGCCGGCGATTTTTTTTACCATCTTGTCCTGACAAATCAGTACCATGAGAACGTACAGCTTCAGGTAGAACTTTACCATAATAATGCCCTTTTAGCAGAAAAGATTTTTGCCATCCATGATAACATTGCTCCGGTAGACCTTCACTTTTCCATAGATAAAAAAATAGAAGGGTATGGATTTTTTCTTCATTTCACTCTCCTGAAGGGAAAAGGCGCAGCCCTTCATTTATCGGTGAATCCTGTATACGAACGGCATGTTACGGATGCCCATAATTTTCTTTTCGGACTTGACGAAAAACTGACAGATGCCATAAGGGTATATGAAAATGTTAATCTTCCGGCTGCTAAATCCGATAAAAAAGAGCAGAGCCAGGCCAGGCACGATACTGAAGGGCAGCCGTTTTCTACTGAATTCCTGGATGCGTACATACGGGCGAAATATTTCAGGGGCTTCCTGTCCCTTAATGAGGCTACGCGCCAGCTGGACTATGTGGTGAATCATAAATTTATGGCCCCTGACGGCTCCAGGGGATTCGTCAAATGGAAGCGAAAAATTTATAGAAAATTCGTGAAATTCCTATACCGTAGCCTTACCCGCAATACGGTCCGCAAAGCCTATTTTGCCAAGCTTTACAGAAGCTACATCAACGTTAATCTCCTTTCTGATAATTCCAATAACGACTTTTAAAAAATGAGAATTTGTATTATTTCAAAATACATTCCACCGGCCTCTACGGATGGTATTCCAAGAGGCCGGTGGGAATATGCCCGCCAGTTCCGGAAGCTGGGACATGAGGTGCACATGATAACTACAGGCGCGGCATATGCCGATAGAGTAGAAGAGGGAATATTCATCCACGAGATCGTAGGATGGAATGAAAAGGTCTTTACTACCCTTTTTAAGGGCATCGATATTCCGGATTCGGTAAAAGACCTTCTTTGCTATAGCTACCTGGTGTTTGACAGGATCAGGAAACTGCACAAAAAATCTCCCCTCGATATACTGGATTCCCCACTATGGGATATCGAGGGATATATTGCAAAGCTGCTTCTCCCCGAGGTACCGATGGTGGTCAGGCTGGAGACGACCTCTATGCTGATCCGCGAGATCCTGACCGATGCTACTCCGCAGAAAGACAAACTGGGCGACGTGGAGACTCACTTTCTGCAGATAGCCGACGCCTGTGTGTTCGATAGCTGGTCCATACTGGCGGAAACGGAAAGGCTGTATAAAGTTGATTTTGGGAAAAAAGCCCACGCCGTTATCCACCATGGCGTCGACCTGACCGGCATCGACAGGGACATCGTTCATAAAAGCCACTCCCGTCCCACTGGCAGCGTGACGAAAGTAATTACGGTAGGAAGACTGGAAAAAAGAAAAGGCAGCGATATACTGATCAAAAATATCCTGCCGGGATTGCTGGAGAAGGTACCGGACATAGAAATACATATTGTCGGAAAAGACAGCGGGGAATGGGATGGATTTAAGGCTCAGACAGGATATACTTATTATGAGTACCTGCACAAGCACTATGCTCCCTATATCAATAAGAGAATATTCGTTTATGGGTACGTGGATGACATAAAGCTGGCTAAAATGTACGAGGAGTCAGACATCGTTCTGGCCCTCTCCCGTTATGAATCTTTCGGCCTTCTCTATGTCGAGGCGGTAAAAAAAGGGAAACCTATTATTGCCTTCAACACGGGAGCCGTGTCCGAACTCCTGGAGCCCGATAAAGAGGCTATCCTGATCGATATCGCTCAGCCGGAAAAGGTCATTGATGCCATAAAAAAATTAAAAGACAACCCCAGCCTGCGCGAATCCATCGCAAAAAAAGCGCTTGATAAACTATTTGATAAATTCGACGCCGGATTGATGGGCGTCAACTGCAGCTCCTTTTTCGAAGAGCTGATCTATAAGATAAGCCAGACAAATGTTTACCAGGTAATGAACTGCCTGAGTGAAAAAGACGGTGTAAGTAATATTACCGTTGACTATGATACCCTGTTAAGGGACGGCGGCTTCCAGACCCAACTGGTAGGAGACTGGTCTTCGGAGACCTGGAAAGACGTACAAAGATCCATTAGCAGTACGGAATTTAAGGAAACCGATTGGCTGATCTATCACTATTGGAATTATTGCGAGCGGGGAGAATACTTCAATAACCTCACTCTTCCTAAAAAAGTATTTTTATTCCATAATATTACGACACCTGACTTTTTTGAATCCAGCGACGAAGGTTATGCTAATACGACAAGGGGCTTCGATCAGCTTAAGTCACTGGATAATTACGATGTGTATGCCGGTCTGTCAGAATATTCCGTGGACGTGCTCAAAAATACCCTGAAGAGGCCCATCACTACCTTCGTATTGCCCCCTCTTATCGATAGGGAACTTCTCCTGAATAAACCCTACAATAAAAGCCTTGTCGAAAAGGAAAAGAAGAAAGGCCGGTTCAATATAATTTTTGTCGGCAGCATTGCCCCGCATAAGAAACAAACGGACCTTGTAAATTTCTTCCAATTCTATCGAACCATTAATCCGGGTGCGCATCTGGTGATCGTGGGGGGAGGATCGGAAAAGTATACCGGGAAATTAAAAAACCTCATCCGCAGCCTCCGGCTGGATAATGATATTACATGTACGGGCAAGGTGGATGATGAGGACCTGTATGCCTGGTACAGGGTTGCCGATATCTATTTATCCATGAGCGAACATGAAGGTTTTGGGGTTCCCCTGGCCGAAGCGATGGTCTTTCAAATACCCGTAGTTGCCTATAATTGTACGGCTGTGGGAGAAACGGTGGGAAATAACGGATGCCTTTTCGACCGGAAGGATTCCGAAACCGTCAGTGCGATTATAGAAAAACTGAGAAAGGATGCAACGCACAGAGCGGATATCTTGTCAAAACAGAATGTCCAGCTGGAGAAATATTCCAGTGCGTCTGTTACAAAGGCTTTCCAGCGCCTGTACGAGCTGACGAACAAAAAGCACAATGAGCGTCGGATGTCGATGAAAAGCAAACCCGGTTACCTGGTAGATGAAGTCGTTCACTATAACGACGCGCGCTTCCAAAAGGAAGGGAAATTTAAATTTGTCGACAATTTATATCTGTACCCGGAATCAACAGACGGGGCCATCATCCTGGAAGAGAGTTTTTCAGAAATGCGGCTCAGCTTTCTTGCCCACATGTGGAGCGGAAAAGTGAGCATACAGGTAGATAAGGATCCTGCCGAATTGCACGACCTTTTTTCTGTCCACCGCGGTAGCAAGACCATATCTATCACGACGCCGGAAGATGCGCCCCACCGGGTGGTGATAAAAAAGACCGGTCTGTCCAATATAGCTGCAAAGGGAGAAGAAGTATTGCTGAATAATATCATTTTAAGGAAAACCACTCATAAAAATAATGGGGGCGGGAATAAATACGAATGGGCCCTTCAGACGGCTCAAACCTATGGCGACCTTCTCCTGCCGGTGAACCCGGACCAGCCTGCCATCAGCGAAAAAAGGCCCCGTGGATTCGTAGTCCTCGATAAGGAATATCTGTTTAATGACCCGGCATTAAAATATACCGGCAATTGGGAGGTCAGGAATAACAACCTGATGTTTACGCATGACTACAGCGGGACCACTTATATAGAGGCGCAATTATTCTTCAGTGAGCTGGAACTCTTATTTATCATACACGACTGGAGCGGAATAGTCAGGGTCGTTGTGGACGACTTCTATTCACAGGAGTTCAACCTATATCATAAGACGGAGAATAGAGTGGCGTCTTTCACGTTGAATAAAATTTTTCCGCAAAAAGAACACAAGGTCAGGATCGAGCATACCGGCAGCAGCGACCATCGATCTATGAATAAGGAGATCATATTTCACAGCTTAAGGTGCTACTGGGGGGAGATCATCAGCAAAACGGATGAGGAGCTGAAAGCGAATTATAAGGTTTCTGTCGTCATCAATACCCTGGACAGGGCCTCTCATTTGGAAAAATTACTGAGAAAACTCTCTGATCAGACCTATCCTTATTTTGAGGTAGTGGTGGTAAATGGCCCTTCCAAAGATGGAACACAGGAACTGCTGAATAAGTATAAAGGAAAAATAAAGGTGGCGGCCTGCCCTGAAGCCAACCTGAGCAGGTCCAGGAATATCGGCATAGATCATTCATCAGGAGAATACATTGCTTTTATTGATGACGATGCTATCCCGGGAGACAGGTATTGGATAGAGAACTATATAAATTTCATTATCTGGAAAAATGACCCGTCTGTCGGCATTATGGGCGGGCCGGTGAAACACAGGGATACGGAAAATTACGAATTTAAGAATGGTGCGACTTCGGATTACGCCGAACAAATTTTCAGGGATGATGATATGAAAGGAATTGTCCTGGACGGGAAAAAATGGGTCCGGGGAGTGCGGGGAGCTAACAATATTATCCTGAAGAGGGCGTTAGTCGATATCGGTGGATTCGATCAGAAATTCATCTATTATCTGGATGAGACCGATGTATGTTTCCAGATTAACAGGAAGGGGTATTCTATCATTAACCATTCCAGTAACTATGTCCGCCATTACAGTGCCACCGGAGAATTTAGAAAAGGGCCGCTTGACCTGAAATGGGATGTTATTACCCGGAGCGACACCTACTTTTGCCTGAAAACCAGTAATGATTTTCTAATAAAGAAATTGATAAAGATCTCCCGGAACCTAAAACGCAGACACTTTTATAAGGAGATCAAGGATGCCTGGCGTAACAAGGGCATAACATCGGAAGAGCATAAGAAATATATGGGGTTGATAAAAAAAGGGTTCAGAGAGGGGCTCAAATGGGGGACTCTCGAAAATAAAAGGATAAATTATCTTGAAAACCCCGATACGGAATTTTTGCCGTTTAACAGCAAATGAGAACGGCAAATATGGATATAACACAAAAGGCGAATTTTAAACAAAAACTTATTCATGGGCCATTATTCAGAACTTCCGGCAGGAGCTATCATTGCTAAAGAGATCTCCGTTTTTAATAAGGACGCGATAAAATTATCCCTTCCCGGGCAAACCCTTATCGTCCATCTTGAAGGCGATGAAGTGGAATTGGACTTCCTGCAACATCCCTGGAGTGGCATTGTAGAGATACACCTGGGTAAGATCACTGAGAGGGTGCAGCTCTTTTCGGAAAAATGGAATAAGCTAAAATGGAAACATACGCTGCCGGAAAAGAAAATGCAGCTGGTTCTTACCGTTTTGAATGTTTATGATAAAAAGGTTGTACCCGATAGCTCCGGATATCTGGGAAACGAAGTATGGGTCGCCGGTATTACCTGTAAGAATAACAACGACGTCCCGGCCTTGTCCGTAAAAAAGATCACCGAATACCTAAGCCTGGTAAAGGGTAAATACGGAGATTTTATGGTATTGAATACCGACCTGGGCATATCGAAAACGATCATTGATACAGGGGCTTGGGCGGAAAAAGACATTAACCTGTTTAAACAGCTGATAAAGCCCGGTTTCACGGTATGCGATATCGGCGCCAATATTGGGCACCATACGGTCGTATTTTCCAGCCTTGCGGGCAAAGACGGCCGGGTGTATGCATTTGAGCCCCAGGAATATATTTTCCGGTTGCTGAACACCAATCTTCTGCTGAATGACTGTGACAACGCAAGGGCCTTTAAACTGGCCGTAGGCAATGAGAAATCCCAGCTTAAAATGTGGCCGGTCGACTATAAAAAGGAAGATAACTTCGGCGCTTTGGGAATTAGCCAGGTGGAGGGGAAAGCTGTCAGCGATCATCCCGGGGAAATGGTGGATGTCGTCAGCGGTGACGAATTTCTCTCTGACCTTTGCACGGATGGCCGTACGATCGATTTCATTAAGATCGACGTTCAGACGTTTGAGCTATACGTTTTGCAGGGACTGACCCGCGTACTTCAGACATCCAAACCAGCCCTTTTCCTGGAAGTCTCCCCTTACTGGATGCAAAAGACGGGATATCATTATAGCGAGATCTACCAGCTGCTGTTTAGCCGGGGATATAAAATATATAACCCGCATTCCGGCCTGGATAATCCTATAACAGAGATCCCTTCATGGGATGGAGAAAGCCAGGACGAATGGGATATTATAGCCATTGCCCGGTGATGTAAGGGGACCGTTATTTTTTCTGCAACAGAACGGCGCACATGTATTCGGTCTGTCGCAGGTGATCATAGTTCACCTCCGAAGCACTTCCGTCTCTCCAATCCAATTGAGAAGGCGTATAACCCCTTTCCATAAAGAAGTCGATGATGTCATGGGGATCGGTGCCCTGGGTTTTTAACTGAGGGACACTCCATTCCATTAATATTTGCATGCCGGGATTGGTTTCAATCACCCTTTTAGCACCTTTCAGTACACCTAGTTCGGCGCCTTCCACGTCGATTTTAAGAAAATCTATCTTTTGGCCCTGGGGGAAATATTCATCCAGGGATATAGTGGGTACTTTTACCACTTCATAGGAATTCATCTCTCCCTCCTCTTCGGACGTAAAGAATTGAGACGTGACAAATTTATATTTGTAATTCTTAAAGGCCACCTCGTCCTTCTTGTCGCTGATGGCAACCTGCTCGGCTTTTACCGGGCAGTCCGGCCAGTTCAACATGATATTTCTTTGAAGTAACCGGAATGCCTTTTCATTTGGTTCAAAGGCAAATACCTGCCCTGCCGATATCTTTTTAGAAGCCATGCAGGTATAATAGCCAATATTGGCGCCCACATCCACAAAGACAGAATCGGGCCGGATGGCATTCAGTAAATATTTCGTTAGCTCCGTCTCATAAACCCCATACCGGATCAGATAGGGGGCAACAATGGTATCATGAGCACTGACCAGGTACATGGTATAAAAATAGGACTTTGTCAGTACCGTATCTTCTCCCATATAGGTGGCAAAAGGCAATAAATTCTGATGATGTTTGATCTTTTCTTCTAGAATATCATTGTTAGCCCTGATCTCTTCGCGAATGAGTTTCCTGATGGTATCTTCCGTCATTGTATATTATAGTGCTTGAAGCCACTAATATAAGCCATTCAGGGAATAAAATAATAGCGACCGGCTATTTTGCATATTTTCGCTCGCTGCCGTTAAACAAGGATTTGAACGACCGTTGCCCCATGAATACTTTTATAAGATGCCCGAATCTTTTATACCATAGGGGTAATACCTCATATTCCTTATGGTACCATTTGAACAGTCGATGATAATCCTTTTTATAACTGTCCTTGATAAGGCTAATGGTCGTCTCGGCATTGTTCAACATTTCCTGCAACATGTTATTCTTCTTGCTAAGCTCGGAAAAAGAGTTTTTTACGGACAGGTATTCCCGGAAACTGACTTCCCAGAGCTGGTTATTGCCGATGGTGGAGAGGCATAACCGGTAAAACTCCTGCTCGATCCTTTCCGCGGTGAATTTCCCGGAATTCCTGAAAAAAATATAGTCTCCCAGATAGGAGGGGTTGGGGAAAAAATTATCCCGTAAGAAACTTTCCTCAAAATCGACGGTGTCGACCAGTAAAGGTGGGGTCTTTTTTCCACGGATCTGTTCCTGGAAGGAAAGTCCGGAAGGGAGCAGCCATTGATGAATGGCCGGCCAGCCCTGCTGTTGTAAATGGGGGATCAGTCCTTCCGGCACCAGCCTGTTGGCCGGCAGGGCGGTATCCCAGGTTCCGGTCACGGATCCTCCATCTGTCCTGTCAAAGGCTATGACAGGAATATTGCTGATCCGGAAATAATTTTTGCTGAACAGACAGAGCTCTATCAATTCGAAAGTCTCCACCGTCTTATCCGTATCCGCTTGACAATCAATTTCTACCAGCACAAAAAAAGGAGTATTCCCCTTTATAAGCCGCTGTATATTCCGCAGGCTGTTTGCATCCCCTGCCGCATCAAGCTTTAACGCAATGATATATTCCTGCTTGTCCGTTAACGGCTTTAAGGAAGGTACTTTCCCATCGACGATGAGAACAGGTATGTAGGGCCTAACCTTATTCATGCATACAATGTTTAATATACTCTTACAATTTATATACCGGTAATTTTATATCCCTGATCTTCCGCAATAAAACAGAACAGCCTCTCCCAGGCATGGGTATAAGTTCCCTTTTCCAGGTCCAGCACATTCCCTTTTTCCAGCTCTTCCCTTGCGTCGAGGGGAGAATGAGCAGAAAAAAAAGTCTCCAGGATCCGGCTTCTTCCAATAAACACGGTCCCCGCGACAAAATCATAGGGCTGGCCATTGAGCTGATAATTGCTGATCAGTTCCCAGAGCACATCGTTATTGGTCGTGTCGAATTTTGCGGATTCCGGAACGAACTCATTCCTAATGAAGGCTTTGGAGCCGAGAATGCCCGTCTGGGGATCTTCCTCCAGCATGCGCATCGCCTTATCGAAGGAATTTTTCTCAAAAATGCTGAACAAACTATCCCGCCAGTATTCTGCATTGATAGTCTGCGGGCTGGTCTTATCATGCAGAAAGGCAAAATATTCCGTACGCTTGCAGAAATGAAGATAGTAGGAGAGCCCTGCCAGCTTTCCGCCAATGTCCTTCCCTTTATTCGTCACCTTGAGGACGGTGGTATTGGCATCCGTCGGGCCGATCTCCTCGATTACCTCATCGTAGCAGGCGGTAATGATGATCTGGGCTGCCTGCTGCATAATAGGGGCGCATTTTTCCCGGATCATGTTCCAGGAGCCAGGGTAGTAGAGGTGTATAAAAAAAGTGATATCCGGCATTAATTTTTTTTATTTTTTTCTTATGATCCCGATACATTCCCCGCTGCCGTTTTTCAGCACATTTTCCAGCATGGCGCCATTTTCCCGGCAAAAATGCCGGAGAAAAGCCTCATAGCTGGAAGGAGAAAATGTATGATAATGAATGTCGTATAGTTTGTTTATCTGTGTGACATGCGCATCGATCAATTCTTCATAAGAATCAGCTGCAGATATCTTTCGCTCCAATCCGGCAACCAATTGATCATATAATTCCATTTCCCGCGCCGCAGGGACGGAAGTGTTATTCATCGTGGCAATATTGCGGCCGCTGATGGTGATAAACTCCCGGATATGATTTTTTACCGAGGAGAGAACGGCCGTTTTATCCAGGCCGGCGAAATACCGGGAGTCCTCCTCCAGGTGTTGTAAAGAGGTAATAGGCCGGCCCTTGTCATAACATTTATCCGCTACAGGTATGGTTACATAAATGATGCCGGAAGGCTTTAACTTATCGAGCCATACCTTTAAGGTGCCCAGGGGATCGGGAGAATGTTCCAGTGCATGGTTGGCGATGATAAAATCCTGCGATCCGGAAGCAATGCTGCTCAGCAAAAAGCCATCGTCGATAATATCGGTTGGTACAATGGGCTCATCCGCCAGCTCAGGATAACGCGCTCTGTTCTCTGCCAGGCTTTTATAATCCACGTACGACACGGAGGCTTTTTGCCTGTCGACAGATAGCGGCTTATGCAAGGCCCCTATTTCCAGTCCCTTCCCGGATAAATAGAAGCGCGCCACTTCCGCCCGGTGACAGACATTCTCCATTCCTTCGAATGTATCCGTTTCGATAAAGGGGAAATGGGGGGCCAGCAGGCCCAGGATCTTTTTTTCAAAATGATGCATGGAAAGATGCTCTTCATAAACGGCCCTGGCTCCCAGGCCCACCCCGGTCAGTTTGCCAGGCTCTTCCAGGACACTGCGGATCTTTTTCGCCAGGTCTGCCGCATCCTGGTGCCGGAAAATATAACCGTTCGATCCATCCTTCACCAGTTCCGCGATACCGGTATTCTCCGATACAATACAGGGCTTTGCCAGGCAAAAGGCTTCGACCAGCACTACAGAAAGGGGTTCATCCCTGGACGCGTTGATCATAACATCGGAATCCCGGATAGCATCCAGGCATAACTCATGATCGAGCTGGCCCATAAACCGGACGAGGTCCCGGCGACCGGTCCTCTGCTCCAGCTGCCGGGCTTTCTGTTCCAGCTCCAGGACAAAATCCGGGTGATGGCGCCTGCCGATAAGCCGGAATTCCCCACGGGATAATAACTGGTCATCCAGCAGGCCGATGGCTTCCAGGAGAATGTCCTGCCCTTTTCTTTCCTCCAGCGATCCGATCAGGCTGAACACCACTTTTTCACGTTTTTCACGGGGAGCCTGCTTTTCCATAGGATTCCCCAGGCCTCGCCGGTCCGTGTCCTCTTCCCGGATATCATAACAGGCATTGTATATTTTTATAGCCCCCGGATTGTATTTCCGGATATAGGACAGGGCATAGTCACTGAGCCCGATCACGAGGGGCGCCTCTCTTATGGTCTTTTCGCAGTCCGGATTGGCGACAAAGGAGTCCAGCACCTGTCCCTCCTGTATCCACCACAGCGTAGGAAGGACGTCCTTCAGCTGCCTGACCACCGGCCAGGTAACGATGGTATTACAGATCAGGTGATCGAAATTCCTGGCAAAACGATAGAAGGATTCATGCTGCCGCAGTAATAGGGCATCTGTTATCACTGCTATGCCCGCCTCCTGGTACATTTGCCGTAGAGGGCCGTCGGCAGGAGAACAGACGATGACCCAATAGCCATTGGCTGCCAGCAGTTTACAGGTATCGTACAAACTGATCGGCGCGCCGCTTAGGGAAAGGTCGTGCGTGACAGCCAGGATTTCCCCCCGGGAGCCGGCTAAAGGCGCAGTCGGAACGAGGCCATCCGCAGATGGGGGCTGGCCTTGTATAAAAGGATAGATCCTGAAAGGCTCCGGAGAATCATGATAAAGGTAGTCCCGCATGGGACCGGTGAAATATGGATCTTTGTGCACATATTTCATCCATCTCTTAAGGAGAAAAATATCTGCCTTATCTTTCTTTAAAGGGGCCTCTTTCTTTTCGTGCTCTTTTAAAGACAAATGACCGATATGCCGGAGAGAAGCATAAGGGGTATATACACAGCGTAGTCCGCATTCCAGGATCCTGAAAGAGAGATCTGTGTCCGAATGGGCGCTGGGGGTATGAAAGGCATCGAATTTCCCGATCTGGAAGAACAATGATTTTCTCATAGCCAGACAGGCGCCGGATAATATCGTTACATTCCTTACCAACTGGGGATAGTTGACATAACTCAGCGAATCCTTCTGATAGCCATGCAGGGTGGTACCCGTAAGATTTCTGACACCGGTCGCCATGCCTGCATACTGGAGGGTGTCATTTTCATAGATCAGCTTGGGCGAAACCCCTCCCACCCCGGGAATATACAGGTATTCAAAGGTGTTCTCTATCCAGTCATGTTGAAGGGGCCGCACGTCATCATTGAAGAAGATCAATATCTCTCCGCCGGCATGCTCTGCCCCTTCATTACACTTGTCGGAGAAATTGTAGGGCTGGTCATAGGGGACAAATACCAGCTTCGGGGTAATAAACAGCGCCTGCATTTCCTTTATCAGCCGGGAATTGGTGACCACCACGACCTCATAATTGGCATAGCTCGTCCCGCCGAGGATACTTTCAAGGGCTGCAGCCAGATTGTCCCTGGAATCTGTAGGGATAATGATCGAGACTTTCGGCGCCGGATGGATGGTCAGCTTTACCCGGTTGGCCGTGGGAAGCTCCAGGACATCGGCTTTTATCCCCCTTCTTTTTATAGCGTCTTCCAGCGCTGCCAGGTTGGTCTGCCGGGCAAAGGGCTTATCCCCCTGTGCGGCCGACCCGGCCGTCATCCGCCAGTGATAAAGCACTTTGGGAATATGCCGGATCCTGGTTGTCTTTTCGGTAGCCCGGAGCATAAGATCATAATCCTGGGAAAAATCATATTCCTTCCGGAATACTCCCACCTCTTTCAGCAGAAAATCTTTCCGGTATACCGTAAGATGGCCGGGATACATCATATTGAGCAACAGCTCCGGGCTCCAGTCCGGCTTAAAGAAATAGTCGCTGAGGGTGCCCTGTTCATCCACCTTACACTCGTCCGAATAAAAAATATCCGCTTCCCCCTGCTGATTCAGCTCCTGTACGATGCGGAATAAGGCGTCCGGAGTGAGGGCATCGTCATGATCCATCAGGGCAAGATAATCCCCCGTAGCCATTTCGATAGCCGTGTTGGAAGCCTCCGAGATTCCGCTGTTCTCCGGCAGGATTTTCACCCGGATCCGGGGTTCGGTGGAATAGGAATGCAGCATGGCAAGCGTATCCTGCCGGGTCGAATGGTCGTCGGTTATGCATAATTCCCAGTTCGTATATACCTGTTCCCTTATACTGTCAATAGCCATCCTCAACAAAAAAGGCTCTGTGTTATAAGTAGGAAAAATAATGGATATTTTAGGAAGCCGGGTGAACCCCCGCAGGTCTTCCTTTAGCTGTTCCAGATCGGGCCCGGCATCGGAGAGGGCGGTAGGAATCCTCCGATCATCATCGGGCTTATGCTGCATCCGGGGAAGCAGCGCCTCTCTCGGGTGCAGAAGAGCTTTCCATCCTTTTGCCTGGACGATGCCTGCATAGAGAGAAAGGAATTTTCGCAGACCCTGGTCCCGTACATACTCCAATACATACGCGAGAACATATTTCCTCTTCACGCCATTATTATTAAGAAGCCGGTGGATAACGTTCAGCATGCGCCTCCGGATTGCCCGGTGCAGCTTCTCTTTCACAACTCCGGCAAACGACCGGTCTTCATACGTTCGTTTATACCAGGCCACCTCTTTTTCCAATGCCTCGCGCCGTGCCCGATGGGCTTCGGACTCCCGAAATTCAACTCCCAGCTCCTGTCGTAGCTGCTCCACGGCCCGTGCCTGCCGATCATTTTCCTGGTCGAGTTCGGCGGTTAATTGTGCTATCCGTTGGTTTCTCTCTCTCAGATCATTTTCCTGCCGGGCAATGACTTCTTCCTTTTCAAGGAGAAGTCCCCGCAGGTGTTTGATGGGACGTTTGATTTTCAACAGACCCTGTGCAAACACTTTGCCCGGGGAGAGGGGGACAGGAGAAAAATATTTTTCTTCCAGCCGGGCACACTCCTGCAGGTCACCGGCGGTAAATGGAAATATTCTGTTGACAAGTTCGATGACCAGCGCTGTCAGATGGGCGGGAGTCCCTGCCGCCGGCTGTGCGAAGGCTGCAATTTTATCCAGGCTATAGACCAGCCCCCTGAAAAAAATAAAATACAGGGGTACCTTTTCTTCACAGGACCACTCCTGGTCGAATAAGGTAGCGTTGTTGTCAGCATCCAGCAACAGGTTAAAAGGCGTCAGGTCCAGGAATTTCCCTTCCAGGTATCCTTCCCCGGCTGGTGCATAGCCCCGGAGGATCTCATAATACCTGCGGGCCCAGGGGGTGAGATCGCCGGTCGTCCAACCTTCCCGGCTGACAATCTCCAGGATATCTCCCGACAGCAACCTGCCATTAAAATAGGGTTCATCCCCGAGCTGTTGCCGGATGAGGAGATCCGGGGGGTAAGGGTCCCGATAGAGTTTCTTCTTTTTAACCTCGATGCTGCCGGAATGGGAAGCTACGAACCTGTTCTCTTTACAATAATATTTCTTCCGTCCGCTGTTATAGGTGAAGGCCAGCGTTGCGCTGTCCTGCAGGATGTCCCCGGTAGAAAGGCTGCTGAGGACGAGAAATGAATTGGAAAGGTCCGGAAGCAGTTGATTCAAATGCACGGCGTGGGCGGCCCGGGTGGGAGAAAAAAAAGTTTCATGGGGAAGCCCCTGGTCATAATCTAATTTTTCATAGAGCAGGTTCAGTACTTCAAAATGGGGGTCCTCAAAGGCCTCCTCCTTCAACACGACATCCGGTAATTTATAATCAGGGAAAGGATAAAGAAAGGTGGAATGGATATAACCGGCACGGGAGAGAAGGTCTTTCAGCTCTTTTCTGCCAAAAGTTATCGCTGTAGACCCGCTGTAGTACCCTTCAATTCCAAAAAAAGCCTGGCCTGTATGATCTTCCGGCGCCCCTGCCCAGTATTTCAGACCTAGTTTGTTTTCAATAGCTATCACCAGTACACCGCCCGGCTTTAAGAACTTTTTTATACGATGAAGCATTTCCAAAGGGGGAAAAGCTCCTTTTATAAATAAATTACTATACTCGAGTACGCCTATAAGGGTGATGACGTCGAAGGATTCATCCCAGGAAAAGGTCTCGAAATTATCGCAGACGACCTGTACATTGTTGAGATCCCTGCAACGGGCTGCCGTAATGCGGGCTCTTCGTTCACTGCCTTCCAGGGCTACTACTTTACCCTCCATCTCCCCGAAATAACGGGTCAGCGCGCCGCAGCCGCAGCCGATCTCCAGGATGGATTTTCCCCGGAGCCTTGCTTCCAAAGGCCTTACCAGGTCGGCCCGCTTCGGGCTTAAATGATAAAGCGAGGGCCAATCCCTTATGCCCATGACCAATTCCTGCGAACCTGTAGACACATCGTCCGCTTTGCTGATCACTTCCATGATATAACTCTCCGCTTCATCCCCGTCGGAATACGGGAAAGGATGATCATGGCCAGGATCCATATAAATCCCCCCTTCATTCGTGTATTTTCCCATGAGTTGTTATAAAGCTATACGCGTGCCATTTTCTTATGGTTGCGTACCATCGGTCAAATCGCTGAATCATGAGGTCAGTCAGGGAAAATTGCTATGGCTTAGGTAAGAAGGAGGTGAATTGGACTACTGGCAGGCAAATAAGTTTAATTCCCGGTAAGAATATTTTAAGAAATATTTGTGAAGGTCCTATTTTCCGAACATCTTTTGCCGGATGGTACCCAGTAAGCTTCTTCTCTCGTAGGTGCGCTTGTACCATTCTATATCTTTCTGATAATTACTGATATCGTTGAGAAGTTTATTGATCAGCTGCCGGGTGCCTTCATTTGTCTGCCGGCATTCCTGCAGTTGGTCTTCCAGCCGGGAGATCTTTAACGCCTTTTCATCTGATAAGG
Source organism: Puia sp. (assembly GCA_035492545.1). Classification (GTDB taxonomy): domain Bacteria; phylum Bacteroidota; class Bacteroidia; order Chitinophagales; family Chitinophagaceae; genus Puia. Next base: position 46,792 of record DATJJD010000005.1, read on the forward strand.
CTTTCAGTTGGCCGATCTGTTCCCGCTGACCGTCAATGATACCCTGTTTGAAGGTGATCTCCTTCTCCAGATAAACTCTGATCTCCTCCAGCCTGTCATGGATGGATTGCATTTCAAGAGCCTTATTCCCATTGTCTTCAATCACGGTATACATTTCGGCAAATTTATAGGGTTGAAAATTAAAAAAACATTAAAAAGCTACAATCAGCTCTTATATAGGTCACGATAAGAGCTAAAAGTGGAATGTACATCAAACTCCTGGACACACAACTGTTGGGAGTATTCTCCCATTACCTGGAGCATGTCCCGGTTATTATAATATTGCAGGATCTTTAGAATAGCCTCATCCTCGCTGTTAAAAAGATCCCCGTTGAGCCCTTTGTGTACGATGTCCCGGTTGCCTATACAATCGCTGAGCAGCACAGGTTTCCTTAATATCAACGCTTCCAGCACAGCAAAAGGCATACCTTCAAAATTGGAGGTCGAAAGATAGACCTGGGCCCCTGCGATCAATTCCTTGCTCTCTTTGGAAGAGAGCCAGCCGGTAATCCGGATGTTTTTAGCAGTAAGCTGCTTCCTTTCTTCTCCGTCCCCCACCCATAGGAACTCAAAATCCTTGAATTCTTCAAAATACGTGGCGATAGCGTTGAAAAGGGCCGGATTCTTCTGGTCCACGATCCGTCCGCTGGTAGCGATAATAAACTTGCCGGTATTCCCGGTATAACTTAGCTCCGGCAGGGGGGATTTTCGTTCTTTCTTTCCAAGTTGCTGGGTATCAATTTTTTCTATCCGAAAGGGATCGGCTTTAAAAAGAGGCTGATCCCCCAGTGAAATGCCATTATTAATATTGACGGCGTCAATCCCCAGCGCCTGATAGGCTTCCCATTCCGAGGGAGAGCAGCAGACCACCCGTCCCCCGAAAACAGACCCCAGTCTTTCCAATTGCTTATAAATATAGTTGGTGAATTTGGTGCTTCCCACCAGGAAGGGGGCTCCGTTCGGTGTATAGACGACCGTATGGATCCTGGCCATTTTACAGGCCAGCCGGCCCAGGAATCCGCTCTTGGAAGAGTGGAGATGGACGGCATCGATGTGGAATTGTTTCTTCAACCGTTTGAGAATGGTATACAATTCCATAAAGGCCACGGTGTCTTTTCGGATACTGATCTCCCGCTGCGCTGATTTCCAGCGGATAAAGCGAACATTTTCTTTAGGAAAATTAAGCTTGACCTCCGCAGATTTCATCACATATTCCCGCTCTCCATGAACAATGATATGAAGATCATCATTCAGGTTTTCCACCAGGGATCTCACAAAAGTGGCGATACCGGAAGCAAAGGGTTCAACAACATGTACAATTTTCATAAATCTACCGATAAGGTGCACAATAAAATACAAATTCTTCTACGGCAAGCGTTCGTATTTAATGTATTTTATATATCTTCTTCTTATTTTAAGAAGTCTGACTCTAATTAACGCTGATACGTTTAATTCCGTATACACGCTTTTTTATTTGCAGCACCCAACCATAAGGGATTACCATTAGAAACCAACATTTTATCATCCCCATTAGGCTGAGTACCCTGCTTTTTCCATACTGCTTCACCACCCGGATACGGCTTTTCAACTGTTCTTTACGGAAAAAAAGAGAAATGCCTTTCGGGTTGATCTCACACGTGACAAGATCTTCCGGTATAATCGCGCCCTTACCACTGTTAAGAATTTCATAAAAGAATCCATAATCCTCAGCGTGAGGGAAATTTTCCGGATAAATTCCTGCCTTTCCTGCAACGTCTGCTCTCCACATAACAGTCGGGTGGATAAAGATGTTCCTGAAATGCATGCCTCTGGCTATCTTCTCATGCTCCGTCGGGGTAATATAACGGTAAGAAAACCCGGTGGAGAAATCTTTAAAGACACACCAGCTGCCTACCAGGTCAACGTCCGGATGCTGGTCCAGGAAACTCACCTGCAGCGGGAACCTGCTCCCGGCGCAGACATCTCCGCAGTCCAGCCTGGCAACATACCGGAAATTGCGATTCTCTTCCAGCCATTGCAGCCCTGTATTTAACGCTTTGGTAATCCCTTTATTCTCAGGGAGACGAATGATCTTTACCGGAAGAGCCGCCGGTATATGCGGGACCAGGTCTTCATATTTCAAAACGTCCCTGCTGCCATCATCCACGATCAGCAACCCATATTTAACAGGATCATAACTTACGCTCTCCAGGGAGCGGATCAGTCCGGGAAGATTATTATAATAGGGGATCAGTAAATAAAAGTCGAACCTGAAATGCTTGAATTCTTCCATAGGTAGCGTTGGTTTAGCAAAGGTAAAATCAAAAAACAAGCTGTTACGGTTTATTGTACAGCCGTGTTGGTTTCACCAATAGCCGTGTTATTCCAGGCCACCAGCGTGTCAAACAAACTGGTTGGTGCAGTCCGGCAAAGGTAATACTATCCCGGCAGTAGGAGATGGTTCCCGGGGCATAAGGCTTTATTAAATATGTCTGGCGTGCAACGTTTTACGCCTGGCCGTTGTCAATCGGGTATGATAGTTGCGGAATTCGTTCAGATAAGATCTTTAATGCTATTTTAATACCGTTTTAATAACGTATATATAACATAAATCAAATAACATACCACTTAGTGGTATCGTTCTTATAAAATTAATTTGTTTTCTTTGTAGAATCGTAAAACGTAAAAAATTCCGGGTCTCATAGTACACTAGAAGCGCGGAATTTTCGTTATGACGAACAAAATCAATACCGGAAGAAAACCAAATCCTCATTCAGCATGCGCAGTACCATTATAGAATCAACCATTTATTATCAAAAGAATTGGGAGGAAGGACAACAGGTTGAAATCCGCCATCATCTCTATGCTAAACGGAGTTACTTCACCGTCAAGCGTGGCATGGACCTCACCATAGCGCTGCTGGTATCGTTGCTGATCTTTCCCTGGCTTTTCCCTGTTATTATATTATTGATCAAACTGGACTCCAAAGGCCCTGCCTTCTTTTCACAAAATAGAGTGGGCTTCCTCGGTGAGACCTTTGCCTGTTATAAGTTCCGTACCATGTATGTCAATGATGCCGCCGATACCCGGCAGGCTGTTAAAAATGATCCCCGGGTTACCCGGATCGGAAAATTCCTTCGCAATACCGGATTGGATGAATTACCTCAATTTATAAATGTACTCCTGGGCCACATGAGCATCGTGGGCCCCAGACCCCATATGCTGAAAGATTCTCAGGAATTTGCAGAAGTGGTTGCAGACTATAAATTCCGGAACCTGGTACGCCCCGGTATAACCGGTATGTCTCAGGTGAGAGGCTATCGCGGCCCCGCAACTACTTTCCAAAGTATCTTCCGCCGTTATCAATGGGATGCTTATTATGTACGCAACATTAATTTTTTCCTTGATATGAAGATCATGTCAGAGACAGGTATATTAATGCTTAAATCCGTCTTTCAGAAGGAAAAACCACTGGCCCTCGATAATTCTCTTTATGAACACGGAGCCATCGGATCGGCGAAAAAGATAGCTTAAGCGCCTTCTCCCTCCCTAACCTGCTCCATTAAAAAGTATAGTCCCCCCTATTCTCCGGTAAAATAAATTGTAACTTCGGACCTTAACTATAATACTTACCGGAATGATCGTGAACAGGCGAACAGCCCTCAAAAGTTTTCTGGTTATTTCCGCAGGCGCCGCTGTGCTGCCTTCCTGCCTGCAGGACCGATCGAAATCGACCGTCCTGTTGAAAAACTTCCAGATAGACGGAGAGCAGGAAAAATTGCTGGCAGAATTGGCGGAGACCATTATCCCCGCTACCACCACTCCCGGCGCAAAAGATGTTTCCGCCCACCTTTTTGCCTTAAAAATGCTGGATGACTGTTATTCAAAGGAGGATCAGCAGAAGTTCCTCAAAGGATTACAACAACTGGACGAGGCCGCCCGAACGGCTACCGGATCCACTTTCGTAAAAAGTACGCCCGCACAAAGAGAGTCCCTTATCAGCACCCTTGATAATAAGATCACCGCTGGTAAAACGGCTGGTCCCTCTGGCAGCGATCTCGACTTTTGTTATGCCGTGATGAAGAAACAGACCATCCTGGCTTATTCGTCCTCTGCCTTCTTTTTGACGAAGGTCCATGTGTATGAACTGGTACCCGGACGGTATCATGGTTGTGTTCCTGTGAATGATATAAAAACGGCATCTTAATAGCAGACTATTATGGGCGATGCAATAAAACAAAACCACTTCGACGCCATCGTGATCGGCTCCGGCATGAGTGGCGGCTGGGCAGCCAAAGAATTTACGACAAAAGGCCTGACGACGCTGGTCCTGGAAAGAGGACGGGAGGTCCGGCACCTGAAAGATTATCCCACCACCAATAAGATGCCCTGGGAATTCGGGCACAGGGGAGAGATTCCGCTCGATATACAGAAGGACAACCCCTCTGTAAGCCGTTGTTATGCTTTCAGGGAGGATGCCATGCACTTCTTCGTGAAAGACAACGAACATCCTTATGTGCAGGAAAAACCCTTTGACTGGATCCGCGGCTACCAGGTAGGTGGAAAATCCCTGCTATGGGCCCGGCAGACCCAGCGGTGGAGCGACTTTGACTTCGAAGGGCCCGCCCGCGACGGCTTTGCCGTCGACTGGCCTATCCGGTATAAAGACCTGGCACCCTGGTATAGCTATGTAGAAAAATTCGTCGGCATCTCGGGAAATAAGGACGGTCTGCCCAACCTCCCGGACGGTGAGTTCCTGCCTGCCCTGGATCTGTCCTGCGTCGAGAACTACTTTTCAGCAACCGTAGCGAAGAAATACAAGGACCGCAGTGTTATCTACGGCCGCTGCGCTCACCTCACCGAGCCGGCGCCCATTCACCTCGAACAGGGAAGGGCCCAATGCCAGAAAAGGACCCTCTGCCAGCGGGGCTGCCCGTTCGGCGGTTATTTCAGCAGCAACAGCTCTACCATCCCCTGGGCCGAAAAGACCGGCAAGCTCACATTACGTCCATATTCGATCGTACACTCCGTTATCTATGACGATAAAAAAGGGAAAGCGACCGGCGTACGTGTCATCGACGCCAACACCAAGGAGACCTTCGAATATTATGCACCGGTAATCTTCGTCAACGCAGGTGCAATGAATACCAACCTGATCCTGTTAAACTCCATATCCGGCCGTTTCCCCCATGGCCTGGGTAATGACAACGGGCTCCTGGGAAAATATGCAGCTTTCCATAATTACCGGGGACATATTTCGGCTGAATATGACGGCTTTTCAGACTCTACGACGGACGGCCGTTCCCCGACCAGCGCCTATATTCCCCGCTTCCGGAATCTTCATCGCCAGGAGACGGACTTTCTGCGGGGTTATGCCGCCGGCTTCTCCGCCCATCGCTATTTCAATCGAGGCACAGAAGGCTTCGGCGCTAAGCTGAAGGACAATCTTTTCTCTTCCGAACTGGGCCCCTGGCATGTCGGATCGCATATGATGGGCGAGACGATCCCCAAAGAAACCAACACCCTCAGCCTGTCCGGCGATAAAAAAGACCAGTGGGGCATGCCGCAGCTCGTCGTCAATATCGGCTATGATGACAATGATGAGAAGATGCTAAAGGATTTTTTTGCGCAAATGACAGAGATGTATATGGCCGCCGGTTTTGCCAATATCAGGACCAGCGACACGGGACAGGCGCCCGGTCTTGACATCCATGAAATGGGAGGAGTGAGGATGGGAAAAGACCCAAGGACCTCTCTGCTGAATAAATGGAATCAGCTCCATGCCTGCCTGAATGTATTCGTAACGGATGGAGCCTGTATGACCTCTACCTCCACCCAAAACCCCTCATTGACCTACATGGCCCTGACTGCCCGCGCTGTCGACTATGCGGTATCCCAACTGAAAAACAACGCTTAAGAGTTTCAGCTATGAAAATTTTCTTATTGACGGTACTATCATTTGTAACGATCATCCTCATTCTCAATGCAGGATATTATAAAGTATGGTTCGTGGAGAAGCCCATGCAGTATTGGACAGATTTCCTGAAAGAGAAAGACGATACGGCGGGCATAGAGGGTAGAATGACCGCGCGCTTTGGCCTCAACTATACTATCTGCGCGAAAGTAAAGGAGTATATGACGAAAAAGAAAATCGTCAACCCTGTCATCCTTTTCGAACCCAATAGTTATTACCGCGACTCCCTGCACATACAGGTACGGGTGCCCGAGCCTGCTGTCTTTTATTACTACACGGGGCTTAAAGGCGTATGGACCACCTCCGCGGAAGTGAATAAGGCCAATTATCTGGTCCGCATTTCCAAAAAAGGAGTGAATCTCGATCAGATCCGGACCCCGGAGCAGCTTCAGCAAATTTTGGCGAGATATCAAAAATTCACCCCCATATTATAACTCTCATGCCTTTTATTGCCCTTATTTTATTGATCCTTTGTCACCTGATCTCGGGGTATGGTCTGCTTACCCTGTTCGGTATCCGGCAGAAGCCTGCCATAAGCTTTTCTCTTTCCCTGATGCTGGGTATTGCCGTCGCCTCCTTTATCCCCTTTCTATTGCAATTATGTTTTATACCGATCACGACCGGCACGGTGTTTTTGTCCCTTTGGCTTGCCGCGCTGGTATTAAATGTTCCGGGTCTTCTTGCTGTCAGGAAGAAAGAGGGACTTACCATCCCCTCTTTCAGCGGGCGTTGGATCCGCCGTTTCCGGGAAGGCTGGCTGAGGATCCGCAACCTCCGCGTATATACCTATGAAGTTCCTTTCATGGTTATCCTGTTTTTTCTCATTTTCGTAAGTGTCTGGAGGTGTTATTATCTGCCTCCTACTTCGCGGGATGCCCTCTCCGGCCCGGAAGCCATCGCTGAATTTGCTGTCAGGGAACATACCATGATCAATTCTTTTTTCAAAGTGGATTTGTGGACTACCAACAATCAATTTAAATCCCCTTTTCTGATAAGCCTGCAGATCATCTATAAAATGGCCGGCTTTCCTTTCGGACAGCTATGGCTCAGCCTTATCTTTATCCCTTTCACCATACTGCTCTACCAGGTGTTGAAGCAACGGCTTCACCCTATTCCCGCAGGGATCCTGCTGTTGCTGTTCATGATGGCGCCTGAACTGTATGCCTACACGTTCATGATCCTGTATGACTACAGCAACATGGTATTCCTGTTCCTGAGCCTTTATTTTCTGTTTGACTACTTTAAAACTGCGGCCCCCGACAAGGACCCGGCTTCGACAAAAAGCCCCGCCTCCCACGTCCTTTACTTCTCGGGATTCCTCATGGGCATCGCCACCTATATCCGGTCGGAGACGCTGGTGCTGGCCGCCTTTTTCATACCGGCCCTTTTACTCATGCAGTTCCGAAAAAAATATGACTACCGGAAAATGGCCCTCTCGACTGGCCTTTTTATCCTGCCTTCTCTCATAGGTTATTATCTTCCTGTTCAATTATATATCAAACATTACCTGCCGGTACACTACGATGTTTCCGGCTTACTGAATCAGCACCTTTCCGACTGGCAATCTTTATTTAGCAGATATGGAGATATATTCAGCAAACTATTGACCGGGGAGCTGGCCATCCATTTATGGGGATACTTTATGTTTGTCTGGGCCGCACTATTCGTCTTTGAGTTGATAGCCCGGCGGCGGTTCAATAAAGATGCCCGTAACTGGCTCTATGCCATCGCCGTGGTGTTTGTCGGCCTGGGACTGCTGGGGTATCTGCTGCCCCTTTTCAATGTGGTAGAGACTACTAAAAGAGGACTGTTTAAGATCCTGCCCCTCATGTTATTGTATATGGCTAACAACGAGCTCCTCATTCGTCTGTCCGTTTGGATCAGCCGGTGGGAGAATGCCGCACCGGCCAGGGCCGTCTCCCTGGCTTCGCCGGCGGGCTCCCCTAAAGTACCCTCTTCCGGTAAAACACAGTCCTCCCGTAAGGGAGTTGCACCCACATCTGATAAGAAAACGATGACTACGCCTTCATCCCGTAAGAAAAAAAATCGTAAATAACCCTGCTAAGATTTCTTCCCCCGCTGTTCCAGGAGCTTTAGTGTATGAGCCGGAGATTGATTGTCCGCCCAGCCATCATGTCCGGGTATGACATATTTTGGATGAGGAAATTCCTGCATAAGCCGCCGCATCGTTTGCGGCCAGGCAGCGAGATTGGCATCACCCAGAAAACCCAGGGTCTTGTCTTCCGTACTTTTTATCAGGCAGCCTCCGTATAACACCTGGTCGGCGGCGCACCAGATGACAATATTATCCTTTGTATGTCCTTCTCCGGGGTAAAAGGTTTGCACGGTATATCCTCCCACCGTAAAACTGGTATCTTTATCAAACACATGCGCTGCCTCCTGCATATGATTTTGCCGGCATAATTCATAGGTCAGCCGGGAAGACCAGGTCGCCACCCCATGCTGTTTCAGGAAGTCCAGCGCTCCGGTCCGGTCTCCATGGAAATGGGTCGCAATGCATAACACCGGTTTCTGGTGATGACGGGCGTATAGGCTGTCCAGCAGAGGCTGGCGTTGGGCCGTATCCCAGGGAACATCGAATAGTACAACTCCCTCTCCCGTCACCAGGTACATGCTGTTGGAAGGGGTAGGGTTGCCCGCATATAGATTATAAGTTGTATAGACATATAGATTGCCCGTCAGATGGGTAATCTCCAGCCCGTGCTTACCGGCTTGCGCTTTTGCCTGTGCAAGGAACAACAGGCTGAACAATACCGGTACGATTGCTTTCTTCATTTTCATGGATTATAACCGGACAAAGATACCCCTTCCAGCCTTTTTACAGGCGTAAAAACTACCATAGATGCCATTAAAAGGACAAGCGGTCGAAGCCTGCCTGTGTTACCTTTGTTATGCTAAAATTCATTTTATGTGCGCTGATAAAGACAATCATAAACCCGGACTTCTTCCAAGTATTCTCACCAACAAATGCCCCCGTTGCCGGAGAGGGAATATGTTCCTGTCCCGGAACCCCTACAAACTGAAGGACATGATGAAAATGCCCCTGACCTGCCCGGTCTGCGGACAGCCCTTCGAAATAGAAGTGGGGTTTTATTACGGGACAGGATTCGTAAGTTATGCCCTGGCTGTCATGGTTTGTGTTGCCAGTTTTATTGCCTGGAAATTACTGATCGGCATGTCCTTGCAGGACAACCGTCTGTTCTGGTGGCTGGGCGTCAATGCTGTTTTGCTATTGGTTCTGCAGCCTGTCCTCATGCGATTGTCCAGAACGATATGGCTCAGCTTTTTTGTCTGGTATGACCCTAATTGGAAAGAAGGCCCGCCTACTGCTCCGGAGCGAACGAATGAGGACTTGAAAAATGACTGGTAGCCTATCTCGTCCATCCTTCCTTATCCAAACTCCTGTACTGTATTGCCTCCGCCACGTGTAGGGGCAGAATACATTCGCTCCTGGCCAGATCAGCAATGGTCCGGCTCACCTTCAGGATCCGTTCATAGGCCCGGGCAGATAAGTGAAGCCTGTTCATGGCGACTTTCAACAGGCTTTCTCCCGCCGCATCGATCCGGCAACCTTCCTTCAGCAGCCGGCTGCTCATTTGCGCATTGCAATAAATACCCGGATACTCCCGGTATCTCTCCGCCTGGATCTGCCGGGCCGCGACCACCCGCTCCCGTACCTGCAGAGAGGTCTCTTCCCCGCCTGTAGCAGACAACTGCGAATAGGGGACAGGGACCACCTCCACATGAAGGTCGATCCGGTCCAATAAAGGGCCAGAGATCTTGTTGAGATATTTCAATACAGCGCCAGGGGGACAGGTGCACTCTTTCTCCGGATGATTGAGATAGCCGCAGGGGCAGGGGTTCATAGAGCATAGCAGGATGAAGTTGGAAGGAAATTCAAGGGAGAGCTGCGTCCGGCTGACCGTCACCTTCCTGTCTTCCATGGGCTGTCGCATCACTTCCAAGGTATTCCTGCTGAATTCCGGTAGCTCGTCGAGAAATAAAACGCCATTATGAGCAAGAGAGATCTCTCCCGGCTGAGGAAAACTGCCTCCACCGACCAGTGCCCTGGAAGAGATGGTATGATGGGGGCTTCGAAAAGGCCGCCTGGTGATAAGGGTGGCATTGGCAGGCAGTTGTCCCGCTACGCTGTGGATCCTGGTTGTCTCCAGCGCCTCCTGCAGGGTCATCGGAGGGAGGATGCCGGACAACCGCTTCGCCAGCATGGTCTTGCCCGAGCCGGGCGGCCCGATCAGAATAGCATTATGCCCTCCGGCGGCCGTAACTTCCAGGGCCCGTTTGATACTTTCCTGCCCCCTGACATCACTGAAGTCCGGGTCGGTGAAAGACAGAGAAGCAAACAACTCTTCCGGAGTAGCGGCGAGGACGGGATCCGGACCATCCTGAGGTTCTTTAAAAAATTGGATCACCTCCCGGATATGGTTAAAAGAGAAGATGGGTAAATTGCCGGCAATGGCCGCCTCCCGGGCATTTTGGACAGGGAGTATCACGCCTTTAAAATATTCCTTGCGCGCCTGTATGGCAATGGGCAGCGCCCCTTTGATGGGCTGAATGCTGCCATCCAGTCCCAATTCGCCCATGATCATATAATCCTCCAGACAGGCTGGATTAGGGATCTGCTCCGTAGCAGCCAATACTCCCAATGCAATGGGAAGATCGAAGGCCGATCCCGTTTTTCTGATATTCGCCGGTGCCAGGTTGACCACCAGCTTACTGCGCGGCATGTGATAGCCATTGGTCTTGATGGCGCTCTCTACCCTTTGTACACTCTCTTTGATAGCACTGTCAGGCAAACCCACCACAAAGGTATGCAGCCCCTCCGTCACATTTACTTCGATGGTAATGGTAATCGCCTCTACGCCATATACGGCGCTTCCAAATGTCTTCACCAACATAACGAATCGGATACGTTTAGCCGATAAAATTAAAGAATAGAGAAAAGCAAATTAAAAAAAACAGACTTGGGTTCCACGGGGTGTGTTCCACGAAGACGGGTAGCCTCATTCGGTTATGCGCATCCCAGATTATTTCGACATTTTTTGCTAAAACGGTTTACTTCAATATTTAATGTTTTTTTTCCTAAACCCAGCGAAACTTTTTCTTTTTATCCTTATTTTCACCAACGAATTTAAATCAACCCTAAGGTTGGTTAGTTCTTCTGTTTGAGAATACTTAATAAATGCCATTAAGGTCATTTCCCACACTCGACAGAAAAGGCTTGAAGCACGAACCGTTAAACCTCAATCTTTTCTATAGATGACACTTTTCATCTATGGGAAGCCTTTTCTGAAAGCTTTTCTATTCTTTTAAAATTTTAAGACATGACTAATGACGTCATGCTTGTTCGTCTATTTTAGTGATCTGTTGTGTCTTAGGAGATAGGGCAGCTCAGTAATACCTCCTAGCGGCAGTTATGCTTTGATAAGCAATACTAACGACTGTTAGTAATAATTGGTAGTCTCAAAAAATCGAATACCTTTGGACCGCCTTTGCGGGCATAATATGGGAACAAAGGGAAACAACAAAAAGCGCATATTATGTCCATTTCACCGGAAACTCAAAATTCCCCCGATAAGCCCAAGCGGAAAATTGAGATTAACTTTAGGAAAGGAATATTTATATTCCATGATCCCTCGCCAATAGAAATAATCATTCTAGTTATTATCCTGCTGTTTTTATTAGTGATTATATTCCATTTCCCGCATATTACTTTGCCAGAGCGAGTGTTAAATTGGCTTAAAAAGTGATGATCAAATGCGCTTTTTTATTTCTGCCCGGCAAGCTTCCAAAAGGAGAATGCTCAAGAGTTATATTCAATGAAAAAATATATCTTCGACTCATAATTTATCCTTTATACTAAAAATAGGAGTTGTGCTTAAGAGATTCAAGAACGATATTCATACCATTATTAGCGAGTCGGGTTTTGACCCTAAAAGGTTTGAACTATATGCATATACCGAAGAAGGGAATGCTACAAGTATATTGGATTTAATAAATTCACCCTTAACATTTTATTTCACCAATTCAGAAACAAGTTGGTTTCATTTTAGAGGTTCATATACCCGTTTCTTGCCCGATTATCCCTTATATCCCTTAGGCCCAGATAATAGTTATATTAGTTTTGACGACTGTAGATAAATAGTTAAATCTTGGTTGAAAAATGATGTTAAACCCTATATTGAAGACAATGAGGGAGAAGACAAATGGAATGAATTTCAATTTGAAACGAGTATTTACGCCTTAGCTGGGATAGGATTTGAAGATACTTCAAATTTTAGTAGTGCTGAAATCATGCAAATTAACGGTGCAATTAATAATTTAAAAGGACTGATTAGTGAACATCTTAATCCAACGAGTCAGCAACTGGAATTTGTAAATCATCGTTTGAATTATTTAGTTGAATCCACAACCAGATTGAATAAGTTTGACTGGACCAATACCTTTGTATCAATTTTAATATCAATCGCTATAAATATGTGTTTTGACACCGAAACCGGGAAGGCCTTTTTTAATTTAATTAAGCAGGCGTTTAATTCTTTCGAAAACTTCTTAAATAATTGAAATCACGAAGAAAGGTCTTTCTCCAGGCCCCATCGGCAAGACCGACGCAGAGCATCGCCGGAAGCCGCTATCGAGGGTCTGTCATAGCTCTTGCGATTGGGGTGCCTCCATTCGGGGGGCTAATTGTCACCGCTATCTTTATAGCCATAATAACATCTGAATGCAATACGTCATGAAAGGAAAGAAATTTTATACCATCGTCTATACTGGCCACGTCCATGCCGTTGCGCGCGACCCAGGTTGTATAATTATCAAAGACTTGTTTATGGTAGTCTGTTTCTAATTGATCCATCGTGCTAATCAGCAATTGTTTGACAGCTATTATTTCGTCGTCGCCAATAATCCCTTTTGGTTTTGACCCTGATCCAAACCGCTGCCAAAAATCATCACTGATCAACACTGACAAACCAGCTCTTTTATAGCATATTGCCTGTTGCACTGCTATCATATGGCCCAGGTTCCAGATTATGTTGTTGTTGAATCCTTCGGCAATCCGATTAAATTGTTCGTTGGTCAGCTCTTTTAGTTGTTCCAGGAGGAAAGATCGTGTTTCTCTGATAGCTCCTATTTGACGGGTCATGGCTGCCAAAATTTTACTTAGCCTTTATTTGCTGCAATTTTCTGAAAATGAGCGTGTGCAGGAACAAAATAGTCGCCGGAGCAAATGCGGGAAACCATACAAACGGAAACATTGTCAATTCCTGGGGTCCGGCCTCCCCGGTGACCATATCATTTTTTGCATGAATTACGGCAATAACAAGTAGTATAATGATGTCCAGCGACCCAAAAATATTCCAGGCATAAGCGATCCTTAAACTCCCTGGTTTGCCTTTGGAAATCATTTTCGCTACCGGCAAAGCGAGAATGGCCGTTATAATATCCCCTATTCCCGATGAAAAAGCAAAATCCCGGGGCAGCAAGTGATAGAAGTAAAGAAGAAGGAAGAACGCACCCAGTACCCGAAATACATGTAGGGCAATTAAGGATTCCAGCGTGATGGACCGGAGTAATTTCCTGAGCAATTTTGTGTTTCCGACAATTACAAATAGCACAATAGTCAATGGTATGGCGGTAAATACCATTACTTTGGGCGGTATTGAGTTGCCGTCAAAGATACCTTTTAAAGCCAGTATTGAAGCATAAGCAAGGTAAACGATATAAAACCCAAAAATACCGAGTTGGATATTTCTCGCGCCGGCTGCCGTCATGCCGGCATCCAGGGCCGCCTGTTTGGCCGGGTTGGCGATGAAGGCGATTGAATAAAGAAAACCTGCGATGAATAATGTTATAGCCCAGATAGGCATACTTGACAGGTGGCTTGCCATTTTGTTTGTCGATTAAATTGTTCGTACAAAGTAATAGCAAATATCCTGGCCTGCACTTAGCAAATGGCAAGAAATGGAGCGGGCTATTTTTTTATAAATTCTTTTCTTATCCTGCTGAGAGACGTGTCAGTGATACCCAGGTAAGTCGCAATGTATTTTAAAGGCACGTGTTGAAGGATCTCCGGGTTGGCATTAACCAGGTCACTATAACGCTGCTCAGCTGTTTGCTGCAACATGGACAACATCCTTTGTTGCAGGATGCCGAATTGATTAATAATGTGCAGCCGGCCAAATTCACGAAACTCCGGGATGGTGTGGAAGCTTTCCTGCATGTCGTCGTAAGTGATATACCAGGTTTGGCAGTCTGTCAATGCCTGGATATTTTCTTTGGAAGGGATCTTTTTAAAAAAGGATGTAAGGTCGCTGGCGAATAGTTGTTTTGAGAAAAATGCTGTGGTTACATCATTGCCATCGAGATCATAAATGTACGACCTGATGATTCCCTCCTCAATAATATGAGACTCGCTGCAAACAGATCCCTCTTTTAGTAAATATCCGTTTCTGGCCGTTTCTCTCCTCTCAAATTTCCCGGCTATCTGTTCGGCTTTGGCATTGCTCATTGGCAACACACTTTGAAAAAAATGAATTAAATTTTCCTTGCTCATCCGTCAATCTTGATTCTTTTTAGTGGTCAGGGCTCATAAAGCCCTCGGATAATCTCCCGGCGTCAGCGGATGAAAAGTCTTCCACGAATGCCAGAACTCCTGGTAAGCCTGGACCGCAGTGAGCTGCTGCCCTTTCAACGGGCCCTCCACACATTCCCCATTCACCTGCCAGGTACTTGCTGTATTCTCATCTTTCAACAAATGCGTGTCTGCATCATACCGGAAGCGCAGCGAATCAGGATAGGCCCATGCATAAAAAGTCTTATTGTCGGGATGAATCGTCAACAGTAAAGAGGTTTGTCCGACCCTATCCTGGATAATCCTGTCTTTGACCAGCCTGTTCCAGTCATATGCCCTGGCCTGTCCATTCAGATTGACGCCGACCACCCAGGATTTAAACTTCCACGAACCTGTATCTCTCTTCTCAAGACTACCCTCGATGACACCCTCATCGTATCCTTTCAGGCTATCGTATTTTACTTTGAAGTGCGGGTCGGGCTGCAGCGTCAGGCTTCCCGGATGAAGCGCCTCCCAGTCCCCCAGGCTCATCTGAGCAGAAGGGACCTCCGTCAGCCTGCTGCCTTTCAGCGGACCGGTAATGGCGATGCCCGTGGCCTGCTGCCACCAGCTTCCGGTGCCCGCATCTTCGAACATAGCATTGAAATGGTCCATACCCACCAGCCTGAACAATTCAGGCCGTCCATTTACTATGGGACTATATACACGACCTGTCCGGCATACGGTGCAATAAGTGACCAGGATCGGCTGTCCTCCTACGGTATCTTTTACCTGATGGTGGTATCCGATGATCTCGATCGGGTACGCCTTCGCTTCTTTATTAAGAGTTACCCCGATCACGAGTTTATCCTTATTCGTAGTGTCTGCAGCCATCCCGGCGAATAACTTCTCCCTGGGCTGATAGAACATCTTATCGGCCAGGAACCGGAAATTGAAAAGATAAAAGATCAGCCCATAGAACAATACCACCGCCGTCAGAATGCCTTTCTGCCAGGTCTTTCCTTTCCGGAAAACATGCAACAGGGGTGGTATTACGAGGACCAGGGCAATGATCCTCAGCCACCATATATTATTGTTCAGGAAATAGGCGATGCCGACCGAGTCCGATCGTTGGCTGCCGGGGAAGGGCATAATAAAATAGACACGCAGGATCTCAAGGGCAAATAACAGCAGTAATCCTAGGAAGAGGGAAACTTGTCTCATGGCAGTGGCATTGAATCCAACCAATTTACAATTTTTCCAGCATCTCCACCACTTTCTCTCTTTTCAGGATCAGGTAGCCAATCCGGTCATTGCTGATGCCCTCCTTTAACTGGTAACTGAATTCCAGCTGATCGCCTTTTATGGAAGTTTCGAAGTATTTGAAAGCTATATTGGGATATAACCGCAGCTCCTCCCCGATCTCATACAGGTGCGTGGAAAGAATGAACAGGGAGCTCCGGATCCGGATCAACCCCTTGATGACGGTAGAAGAGCATTTCATGGCATCCTGCACATTGGTGCCCTTGAACAACTCGTCGATCAGCACCAGCCATTTACTCTTGCCGCTGATCTTTATCAGTGTGTCGCGGATGCGCTGTACCTCGTTGAAAAAATAGCTTTCCCCTTTGGAGATATCATCCACGACATTGATATTGCTGAGGATCCCATCGAACAGGCTGAGCCGCATTTCCTTTGCCGGTACCCCCATGCCCAGATGGGCTAAAAATACAGATACTCCTACCGCCCGGATAAAAGTGCTTTTACCCCCCATATTGGCCCCCGTCAGGAAAAGGAAATTGGTTTCGGGGTCCAACTGAATATCATAAGCTACCGGCGCCGGTAATAAGAGATGATAGAGGGAACGGACTTCCATATAGGGCTCCGACCGTTCGATGAAGGAAGGGAATGCCAGGCTGTACTTGCGCATCGCCATTGCCATGGAATACCAGGCATCCAGCTTATTATAGATCTCGATAAGGGAAAAGGCCGCACTCTTGAAATGGGTAAGAATGTACCTCCCATAGTATATGACCTGTGTTGGTGTCAGTTTAACCGAATTTTCTCTCCGGGACAAGGATTCGACGATCTCATGATCCAACAGGCGCCGGGCCTTTGCCAGCAGGTCCCTCAGCAGGGACGGAGAGCTTTCTTTGTCGAGCAGGTTGATAATTTTCTGCATACCCTGGATGAAATCAGCAAAATGACCGATAGAATACCGTATCATCGAATAATCCGGCCCGTGAAATAATTTATACTGCAGCGAAGCCAGCAGGGAGGGCATAGGTATATCATCAAAAGCTGTTCCGTAGAACTTTTCCATCACCATAACGGTGCCGTTGCTGATGGTCAGCGGCCATGCTTCACTGTGCTGCAGGATCAGGGTGAGGGTCTGCTGGGTTTCATGGATGGGCCGGAAATCGGAGAAAGGACGTTCGAACATCTCCAGTAACTGGTCCTGCCCGCCGCGGGTACGGGTAAAGTTCAGCTTATGAAAAATAGAGAACTCCTCTTCACGACTGAAGAGAGAGAGGTCTGCGAAAGTTGTTTTGTCAATTTCCATATAAATCGGACGTTACAGGTTGAACGATAATCGTTTCCCCCATTGAGATTCATCAAAGCCTCCATTTCCATAAACCAGATGACCATTTACGAAAGTATGTGTGACAGAGGCAGGGAATGTAAACCCTTCTAAAGGGCTCCAGCCGCATTTATACAGGATATTCTCTTTTTGGACGGTAGAAGGGCTGCCCATGTCCACGATCACCAGGTCTGCGTAATATCCCTCCCGGATATATCCTCTCTCTTCGATGCGGAAGCACCGGGCCACCGCATGGCTCATCTTTTCAACCAGTTTTTCCAGGCTGATCCTTCCCTCCTTTACATAGTGCAGCATCAATAATAAGGAATGCTGCACCAGGGGCAGACCAGCATGGGCTTTTTCATAAGGCCCCACTTTTTCTTCCCAGGTGTGCGGCGCATGGTCAGTGGCTATAAGGTCCAGCCGGTCGTCCAGCAGGGCTTTCCATAATGCCTCCCGGTTAAACGGCGCCTTGATAGCAGGATTGCATTTGATGCGGTTACCCAGCACCGCATAGTCATCACTGGTGAAATGGAGGTGATGAACGCATACCTCCGCCGTGATCCTTTTTTCTTCCAGCGGCAAAAAATTGCTGAAAAGCTGCATCTCCTTTTCTGTAGTAAGATGAAATACGTGGAGCCGGCTGCCATATTTCTGGGCGAACTGAATAGCAGCCAGGGAAGATTCGAAACAGGCTTCCTCATCCCGGATCAACGGGTGATCGGCTGCCACCAGCTCCCTATGCTCCTGCCGGAGCCGCTCGAGGTTCTGCCGGATGATCTTTTCATCTTCACAATGGGTGGCGATCAATACCTCACTCTCCCGGAATAACCTGTCCAGGGTAAGATAATTGTCCACCAGCAGGTTGCCGGTAGAGGCGCCCATAAAGATCTTTATGCCACAGACCTCTTTTTTCTTTTCATTGGTGCGCAGAGCCTCCTCTGCATTCTCATTGGAAGTGCCCATGTAAAAGGAGTAATTGGCCAGGGAGCTCCTGGCCCCGATAGCATACTTCTGTTCCAGCAATTCCTGGGTAAATACCGGCGGCAGGGTATTGGGCATTTCCATGAAAGAGGTCACCCCGCCCGCTACCGCAGCCTTCGACTCCGTATAGATAGTAGCCTTATGGGTTAGGCCCGGCTCACGGAAGTGGACCTGATCGTCAATAACGCCGGGCAATAAATATTTCCCTTCACCGTTGATCTCTGTGACAGCACCAGCGGGCTGGATACCCGTTGCAATTTTTGCGATCCGGCCGTTTTGGAGTAATAAATCTGAGGTAATGACCTTACCTTCGTTAACAATCGAAATGTTTTTAATCAGGTAATTTTGCATATCAGAAAAATGGATCGTCCTTTTTATTAAACACCATCATGACGCAATTTATAAAAACCCTTGTAAGACATTGGATAATTTTATTGTTGCCCGCTTCTCTGTCACTGCTTATTTCCCTGTTGCTGCCCGGCTCCGCCTCTGCCCAATCCAGTTTTTTGCCCCAGGGCTCTAAATTCGAGCATTTCCTGGACCGAATGGAGATCCTTCAGCAGAATGACCCCGAACTCAATATTACCACAGCCAAGCCCATCAGCCGCCGCGCTGCCGTCCGTATCGCAGAACTGGCCGATTCCCTCCATAAATTCTACCCCTATGACGATTATTACCACCTTTCCAAAGTAGACCGGGCTAACCTGTCTGCGCTTTTAATGGATAACAGGGAATGGGTCACCGGCAATAAAGATAGCTTCCAGAGCAAAAAACCCTTTTTAAACGCTTTTTATAAGGATAAAGCTAATTTCTATGAAGTGAATGAAAAAGACTTTTTCCTGGCGGTCAACCCGGCCATCCAGGAGACGCAGTCTTATGAGACAGGTAATAAGGAACGGGTATTCCTCAATTCCAAGGGACTTACCCTCCGGGGTATGATTGCCGGTAAACTGGGTTTCTCGGCCTATCTAACGGACAACCAGGAAAGAGGGCCCGGTTTTTTCATGGACCGTGTCAACCAATTTGATGCCGTACCAGGCGCGGGTTATTATAAGGATTTCCACCGGACGGGTGTCGACTACTTCGATAACCGGGCTTCCATCTATTTCAACGCCTGCAAGTATTTCGATATCCAGTTCGGCTATGACAAGAACTTTATTGGCAATGGATACCGCAGCCTCTTTCTCAGCGACTTCAGCGCACCGTATCTGTTCCTGAAAATAAATACGCGGATCTGGAAGCTGAATTACGAGAATATTTTTATGGAGCTTATCAGCCAGCACCCAATCGGAACAGATTATCAGTATCCCAAGAAATACGCCACGGTTCATCATTTAAGTATAAATGCCACGCCCTGGCTCAACCTGGGGCTCTATGAGAACATTGTTTACAGCCGGCCCGATCATTACGAATTCTCTTATCTCAACCCCGTCATTTTTCTCGTATCTGCGCAACAACAAAACGGTAGCCCTGACAAAACCACCACGGGCCTTGATTTTAAAGCCAATATCGGACATGCTACACAGGTTTATGGGCAGATCCTCATCAACGAATTTATCCTGAACCAGGTCCTGCATTATTCCCGTGGTTATTGGGCGAATAAGCAGGGGCTGCAATTAGGCGTGAAATATATCGATGCCTTTGAAGTGAAAAACCTCGACCTGCAGGTCGAAACAAATATTGTCCGCCCCTTCACCTATCAGCATGACGACACCGTCTCCAACTACTCCCACTACAATCAGCCCCTGGCTCACCCCCTGGGCGCGAACTTCTATGAATACATCGCCATTGCCCGCTACCAGCCTACGTATAAATGGAATCTCGAAGGGAAAGTGATCTATTACAAACAGGGCCTGGACTCTGCCGGTGTAAATTTCGGAAGCAATATCTTTGAGAACTACCTGACGCGTCCCCGGGATTATGGATTCAGCATTGGTTCCGGAACCCCGGCCACCTGCCTGAACCTCTCCGGCCTGGTATCGTACCAGTGGAAAGAAAACCTCTTTTTGGAGCTGTCCGCCATGTACAGGAGATTCTCCGTCAACGACCCTACGAATACCTATCACAGCTCCAACTCCACTACTTTTACCGCCGGGGTGCGGATCAATATGTTCAGACGGCAATACGATTATTAGGAT
>DATJJD010000006.1:0-5824 GCA_035492545.1 Puia sp.
TCTATGGTGTCTGGAATTATATCAAGAACTCCGGCAATTTCCCCGATGCGGAGAACCTGACGCTGGAATGGGTGGGCATGATCCCGGGAAAACGGGAGAGCCGGCGTTTCGAAGGAGATTACATGTTGCGGCAGCAGGACATTGTAGAGCAACGTATTTTTGAGGATGCCGTTGCCTATGGAGGCTGGTCCATCGATCTGCATCCTTCCGACGGGGTCTTCAGCGAGAAGCCGGGCTGTAATCAATGGCATAGCAAGGGTATCTATGGGATTCCCTATCGTTGCTTATATAGTAAGAATAGAGGCAATCTCTTTTTTTCCGGCCGTTTGATCAGCGCCTCACACGTTGCCTTTGGTTCGACACGGGTGATGGGCACCAGCGCTTCTGTGTGGCAGGCATCCGGGATGGCAGCCGTGCTTTGTAAACAGCAGGGACTGTTACCAAGGGACCTGGCAGGCGGCAACGGGCTGGGCTTGCTGCAAAACGCTCTGCAGCGGTCGGGTCAGTACATACCTGGTCTGCATTTGGACGATCCCTCCGATCTGGTTCGCGAGGCCGTAATAGCAGTATCGAGCCGGTTGGTACTGGACGAATTACCGGCGCATCATTGGCAGACCCTGGAACTTTCCATGGCGCAGATGCTGCCATTGAAGGCCGGGAAGCCCCCGGTCCTGTGGATGCAGGTACAGGCAGAGGTAGCTACTGAATGGCAGGTAGAACTGAAGGTGAGCAGCAAGGCGGGGAACTTTACACCCGATATCAGCTTAGAACAAAAGGTTATCAACCTGGCGGCGGGCCTCAACAAAGTGAAGCTGGATTTTGCGGCGGAGATACCAGAGGAAGGATATGGATTCTTTTGTTTGTATAAGAACGAAAAGGTGAAGATCGCAGTGAGACCAAAAAGGGTGACAGGGATTCTCTCTGTTTTTAACCTGGTCAATGAGGCGGTATCCAATTATGGGCGGCAGGTGCCTGTAGGAGATATCGGGATGGATGAATTCGAGTTCTGGTGCCCCCAACGCAGACCGGAAGGCCTCAACCTGGCTATGCAAATCGTACCCGGACTGGACGTATTTCGGGAAGGAAATATCCGGAATGGGATTGCGCGGCCAACGGTACGGCCCAATGCCTGGGTGGCAGACTGGAATGATGCGGCGCCTGCCATCCGGCTGAGCTGGCCGGACCAGAAGCGGATAAAGAAAATTATATTGAAATTCGATACCGATACCGATCACCCGATGGAGTCCGTTTTGATGACCCATCCGGAGTCGGTCATGCCTTTCTGTGTACAAAATTTTGTTATTTATGACGGGGCCGGGCAGGTGCTCCATCGGGAAGAAGGGAATTATCAGACGATAAGGATCATCGGGTTTTCGGAACCCATACTTACGCGCGAGCTCCGTGTGGTCCTTGAGCATCCTTCTTCCGACACACCGGCTGCCATTTTTGAAATACTTTGCTATGAATAGAAGACCGGTCATATTATGGATGGTGATACTTTTGCTGGTTGGAAGGGTAACGTATGCCTCCGACTCGTTACGCCTGGAGAACAGACACCTGAGATTGGTATGGGCGCATACGGCGAAAGGCTGGGAAATTGCCCGTGCACAGGTGCATGTGGGCGGACGTTGGCTGAACGCAGGAACCCCTTCAGGGGAGTATACCTTGTTGTACGCAAACGGGAAACCTGTCGATACGGTTCGCGAAGTCTTCCGGACCCATGCTGGTACGGCCTGGCCTGATACGGCTTACAAATACCAGATCAATAGCTGGAAGGAAGCCACCTCGCCGGTAGCTATGAACACCGCCGGGCAAGCCATTTATTTTTATCCTTCGAAGGCAGCAGCTTCGGGGCGGAAGCTGGTGTTCACACAGGAGACGGAAATAGCTGCCATTACTGCCGAATGGAGTTTGGACACGGCTTTTGGCAGCGATGTAATAGTGCGACAGACCCTGACGCCCAAGACGCCGGGATACTTTTCACTGGCGACCCCTTCACTGGCATCAATAAACGAAAATGACCTGTCCTGGGCGACGGTGCCCGGGTATTTCCAGGGCAGCAAAGTGCAACCCGATTTTGTTTTGGCCTATGCTTACGGGCAAGGCATTCCCGGCAGACCCGTGATTTACCGCGAGCGTTGTGCTGCCAGCCTGTCACCCATCATCGGGAGCAGGCGGGGGTTTTCCTTTTCCGTGATCCCTGATCCGGGCCTGGCGCGTAATCCCTGGGCGCATGATCAGAATACGCACCGGGACTGGCTGATCGGGTTATCGCATATGGATCGGCGCTCGCAGTTCTCACCAACCCTGTATTTTCCCGTCTTGGGCGAGCCATCGTCGGCATTGATACCCGGGCAGGCTATCTCTTTCGGATTTCGTTATAGTTTGCAGGAAGGCGATTGGTACCGGTCATTACAACATACGATCAACGATATTTATCATTTTACCGATGCCCTCGCCCTGAGGCATAACCAACATTCGTTGACGACAAGGATGGAGGGAATGCTGGATTATTTATCTGACAGAAGGACGGCTATGTGGAATCTGGAAGAATATCAGGGGATGACCATCGGGGCACAGTCCTACCTGGGTGGCGTGGTCGGGTCACAAAGGGATGCAATGAAGAATTCGGATTATGGCGCAATGTGGATGGTAGGGGCGATCAGCGGCAGCCCCTGGTTTGCCGACAGCATCCTTCCCTATGCGCGGAATTTTAAGCTGGTGCAACAGCAGACCGATACGGGCTTTTTCCAGGGGGCGGCTATCGGCCAGTATTACCTGGCTAAACGTAAAAAATTTGTGGAGGAATGGGGCGAATTCGTCGAACCGGTGAGCTTGACCTATTATACCATGCTGGATCTGGGAAATATCCTTTTATTCGAGCCGGAGAATGCCGGATTGCGCCAACGTCTGCGGCTGGGGGCCGAGACTTTGTTGCGTTGGCAGCGGCCCGACGGCAGCTGGGATGTAGCCTATGACAGGCATACCCATCGGCCTCTGTTTACCGATCTGAAAGATTTGCGGCCGACCTTTTATGGCTTACTGGTCGCCTACAGGATTCTGAAGGACGAAAGATACCTCACTGCGGCAAGGAAGGGCGCCGACTGGCTGATCAGAGAGGGGGTAGGACCCGGGCATTTTATCGGTGTCTGCGGGGATGCCCGGTATGCGCCGGACTTCGCGACAGGCCAGACCGCGCAATGTCTCCTGGATCTCTATGATCTGACACATGCATCCCGCTATAAAGAGGCGGCTATCCGGACCGCCAGGTTCTATACTGCATCCGTATATACCCAGCCCATGGCTTCGCACGAGGCGCGAACGGTGAGGGGCAGGCCACGCGAGGATTGGGAGATCAGTCAATCGGGGCTGAGTTTTGAGCATGGAGGCATCATCGGTTCGGCCAATGGGGCGGGTCCTATATTGTTGTGCAGCCACGCAGGCCTGTTCATCAGGATCTTCCGGATGACAGGCGATAGTCTCTTTGCGGTTATGGCGAGGGCGGCCGCCATCGGCCGGGATGCCTTCGTGGATTCGGCAACATCCGTTGCTTCTTACTACTGGAATGCGATGAACAAGGGGGCGGGAC
This sequence comes from Puia sp., assembly GCA_035492545.1. GTDB lineage: Bacteria > Bacteroidota > Bacteroidia > Chitinophagales > Chitinophagaceae > Puia. The sequence continues at coordinate 3,590 of DATJJD010000006.1, forward strand.
CCTATCCGCATCATGCCTGGTGGCAGATCGGGTGGATCACCGATTACCTGATGGCCGAGGCAGAGCTGAGATCCGGCGGGAAGATCGTTTTCCCAAGGGGTTTCGTGACGCCAAAGGTGGGGCCGCACGAGTCCTATGGCTTTGCTCCCGGTGTCATTGCCGGCCAGCCTGCCAGGCTGGTGGAAAGGACCGGGCTGGTGATACAGGAAAACCCGGACATGGAAATTATCACGGCGGTAGCGACGGACAGGCGGCGTCTGTTCGTGGTGCTGATGAATGACAGGAAAGATGTTATGCAGACGGAAATACGACTGAATATGGATAAATTGGAGACGGGTAAACATTACCGGGTGGTGAAAGTCTCCGGGATGGGTGGGGTGAGCCGATGGCAGGCAAAACTGGGAGCCTATGGCATCGGTATCTGGACGGTCGACTACGAGTAGGGCATTTAGATCGAATTAAAGGGACGTATGGACAATCACAGTAAATAAAAGGTATGGGACAATTGGATTTAGTCGTCATGGTAGTCTTTGCGTCGATGATCTTTGGGATAGGATTGATCTTTACCCGGGTGGGCAGCAAGAACGGGCAGGCATTCTTCGAGGCCGGCGGCGAGACGCCCTGGTGGATCAACGGGCTGTCGCTGTTTATTAGCTATTTTTCCGCGGGCACCTTCGTGGTCTGGGGATCAATAGCCTATAAACATGGGATCGTAGCCAATTCCATACAGCTAACCATGGCGGTTAGCGGGCTGCTGACAGCCCTCTTCATTGCCGGCAAATGGAAAAAGACAGGAGCGAGAACGGCGGCGGAGTTTATCGGCCGACGCTTCAATACCGGCACCCAGCAATTCTATACCTATCTCATCCTCCTGCTAAGCCTGTTCAATACGGGCGCGGTCCTGTATCCTGTGGGCAAGATGGTCAGCGCGGCAACACCGCTGTCATTAAATACCTGTATCGTCATCATAGGCGTGATTATCGTCTTATATACGGCGGCGGGTGGGCTTTGGGCTGTGCTGGTGACGGATGTTGTGCAATTCGTGGTCTTGCTGGCGGCGGTATTGATCGTCGTACCAGCCGCCTTTACGGAGGTGGGCGGGCTGAAGGGTTTTGTGAGCAAGGCTCCGCCGGACTTTTTTCATTTCTTTTCAGATGAATATACGCTGGGCTTTATGCTGGCCTTTATCGTATACCAGACCGTATATATAGGGGGCAACTGGAGTTATGTTCAACGCTATACCAGTGTGGCCAGCGAAAAAAATGCCAAAAAGGTCGCATATTTATTCGGGGCCTTATACCTGGTAAGCCCGCTGGTCTGGATGTTGCCGCCAATGGTCTTCCGGGTGATCAACCCGGGCCTGCAGGGCTTGCAGCCGGAGAATGCCTATATGTTGTTGTGTCAGCGGGTGCTGCCGGCGGGTCTGATCGGGCTGGTCCTGTCCGGGATGATTTCGGCCACTTCGAGCAAGGCCAATACAACGATCAACCTTGCCGCAACGGTCTTTGCGAAAGATGTCTATTATAAACTGCTACGGCCCCAGGCTTCCGAGAAGGAGCAGATCCTGGTGGGAAGATTATTCACGTTGCTGTTTGGCATCGGTACGATCCTGGTCGCGATCGTGATACCCAGGGCCGGCGGTATCGTGGAGGTCGTGCTCAGCATTGCATCCATCGCGGGAAGCGCCTTATTCGCGCCCGTGATCTGGTCCTTGTATTCGTCCCGCCAGACTGCATTTTCCGTCGTGACCGTGACCGTTGCCGCCTTGATCGTAAATATGTTCTTTAAGTTCGTCAGTCCCTATCTGCTGCATTTCAAACTGAACAGAACCTGGGAGACCGTATCGGGGGTGGGATTGCCCTTGTTGCTGTTACTGGCCTTCGAGCTGGGCCTGCCGCGGCAGACTATTACAGGCGAGATCACCGTTTCCGGGGGCGGCACTGTTCCGGGGGATGCTGATCGGCAGAATAAGTTTGGGGTGACGGTCATTGGCTGGGCAATTGGTTTTACCGGTCTTGGGATTCTGCTGCTGGGCACAATCGCCCGGGGCCAACGAATAGTCTGTTGGGTGGGCGGCACTATTGCCCTGGTTGGATTGTATTTGGTAAAGCGGGCGGCGAGGTACGTTACCCGATAAATGCCCGCCGGGTGCTCAACACCAATCCAGCCTTAACCCCTATTCCTTAATAATCTTAGTAGCCCCCTTCGTCGTTTTTAACAAATAAGTTCCCTTGG
>DATJJD010000007.1:0-9251 GCA_035492545.1 Puia sp.
TACCAGGTATCTCCAGGACTGGCCATCGCCTGCGGTATACTGGCCACCTGCCGGCAACGCAAAAAAAAGGCCCTCTGTGGAAACAGAAGGCCGTCTAACGATTGCTTGCCATATGAAAAGTCTTAAAAATCGATGTTGTTGCGCTGTCCTTATCTCCTCAATCCGTCCTGCGTATCAGCGACCCTGCAAATATAAACTTCAAAACAACTAAAGAAAAGAACCTAATGTAATCAAATAGTTAAAAAACATATCTAAGCTGCTAAACCCTTTTTTCAACCCCTTCTTATGCTCTCTAACTACTTGCTCAATCGAATCTGTATGCAATTTCGGAATAATTTCCGTCTCGCAAAAATTATTTTATTAACATTTGCAAAATTTTATCAAAATAGCTCGTTAATAAAAATATGCAATTATTTATAATATGTATTTTTGGGCTTTTTTGGCTGTTTTTGGCACTTTTCGGGGTGTTTTTGAAATTTTGAGATAATATGTATATTAAATATGATATATCGGATAGCGTCCCCAGGCCAACTTATCGATCCCTACCAGGATAAATCTCCAAAGCCTTTTCCAGGCAATCCATCGCTTTATTCAACGCCGCCGTATTCAGAACATAAGCCAGACGGATCTCTTTTTTGCCCAATCCCTTCGTTCCATAGAACCCGCCGGCAGGAGCCAGCATCACCGTTTGATTCTCGTATGAAAAACTTTCTAATATCCACTGGCAAAATACATCCGAATCGTCCACGGGAAGACTGGCCATGGCATAAAACGCTCCCCCCGGATTGGGACAAAATACCCCAGCTATATTATTGAGCCGGCTGACCAGCACATCCCTCCTCCTCAAATACTCCGATCGGGTCGCATCGAAATAATCTGCCGGCAGCTCCGTAGCCGCCTCCCCCAGGATCTGTGCAAACGAAGGGGGGCTCAGCCTTGCCTGGGCAAATTTCAGGACCGTGTCCAGCACCGCCTGATTACGGGTCACCAGGGCGCCGATACGGCCTCCGCAGGCACTATAACGCTTGGAGATGGTATCCATTAAGATCACCCGGTCTTCCACTCCTTTCAGGTTCATCGCAGACGTGTGCACGCCGCTGTAGCAGAAGTCCCGGTATGCCTCGTCGGAAAAGAGATACAGATCATGTTTGAGGATGAGCTGCCGCAGCGTCTCCATTTCCTCCGCACTGTATAAATACCCCGTGGGGTTATTCGGATTGCAGATCATAATACCCTTGGTGCGGGGAGTGATCAGCTTCTCAAATTCTGCTACCGGGGGAAGGGCAAAACCGGTCCCGATATAAGAGGTGAGGGGTTTTACCACGACATTGGCTGCCACGGCAAACCCATTGTAGTTAGCATAGAAAGGTTCGGGTATGATGACCTCATCGCCGGCATCCAGACAGCTCATGAAAGCAAATAAGATCGCTTCCGAACCGCCCGTGGTGATAATGATCTGCTGGTAGTCAACATTGATACCCGCCCTTTTATAATAGTCGGCCAGTTTCCGCCGGTAGCTTTCATTGCCGGCGCTATGACTATACTCCAATACCTTAAAATCGAAGTTACGTACGGCATCCAGCGCCATCTTGGGCGTTTCGATATCGGGCTGACCAATATTGAGATGATATACTTTGATACCCTTTTTCTTGGCGGCCTCGGCATAAGGCACGAGCTTCCGGATGGGAGATGCCGGCATTTGCTGCCCGCGGTGGCTGATTGTTAACATTCGGCAAAAATACAAATCCCCTTGGTTTTAAACCAAGGGGATTGTTATATCTTAAGTCGCTTGAAAAAAAACTATTTGCCTGACTTCGTAGACTTGGCAGCTTCATATTTGGTATAAGCGTCCACCGTCAGCACCTCACCCGTAATCTTTAATTGAACGGGCAGATCGATACCTGCGACCTTTACCGTGATGCTCTTGTTAAAAGGCCCGGCAGTTGCGGCATTAAAACCGGCCGTGATCTTGTTGTCCTTACCTTTTGGAATGGCTCCTTCCGGTTTTACAGGAGTCGTACATCCGCAAGAGGGAGTGGCGGATTCAATGATCACAGGCGCATCGCTGGTATTCGTGAACATAAAATCATGCGTTACAGGGGCGCCTTGTTTGATCTTTCCGAAATCATAAGACAATTCCTTGAATTTAATAACATCTTCTGCTTTCTTTTGTGTGGCTTGCTGAGCGAATAAGGTCGCCGTCAGCATAAACGTACCGGCTAATAAGAATAGTTTCTTCATGTTGTTATCAGTTTATTTGTTTTAGTAATTGTATGGACGGATTTTCCGGTGCCGAGGTCAGCGGTGTCTTGTATACTTCGCCGGAAATGGTAAGCGTCTTTGTTTGATTCGTATTATAAATAATTGTTACGGTCTTTGTAAACGGGCCCTCTGCATAAGCATTATAACCAACTTTGATCTTTGCCGTCGCTCCCGGTTCGATGGCGTCCCTGCTCCACTCCGGAGTAGTGCAGCCACAGGATGCCTGTACATTGTCGAGCTTCAGCGCGGTAGGACCATTATTCACAATTTCAAAAACATATACAGCAGGTCTTCCCTGGGGGATCTTACCGAAACTATGGCTGTTCTCTTTCAAAGTAAGTAAATCCGCCGGTTTGGTAAGTGCTACCCCATAGTTATTCACAGTCTGTGCTTTGACTGAAATAATGGTGATAAAAAGACTGACAAGAATTGCTGTTTTTTTCATAGTTTGGCCTTGGTAAGTATGATAAAATTACGTACTTAACGCCAGTTTTGCCAATAAATTATCGGGGTATTTTATTTTTTTAACAATCAATGGGATAGCCACTGTGGGTTAGGCGGGATAATACTATTTTTGTTATATGGAGAACATTTTTTCTAGCGAAATAATTGACCAGGAAAAATTATCCTTTGATAAATTCCGGGAAGAAGTATTAAAGGATTACCGGACCGCCTGCGAAAGCCGGGAGGCCAGCCTGCTGGGAAGGAAAGAGGTATTGACGGGCAAGGCTAAATTCGGCATATTCGGAGATGGAAAAGAAGTCCCCCAGGTGGCTATGGCCAAATTTTTCAGGCCGGGTGATTTTTATGCCGGCTATTACCGGGACCAGACCTTCGCTTTCGCTACCGGCGCCGCTACTATCGAAGAGTTCTTTTCTCAACTATATGCCGACCCGGATATTAACCATGATCCGCATAGCTCAGGCAGGAACATGAATTCCCATTTTGCCACCCCATTTATAGATGCAGACGGAGAGACGCTGGACCTGGTGAACCGGAAAAACCTTACGGCCGGCCTGGCGCCCACCGCAGCCCAGATGCCCAAGGCCCTGGGGCTGGCCTATGCCTCCAAAGCCTTCCGGGAAGTGGAGGTGCTAAAGCCTTTTACCGATTTATCCAATAACGGAAATGAAGTGTGCTTCTGCACCATCGGAGATGCCTCCACCAGCGAAGGGCATTTTTGGGAGACCGTAAATGCTGCCGGTGTCCTGCAGATACCGCTCGCCATTTTTGTCTGGGATGATGGCTACGGCATTTCGGTGCCCCGTAAATACCAGACAACCAAGGGCTCGATATCGGAGGCGCTGAAAGGCTTCCAAAAGAAAGAAGGGACCAACGGGATCGAGATCTTCCGGGTAAAAGCCTGGGATTATGCGGGCATGTGCGAAGCTTTCGAAGCAGGTATCCGGGCCATCCGCCTCACGCATACTCCCGTACTCTTTCATGTTGAGGAAGTGACCCAACCGCAGGGGCATTCCACTTCAGGTAGCCATGAGCGGTACAAGTCTTCCGAACGCCTCGAATGGGAAAGGGAATGGGATGGCATCAAAAAGATGAAGGAGTGGATCATCGACAATACGCTGGCGGGTGAAGAAGAGCTGAATGTGATAGAGTTGGAGTCTAAGGAATTTATCCGCAGCAGCCGCAACCAGGCCTGGGAAAAATATCAGGCTCCCCTCAAAATACAGGTTACCCGTTCGGTAGAACTCATCCGGGAAATAGCCGGTCAGCTGCCGGATCAGGCGGCCGAATTACAGGCGATTGCCACGGAATTAGCCGGCAACCGGGAGCCGGGCCGTAAAGAAGTGCTGAAGGCCCTTCACCAGGCCATGGGCCTGGCAGGAGGGGATAGCCCGGTTACTCATAATATCCGGGAGTATTACCAGGGGTTGAAAAAAGAAAATGCTGCGCTGTATAATACGCATTTATACCATGAAGGGGCCCGGAATATCCAACGGGTGCAGGAAGTGAAGCCCATCTATCCGGAAAATGCTCCCCTGATCAATGGATATGAAGTCCTGAATAAATATTTCGATGAGCTCTTCGCACACAATCCCAAAGTATTGGCCTTTGGCGAAGACCTGGGCAAGATAGGGGATGTCAACCAGGGGTTTGCCGGACTTCAGGCGCGGCATGGCGCCGACCGGATCTTCGACACGGGTATTCGCGAACTGACCATCATGGGGCAGGGGATCGGTATGGCCTTCCGGGGCCTGCGTCCTATCGCCGAAATTCAATACATCGATTACATGCTGTATGGACTGGAGCCCCTCAGTGACGACCTGGCCTCCCTTCAATACCGTACGGCCGGCAAACAAACGGCTCCTCTCATCGTACGCACCCGGGGACATCGGCTGGAAGGGATCTGGCATAGCGGGTCGCCAATGGGTACGCTCATCCATTCCTTACGGGGTCTCCACATTTGTGTCCCCCGGAATATGGTGCAGGCCGCCGGAATGTATAACACCCTGCTACAGGGAGCAGATCCGGCCCTGATGATCGAATGCCTGAATGGCTACCGCCTGAAAGAACAGTTGCCCTCCAACCTCCTGGAATTTTATGTACCGTTGGGTATACCCGAGGTCATCCGGGAAGGAGAGGACATTACCATCGTCAGCTATGGCTCGACTTTACGCATCGTAGAGGAAGCCGCTCTTGCCCTGGAAGCATCAGGCATCAGCTGCGAAATAGTGGATGTGCAGACCTTACTGCCTTTTGACCTTCATCACAAAATCCTCGAATCCCTCAAAAAGACCAACCGCATCCTTATCGTAGATGAAGATGTGCCCGGCGGCGCAGCAGGATATATCTTTAACAAGGTAATGGAAGAGCAGGGGGGGTATAAATGGCTGGACTCCTCTCCGAGAACTATCACGGCCCAGGCTCATCGGCCGGCTTATGCCAGCGATGGGGATTATTTCAGCAAACCGAATGCTGAACAGATCATGGACGTGGTGCGGGAAATGATGGCGGAGTAGGCGTTGGCAGCCAACAGGACTCCGCCTTGCCAAACCATTGATAACGATGGCGGGCGACATAATCATAAATGAAGTCCCGGAGCGGCCGGGGTACTATCCAAAAAACAGTCAGCAAGGGCCAGCCGCCCTTTAACTTTTTCACGACTTGTAAGGCAGCGGAAGATCGCGTGTAGGCCCTATCCTTTTCCACCAGGACAAAGGAGTCCGTCTGTCCACCGGATAATCCATATTTTTTCAAAAGTGCCTGTCCCACAGGACTTTGCAGAGAAGCGAACCGGAATACTCCTTTCTTATCCCGCGGCAGGACAAACTGAACGCTGCGATGACAGAGATTACAGACGCCATCGAACAGAATGATGGGGCCGGGGCCCGGCTCGTCAGTGGGACCGACCATTGGCTGGCCTGTACTTGATGAAGCAGCCTGATTGGGTGAAGGCCCGGTAGACCGGGATGGTTCAGGCTGGTCCAAAGGGATGTTATTTTAAATTGTGAAAGACTTTCTGAACGTCCTCGTCCTGCTCCAGCTTGTCCACCAGTTTCAACACGTCCTGTGCCTGGTCTTCCGGCAGTTCGACGGTGCTGGTGGGGATCCATTCCAACTCCGAACTGATAGGGGTAATGCCTTTCTCTTCCAGGGCCTTCTGCATATTGCCAAAGTCGGCGAATGCCGCCCGCAAAACGATCACCGGCACATCATTTTCACCCGTGCCTTCGCCCAGTTCTTCCAGGCCATGATCGATCAGCTCCAACTCCAGCTCATCCATATCCAACCCCTCGGGCTTCAGCTTGAATACCCCCATTTTCTTGAACTGGAAGCTGACGCTGCCGCTATTGCCCAGGGTGCCATTACCCTTGTTGAAATGGGATTTTACATTCGCCACGGTCCTTACATGGTTGTCGGTGGCCGTTTCAACCAGCAACGCTACCCCATGAGGGCCATATCCTTCATAGAGGATCTCGTCATAGTTGGTCATGTCCTTGCCCTGTGCACGCTTGATGGCGGCTTCCACCCGGTCCTTGGGCATATTGACGCTCTTGGCATTCTGGAAGCAGCGACGCAGGGCGGGATTGGTAGCAGGGTCGGGACCGCCGGCCTTTACGGCAATGGCTATTTCTTTCCCGATGCGGGTGAATTGCTTGGCCATCCGGTCCCAGCGGGCAAACATAGTATGCTTACGTACTTCGAAAATGCGACCCATATATTCAGTTTATCTCGTTAAATAATGTCTTCAATCGACTCCTGACAGCCTGCTGCCAGGGCAGCAGGGGTATCGGGGGTGCAAAAATAGCTCAAGGGACGCTGTTCTCAAAACAAAAAACCGCTCGCCACCCGGCGAACGGTTCACTAATATATAAAATTCTTATCAGCCTTTGAGCTTGCTATTGTTCTTGCTGTAGCCAAAATATACCATCAACCCGATGATCATCCAGATAAAAGCGGTCAATAAAGTAGTGGAATCCAGGGAAACGATCATAGCAGTACAAACGAGGATCCCTAAGATAGGCACCAGGGGAACCAGGGGCGTCTTAAAGGGACGGGGACGGCCCGGATCGTTACGGCGCAGGATCCATACACCCACACAGACCAGCACAAAGGCGAAAAGGGTCCCGATACTGGTCAGGTCCCCGGCCACGCTGCCTGGCACAAAGGCGGCAAACAGGCCGACGAATACGAAAAGGATCATATTCGACTTGTAAGGGGTGCGGAATTTGGGGTGAAGGGCACAGAACACTTTCGGCAAAAGGCCGTCCGTAGCCATGGTGTAGAATACCCGGCTCTGGCCCAATAGCATCACCAATATCACGGAAGAGAACCCTGCCAGGATACCGATGGTCACCAGGGAGGATAGCCAGCCATAACCATGCATATAAGTGTCGATCGCATAGGCTACGGAAGCTTCTTTCCCTGCCTTTACAAAGTCCGTATAGGGCGCAACGCCGGTGAGCACATAGGAGAACAGCACATATAACAGGGTGCAGATCACCAGGGAACCGAGGATCCCGATAGGCATGTCCTTGCTGGGATTTTTGGCTTCCTGGGCGGCTGTGGAAACGGCATCAAAGCCGATAAAGGCAAAGAATACGATGGCGGCTCCTGTCAGTACACCTCCCCATCCGTGCCGGAAAAAGGTAGTATAACTATAAAAAGTACCATCCCGAAGCTGAGCCGGGGGCGCATCCGCGGGGATCAGATAAGGATGGTGGTTGCCCGGATTGATGAATTGCCAACCTACGGCAATGAATACCAGAACGATAGTTACCTTTATAAATACGATAACAGCGTTGACTTTGGCAGATTCCGAAGTTCCTTTTATCAATAACAGGGATAATAGCAAAAGGATAATCAGAGCCGGAGCGTTGATGTAACCCTGATGCATCACTCCGCCAGCGTCCAGCGCCTTTTCAAAAGGTGAATGCGACCATTCGAAGGGAATGCTACCCCCCACCAGCTTGTTTAAGAACTCACTCCAGGCAATGGATACAGTAGCTGCCCCCAGGGCATATTCCAGGATGAGGGCCCAGCCGATGATCCAGGCGATCAATTCCCCCATCGTAGCGTAGGCGTAAGTATAAGCGCTGCCTGCAATAGGGATCATGGAGGCAAATTCAGCGTAGCAAAGACCGGCAAAAGCGCAGCCCACCGCCGCAACGATAAAAGAGATGGTTACGGCCGAACCTGCATGCTCGCCCGCTGCAGCGGCTGTTCGTACAAACAGACCGGCGCCAATAATGGCGCCGATGCCCAGGGCGATAAGGCTTCCCGCACCCAGGGTCCTTTTCAGTCCCTTTTCCGAATCCCCCGCCTGTGACATGAGGGCATCGAGTGATTTCTTTCTGAATAGACTCATACTAAGCTTGTTTTGATAAATGAGGTATAATTAGGTGTGTGTGACGACGAAAGCCGAAAATAAACAAATATTTAATACTCGAATGCCAATTCTTTAAGCCTGTACACTAATATTTGGCTTTAAAATTTTTGCCAAGTCAGGATTTTTCGATTTTTTGCATACTTATGCGAAAGATTGGCCTTACAGGATGGATTATGATTGCCATGGTGACAGGGGTCATCGTTGGTTTGTGGGTACATTATAACGGTACGGTACAACAAAAAGATAGTTTTTCCGGTGGGATTTCCGTTGTCACCGACATTTTCCTGCGTCTCATCAAGATGATCATCGCCCCCCTGGTATTTTCCACGCTGGTGGTCGGTATCGCCAAACTGGGAGACGTCAAGGCCGTAGGTCGCATCGGGGGAAAAACCTTACTCTGGTTTATGGGAGCTACGCTGCTGTCCCTGCTGCTGGGACTGGTCATCATGAACAGCCTGGCCCTGGGAGAGGAGCTCAACCTCCCCCTGCCCTCCTCCAATGCCAGCACGGGCCTGGATCAGTCTACCATCACTTTCAAGGGTTTTATCACCCATGTCTTTCCCCGAAGTATATTCGAGGCGCTGGCAGGTAATGAAATTTTGCAGATCGTCGTCTTTGCCGTCTTCTTCGGAATTGCCACCGCCTCCATCGGCGAGCAGGGGAAAATTGTTATTAAAGGCCTGGATGCCGTTGCCCACGTCGTCCTCCGGGTAACCGGTTATGTGATGTACTTCGCGCCGGTGGCCGCCTTCGCCGCCATCGCTTCCGTACTGGCCCTAAAAGGTCCGGAATTACTGGTGACCTATGGCAAGTTCATTATCAGCTTTTATTTAAGTATTCTGGGACTATGGTTGATATTACTGTTAATCGCTTCTATATTTGTAGGCAGAAGAGTGATCGAGCTGGCTATCAGCGTGAAAGACATGATCTTACTGGCTTTTAGCACGGCCAGTTCGGAAGCTGCCTTTCCCAGGCTGATCCAGGAGCTGGAGAATTTCGGATGTCCTCCCAAGATCGTCAGCTTCGTATTGCCCCTGGGGTATTCTTTTAACCTGGATGGCAGCATGCTGTATATGACCTTTGCCTCTTTATTCATCGCACAGGCTTATGGGGTGCAACTGACGCTGGGACAAGAAATATC
>DATJJD010000008.1:0-91840 GCA_035492545.1 Puia sp.
GGCGCCCGTCCTCAATCCCTTTAGCTGTTGTTCTTCTTCGATGAGTGCGGTGAGGAGGATGACAGGGACGAAGGAGGTCCGTTTATCGCTTTTTATTTTCCGGCAGAGGTCGATGCCATTCATTTCCGGCATGCTGATATCGCTGACTATGAGGTCCGGATGGGATCCCAGGGTCTTTTGCCATCCTTCCCGGCCATTGGAGGCCTCTATGATCGTAAAGAATTCCTGCAGGTTGTCTTTCAGGTAGCATCTCAGCTCTTCGTGGTCTTCGACGAGAAGGACGACGGGTTTTTTGCCATCCAGCAGGAAGGGGGCGGGCGTCGGGGCAAGCGGGGGTGCAGTCGACGAACCGGGAAGGGCTGCGTCTGTAACGGAAGCGGGTGTCGTCGCCGATGTAATGGGGGGAACTGCGGACGTAATGGCGGGGGCGGTGGATGCAATGGATGTTGCTGCGGATGTAATGGGTGCCGGCCTTACCGGAATAACGGGCAACAATACCATAAAGCTACTGCCCTTCCCTGGCTCACTTTCCACATAGATGCTGCCGTTATGCAGCTTTACAAATTCCCGGGTGATGGCCAGTCCGATGCCGCTGCCCTGGTTGACCATGGATCCGGGAACGGGGTTCTGAAAGAACCGAAGGAAGATCTTCTCCTGTTTGTCTTTTTCGATGCCAATGCCGGTATCTTTTATCACCAGTCGCAGCAGGCCTTTTTCTCCAGGGTTGGGCAACAGGCCTGGCTCGCCGGGATTGGGGGGGAGCAATGGGTCCTGTCCATCGGGGTTGGGCGCCCAGTGTACTTCCACGCTGATCCGGCCCCGGTCGGGGGTAAACTTGAAGGCGTTGGACAGGAGGTTAAAGACAATCCTTTCCAGTTTATCCTGGTCGAAGCTGGTGAACAGTGTGGGGATGGAGGTATGGAAGGAGAAATCGATATTTTTCTTTTCCGCCATGTCCACGAAGGAAAAGGAAAGCTCCCGGATGAATTTTATGATATCGCCCTCGCCCAGGTTGAGTGTCAATTCCTGTTCCTCCAGTTTGCGGAAGTCCAGCAGTTGGTTCACCATATTCAGCAGTCGCCTTGCGTTGCGATGGATCAACTGGAACTGGCTTTTCTTTGCCGGGTTGTCCGTCTCCAGGATGATCTTGTCCATGGGCGCCAGGATGAGCGATAGAGGGGTTCTGAACTCATGGCTGACGTTGGTAAAGAACCGGATCTTCATCATGTCCAGATCGTGTAACCGTTGCGCCTCCTGTCTCTCCTGTTCGATGGTAAAACGCATCCGGGCCCTTTGAACGATCATCCGTCTTGCCAGGATCAACAGGCCGGTCAGCAGCAGGCCATACAATACGTACGCCAGGGGCGTCTTCCAGAAAGGAGGTAATATTTTAATGTTGAGGGACAGCTCTTCCGGATTCCATCCGCCATTTTCACTGACCGTCCGCACTTTGAACACGTAGTCACCCGGGTCGAGGTTGGTGAAGGTAGCCAGCCGGGTCTTTTCATTGGCCAGCAGCCATTGCTGGTTGAAGCCTTCCAATCTGTATCCATATCTTACTTTTTCCGGGTTAGAAAAATCCAGGGAGGCAAATTCGATGGAAAATACGTTTTCATTATGGTGAAGGGTGATGTCTTTTGTTGCCGAGACCGCGTGTGAGAGAATAACATGTCCTTCGGGTCTTTCCCCGATGCCTACACTCCTATTGAATACCTGCAGGTCCGTCAGGGTCAGTGTCTGAATTTTATGGTTATGCAGAATCTGCTGCGGGTTGAATATGTTAAACCCGTTGGCGCCTCCGAAGATCAATTCTCCTTCACGTGTCCTTAAAGCGGCGTTCTCATTAAACTCCCTGCCCTGCAAGCCATCCGATGCGTCATAGTTCCTGAACCGGCAGGATACCCGGCGGGTGCTATCCATGGTAACCAGGACATTGGACAAGCCGTTGGGGGTGCTGACCCAGAGATTGTTGTTATCATCCGTCTCCAGTTCCAGCACGGTGTTGTCCGGGAGACCGTCGCGGGTAGTGAAGGTCTTGAATAATCCAGAGAGGGGGTCGAACACATCAAGGCCCTCCCGGGTGGTTATCCAGATGAGTCCCCGTGCATCTTCCCTGATGGAAAAGGGGTTATTGTTGCTGAGGGTGGTTGCCGGATGAGCATTATCATGTATATAGGATAAAAACTTCCCGGAGCTTTTTTCCAGGACGTTGACGCCATAGGCGGTAGCTATCCACAGATTACCTTTGCTGTCTTCCGTCAGACCGGTGATATAACCGGAATTTACTGAATTGGGCGCCAGGGGTTTAAAATGCGTAAACCGGCCCCTGTTGCGCTGGAACAGCTCCAGGCCGCCGGCAAAAGTGCCTATCCAGAGCCTGCGTTGTGAATCCTCCATGATCTCCCATATCCGGTCGTCGGCCAGGCTGGTGGTATCCTTATCATTGTGCCGGTAGTGCCGGAATGTCTTGCCGTCGAAACAATCCATTCCTCCATAATAGGTTCCTATCCATAGCTTTTGTTCGTGATCGATGCATAAGCTAACGATGACGTCATTGGTGAGGCTGCCCGGATCGGAGGGGTCGTGCAGGTATTGTGTAAAGCGGCCATTCTGCCGGTTGAAATACAGCAGTCCTCCCCCATTCGAACCGATCCATAAATTGCCTTTTGCATCTTCTACGAAACGGTTGACGTCATCATATCCCAGTTTTTTTGCTTCAGGAAGGCGGGGTCTGAATAATGGAAATTTCGTGATGTCAGCATGATGATAGCTGATGCCTTTTTTATACGTACCTATCCATATAATATCATCCTTGTCTTTATAGATCGTGTTGATACTGTTCTGGCTGATGCTGTTATCATCATCTTCCCTGTTCAGCAGGTAGTGTATGGAAAAATCTTTTTTATCCAGCAGGTTAATCCCTCCATGATCCGTGGCGATCCATATCATATTCTTGTCATCCTGGATCACTCCATTGACAATATCCGTATTGAGCCTGGTCTTACCGGGACCTTTTTCTATGTGCTGCATCGACCGGGTCGATGTATTGAAATAGTATACTCCTTTGGCGCTGTTGGAAGAATAGATCCACAGGTCGTTCTGCCTGTCCACAAAGAGACGGTAATCCAATAAATCGCTTGGCAACCGATCTTTTAACCAGGAGTTGCGATAGATGATCCCGGAACTCCTGCCGTCCATTTTTTCCAGCATGCCATCCTTGTAGATAATCCATAAGTCGCCTTTCCTGTCGACGGTGAAAGCGGCGATGTTGCCTGCATACGGGGAAGCGGTGTCCTTCGGCTGGTGAAAGAGCCGGACCGTCTTTTTAAGGGCAGGATCGTATTTATAGATGCCGGTCAGATTGGTCAGGAACCAGTAGAATCCTGAGGAGTCTTTTTTTATATCCAGGATATTCCCGGAAATATCACCCCCGGGTATCTGGATGGAGTTAAGGAAGCGCTGCGGGCTGCGGTCGAATTTTTCCGTCAGCGGATCATAGATATTGAATCCATTCCTTGTGGAGACCCAGAGCTTATGATCGGGGCCTTCCAGTATTTTTTCGATGAAATCGTCATTGAGGGAGGTGGTGTCGGACTGATCGTGTCTGAACACCTTGAATTT
This sequence comes from Puia sp., assembly GCA_035492545.1. Classification (GTDB taxonomy): domain Bacteria; phylum Bacteroidota; class Bacteroidia; order Chitinophagales; family Chitinophagaceae; genus Puia. Next base: position 3,622 of record DATJJD010000008.1, read on the forward strand.
GTAGCCGTCATAGCGGTTGAGCCCGGACATGGTGCCTATCCATAAGAACCCTTTTTCGTCCCTCAGCAGGCAGTTCACCTCATTGTGTGAGAGGCCCTGGCTGATATCCAGCCTGGCGAACCGGTATGGGTCGTATTGCCCGGCAACTTTCGCTGGTAAATAAGTGAAAAGCAATAGGATCAGCCAGGTATAAGCCTGCAACCGGAGCCATTGGGTGGCAGTGGAGAGGGCTGGCGGCCGGGAAAGGACGACGGGGCTGCGCCGGACGGCAGACCTGGAAGGGAAGGCGGGGCTGCGCCGGATAGCAGGCCTGGAAAGGACGGCGAGGCTGCGCCGGACAGCAGACCTGGAAGGGACGGCAGGCGGGGTCCGGGTGAGGGATGATATAGTAGCGTTGGGCCGCATGTGAGGCAATAGTACGCAAATAAAAGAAAGTTTCAGCAATGCGAGGCAGGCGGGCCTAAGAGGCATGGGCATGGGGCGAGAGGGGCAAAAATGTTTCCGGAAAGCAGAAAAAAAACCGTAAATTGGTTTAAACGATTCCTAACTAAAATATTGCAATATGAAAAAAGTAGCCGATATTCTTTCACATAAAGGCAGCCGGATCACTTCCGTATCCCCTGAGACCACCGTGCTGGAGGCCTTGCGTATCATGGCCGATCAGAATATTGGCTCGGTGTTAGTGTTGGAAGGTCAACAGTATAAGGGGATTATGACCGAAAGGGACTATTCCCGGAAAGTTATTTTGAAAGGCAAATCTTCCACCGACACGCAGGTTGCCGAGATCATGACCAATGATCTTCCGCATATTACTCCGCAGGATACTATTGAATTCTGTATGCAATTATTATCCGACAAGAACATCCGTTATCTCCCTGTTTTCGACAATGGGGCGCTGTGCGGGATTGTCTCTATTAATGATGTTGTAAAAGAGACCATACTCACGCAGCAGGAGACCATTACCCATTTGAAGGATTATCTGCATTCCGGGATATAAATTCAAGAAGATCTTTTGTGACTCGTGGGTTAAGTATCCGGCCGCTCAAAAATTTTGTGGGAAATATTTCTTTAGCAGGTACAGTAGCTGGGGTTCTTTGAGAGGTTTGTTCTCGAACCCGGCGATTTCGGGTATTGTCATGGCCCGTCGTTCGTCGTCCGGGTTGAGGGAGGTGGTGAGCATGATCAAAATGATAGAGGTTTTTTTCTCTTCGGGCAACTGCCGATATTTCTCCAGGAATTCCCAGCCATCCATAGCCGGCATATTGATATCGAGAAAGATCATATCGGGGTGGGAGCAGTCCGGACCGGTATCGGAGTTGCTGCGCCCCATCAGGATGTCCAGGGCTTCCTCACCGCTTTGCGCCACCGCTACGTGACGGGCACAGGCAGTCTGTTCCACCGTCATCCTGTTCAGGAAGTTTGTGGGTTCATCGTCATCAATGAGAAGAATACAGTTCAGCCTTTTGTCCATTGTTCTCTCCTATTTCGTAGAAATAAAAGAGCCTCACCGGGATTAGTTTAGCAAGGGTTGCGATTTTGTATATGAGCGGGCTCCTCCCGCCCGGTTTGGGCACCATTTGCTAAAATAAGCATAACGATCCACAGATGCAAGATTCACCAATCATTAACCAGCATTTGGCGCAGAAAATCAGTAAATTTGCAGTATCCGCGCAGGTTTAGCCGGAACCTAACATCAGATGTCGTATGGCTGAGACGCTTCAAAAGGATGAGATCATTGTAAGGGATATCATTGACACTGCCAGGGCCCTTTTTAAGAAAACAGGGTTTAAAAAAACCACCATGGGCGATATTGCCCGGAGTTTAGGCAAGGCCAAAAGTTCTCTTTATTACTATTACCAGAGCAAGGAAGATATCTTTGAAGCGGTGCTGCATGCCGAAATGGATGAATTACTGGATCAGATCCATGAATCCATCCGCGGGGCTGGCAGTTCAAAAGAGAAACTGATCATCTATTGCCGTTGCCGGCTGAATAAGCTGAGCCAGTTGTGTAATCTCAGCGATGCCCTGAAGAGTGAGATTGCGGAGCTGCATTGTGTCATAGAGGAGCTGAAGAGTAAGTTCGATACTACGCATGTGGAGTTGGTGAAGAAGATCCTGGAGGAGGGAGTAAAAAACGGAGAGTTCAAGAAAGTGAACCTGGATAATATAGAACTGGTAGCTTACCTTATGGTAAGCAGCTTCCGGGGACTGGCGGTGCCGCTCATGGTGTCCCAGAACCGATATCCCCGTCTCGATCTGCAGATCGATAGCATTGTAGATATCATGGTAGAGGGGATCGGGAGATGAGTTATGCCGTGCCTGCTATACAGAATTGCACAAACCGATAAAGCCTGCCTCTTCTTCTGTAGAAATAATTGAACAGGCTGATGCCTGTCAGCCCACAGGCTATCCCTGCCAGAACATCCAGTACATAGTGATGGCTGCTATAGACGGCCGCGAACCAGATACCCACCATTATCGTTGCAAATAAAAGATTGGCTAAACGCAGCCGGCTCTTTATCCCATAATAGAGCACGATGAGCGGGTAAGAGGCGTGTAAAGAAGGCATTGCCGCAAATACATTTGAGCTTTTGGCATAGAGGCCGGAAAATACGGAGACATGCAGCAGGTGATCGAACCGGCCGAGGCCGGCCGTATTACCGGGAGTGTGGGGATTGAATCCGAATCCATATTGCTGGACATACCAGGGCGGAGCGGCGGGATATCCATAATAGATCACAAAACCCAGCAGGTTCACCAACAGGAAGGTGAGGGCGAAACGGAAAAACATTTCCCGGTCTTTATAAAAAAGGTAACCGCCAAATGCCAGGGGCAGTGGTATCCAGCACAGATAAAACAAACCTGCCAGGATGTCCAGGAAAGGGTGTGTATGGGATAGCCAGAATTCGTTGGGGGTCAGCACGGCTCCGCTGGTGGTCCTTATGCCAAACAGGTTCTTTTCTGCCTGGTAGATACTTTCAATATGAACGATGTTATACCGGTAGTTTGGAAAAGCCTTCATAAAATCGAAGATGATCCAAAAGACGATGAAGATGGAAAAGCCCAGGATGAAGCGCCGGGTGGCCCCGGAGACGTAGAAGAGGGTGTTGAATAAAAGGGCGAGGAAAAGCTGGTCGGTCTTGAAGCCGATCAGCCAGGCCGACAGGATCAGGTAGGCGGCGGAAATAGCCGTGACGATGAGCACGGAACGGAGGGTCAGGCCTTTGGCGGAGAGCGGGCTGCCCGTTGGACTTACGGAGGCTATTTTCGCGGATGCACGGGCTCCGACGGATGGAAGATCGTTGTTAGCCATGACCGCTAAATTTTAATACGTTGCATGAGTTCTTTACCATTATCCGGGTCTGTCCCTTTCAGTTCGATGTATTCCACGTTGGGCGACCAGAAGGATCCTCCCGGATTGATCTTTATATAAACCCGGGACAGAATCGCCTCTTTTCCCACGATGGTAGCATAGACATGGTGCTGGTTATCGATGGGAGACCTTTTCAAATAAAAGGGGAGTTTCTTATATGACACGAAATGCATCACATATTTATCATTACCCAGGGCTTCGGACTTGATGCCATAAGCGAAATGGCGTTGAAGAAAAGATAGTTCCTGACGCTGCCTGCGTTCGGTATAGCGGATCCACAGTACATGAACGGGATCATCCGGGTCCGGTACTCCATTCTTTTCGTTCAGCTCGCAGATGATGGTGTTGGTATTGGGGGTGCGTTGCAGGTAGAACAGGGAATTGCGGGTATGCGGAGGGATGGGAAACGTATCCTGTGCGTCGCGAACGGTGGGATGCGCGATGGGATGAGCAGCCTGGGCGCCGGCGTGCAGGGTGGTGACGGCGGATAACAATACACATAACAGCCATACGGAGATGGAGGCCGTCTTGTTATCCGAAGCCGGATCCTGAACCGTGGTCCGGGGAGCCGCCGCAGAGGAGCCTGATGCCGATCCGTCAGCGGCGGAAGCGGCCGTCTTTGCTGCAACCCGGGCAGCATCCTGTTCTTCCAGGCTTTTCCTGGCATCTTTCAATCTCCCGATGGCGGTGCCGTTGGCCAGTACCGCCATGATGGTAATGGGGATGGTAAAGATGGAGATCGTCTCGAAGACGGGGAAGGTGGAACCGGGCCAGTGTATCTTGTAATTCCCTCCTATAAATTTTGAAGCAATCCCACAGGCAAGGGCTGAGACCCCTATCAGGATCACCCGCTCCGGTCTTTGCATCAGGCCGTCCTTGCATTCGATGCCCAGGCCTTCCGCTCTTGCCCGGGTATAGCTAACCATCAGGCTGCCGATCATTCCGATGAAGGCGAACAGGGAGCTGAGGAAATAGTGGTGAGCGACCAGGTAATAACAGATCCCCAAAAAAAGGATCAATTCACTGTATCTGTCCAGCACGGAATCATACAAGGCCCCGAAACGGGAGCTCATATTACCCAACCGGGCCACCTGACCATCGAGCATATCGAACAGGCCGGCGAACAGGATCAGCGCCCCGGCCCATCCCACGTAGGAAAGATCTCCTCTTGCGCCTTCTTCCGCGCCTGCTATAAAAATGATGGAAACTCCGATGTTCAGCACCAGGCCGATAGTGGTTACCATATTTGGGGTAAGGCCAGCCCGGATCAGCAATTTCACCAGAGGATTGATGACCTTATATATTCCCGACTGTAATTGATTGCGAATACTCATTTTTCAAATCAAATCAAAAGTCAAATTTAGTTCTTACCCGGATACCCCAGGTAGGAATTTCCGGGTGATTGAGATAGGTGAATCTTTTTATGAAATCCACCCTGACCAGCTTAAAGATGTTGGCGACGGCAAAACCGGCCTCCACATAAGGGGTCTGGTTCAAAGAAAAAGTCTCGGTCACCCCATTGGTAAGGGGAAACTTCACCTGGTCGGGGTTCTTCAGGGGATTATTCTCATCCCGAAGTCCTCCGAACAGTACCTTCGCCTCAATGACTTCCCTCCATTTCAGTTTCTTTAGCAAAGGTATCTTATTAAAGAAAAACCCGTTGAAATAATGATCGACCATGATGCTGCCATAGTGGTCGCTGATAAATTCCATGAAGTTCATCAGGTTATAGGAATTGAGCTGATAAGCATAGGTTTGGTTGGCATGGTGAATATCCGCCAGGGCGAAAGGCACTTTGCCCAGGAGGTAACCTCCATCCAGGGTAATATCCGTATAACCGATGGGCCCCAGGTAGAATCTTTTGAAGATGTCTACGTCGAAGCGGTGGTAATTAAATTCTCCGCCGAACAGCCCTTTGATGCCGGCTGTATAGCGGAAGTCGAAGATGGGGTATTTATTTACGATAGGTACCCGGTACAGCTTGCCGATATAGAATTGTTCATGAGGGGCCCAGCGGAATTCCCCCGATACTTCGCCCGTGGTGAAAGAAGGGATGGAGTCGCTGATACCGCCCGTCTCTTTTACATATGCGATGGTGCCGGCCGGGGCCTGTTTCCAGTATTTTAAGCCGAAGTCATAGGACAGGTGATCGCCGAATTCTCTTTTATATTCCAGGCGGAAGATGTCGTTGTACAGCCATTTATCATTGTTACCCCGTTTGAAAGACAGCAGGAAGTTATCTTCCTGTACAAACTGCAATTCCTGGCCGGGGATCTTGGTATCGTGCTGGTAAGAGGCCCGGATATAACTTTGGGGAAAGCCGTAGACGGATTTGTTATTCAGCGAATAGGTCCCGCTGAGGAAGTACTTCCATTGCCGGTCCTTGAAGCCATAGGCCGCGTAGGCCTCGGAATAATACCGGGTGCTGAGCTTTGTAGTGGTCCTGCCGCCGAAGCGTAACCGAAATCCTTCCACGGGGTTGAAGCTGTAGAAGGTGCTGGCGGGTCCGATCTCAAAGATACCGGCCTGTTTGTACCCGGCCAGGAGCAGCGTGCCCCAGTCCATCAGCCTTCTGAAGGACTTCATATTCCGGAGGCTGTCAACATTTGCATAGACCTTCGATTCCGCCCTTGTCAGCGTATCCAGCCCCCGGGTGTCGACCCAGAAGCTGTCGTTTTTGCTGGTGGCACTATCCAGTATGACCGTGGGAGGTCCTTTGAATATGCTGTCGGGAACGGGCTGATTGGTCTTGAAATTCCGGAAGGATACCGTTCGTTCGCCGAAGAGTCCCGTGCCTGTCTTGTTGATGCCGAAGTCTCCCAGCACATCGCTTTTGGAGAGCAGGTATCTCCCGTCCGGCATTTTGGTGAAGTCCTGGTCGATCTTCATTTCCCGGACGAAGTTGAAGTTGATGCTCTTGCTGACCAGCAGTCTCAGCTTCTGAATAGCGTAGTTGCCGTCCAGGGTGATCCACATCGTACCCCGGAAGAGGAGGTCGTTGGGGTTTCTGGGGCGGAAGGAGAGCCGGATCAGTTTCTGGCTGTCTACGGAGACCGTGTCATCTATAAAATACATATAGAAGGTGGGTCCCATATCGGCAATGGGGCTGAGGAAGAGATTGGTAAAGACAGAGATATTGTTGTCGTATACGTTGAAGTCCTGGTAAAGGCGGTTGAGGTACATGCTGATCCCTCCCATGTCGAGGAATTCCCCGAAGTCGACTTTACGCTGTCCTTTGGTGATCGTCTTGGTCTTTTCAGGGTCTTTGCGATAGTACACATCGGAAAGGGATTCTTCCAGGTATACGGGTGAGAGGACACGTCCTTCCAGTTTAGTGGTATCGCCATTCTCGACGAGGAAATGGTAGGGTTTGAGGAGCCGGTTGTGACCGACTTTATTGGAGAGCTTGTTGACGGAGACCTGTAGTTTTTCATACTTTTCATAGGTCGCATAGTTATAAGCCTCCATCCTGTTTTTTGCCTTATTATCGATGACCTGCCGGATCAGTTCGACGGCGGGGTTGCCTTTATTACGGTATCGTTGCTTTTTATTTTTAACGGTGACATGTTCCAGGCTCTTGAAATTGCGGGTTAAATTGAGGGTCAGGTCCTGGCTGGGGAATTCGTCCAGATGGAGGGTAAAAGAATTATAACCTACGATGGTGACGGTGAGGTTGACGGGTGTCTTATCCACCGGTATTCTGAACCGGCCGTCTGCGTTGGTGCGGGAGCCGCCCTTCTGGCCTTTTATGGCCACGCTGGCATTGGACAAAGGGGCTTGTGTAGCGGAATCTTTTACGTATCCCGTTATTACCGTCTGTGCCATGCTGCTAAAAAATCCTGCCATGACCAGTATCGCCGTAATGTATGCTCTTTTACAAAATCCTTCCTTATTCATCAGTCTTATTTAAATACAAATCTTTTCTGCAATACGTAATTATAACAAACAGCTACTATTATGGCAATAACAATCTTGGCTATCATGTGATTAAGCTCTGTGTAGCGGGAGAGCAGGTAAAGACCGGATGCATTCAGCCCCAGGTTCCCGATCCAGACCAGTACATACCTGTTGAGCTGTCCTGTCCATTTTTTCTCCTGTGCGTTGAAAACCCAGCTGCGGCTGATCATGAAATGGGTAACTCCGCCGCAAAGGGTGCCTGTCGCCCCGCAAAAAGTCACGATCGCACTGGCGGTGCCGGAGGAAACCCCTGCCCAGCGGAACAGCAGAAAGGTTACCATGAAATCGACTCCGGTCGCCAGCAGGGAGACTCCCTGCGCTTTCGAAAAGGTCTTCAAATTTGCCATAACTTGCTGAGCACGATGACCTGCAGGACTATATTGGAATACAAACCTGCCAGCATGTCGTCCATCATAACGCCCCAACCGCCTTTTAGTTCTTCCATTTTTCGTATCCCAAGGGGTTTGGCAATGTCAAAAAACCGGAACAGGACCAGCCCGCATACTATATACTGCCATCTTGCGGGTACAAACAGGAGGGTCAGGCACATGCCGGCCACTTCATCTATGACAACTTTGGAGCTATCTTTCCCCCATGCCTGTTCAACTTTTCCTGCACTCCAGACCCCGACGGCCAGGATGAGGCCCGTGACCAGCACCGGACCAAATGCAAACTCATTTCCGCCAGTCCGGGTAAAATACCAGGCTATACAGCATACGATGGCGGCTATTGTACCTCCGCCCTTTGGAGTATAACCTATTCCCAAACAAGTGGAAATGAGTCGATGGATTTTTTCCATTTATCAAGCCGTTATTTCTTCTTCGGCATAGGTCAAACCTTCTGCATTCAACAGCTCTTCTCCCATCAGTTTACGAAGGGCATTCTGAAGATTGTTCAATTGTTTGAATATGTCGTGTTCAGGGCGGAATCCCGGGATGGTCTGTGGGGATTTGAAGTAGAAAGACAGCCATTCCTGCACGCCGCTGAGGCCTGCCCGCTTAGCCAGATCGCCGAATAAGGCCAGGTCCAGCACCAGTGGAGCGGCAAGAATAGAATCCCGGCAGAGGAAGTTGATCTTGATCTGCATGGAATATCCCAGCCAGCCGAAAATGTCGATATTATCCCAGCTCTCTTTATTATCGCCATGAGGGGGGTAGTAGTTGATCCGGATCTTATGGTATAATTCGCTGTATAATTCAGGGCTGAGGTCGGGGCGCAGGATGTCTTCCAGCACACTCAGCTTGGAAACTTCCTTGGTGCGGAAATTATCCGGATCATCCAGTACATATCCGTCCCGGTTGCCTAATATATTCGTGGAGAACCATCCTTTTACACCCAGGGCACGGGCCTGGAGGCCGGGGGCGAGAATGGTCTTCATCAGGGTCTGTCCGGTCTTGAAATCCTTGCCTGCAATCGGCGTCCCTGTCTGGCGGGCGAGCTCGACAATGGCGGGGATATCAACGGTGAGGTTGGGCGCCCCGTTGAGGAAGGGGATCCCCAGCTTGACGGCGGCATAAGCATAGATCATGCTGGGCGCGATGCGGGGGTCATTGTCCTTCAATCCTTTCTCGAAAGCGGCGAGGCTTTCATGAACTTCGGATGGTTCGATATATTTTTCCGTGGAGCCGCACCAGACGATCACCAGGCGGTCGCAATCCCGGGACTCCTGGAAGGAGGTCATGTCGTCCATCAGGGCTTTTGCCAGTTCGTATTTATTAGCAGCTTTTTTTATATGTGTTCCGTCCAGGTTTTTTGCATATTCTTTTTCAAAGACCGCCTTCATAGGTTTTATGGCTTCCAGCTCGGGGCGAAGAGCCGCTAACATACCCGGTTCCAGTACTTTTGCCCGGCTGGCGGCTTCATATACATTATCTTCATATACATCCCATCCACCGAATACAATGTCCTGTAAACCAGCCAGGGGAACAAATTCCTTAATTTTAGGATAGTTGTTGCCCGACTTCCGGTTCAGGTGAATATTACCCATCTGTGTGATCGATCCTATCGGTTGTGCTAATCCTTTCTTTATCGCTTCCACTCCTGCTATCAGGGTAGTCGCTACAGCTCCCAAACCGGGGATTAATACACCCAGTCTGCCAGTCGGTTCTTTTACTTCCATGGTTTATGTTTTAATGTTGATTAATGGTGGCCACAAAATTATCGAATTAATAATTTTTCGAACAAAATTGTTTTTTGGTCGAAAAATATTACATACATGTGACACTGAATAAATTGCAATTTAAGGCATAAATCGCCGCTGCACTATAGCCGGTCGGTGAATACAAGGGAGTTTTCCGGTGAATCCACCTATTTTAACATCTATATAAGGATAAAATACGGTAAACAGCGTTGGATGGATGCCTGGAAATAGCTGTTAAAATTCGATCCGATAGAGGATATCCGGAAAGAATCCTATCTGATAAATGGTTCCTACCCTTTTTAACACTTCATTATAGCTGCTGGCAAATTCGTTCTGATGGTTGGTCAGGTTTTGCAGGTCCAGGTAGAAAGTCTGCACTAATTTCTTTCTGGCGCTGTTCCTTCGGAACCCCAGCCGGAGGTCCGTCCTGAAATAAGGGCCCTGTCGCTGGCTGTTATAGCTATTTTCGTCGAACTCCTCCCTCCCCTCTGCTATGGAGGCTGCCAGGTCTACGGGAGTGGTGTACCTGCCGCCGGAGGTGGCCAGTTTCCAGTCTATGGTGAACACGGTTAGTTTTGAGGAGCCTATCCGGAACTCTTTCCCTGCCAGGATATTTGCCACGTAGCGGTTATTAAAAGTGCTGTTTCTTTCCACTCCGTCGCTGCCTTTATAGGTAGCGTCAAACAGGGAAAGGGTAGTCAGCACATAGAAGCCCCGGCTGAAGAATTTCTCCAGGGTAAGCTCTATTCCCCTGTTGGCGCCGGTGCCTTTGTTCACCAGGCCAGCTTTCTCCGGGAAATTGTAATCCGCGCCGGCATTTAAGACGGAAAAGCCCGTGGGTATCCTTTCTACCGGGGCCTTATAGAGATATTGGTAATAGACCTCCCATTTCAGCCGCCAATCGGGGGCGAACCGCCAATCGTAGCCCAGGACATAGTGTTGCGCCCGGGTGAGGTCCAGTTGCCGGTTAGACCGGTCGCCGGTGCTGTCCTGGTAGAGATATACATCCATCGGCTGTAATTGGCTGTGAAGGCCATAGCTGAGACTGATCGTCCCATTTTCCGCCACCTGGTAGCTGAGAGAGGCCCGGGGCTCTATGGCGCCGGTCCTGGAAAAGCTATAGTACAAGCCATGGAGCCCCGCCGTGACGGTAAGCTTGTCGGAGAAGCGGTATTTCCCCTGCAGGTAGGGCTGCAGCAGGATAGGGTGGCTTTTCTCGTCCCGGTGGATCACCCAGACCGGCGTATTGTTGTGATCTCTCGCAAAGGAATTGTCTCCCAACACTTCGGCCAGGGCGCCGCCCCGCAGGCTGAGCCGGGTATTCACCTTGGAATTGATAAAGGAAGAAAGCCGGAAGCTGTTATTGACATCCTTTACATCTGTAATAAATTGCCGCTGGCTAAGCGAATCGTAATACCGGTATATATTTCCGCCGAAGCTGTTATAAGAATAGGAAAGAACGGTCTTCCAATACGTGTCCGCCCCTATCTCTGTCCGGTGTTTTATTCCCAGGATGCCTATCCGGGACTTGTAATAGGCGTCTTCATCCTGGTTGGCAAAGAGGTCGGTGGCTTTCAGGTCTTTCCCGATAAAGTCGATATTGCTGAGCCCTCCCAGGCCGAAGATGCTGAAGCTGCCCAGTCTTCCCTTTCCAAAATCGAGGTTGAAGACAAGATCCTGGTAATGGGGAACGGCTTTGGTGCCGATGTTGAAGCCTGCCGCCTGGGCGATCTCCGCAAAAGAATAGCGGTAGCCTACCAGGAAAGAGGCTCCGTTCTTTTTGTTATTCAAAGGGCCTTCGACCATGGCTTCCAGGCCGCTGAACAAGTTCAGCTGATAGGTCTGTTCGAATTTATCTTTATTGCCGGTCCGTAAGGACAGGTCAAACACGGCGGCCCGGGCATTGCCGAATTCCGCGGGGAAGGCGCCGGTGTAAAAGTCTGCTGTTTTCAGGGCATTGGTATTGAGCGCGCTGACAGGGCCGCCGGTGGTTCCCAGCGTAGCAAAATGATTGGGGTTGGGGATGGGGATGCCTTCCATTCTCCATAGCAGGGCTGTGGGGGAATTCCCCCGGACGATGATATCATTCCTGGAGTCGTCTCCGGTGGAGACGCCTGCGAAGTTGCTTACCAGCCTGGAGGGGTCATTTCTTCCTCCGGCATACCGGGTGACTTCGTTCATATTGAAGGAGCGGGCGCTGCCGGTGGCAAATTCATTGGAGGCCATTCCTTTTTTTGTTTTGAAGGCGGTGATGGTTATGTCTTTGAGGGCAGCGATGTTTTGTTCCAGCGACAGGTCCAGAATTACTTCTTTACCGGCTGTGACCAGCACTTCGGGTATAATAACGGGTTTATATCCCACGGAAGAGAATGAAATTTTCTGCCGGCCTACCGGTACTTTGGGGAGGGTGTATCTGCCGGTGGAATCTGTGAGTGTGCGGATGGGGAGGCCGACCAGGGAGACCGTGACACCCGCCAGCGGCTTTTCCGAAACATTGTCCGTAAGGAGTCCTTTGACAGTCTGGGCGCCATCCTGCGCCCATAAAGGGGCAGGTTGGGTAAGAGCTGTTATCGCGATGAGCCAAAAGCAGAAAAGGATCGCGCTATATTTCCGGGGACGGCGGTTATAGTAGCCGGGATGACAGTGACTGCGGCGGCGGTGACTGCGGCGGTAGCGGTGGCTGCGGCGGCGGCGGGCGGATGGTTTTACAGGCATGATCAGGTGTTTGGCTGCAAAAATCCGGGGTGGCTGCCGGCCGGGAAAATGAAATAGATCAGGAAAGTCATTCCTTCGACAAGTGGACTAAAAGAGGGGACAAGGGACGGCGGGCGATGGCTGGCGAGGCAGGGAATAGCGGGGCAGTGATGGCTGGCAGGCAGGGGCGGAATGGCCGGCGGGCAGCGGCAGGCGGGGGAGCGGCTGGCGACGCGGGAGCGGCTGGCGACGCGGGGAAGCGGGGCCTATTTGAGATAGCGGGGAGAAATGAGGCTTAGCAGGTTATCCCGGTAGAAGTCACTGATGGGGATCAATTCATTTTTGATATAGATCCTGTTCTTTCTGATCAGCCGGATCTTATCGATCGCGATAATATAGGATTTATGGACCCGTATGAAACGGGCAGGGGATAATCTTTCGAAGAGGGTCTTCATGGAAAGCTTGCTGATAATGGGCTTATCTGCATTGACGAGGTGGATCTTGATATAGTCCCTTAGGCCTTCTATATAGGCGATGTCATCGGTGAGGATCTTCACCAGGTTATATTCCACGTTGACAAAAAAATAATCGGTTCCGGCGGGCGGCGGCGGAGCCGGAGCCAGCTCTGTCTGTGGCGGGACCGGGGTCTGCATGGCGGAATAGTATTGAGCGGCTTTATTCACAGCCTTCAGGAAACGTTGGGGCATCACCGGTTTGACCAGGTAGTCCAGCGCATCCAGTTCAAATCCTTCCAGGGCGTATTTTTTAAAAGCCGTCACGAATATGACCAGCGGTTTTACGGGGAGGCTCTGTATGAATTGCAGCCCCGACAGTCCCGGCATCTGGATATCCAGAAAGAGCAGGTCGATGGATTGGCCCCGCATGGCATCCATCGCTTCGTATACATTCTGGCAGCGTCCGGCCAGGTGTAGAAACGGCACCCTTTTGATATTATCTTCCAGTAAGTCCAGCGACAATGATTCATCATCGACTGCGAGACAGCGTATCATTTAGTTGAATTTTTAGGTATGCATAATGCCAATCATTTTTCTGCTCCGCCTGTAACTGGTATTTCCCGGGGTACAGGAGATTCAGCCGGCGGTGTAAGTTAGCGAGCCCAATTCCTTTTGAACGGTCGGCTGCCCGGCCGAACCTGCATTCCATCTTATTGGATACTTCCAGCGCAATCGTTTTTTCCCTTGCTATCAGCTGAATACAAATTTCAGGATCTTTTATCACACCGCTGCCATGTTTGAAGGCATTTTCGATCAGTGGGATCAGCAACATGGGTTCGATGCTATAGTCCTTATCGGGGGGATTGACCATCAAAAGGATCTTGATGGTATCCCCGAAGCGCAGGGTCTGGAGTTCTATATAGCTATGGATATAATCGATCTCTTTGGAAAGCTGTACTTTTTCTTCATCGGCATCATAGAGCATGTAGTGCATCAGGGCGGACATTTTCAGCAGGGAAGTCTCCAGCTTATCGGATTTTTTCCGGGCCAGGGCTACCATGCTGTTGAGCGTATTGAACATGAAATGGGGGCTCACCTGGGAACGGAGAAAGGACAATTCCGTGGTCAGGTTCTCCTGCCGGAGATGCTGGTCTTTCATAACATCCATAATGAACCGGTAACAGGTGCTGGTGCCCATTACGAACAGCCCGACAAAGACGTATATAACGGCATGGGCTACGCAGGCATAGGAGAGGCCAAATTTATTCGGGCCGGGGAGAGAGATGGCGATGGCGGCTATGACGAGGCTGGTGATGATAACGGCCGTGATATACCAGGCTATTTTTTTCTTTATCAGCAGTCTTGGATAAAGCCAGTAGGAATTAAAATAAAAGGAGACGCCTTGCAGCAGGGTGAAAACGATGGTCTGCCCATTGTAATTATAGTGGCTTTTATTGTCTTTCAGGGGAAGGAAAACGATGGGGACCAGTAATACTACCAGCGTGAATAAAACGTGTAATACGATGCTGATTTTCCTTTTTGAGTTCATGCGGACTGCTCAGGCGGGGCCTGTTCCCAAAAATAGTCGATCCTGTTCAGTTATCGGGGACTGTCTGCAAAATGGAGCATTCAGCCTCCCAGATGGCTGTTTTTGGGGACAGGATGGCGGGGCCGGCGGGCGGGTGTGCGGCCGGCGCGGATGCAGGTGTGGACCGGGGTCGGTGTGCGGCCGGCACGGATCTGTTACACGCTGATCTTTCTGTCTCTTGCGGTTGTCCGCCATTCGCCGGTGAGGCGTCCATTCTCTATTATACAAGCCCTTTCATAGAGGGCGACGGTAGGGCAGATATGGAGGGGAATGCCATATAATACATCCCCTACCTGGTAAGAATGGCCGGGGCCGGCCTCTACGACCAGGTGTTCCTCGCTCTGGCCCAGGGGTTTCAGATCTTCCGCGCCGGGGAAAAAGACACGCCGGCTGAGCTCATTCTCCGCGGCAATGGATTTATGTCCCAGGTCCAGGCAAAGTTTAGTTGGCTCCGGTAGGGAGACGACCCTTGTGATGACCAGGGCGGCGGGGGTGAAAGCCTGTTCCGGGCAGCCGTCGCTGTAACCTTTGTCCCAGTATATAAAGGTGCCGGGACTGCATTCGATGCCTTCTCTTTTGCAGTGAATGGAGAAGGTGGGGGAGCCGCCGGCAACGATGATGAGATCGGCGGGCCTTGACGGGGCGGCGGGGGCGGGAGCAAGGGCGCTGATAGCGTCCTTCAGGGCGACGACCTGCGCAAAGGCGGCATCACATTTCTCTTTGCGTTGCTCCCAATCGAGGTCCCGGATATGTCCGTCATAGGCGTGAAGGCCGACGGGGGTGATGCCTGTTGCTTTTGCGGCTTCCTTATATAATGTCAGCGCCTCTCCCGGCAGGATACCCGTACGGTTCATCCCTACATTCAGGTCGATATAGACGGGTACCCGGAGGCCGGCCGCTCCAAATGCCCTATCCATCTCCCGGGCCGCTACCAGATTATCGATCAGACAGGCAAATTTTGTAGCGGGATATTTACGGACCAGGGAAAGGAAGCGGTGCAGTTTGGGGCCTACGGGCTGGTAGGCCAGTAAGACGTCCCCGGCTCCGCTAAGGGCCAGCATTTCCGCTTCGGCGATGGTGGCGCATTTAAATTTATGGATGCCCGCCTCGAGTAGCAGACGGGTGGCATCGGGGGACTTATGTGTTTTGACATGCGGGCGCAAGGAAGCAGTATTTCCGCCAGCCATTTCCACCATAAGGCGGATATTCGATTTTACTTTGTCGGGATAGATCACCAGGACCGGGGAGTCCAGTTGGTCGATGTTGCTGATAAGGTAGTCTTCTTTTTTTATCCGGGTCATTTTTCAGGGTTAATACAATTCAAATAAAACTTCGATCTCCACGGGTATGTTGTTGGGCAGGGACCCCACTCCTATCGCACTCCTCACCCCTACCCCATTGTCCTCGCCCCAGATAGCTGCGAATAATTCGCTACAGCCATTGATCACGTAAGGATGCCTGTCAAATTCCCCTACACAGCCTACCATTCCCAATACTTTAATAACCTTTTTTACTTTGTCGAGGCTGCCCAGATGGGCCCTTATCGTGGACAGGATGGACAATCCCACCTGCCGGGCGGCGGCTTTTCCTTCTTCGATATCCAGGTCCAGGCCGATACGTCCGATGATCAGGCTCTTATCGTCCCGGAAAGGGCCGTGTCCCGAGACATATAAATACCTGCCGTCTACGAGACAGGGTTTGTAGACTCCCATGGGGCTCGGCGCGGGGGGCAGGCTCAGGCCCAGTTGAGCAAATCTTTCTTCGGCTGTATGCTGGTCCATATAAGACCGAATGTAAGGAATAAATGAATATAATGTCCCGCTGATTACTTCCCGACGGTATCCAGGATTTTCTTAGGCCCTCCGAACGGGGTCATGCCCCGTGGCTTGTAGACGGACAGGATGGTGGCCACGAGCAATGCCAGCAGAGCGGCGATGGCGATGGCCACGAGCTGGACCCGCTGCCCGCGGAGATCGGTACCATTCAGTGTAGTCTTTGCCGCTGCGGTCGCTACATCGGCGATGACCCGGGTATGGAGCAGCAAAAGAATAATGGAAAGCGCGTTGATCAGCAATTTCGCCAGGACCCAATAGTGCCGGAATAATCCCCATTTGGTACCCAACGACAGGACAAGCCCCGTCAGCAGGGAGCCAAAGGCCAAGGGGACAATGATATACCAGGTGATGGGTTCCATCGCCAGGTAAGCGGCACATACTATCCGGGCATTGGAGCCGGTGAGGCCGGTAACAGCAAGGGCAAGGAAGGCGGCAACGGCTCCGGGCCAGCCGATTGCGGTAATGATATGCGTGAGGAGCACCAATTTGCGCAAGGAGGGAGACATCATCATCGGTGGTGAAAGTTATGGCCGGTAAGGTGCAGGATGACAAGGCCCAGGATGAGGATGATCGTAATGACATCGGAGACCTTCACCCAGCGGGGTGTTTGCTGTTTGTTATTCAACGTCATAGTGATAAAAATAGTTACGCCTGCAAAGTTGCGGGTTGACGGGAATTGCGTCATGACAGAACCGGGGAAACGCTTTGCAAATCTTGCGATTCTTATAAAGCGGGCTCGATGGGTATATGGATCTCCCGCTCCAGTTGGTAGTAGGGAACGAAGGCGGGGTTATCGGAAAAGGTTTCAAAGCCGGCAATACCGGCAATTTTATATCCACTGTCGGGCAGCCAGCGGTGATAAAAATAATGTGCGGCTTTATTGGTTTGTTTCAGATCGCCTTTGACTTTGAAGGTGGCAAAGATCCCGCCTTTGATTTCGGTGATCATGAAATTGTCGGTTCCTGGCATGCTTTTGTTGACCGGGAGGACGGCTTTGTAAACGTTTCTCTGGTGGGGACATAATATGCCATATAGGGTAGATCCGGCTGCAGGCAGGTCGTGTGACCGGGCAATCCTGGATAGTGCTGTAAAGGCTCGTTGGATTTCTGTGGCGTTATTGAAGGGGGCAACGAGATATATGCCTTTGACGGATTCCTTTTTGACAACCTGGATAAGGACTTTTCCGGTATGTAGGGAGTTGGCGGATGTCGCCACTTGACCGGGAGCGGATTTTGGAGTGGTCGTATGTAGCAGCTTCATCTTTTCTCTATGAGACAAATCGCGTATTTGCCCGGGAGAGTATCTGAAATAGGTCTTAATGGCTCTTGAAAAGACGGCCGGGGAGGAAAAGCCGCTTTCGATAGAGATCTCCTGAACGGATTTTTGGGGATGGATGATCAGCAGGTGGAAGGCGGTTTCCAGTCGTAGTTTTATAATGTATTGTTTCGGCGAATCGCCTATGATTTGTTTGAAGACTTTTTGTAAGTGAAAGGGGGAATAGTTGGCGACGCCGGCAAGGGTTTGTAAGGAAATCCGGCCGTCAAGATGGCCGAAGATATAATCAATAACATGATCAATTCTTCTCTTGTGCTCGATGACAGCTGGATTGCCGGACATTGGTATTGGGTGTTGATTGTTTTCAAATTTACTTTACTTTGAGCAAACCGGCATTGATAGCAACTACAATGGTGCTCAGGCTCATCAGGACGGCGCCAGCGGCGGGACTTAACAGGATGCCTTGTTTGTACAGGACCCCTGCGGCAAGGGGCAGGGCAATGATATTGTAGCCGGTGGCCCAGATCAGATTCTGAATCATTTTACGGTAAGTAGCTTTGCCGAATAATATCAGGCTGACGATATCTTTGGGGTTGCTGTTGACGAGTACGATGCCTGCCGTTTCTGCGGCGATGTCACTGCCGCTGCCGACGGCGATTCCGACATCGGCCTGGGCCAGTGCGGGGGCGTCGTTGACGCCGTCGCCGGTCATCGCGACGAACTCTCCCCGGGCTTGCAATCCCTTTATTTTTTCCAGCTTTTGATGGGGCAGGACCTCGGCAAGATAACTGTCCATGCCTAGCTCTTTGGCGACGCCTTCAGCGACGATGTTGTTGTCGCCGGTAAGGAGGGTTGTTTTGATCTGGTGCTGGTGGAGGGTTTTGATGGCGTCGTAGGATTCGGGGCGGACCTGGTCGGCCAGGGCGATGAAGCCGGCGGGCTGGTCGTTGACTACGACATATACCAACGTTTCATTGGTTTTGATTTCCTGGGTTTTGCCGGCAGCTATTGCGGAAATAGCCTGCGGGCTAACGACGGCTACTTTTTTCCCGGCTACGGTGCCGCTGATTCCCTTGCCGGTGAGGGCCTGGACGTCGGTGGCGTTTTCGGGTTGGAGGCCGAGGTCTTTTGCCTTTTGAAGAATGCCGGTGGCGATGGGATGTTCGGAACCCTTTTCAATGGCCGCAGCCAGGCGGAGGATATCATCGGGGGAGTATTGATTGTTGAGTGGCTGGTAGCGGGCGACCTGGAATTTGCCTACGGTGAGGGTGCCGGTTTTGTCGAAAACGAGGGTTGTAATCTTGCGGGCGTCTTCAAAGGCTGTCCGGTTTTTGATAAGCAGGCCGTGTTGGGCAGACAGGGCCGTGGATTTGGCAACAACGAGGGGCACAGCAAGGCCCAACGCGTGGGGACAGCAAATGACGATGACCGTGACCATTCTTTCGATAGCAAAGGCAAGGTCTTTCCCGTCGATATACCAATAGAGGAAAGTGGCAATTCCGGCAGCCAGCGCGACCAGCGTAAGCCAACGGGCGGCCTTATCGGCCAGCAGTTGAGTCCTGGATTTGGCTTTCCGGGCCTCGCTTACGAGCTGGATGACCCTGGACAGGTACGAATCGACCTGGGTGTGCTGGACGGTGATGGTGAGCACGCCGTTGCCATTGATGGCTCCGGCGATGACTTTGTCGCCTTTGGTTTTGTGGACGGGCCTGGATTCGCCGGTGAGCATGGCTTCGTTGAGGTGGCTGTCTCCTTCAGTGATGAGGCCGTCGGCGGCTACTTTTTCGCCTGGTTTGATGAGAATGCTGTCACCTGCTTGCAGGCTATCGGTTTGTACGTCGGTTACCTGGCCGCCTTCCCGGATTTTATGGGCCTGAGCGGGCATGAGTTGAACAAGGAGCTCCAGTTCCCGGGAGGCGCCGGCCACGGATCTCATTTCGATCCAGTGGCCGAATAGCATGATGAGGATGAGGGTATCCAGTTCCCAAAAAAAATCCATCCCCTTTAAACCGAAGATGGTAGCGGCGCTGTATACATAAGCGACGGTAATAGCGAAGCCAATAAGGGTCATCATGCCGGGGTTTCGGTCTTTCATTTCGCTCAACCAGCCGGTGAGGAAAGGCTTGCCGCCGTAAAGGAAAACAATCGTCGAAAGGAACAGGAGGAGATAGTTTGATCCTGAAAAAGCAAGGGTGATCCGTAGCCAGTGCTGGATCATTTGGGATAACAGCAGGATGGGAATGGTAAGGGCCAATATGACGTAAAACCGCCTGCGGAAATCCGAGATCATCATAGCGTGATGATCGTGCCCGGCGTGGGTCATCGAGCCGTGATGGTCCTGTCCATGGTGTTCCATTGTTGTGGTATTGAGTGGTTATAAAGGTTGAATGCTGAATCCCGCTGATTTCACGATCCCGACAACAGACTCCCCGGGCAGGTTGTCGGTTTCGACCGTCAAAACTTTATCGGGGTTATTGGTATCGACTTTCCAGGTAACGATGCCTTTTGCTTCGTTCAATTTAGGGGTGACCCTGGCTACACAACCGCTGCAATTGATATTCGTTTTAAATTGTAGTGTTTCCATTTATTGTATTGTTTATGTTTTTGATTAAATGATATCCTATTCACCCCTTCATTGAATGCTGGCCCATTTCAGGCGCAGGCTGTTGCTGACTACGCTGACACTGCTGAATGCCATGGCGGCGCCGGCGATCATAGGATTGAGCAAAAACCCGTTGATGGGAACCAGTAGTCCGGCTGCCACCGGGATGCCGATGACATTGTAGATGAAGGCCCAGAAAAGATTTTGCCGGATGGCTTTTACCGTTTTCTTTGAAAGACGGATAGCCGGGGCAATTTTGGAAAGGTCGGAAGAGATCAACGTCATTTTGGCCACCTCTATGGCGATGTCGCTGCCTTTGCCCATGGCAATACTTACGTCTGCCTGTGCCAGCGCATGGCTGTCGTTGATACCATCGCCGACCATGGCGACGACTTTTCCCTGTTGTTGTAATTGTTGAACGAAGGCAGCTTTGTCCTCCGGCAGCATTTCGGCCCGGAATTGTTTGATGCCAACCCCGGCTGCTACCGCCGCGGCGGCCCAGGAGTTATCGCCGGTAAGCAGGTAGACGTCAATGCCCAACCGCTGAAGTTCCTGGATGGCCGTTTTGGAAGAGGGCTTTATAGTATCGGCGATGACGATGCCCGCTATAATCCTGGTTTTATTGGCAAAGAAGACGAGGGTCCCGGCTTTGGCCTTTTGTTCATCTGCCCATTTTTGGATGGAGGGTGTAAGGGGAATGTGATGCTGTTTCAGCAAGGAACCATTGCCTGCCAGGTAAGTTTCGTTCTGGAATAAGGCGGTGATGCCACGTCCGGTCACTGATTGAATCTGATCCAGGGATAAAGGCCGGGTATCTTTGGGCAACCAGGAGACGACTGCCTCTGCCAAAGGATGTTCGGACGCTTGTTCCAAGGCATATAAAATTTGGGTATTTTCTTCTGTCTGTCCTTCAAACCACTGCAATTGCGTTACGACGGGCTTGCCTTCGGTGATAGTACCTGTCTTATCCAGGATAATTGCATTTATCTGATGGGCTTTTTCGAGGCTTTCAGCATCTTTTATTAATATGCCGTTTTCGGCTCCTTTCCCCACCCCCACCATAATGGCCGTAGGTGTCGCAAGTCCCAATGCGCAGGGACAGGCGATGATCAAAACGGTGACGAGGGCCAGAAGTCCCTGTGTGATACCATGGGTTCCGCCGAGCGCCCACCAGGCAAAGAAAGACAAGACGGCCAGGCTGATGACGATGGGGACGAAGATACGGGCGACTTTGTCTACCAATTTCTGAACGGGAGCTTTGCTGCCCTGGGCTTCCTGCACCATCCGGATGATCCGGGCCAGCAGGGTATCTCCGCCCACTTTATCGGCCTTAAACCGGAAGCTGCCTTTTTGGTTGATAGTGCCGGCATACACGGTATCTCCGGTAGTTTTTGATACGGGGACGGGCTCCCCGCTGATCATGCTTTCATCGAGATAACTATCGCCTTTTTCAACCGTGCCGTCCACCGGGATCTTTTCGCCGGGCCTGATCAAAATGAGATCTCCTTTTTTTACCCGGGCGATAGGCGTATCGAGGGTAGATCCATCCTGCCGGATAATGGTTACCGTCTTGGGTTGCAGGCCTATCAATTTTTTAATGGCGGAGGAGGTATTGGCTTTGGCTTTTTCTTCCAGTGTTTTTCCCAGCAAAATAAAGGCGATGACTACGCTGGCAGCCTCAAAATAAACATGGACGGTCAGGCCGCGGCTGTGCCAAAAGGAAGGGAACAAGGTATTGAATACGCTAAACAGATAGGCGATGCCCGTGCTGAGGGCCACCAGGGTGTCCATATTAGCCGAGCGATGTCTGGCCTGCTTAAAGGCATTGATAAAGAACGGCCTTCCCAGCCAGGTGACCACAGGTGTGGCGAGGAACCACATCCAATAATCAGCATAAGGCAGGTCCATAAAGAACATACCGATGATGACCAGGGGTATGGATAGGGCGATGGCCCAGATGGTTCGGTTACGCAGTTGGATAAAATGCCGCCGCCTTGTCTGTTCCAGCTCCTCTTTTGCTTCTTCTGTCTCGTCGACGATCATATCATAGCCGACTTCCTGCAGTGCCGCCGCCATTTGCTGCGGGCTGGTGATAGCTGGGGCGTATTCTATCCGGGCGCTGTTATCGGCGAAATTGACATGGGCATGAAGGATACCTGGCTGGGCGGATAAAATATTTTCCACGCTGGCGGCGCAGGAGGCGCAGCTCATACCGGTAACGGGGAATTGTTTTTTTGTGTTGACTTCGGGGGCTTGGGTATCCATAACGACCTTTTATTGTTTTCCAAAGGTCGGAAGAAACAAAGGCCGGGTTGTTACAGGATTTTGTAAAAATGTTATGTTTTATGGCGAAGGGGAAGGTTTATACAGCGTCAAGGGGTTTGCGATGGGCATTGCCTGTTTTCTTGAAATGACTGGGCGTAAGGCCGGTCATCTTTTTGAATTGGGCGGATAAATAAGCCGTGCTGCTGTATCCTAATTTCCAGGCGATCTCGCTAAGGGTGAGCTCGTCGTAGGCCAGCCATTCTTTTACCTTCTCTATTTTAAGCAATATGAAGTATTGTTCGATGGTGATGCCTTCCACTTCCGAAAAGAGGCGGCTGATGGCAGAATACTCTTTACGGAGGGAGCTGCCTAAATAATCCCCGACACTAAAATGCTCTTCCAGTTCGTCGTTTTGAACTTTGGCCACCAGCAGGGTTTTTATTTTTTCTATTTGCTTTTGCTTCCGGTCGTCCAGGAGTTCGAAACCTAATACAGGCAGTCTTTCACGAAATAACGCGGTTTGTTTTTCTGTTAAGGGCTCTTCCAGGGTTATTTCTCCCAGGGACACGGTAAAAGGCTTACCGGTTAATTTTTCCAGTTCCTGTTTTACTGCCAGGATGCAGCGGTTGCAAACCATGTTTTTTATATAGAGTGTCATATAACTACATTTTCATTTTACTCATATCCATGCCTTCCATGGGGTTGGCCCCGTTGCGGAAGATATATTCGCTTTGCAGGAGGTAGGCCCCGCTGGTGACAACGGCGTCGCCGGGTTGCAGACCTGATTTGATTTCGACGAAGCCATCTCCTTCCTCGCCGGTTTCGACCATCCTGTTTTTAAAGATATTTTGCGCAGTCTCTACCCAAATGGTGGACATCGTGCCGTTTCTCAATACGGCATCTGAGGGAAGGGATACCATCTTACGCCGGGGGTCTTTGAGGGTCACGTAGGCGGGCATACCTGGCTTGAGCAGGTTGTCCTTGTTGGCCGTTGCCACCCGGATGAGGTTGATCCGGGTGTCGGGATTGATCTCCGGGTTGACAAAGGTTATTTTGCCCTGGAGGGTTTTACCGGGGAGATCGGGGAACTGGATGTTGACAGTGCTATTGGGATTGAATTCGGACAGCTGGGTGGTATAAACCTGGGCTTCGACCCAGACGGTGGACAGGTTAGCCACTTTTGCAATGGTAACGCCCTCCGTCACATAATCTCCTTCTTTTACATTGATTTCGGTAATCGTTCCGCCGGCGGTGCTATAAAAGGAGGTGGTGGTATTGGATTTGCCGGCTCTTGCCAGTTCGGCGATCTGTGATTCGGTCATTCCCCATAGCAATAATTTGCTTTTGGCGCTGAGGGCGAGATCATTGTAGTTGACGATAGCATTTCCCAATACCTTTTGCTTTTGTAAAATGAGAAGATATTCCTGTTGGGCATTGTTGAGCTCTTCGCTATAGAGGTCGAAGAGCCTGGCCCCTTTGGAGACAAGATCTCCGACATTTTTATAATACAGTTTTTCAATGCGGCCGCTGATCCGGGTGCTGACGGCATTCAGGGCGGACTGGTCAAAATTGACGGTTCCGGTGAGTACGGTTTCATTACCCCTGTTGGTAGATTGTATCGTATCTATGCGGATATTGCCGAGCTGTACCTGTTCGGGGCTGAGTTTTATTTCATCGGTGTGCTGTTGCTGGCTCTTCCGAACCGCCGTTAGTTCCATGTGGCAGATAGGGCATTTGCCGGGGTGAGATTCTACGACCTGCGGGTCCATGGAACAGGTGTAGTATATATCCGGGTCTGTCTTTGCCGTATTTTTCGTACCTATCCGGCAGGAAACCAGGAAGGTTACCAAAATCAGGAGGGGGGCGAGGAGACGAGATCGTTGCATGTTTATCCTTTTACTTTTATAAAACTTTCGCTGTCCATTAAAAACTGTGCGTCGGCGGCTACCCTATCCTCTGCGCTTAATCCACCGGTGATCTGGATCAGATTGTCGGTCGTAATGCCTGTCTGTACCAGGCTGACCTGGAAGAGGCCGTTTTGCCTTTTCAATACGACATGATGCAGACCGAGGGAGAGAACCGCTTCTCTGGGCAACCAGGCGGCCGGGCCAACACCTGCCTGGATAATAGCTTTTACCTGGCTGCCGATCGGCAGCATTTTACGGGTGTTGTCGAAGTAGACCCTTGCGGTAAGGGTTTTACTGTCTTGCCGGTAAAAGGGCTCGATATAGTTAATGGTGGCTTTGAAGGGTTGGTCCGGCGCGGTCTCAGGAGTGATGGTGACAGAAGAACCTGTTTTTACCAGGGAGGAATGACCGGGATAAAGGTTGAGGATGATCCAGCTTTGATCGGTATTGTATAACTGGAAAACGGTTTGCCCTTTCTGAATATACATACCTTCTTTGATGGGCAGTTCTCCCTTCTCTTTTGATACGTCCATAAGCTGAGAACCACTGCCTGTGGGCTCGTTCATATTGCCAGCCTCATGAATGTGTCCGGTATGGGGGCTGTATACGACGACTTTATAGGAAGGTTGACCGGATTGGATGACTTGTTTCAATTGCCGGGGGTCCATGCCAAGTAGTTGCAGTTTTGTCCGGGCGGCTTCCAGCAGGGAGGTATTGCCGGGATCGTTGTGCAGGATAAAGAGCAGGTCCTGCTGGGCGGTGACCAGTTCGGGGCTGTAAATCTCCATGATCGGGTCGCCCATATGCACATGCTGGTAACGGTATTTCACGTAGAGCCTCTCAATTCTGCCGGAGATCCTGGCTGAAATGGTCTGCACCCGTCGGGTATCGTAATCCACCCGGCCCAATGCAGCTATGGACATTTGTTGACTTGATGATGCTATCGTCGTGACGGGTATGCCGGATACCACGGCACTGTTGGTGGGGCGCAATAGTGTATGAAGGTCGACCGTGGAATTTTTTGCCTCGGCGACGGTGAACTCTTTTTTTACAAGGGTCATGCCACAGATGGGGCAGCTGCCGGGATGGTGTTCTATGATCTGGGGGTGCATGGGACAGGTATAAATTTCTTCAGCGGCGCCGGTATGGCCGGCAGTGTCTGACGGATCGGCGGCACTGTTAGCCGGTATTTTGGCAGGGCGCCCCTTGCAAGCCGTCAGGGCAAGGATCAAACCGGCGAAGACCACCAAAATGAAAACGGGTAGCTTACAGGCTGTTGTTTTTATATTGCTTATCCGCATAGTTTTAATTTTGTTCCAGTATTTTATCCATCTCGGTCTGCATGTTGAGCAGTTCCTGTACTTGCTGCAAATATTCCATTTGGGAACTATTCAGGGTTTGCCAGGCGTCGAGGAGTTCGAATAATTCGCCGGTGTTCTGTTCATATCCGAGTTGCAGCACCTGGTAGTTCTTTTGCAGAGCAGGGATAATATTTTGTTCAAAGAGCCGGGCCTGCCGCTTTTTGCTGGCGATGGCGGCCAGCAGGCCTTGCATCTGGCCGGTGGCTTCGTTGATCAAACCTTCTTTTTGCCGGGCGAGCGACTCTTCTTTCCATTTCAGGCTTTCGATGCCGGCTTTGGTGCTGCGGGAGGACCAGGCGGCTATGGGTAGTTTAACCATGGCCATCAGGGAGTATTGCATGGGCAGGCCGCCGAAACCGAACATATGATCATAGCGAATGCCGAATTGGGGTTTTAGCTTACTTCTTTCCAGATCTTGTTGTAAATAGGCCAGGTCGATATTCTTCTGAACGGCTTTTATATCGCTGCGGGTTTGCGCGAAATAGCTGCTGTCTGCGGGGCTATAATCTTTGAGCGTATAGGTAGTGTCGATGGTATAGGAAGTGTCGGTGAGAAAGCCCTCTTTAGTGGATCTGTACATCAGGGTGTTGAGGCGGGTTTGCTGTTGCCTGATCAGGTTTTGCAGTTCAATGCGCTGGTTTTCTATTTCGCCCAGGGCGGCTTTGGCCTTATAATAGGCGTTGAGTTTTCCCAGGTTGTTCTTGTAGCGGATCTCGGTGCTTTGGATCATGAAGTTGAGCAATTTTTCGTTGTTGTCGAGTACGGTCAGCTTTTTCTCCGAGATGAGCCAGGTATAATAGCTTGTTTTAGCGGCGGCAATCAGTTCATTTACATTTGCCTGTTTTGACTCCTTGCCTGCGGCGGATACTGCCTGCAGGTATTTTTCGTTGGCGTCAAGCTCTTTTTTGTTGGGGATCATCTGCTGGGCGGAGATCATATACTGGCCCATCCCGTTAGTACCGTCAGCATTCCTTTTCCATAAGGAGGGGTTATAGGGCGTCATCCAAAGACCCGTGCCCAGCTCGGGGGCTTCCCAGCTCCGGGCGCCTTTGGCGGCCTCATCGGAAGACCGTATATCCGCATCATACATTTTTATGGAGGGATGATTGTTCCGGATGGCGGACAGGATTTCCTCCAATTTCAGGGGGGCCTGGGAATAGGCAGCAGTCTGAAAGAGGAGGAGGAATGCTATAAAAGGGATTTGTCGTTGCATACGTTAATGTTTTACTTCCAGGGTGTCTATTTTTCCATGTCGCCTTAATTCATATTCCTTGCTCATCAGGAAAATGATGGGCGTGACCAGTAAGATGTGAATGGAGGAGGTAAAGACCCCTCCGATCATGGGGAGTACGATAGGTTTCATGACGTCGCTGCCTACGCCGGAACTCCAAAGGATGGGGATAAGGCCGAATAGGGAGACACAGACGGTCATCAGTTTAGGCCTTAGTCTTTTGGCGGCGCCCTTTATCACATATTCCCGCAGGTCGGCGCTGGTGATCGTGGTGCTGCTGTTGCCTTTGGCAGCGACGAGTTGTTCCATGGCGTCGTTCAGGTAGATGACCATGACGATGCCTGTCTCTACGGCCAGTCCAAAGAGAGCGATAAAGCCCACGGCTACGGCTACGGACAGGTTGACTCCCCAGAAGTAAACCATATAGACGCCGCCGATCAGGGCAAAGGGGATGGTGATGAGGCTCAGGAACGCTTCACGGGCTGAACGGAAGGCGAAATACATTGAAATGAAGATGACTAAAAGTACGATGGGTAAAATGAGTTTCAGGGTCCTTTCGCCACTGATCAGGTTCTCGTACTGGCCGCTCCATTCGAGGAAATAGCCTTTAGGCAGGCGGGTGAGCATTTTATTAAGCCGGTCCTGCGATTCCCGGACGGTGCCGGCGAGGTCCCGGTCACGTACATTGAAAAGCACGGTGCCCCGTAACAAGGCATTTTCCGAGTTGATCATGGCGGGCCCTTCGGTGAGTTGTATGTCTGCCACGGCGCTTAAAGGGATGGGCCCGGATAACTGGGTCTGCACGGACAACCGTTTCAGGGCTTCCAGGTTGTCCCTGAAGTCCTGGGCATAACGGGCATTCACGGAGAAACGTCGTCTCCCTTCGATGGTAGTGGTGAGTTTCATACCGCCGAGGGCGCTCTCGATAACATTGTTCACATCATCAATGCTGAGCCCATACCTGCCTATCTCGTCCCGCCGAATGCTGATATCGATGTATTTCCCGCCGGTGATAGGCTCTACGTAAAGGTCCTTTACACCGTCAATTCCCTGCAATTCGTTTTTTATTTTCCGGGCGAAGGCATAGATGGTATCGAGGTTCTGCCCATAAACCTTGACGCCTACATCGGTGCGGATACCGGTGGAAAGCATGTTGATGCGGTTGATAATGGGCTGCGTCCAGCCGTTGGTAACTCCGGGGATCTGTAGTTTATTGTTGAGTTCGTTGATGATATCCTCTTTGGTGATACCGGGTCGCCATTGGGATTTTGGCTTGAGCAAAACTATCGTTTCGATCATGCTGATGGGGGAATTATCCGTGGCGGAACTTGCCCTTCCGGCTTTACCCAGGACATTCAGCACTTCCGGGTCGGACTTGATGATCTTGTCCTGCACCTGGAGAATTCTCTTCACTTCGGAGTTGGATACATCCGGCAGGGTGACGGGCATAAACAGCAGGGACCCTTCGTCCAGGGGCGGCATAAACTCTCTGCCCAGGCTGAGGATCAAGGGAATGCTGATGACCAGGGCGAGGATATTGAACCCGATGGTGGTCTTTCGCCAACGGATGCACCAGCGGATCAGGGGCTCGTAGAGTCTTTCCAGGAGCCGGTTCACGGGGTTGGCCTCGTCTCCGCGGAAGCGGCCGCGCATGAAAAAGGAGATCAATACAGGGGCCAGGGTCACGACGAGGAAAGCATCCACCAGCAGGATAAAGGTCTTCGTATAGGCCAGGGGGTGGAATAGTTTACCCTCCTGGCCTGTCAGCAGGAATACAGGCAGGAAAGAGGTGATGATGATGACGGTGGAAAAGAAGACGCCCCGGGACACCTGTTTGCAAGACCTTTCGATGATCGCCAGGCGTTCTGCGAAGGGGATCTTGTAGTAATCGTTTCTTTTAGACCGCCTGGTATTTTTATTTGCCATTGGGGTGCTGTTTATTAGGTGAATGGCTGGCTTGCCACTCGGCCAGGTTGCGGTAGGAGTTTTCGGACATAATAATGCCATTGTCTACAATAACGCCGATGGCCAGGGCAATACCCGTCAGGGACATGATATTGGAGGAGAGGCCGAAGGCGTTGAGCAGGATGAAGCTGATGGCAATGGTGATGGGGATCTGGATGATAATGCTGAGGGCGCTGCGCCAATGAAATAAGAAGAGGATGACGATGAGGGATACGGCCAGCATTTCTTCTCCCAGTTTGCCCTTGATATTGGCGATGGCTGCCTCGATAAGGCTGCTGCGGTCGTACGCAATCTTAAACTTCACCCCTTCCGGCAATCCTTTTTCAACCTCTTTCATTTTTTCTTTGACGGCGTTGATCACCCGGTCGGCATTCTCTCCATATCGCATCACGACGATGCCGCCTACGACTTCGCCCTCGCCATTCTGGTCAAAGATGCCTAGTCGCAGGTCACCCCCTAACTGCACGGTACCGATGTCTTTTACCCGGATAGGGATGCCTTTGTTGCTGGTCAGCCCAATGTCCTCCAGGTCTTCTTTGTTTTTGATATAACCCAGGCCCCGGATGATATAGGACATATCGCTCATTTCGAATTTGCGGCCGCCTACATCGTTGTTATTGGCCTTTACCTTGTTCATGACATCCATCAGGGAGATATTGTAGAATTGCAGTTTGACGGGGTCGACGACGAGCTGGTATTGTTTTTCAAAGCCGCCGAAGGAAGCTATTTCGGCGACGCCGGGCACGGTCTGTAATCCGAATTTGATATACCAGTCCTGCAAGGCTCTTTGTTCTCCCAGGTCCATGCCGGGGGCATCGAGGGTGTACCAGAGCACATGTCCTACGCCGGTGCCGTCAGGGCCTAAGGTTGGCGTAACATTCTGGGGTAACAGGCGCTGAGCGTAGTTCAGCCTTTCCAGTACGCGGGTCCGGGCCCAGTAGATATCTGTGTTGTCATCGAAGATGATATAGACGAAGCTCATTCCAAACATGGAGGCGCCCCGGATATTCCTGACTTTGGGGATGCCTTGCAGGTTGGAGACCAGGGGAAAGGTGACCTGGTCTTCGATGATCTGGGGGCTGCGGCCCATCCATTCGGTGAAGACGATGACCTGGTTTTCGGACAAGTCGGGGATCGCGTCGATGGGGTTCTGCCGGACGGCCATCACCCCCCAGGCAAACAAGCCCAGTGCTGCCATCAGCACGATGAGCCTGTTGCGGAGGGAGAGTTCAATGAGTTTCTGAACCATTATTACTTCATTTTCATTTTATCGTCCATCGGGCTTTTTTTCTTTACCAGGTCCATGCCGCACTTCGGACATTTACCCGGTTTGTCGCTAATGACCTCGGGGTGCATGGTGCAGGTGTAATATTGTTTTTCTGCTTTGACCTTTTTGGCGACGAGCGTCATCCCGCATTTAGGGCATTTACCTGGTTTGTCGCTGATGACTTCCGGGTGCATGGGACAGGTGTATATCGTCTTCGTTGTGTCCATCTTGCCCTTTGGCATAGTATCTTTAGCTTTTTGGGCAAAGGTGGCCATGGTGCCTGTCAGGAGGATGAAAGCAAGCATGAATAATACTTTAATCGTTTTCATCTTTTAAGTTTTAAAAGTTGAATAATAATTGGATAGCCCGTGGAACGGAACTATCTGTTGAAAAATCAATAAGAAAAATTAATTGGATGGGGCTACTGAGAGAAAAGCCCTGTACCGGTCAGAATGCCGGCCATGATAACAGGAAAGAAGATCAAATACGGAATGTACAATTACGGATAAATACGGGGACCTTATCCGGGCCCGGGGGCGCATTGGTTGTGGGATACCCTACTATGTAAGAAGCTATATACAGGTCAGGCAGTGTCGTTGTTGCTGACGGCAGCGCGATAAAAGTAGGGGTTAGAAACTTATAGACGTCTTCTGTCGTCTTTTGGTCTTTGTCAAGTTGTATGTGCGCGTGTCTGTCCTGGCAACAGCCTTCTTTGAAGGACAGGCCATGCCCGCCGTTATTTTTTACGGGCATACCGCACTGGCCGCAGTTTTTATCATCCTTGTCTGTCAGGCTCCAGGAAAAAAGCTTTCCCATGCAATAATGTAAATGCACGGTTGCTCCCATGGAGGTGAAGAAATAGACAGCTAACAATATGGTGACAAAAACCTTTTTCACTGGTACAAAGATATAAATATAACAGGGATCTCAAAATTATGAGTTGTTAATTTTAAGATTCCTGTGTGCGGAAGATGCCGGTCCGGAGGGTCCAGATGCGGTTTTAGGGGGCTAACGTCCTTTTCTCAGGGCTTCGGCATAGGCGTTGGGCAGGCGGCTGTCTTCTACGGCCCTGGCTGCTTTTTCTATATCGTAGTCGAACCGGATGAATTCGACCTGGATGCTGCCCGGGTCTTTTATGCTGCTGTGATCATTGATGTGCAGCAGGACATAACCTCCCTGGGGGTTGTTGTCTTTGGGTTTACCTATGGAGCCGATGTTGATGGCGTGGCGGAAGCCGGACACGCGGAAGTCGGACGGCGCCGAAGGCAGAGCGGCGCCAGCGGTCCGACGGATGAGGGGCGCGGACGGTCCGGCGGATGGCTCGTCGGCAACGGATGGCAGGATGCGGTGGTAGGGTTTGTGAGTATGGCCGAAGCACATAATGTCGGCATCGGCATCAAACATGATGCGGAGCATGGATTTTTCTTCGCGGTCTTCAAAGAGGTATTCGTTGATCTTGCGGGGGCTGCCGTGGACAAGCAGGAGGTTCAGCTTATCGTTGTTCAACTGGAATTCGACTTTGATATGAGCGGGGAGGGTACGGAGATATTTCCTCTCTTCGTCTTTGACGATCTCGTTGGTGAAGGAGATAGATACGGCGCCGTTGGCTTTTTCATCATCTGTCTTGTAGGCGCAGCCGCAGTCGTCGCTGGTACGGCCGATGCCGAAGTCATAGTTGCCAGCGATGGTGGGGATGCCCCTTTTGCGGATCTCGTTGATCACTTCATTGGGCCAGATATTGTAGCCGACGAGGTCGCCCAAGCAGTAAATAGCGTCGGGTTTGCGGGCTTCTACGTCTTTGAAGAAGGCATCCAGCGCAGGCAGGTTGGCATGAATGTCTGAGAATAATGCAATTTTCATAACCTTTAAATGGGTGTTGTTGTCAACGATGAGTAATATTTCCGTTTCAGCCAGAAAGCCACATTTACCAGCGCGATCAGGGCGGGTACTTCCACCAGGGGGCCGATAACCCCTGCAAAGGCTTCACCTGAATTGATGCCGAAGACCCCGATGGCGACGGCAATAGCCAGTTCAAAGTTATTGCCGGCAGCGGTAAAGGAAAGGGCGGCATTCTGTGAATAATCGGCGCCAAGGAATTTACCGAAGAAAAAGGTGACCAGGAACATAATGGCAAAGTAAATGACCAGGGGAATGGCAATGCGTACTACATCAATGGGAATGGCCACGATGAGTTGTCCTTTCAGGCTGAACATGGCGATGATGGTGAATAAGAGGGCAATCAGGGTAATGGGGCTGATACGAGGAATAAACTTTGTTTCATACCATTCTTTTCCTTTGACCTTTAGCAATACGAACCTTGTGAAAAATCCTGCCAGGAAGGGAATACCCAGATAGACGAATACGCTTTTGGCGATCTGGCCGATGCCAATATTGATGTCGAGGCTCTTTAATCCGAAATAGGGCGGGAGAACGGTAATGAACAGCCAGGCAAATACACTGTAAAAAAGGACTTGAAAGATGCTGTTGAGGGCGACGAGCCCGGCAGCATATTCGCGGTTACCTTCGGCCAGCTCGTTCCAGACAATGACCATGGCGATGCAGCGGGCGATACCGATCATAATGAGACCAACCATATATTCGGGTTTGTCACGCAGAAAGATAATGGATAAGGCGAACATGAGGATGGGGCCGATGACCCAATTCATGACGAGGGAAAGTGTGAGAACCTTGGTGTTCCTGAATACCTGGCCTAATTCTTCGTATTTCACTTTTGCCAGCGGGGGAAACATCATCAGGATGAGGCCGATAGCGATGGGTACGTTGGTGGTGCCGGACTGAAAAGAGTTGATAAAACCGGCGGTTCCGGGGATAAAATATCCCAGACCCACACCGATGGCCATGGCCAGGAAGATCCATAGGGTAAGGTATTGATCGAGGAAACTCAGTTTTTTTCTTTGTGTGGGGTTACCATTGTTAGCGCTCATGGAATGTATATAGTTTTTTTATCGACATAGTTAATTGCAGCAACCCGGTGCGCAGCAGGGGGCATCTTTCGGTTTTTCGGCATAGACGGTTATGCTGACGATGCCGGTACCGGACTGACGGAAGGTTTGTATTTCTTCGGGGCCCAGGTATTGGGATAGGATATCGTCCGGGATATGGATGTTTTTTTCTTTCTGAAGGACGACGTTTTTAAAGCCGTTGATGTCGATGAGCTCCAGGTAGGCTTGTTTTTGGATTGCACCGGAGACGCAGCCGGCATACATTTCGGCGGCTTCCTGTATCTTTTGGGGCAGCGTGCCGACCAGGACGATGTCGGATATGCTAAAGTGGCCGCCGGGTTTGAGGACGCGGTATACTTCCTGGAGGACGCCGTATTTGTTGGGGACGAGGTTGAGGACGCAGTTGGAGACGACGACGTCGGCGACGTTTGCGGTGACGGGCATCTTTTCGATATCGCCCTGACGGAATTCGACGTTGTGGTAGCTGAGTTTTTCGGCGTTGGCGCGGGCTTTGTCGATCATCGCGGGGGTGAAGTCGATGCCAATGACCTTGCCGGTTTCTCCGGTTTCTGCGCGGGCGATAAAGCAATCATTGCCGGCACCTGATCCCAGGTCGATCACGACGTCACCTTTTTTGATCTTCGCGAATTGGGTGGGGAGACCGCAACCGAGTCCCAGGTCGGCATCGGGGTTGTAGCCTTCGAGGTTACTGTAGTCGTCGGTCATGATGTTGGCGGTCTCGATGGAGCAGCAGCCGGAGCCGCAGCAGGAGGCGGCATTGCTGTCTTTGTCTTGCAGGGCGATGGCGCTGTATTTTTCGCGGACGAGATTCTTGAGTTGTTCGGAGGTTTCCATTGTGTATATATTTTATAAATGAATAATCGGTTCATTTTATCGCACTATTGCAATATTACGATGCATCGGATCAAAAAATTTTAGCAACAGTTGGTCTCCAGCGTGACTTCTTTGAAAAAGGTGCTGAACAACTCTTTGTATTGCTTCCACACCTTTGGGTTGATGCAGTAACATACGCTGCTGCCTTCAATCGTGCCCTGGATGATGCCCGCATTTTTCAGTTCTTTGAGATGCTGGGAGGTAGTAGGCTGGGCAAGCCCGATTTCGTCTACCAGGTCACCGCAAACACAGGCATTCTTTTTGACCAGGTATTGCAGAATGGCAACCCTGGCGGGGTGCGCGATGGCTTTGGCCATGTTGGCGATGTCATTCTGCTGTTTGGTAAATAAGTCTGTCTTTGTAGCTCCCATGATCTATCTTGTTATCGCAATATTACGATAAGATTAGGAAAGGGCCAAATTTATTTTACCTTGAGCAAACTGGCGATAGTGGCAGGTAGGTGAAATATTTTCAATAAATAAGAGATATCTTTAAGAAGTGAAAGTCGTGCCATTTATATTTCTTGCATTGGTTAGCTTCTTAACGGTGCAGCCGTTTATGAGCAGTCAAGGTATATTGAGCGGTGAGCCGTCACAGCGGGTTATGCATTGCTGTGCGAAGTTGATGAAGTGCCATAAGAAGGATCTCCCGCAGGGTAATAATCGGAAATGCGCGGGAAACAGTTGTAATCCGTTTATGGCCTGCTCCTATGGAAATTTTTTCCTGGTAACGGAGTGGTGCGTGGGCCTGTTGCGCCTGGTGCCTGAAAGGGACAAGAAGATGGCTATTGACGATAATCGTTTATCAGATGGTCTTTCGGAAAGCTGGCACCCGCCAGAATCTGCTCTTCCCATCAGCTAAACAATCATTTTTATACATTTTAATATAATCAGATGAAAAAGATATTTTTTTCCATCCTGGCTATGGTTTTGCTGTCATCGGTTGCTTTTGCAGGCGGCGGCAAGGGTGCGGCCAAAAAGCAAAAGGCGGTAAAGACCTGTACGACACAGTGTCCGCCGAACTGTCATCCTTCGAAGGATTGCCCGAAGGGTGGGACTTGCCCGCATACGCCGGGTGGTTGCAGTAATTGATAACGTTTCATGATGTCATGGCCCGTCACTTTGGTGGCGGGTCATTTTTATGGATCTTTGGTGGGGATCGGTCACGCTAAAAACCTGAAGGGATATTGCGTATTAGGACTTTTATAAAGGATCATGCCTGGATTGTTTGGATCGGGCTGCTGACGGGCGGGACTATTGTTCTCTTCCAGGTGATTAGTCTGTTCGTGATTTACCGGTACCTGAAACTGGATTATTATTTGTGCCTGGTAGCGGTTTGCTGCCTGGCGGTCGGGTGGATATTAAACAAGCGCCACCCTGCGGTTGAGACGGCTCCCATTATCCCGGATGAGCTACAGATAGCAGCCCCCGTTGTTGCAGAGCACAGGGAGGCTCAGATAAACCTTTTGGCGGTGCTGACCTCAAAGGAGATGCTGGTGCTTCGCCTGCTCTCGGAGAGCAAAACGAATAAAGAGATCGCGGCGGAATTGTTCGTTGAATTGAGCACAGTAAAAACGCATTTGAATAATATCTATAGCAAACTTTCTGTCAGTAACCGTAAGGAAGCCCGGTTAAAATACGCCGAAATGGCGCAAAAGCTCTCTTTTTTGTAAGCCTCCATCCTTTTTCCACCCCCCCTTTTTTGGTTTTTGAAGTCTGGTTTGGGACATTCGTGTCCATGAATCCTTTTTTAAAGTATGGACTTCGGACGGGTATTGTCAGTGGCCTTTGGGGCATCGGCTGCTTTACAGTTGTCGGCTGGCTGAATAGGGTCTTCTTTCATCAGAGTATCCCGGCAACGGAGATCCGGTCTTACTCGGGACTATTTAGTATCGTGATCCTGGTGGTGGGGATCTACTTCGGAATGAAGCAGGCGAAGATAAAAGGCGGGGGTGTCCTCAGCTATGGGCAGGCGGTAAAGACCGGGGTGCTCATCGCGGGTGTTGCAGCGGTGGTGGCCGCCTGCTTCAGTTGGCTCTACTGCTCGGTGATCAATCCAGGTTATGCCGACTTTATGGTAAAAGATTCCAGTCGCGCCCTGGCGGCGGCGGGTAGTACGCCGCAGGAGATCAGTCAGCGGCTGGAAGGCGTTCGAAGGGAATTCTCCACAGGGATACAAGTGATGGAGGCACTGGTTGGGCAGTCGGTGGTGGGTACTTTGGTTTCTCTGATCCTGGGGGCGTTCGTGCGGACCAGGAAATCCGTTTAAATCAATCAACACAATATGAAAAAGTTCATTTTACTGGCGGCGCTCGCTTGCGCCGGCATGAGCCTCTTTGCGCACGGACGCGCCGGCATCGCCGGGGATAGTACAAAGCAATTCCTGCTGATTGTCCGTTACAAGGCCAATACCCCCCTGCCTTCCCCGGAGGAGTTAAAAACCATCGGGGCGCATTGGGGCGCCTTCATTGGTGAGCTGGCGCAAAGCGGGAAGCTGGTGACGGGGTACCGGCCAGGCATGGAGGGTAAGACGATTTCGAGCAGCTCCAAAACGGTGAATGAAGGGGCGTACGCTGATAAGGAAGTGGTGAGTTCTATCTTTGTGATCAAGGCGGGGAGTTTGGAAGAGGCGGCGGAGATCGCAAAAAGGTGTCCCATCTATGAAATGGACGGGAGCGTGGAGGTGCGGGCTCTTATCAATACCGCGAATTAAGGGGGATTTGTTCTAGCTTTGGGTATGGCAAAGGACCAAGAGCATTGGGAAAATATTTACCGGACGAAACAGCCGGAGGAAGTTAGCTGGACGCAGGAGATGCCAGCGACCTCCCTTTCGTTCATTCATGGTTTTGAATTGCCGAGAACAGCGAAGATTATTGATATTGGCGGGGGGGACAGCCGGTTGGTGGATTTCTTGCTCGATGAGGGATTCGAGGATATAACGGTGCTGGACATTTCCGGACAGGCGTTGGACAGGGCCAGGCGACGACTGGGGAGCCGGGCCGCCAGGGTGAGCTGGGTGGAGCAGGATGTTACGGAATACCGGCCTGCGGAGGCCTTTGATCTGTGGCATGACCGGGCGGCGTTTCATTTTCTCACCACAGGGGATCAGGTTACTACTTACTTATCCATAGCGAGGAATAGTGTTAGGTCCGGAGGATATGTGGTCATGGGCACATTTTCCGACCAGGGCCCTGACCGATGCAGCGGCCTGCCAGTCCGGCGGTATAATGAGGAGCTGTTGACGGAAGAGTTGTCCAGGGGGTTTAGCAAAATACGATGTGTTACGGAAGATCATATCACGCCTTTCCAAACAAAGCAGCATTTCCTGTTTTGCTCCTTTAAAAGGAGGCAGGAGCCGTTGTTGAATACTCCTTACAAATGAACCTTTTGTTGCAGGGGGCGAGAGCGGATGGGACAGCTATAGATCCTATTTTTTAACCGGTACCTGCAGATGAATAGTGACGATGCTGCCCACGGAGCCGCCGGGTTTGCCCAGGTTAAAATCCTCCCTTTTCACGGTGAATTCTCCCTTAAAAACACCTGTGTTGCCGTTGCCGGTAAAGGTGAAAGGAATTTCAACCCCTTTGGTGACCCCTTTCATGGTCAGCTCCCCTATTGCCTTGAATCCTTTATCGGTCTTTTCGAATTTCTTAGCATGGTAACTGATCTCCGGGTACTTATCGGTGTTGAACCATTCTTCTTTTTTGCGAAGGTCGCGATTGCGCAGGCCGATGCCGGTGCTGACGGTCTTGGGGTCGATGCTGGCGGTGATGGAGCTGCCGGACAGGTCTTTTTCGCTGAATTTAATGTCCGTCTTTAGTCCGGTGAAGCTACCGTTGACTGTGCCGAAGGGGCCTTTTATGGAGAAGGTGACCTTGGCGCTGGCGGGGTCGCTTTTCCAGGTGTCGGCAAACGACAGTCCCGTAATGAGGGCGGCTGTTGCTACGATAAGTTTGAGTGTCATATGTGGTGGTGTTTTATCATTGATCCCATAAATAATCGGGCCAGCAACAGGATTGGAGATAGCTGGATACATACTGGATACATAATTAAACGCGTCGGGAATGGGAAAGGTTGCCATTATTCCCTTTCCGGGAAAAGAAACCGGCTGTTCATTCTGGCATAAATATTGGATTATCTATCTTTAAAGTATTAAATTAATATAAACTATGAGAACTTTTCGC
Organism: Puia sp.; assembly: GCA_035492545.1. GTDB lineage: Bacteria > Bacteroidota > Bacteroidia > Chitinophagales > Chitinophagaceae > Puia. Next base: position 41,577 of record DATJJD010000008.1, read on the forward strand.
TTTCTATTTTACATGCTGTCTCTCGCTATTTTTTGCGTAAAAAACACGGATGCCCAGGTGCATGTCAGTGTAAATGTCAATATCGGATCGCAGCCACAGTGGGGTCCGGTAGGGTACGATCATGTCGATTATTATTATATGCCTGACATCGACGTTTATTACTATGTCCCCCGGCATCAGTACATCTATATGAATGCCGGGCGCTGGATATTCGCTCCTTCCTTGCCAGAACGGTGCAGGTCCTATGATATGTACCGGGGATATAAAGTAGTCATTAATGAGCCCGAGCCTTATCGTCATTGCGAGGTCTACCGGGAAAAATATGGAAGATATAAAGGCAACTATGGTCAACAGGTAGTTATTCGCGACCATTCCCATGTAGAGGGGCGTGAAGACGTCTACGATCATCCGGGCCGGAATGGCAGAGGGCATGCTTACGGGCATCATAAACATGACAGGGGAGACGATTAACGGGTAGACGGGGTCGATTCGGGATTATTTCATGAGGATCCGTATTCCTACCAGGGCGAGGCAGGCGGCGAGGATCTGTATGATCGTCCTGCTTTTAATCTTATGCGAAAGCCAGGCCCCCAGCTGGGCTCCGGGGATGACCCCGGCGGAAAGGGCCAGGACCATTTTAAGGACTACCGGGTCTTTATAGCTGCCTTTGAGGGCATGTACCACCACGCTGACGGTGGACATGATCGCCAGGATAAAGTGGGAAGTGGCGGTGGCGATGTATACCGGAAACTGGAGCCAGTTGACCATGGCGGGGACATGGATGATGCCCCCCCCGATGCCCAGCAGGGGGGACAAAAACCCCACGAGGACGCTGACAAGGATACCGTAGGGTTGATTGTAGGTATAATTAAACACGGCGCCTTTATTATCCGTGAGGGAGTGATGGATCCATCCTCTTCCCGGAGGGTGGGCATTTTCGCAGATGGGGGCTTCCTTTAGTGTCCGGATAAAAAGGAAAACGGCCAGCCCGACCAGCAGTAAACCGAAAGACAAATTAAAGATATGCTGCGGAATGTACTGGGTGGCATATACCCCCAGGATCGAACCGGGGATGGTGAACAAGGCAAACAGCAGCCCTGCCTTGTAGTCAACGCGTCCCGAACGGGCGTAGGCGATGGAACCGGAAATGGCATTTACCGCCACGATGAAGATAGAGATGGCCGTTATGATCTCGGGGGGCATCTGCGGATGGGTCAGGATCAGCAAAGGGACGAGGATAAAACCGCCTCCTGCTCCGATGAGCGTTCCGAATGTACCAATAACGAATCCTGCCAGGATCAAGACCAGTATATTATCCATATATGCAACAATGGTATTTTAAATAGGGGCTAATGGGGCAGTTTTTCTTTCAGCAAACCATATACCCAGGTGCCTGCAATGGCAAATAACAAGGTGATGCCTACTACGGCAAAACCGCTGCCGATCTGTGCAAATAAGGGACCGGGGCAGGCCCCGGTAATGGCCCATCCCAGGCCAAAGAGCAGGCCGCCGATCACATTTCCCCAGTGAAATTTTTTATCGGGGATGCTGATCGCAGCTCCTTCCGCGGACTTCCATCCGAATTTCTTTATCAGGGCGACTCCGGTCATAGCCACGACAATAGCGCTGCCGATGACGCCATACATGTGAAAGGCTTGCAAGCGGAACATTTCCTGTATCCTGAACCAGGAGATCACTTCCGATTTGACGAGGATAATGCCGAAGGCTGCCCCCAGGAGCAGGTATTTAATGTTTTTCATAGGTGTAGTAAATAGGGTAGAATAAACCAGGTCATGATAAAGCCGCCAATCATAAAACAAATCGTTGCTACCAGGGAGCCCACCTGGAAGGTGGCGATGCCCATGATGGAATGTCCCGAAGTGCATCCGCCGGCATAGCGGGTGCCAAAGCCCACCAGGAAGCCGCCCAGGGCAAAGAATACCAATCCCCTGAGGGTAAATACCTGGGAAAGGTCGAAAATATCTTTGGGAAGCAGCCCTCCGAAATGGGTGATGCCCTCTTTGTGCAGTGCGGTGACCGTGGCGGCGGAGATGTCTACGTCCTGGCCGTTGGAGAGAAAATACGTCGCGATGAAGCCGCCCAGGATAATGCCTGTCACGAAAAAAAGGTTCCAGCTTTCTTTTTTCCAGTCGTAGGTAAAAAAGGGGATTTTCCCCGGGATACAGGCGGCACAGATATGCCGCAAGGAGGAGGATATCCCGAATGCCTTGTTGCCGGCCAGTAGTAAAGCCGGGACGATCAGCCCGATCAGGGGCCCCGCTACGTACCAGGGCCAGGGTTGCTGAATAAAATGCAGGAGGTTCATGTTAGGACCGTTAAAAAATTATCGTGCCGCAATAGTAAAAGGGTTTGCCCGATTTAATTGTCCGCTGCCTGACGGTTGGGGGGCCGGGAACCGGGGCGACCAACTGGTACTGCGGTCCGGGAACCGGGGTAACCAACTGGTACTGCAGTCCGGGAACCGGGGCTTTTGGCGGTCCGGAAAACCGGGAGCGAGCCGGAAAACCGGGAACGGGCCGGAAACCGGGAACGAGCCGACAGGCATTGGTGCATGGGACCGAGCCACTGGGCTAACGGTGCCGGTTCGGGGCCAGTTAGGCCCTGACGACTGTGATAAGCGGCGGCTCCTGGTAGTTGGGACCTGCACGACCGGACGCCGCCGTGGCGGGTGTCTATTCCGCTGACTCCTCCTGGGGTTTGTCACGCACGACAATGAGGTCGGCCAGGTCGGTGGTGATAGGGATGAGCCCTACCTGCACGACGGCTTTCTTCCCCCGGATCTCTTTTATTTTCCCCACCTGATGGTTCTTCCGCATCATGACCTTATCACCCACCTGTACATCCCCTCCTACTTCCTCATATTTCGAATCGAATTTCTTTCTTACTTTTTCATTGACCTGCTTCTCCTTCTGTTTGAACAGCAGCACCTGCATCTGGCGGATCACTTCATTCTTATCCTCTGCCTTACGCCAATCGAAAATGATCTGCTTCAATTTGCGCTCCATCTCCTTGAGATAGACCATGCGCTCTTCTGTGATCTTGTTCTGGTGTTTCAGCAGTTCCACCTGCTGGGTATGTTTCTCCCGGTGGATGAGGGTTTCCATTTCCCTTTTCAGCTTTTCATTTTCCTTTAGCAGTTTCTGCAGGTCTTTTTCCCGTTGTTCGAGATGGCGCAGGTCCTGTTCGGTCCTGTTGAGCAATTTATCCAACCGAAAATGGTCTTCGTCCACCAGGTCGCGGGCCCGCTGGATGAGCCGGGGTTCCAGCCCGATGCGTTCGGCAATGGAAAAAGTATAGGAGCTGCCCGGCTTCCCGATGATGAGCTTATAGAGGGGCTGAAGATTGGTCTCGTCAAAGGCCATGGCTCCGTTGATGATGCCCGCTGTCTTGTTAGCCATCACTTTCAGGTTGAGGTAGTGCGTGGTGACGATGCCGAAAGAATGCTTGCGAACCAACTCTTCCAGGATCACCTCTGCAAAGGCTCCGCCCAGGTTGGGGTCACTGCCGCTGCCCAGCTCGTCGATGAAGAACAGGGTTTTGCCGTTGGCATTCTCCATGAAATACTTCATGTTCTTCAGGTGGGAGCTATAGGTGCTGAGCTCGAATTCCAGGCTCTGGGTATCGCCGATATGGATCATCAACTGCCGGAAGATGCCCATTTCGGAATCGGGGTGAACGGGCACCAGCAGGCCGCTCTGGATCATCAGCTGCAGGAGTCCTACCGTCTTCATGGTCACGGTCTTTCCCCCGGCGTTGGGGCCTGAGATGACCAGCAGGCGGTCCTTCTCGTTCAGGTTGATATTGGTGGGGATGGTAGGCTTCTGGCTTTTCCGGTTGTAGAGGTACAACAGCGGATGGTAAGCCTGCCGGAGATGGACATGCGCTTTGTCCAGCAGCAGGGGGAAATTGCCGTTCATGTCGATGGCCAGCCTGGCCTTGGCCCGGATAAAGTCGAATTCTCCCAGGATGTCGTGCCAGGTGGTCAGCAGGGGGGCATGACCGGACAGTTGGGTGGTCAGTTCCCGGAGGATGCGGTAGACTTCTTTGCTCTCTGCATGTTCCAGGGAGAAGACGTCGTTGTTCAGCTCTATCGTCTCTTCGGGTTCGATGAAAGAGGTGCGGCGGGTGTCGCTCTCGCCGTGGAGGATACCTTTTACCTGACGTTTGTGTTCGGCGAAGATGGCCACTACCCTTCTGCCGTTGAGGAAGGACTCTTCGATATCAGCCACATAACCGGACTTCCCCAGTTTGGAGAGGATGCGGTCGAACTGCCGTCTCAGCTCATTCCTTTTCCGGAAGAGGTTGAGGCGTATGTTGGCCAGCTCTTCCGAGGCATTGTCCCGTACCACTCCCGATTCATCCAGCACTTCGTCAATTTTTACGATAATACTTTTTTCGTACTGGGTGTGGGCGATGACTTTAGCCAGGGCCGGATAGGCCGTTTTTCTTTCCGTGTCGAACCACCGGAAGACGCTCTGCATGCTCTCCGCCAGCCGGCGGATCTGCAGGAACTGTTCTCCCGAGAGGGTGGCCCCGGGGATGCCCAGTAATTTCAGCTCCCGGGACAGGTTAAGGGTATGATCGTTGGGGAAGTATTGTCCGTTCTGTATAACCCCTTTGAACTCGTGAGCCTGTCGCAATTCCAGCTCGATGAATTCGCGGCGGGTATGGATACGGAGATCCCCGGCTTTTGTACGGGCATATTCTGTATTACACTGCTCTGCCAGCAAAGTCTTTATTTTGTCAAACTCTAATTGCAACAAGGCCGATTCCGGGAAAATTCTCATATCCTACCCCTATTCATTTTTTGGGAGCAGCAAAGGTACGCATGTTAGATCGCTTAATCTACTTAATCCGGGTAGCCCATTCGCCGGCGGTGATGACGTCGGCCTGGCGGGGGAATACCTTGGAAAGCAGGACGGTATGCACTTCATTGTCCAGGTCGATGCAGCAATCCGACAGTACAGATAAATAATAATCCTTATCGGCGGCTTCCCGGAGGGTGGAGAGGACCACACCGCTGGTGGAAATGCCAGAGAGCACTAATTGTTGCACTTTAAGGGACCGTAAGACTACTTCCAGGTCGCTGCCGGTAAAAGCACTTACGCGCCTTTTTGTGATGACGATCTCGCCGGGTTTGGGCGCCAGGTCCGGATGGATCTTAATGGGTTCTTCCATGCTGGGGACGGTAGTGCTGTTCAATTTGATAAAAGAAAAAGATTTGTTATCCAGGCTGATCTCCGGATAGCCCTTCCGAAAGCCTACGACCACATAGATCACCGGGACGAAGGCAGCTCTTGCGGCTTCGATGGCAGCTTTTACAGAAGGAATAAAAGTGGCTCCCTTGTCTTCCAGCCTGCTGAGGATGGTGGTCTGCATATCCATGACCAATAAGGCGGGGGTGGGCGACAGATCTTTTCGAACGTTGTACATGTGACTGTTTTTATTTTTTAGTGGTGGATATTCTTTCAATCAAGCTGCTACGCCGGCGGCGTCCCCCTCTACCCCAACCGCCTCCGCTTTATGCGTCAACGATTCTCTCTTCGAGAGGAAGGACCAGAAGATCGCTACGATACCCAGTGCGCAAAGCCCTTCGATCAGCATGGTGTCCGGCGCGCCGATGTACTGGGAAATGGCGCCCACCAGCAGGCTGCCCAGGGGCTGCATGCCGAAGTAAGCCATGGCGAAATAGCTGATCACCCGTCCGCGCATGGCCGGGGCCACGGTGGTCTGGATGATGGTATTGGTGATGGTCGTCTGCGCCATCATTCCGAAGCCGGATACCATGGCAAAGACCATGGCCAGGGGGAAGGAGGTGGTATGCGAGAAGAGGATGAGCCCGATGCCGAAGACCAGGGTATTCACCCACAATATTTTTTTCCGGTTGACTGCCGTACCCTGAGAGGCGAGGAAGAGCGCCCCGCTGATGGCCCCCAGGCCGATAAAGCTGTCGATATACCCGAAGGTGGAGGCATTGCCTTTAAAGATAACTTTTGCATAGACGGGTAGCAGGGTAACATAGGGGATCACCAGCAGGCTCATGCCCGCCAGCATGAGGATGACTTTGGCGATGGAAGGGGTCTGTCTGAGATAGGTAAACCCTTCCCGCATTTCTGCCAGGGCGTTTTTCTTATGGAGGCCCTGTTTGTAGGGTGTCAGCTTCATTAGTAAAAGGGAGGCTATTACGGCGATGAAGCTGGCAGCGTTCAGCAGGAAACAGACGCCGGCACCCAATTTTTCCAATACGATGCCTGCAATAGCAGGACCGATGAGCCTGGCCAGGTTGACCATGGAAGAGTTGAGCGCGAGCGCATTCGGGAGATCGTCCTTGTTATCGACCATTTCATAGACCAGCGCCTGCCGGGCCGGGACGTCGAAAGCGTTGATACAACCCAGCAGCACGCTGAGGCTCAGCATTTCCCAAACCGTGTAATGGCCCACCAGGATCAGGACCGCCAGGGCGACTGCCTGGATCAAAGAGGCAAACTGTGTAAAGAGCAGGACGCGGAACCGGTCATAGCGGTCGGATACCACGCCGCCAAAGACGGATAACAGGAAGGAAGGAAACTGACCGGCGAAGAGGGTCAGGCCCAGCATCAGGGGGGAATGGGTGAGGGTATATACTACCCAACTGACGGCGGTACGCTGGTTCCAGGTACCGATGAGGGATACGGATTGTCCATAAAAATAGAGCCGGTAGTTACGGCTTTTGAAAGCGCTGAACGTGGGTAAATTCATAATTTTTATTCATCGACCAGTTTTGATAAGATCGTTATGGCCTCCTTTAGTACCGTTTTTTCTTTTTCGCTGATCTTTTCGTGAAGGATACGGGCCATCCATTCCTGTTTCTCCTGCCTCAGCTGTTCGATATAGTGTTTGCCTGAGGGGGTGAGGGACAGTTGTACTTTTCTCTTGTCTTCTCCGGAGGGTGTCTTCGCGATGAGCTCCAACTTGTACAGATGGCTGATTATCTGAGACATAGACTGGGTAGTCACCTTCTCCATCTGGGCCAGTTCGCTGGGCAGCAGTTCTCCATGCTGATAGAGCAGGCCCAGGCACGAGCGTTGGGTCAGGGAGAGCATTTCCTGGTTGCGGGTCTGTTTGCGCAGGACTTTAACCAGGCGTTGCAGGACGGTGCGAAGGTTGGCGGCTATTTCAATATCCTGGGAGGAGGCATTCATACTACAAAGGTAAACTTATAAGTTTACTTTACAAATATTTGGTAAAAAAAACCCAGGCGTAAAGCCTGGGCGGGGACGGGGGTTCGTTTTCTAAGGTGCTACCGATTCGACGTCCGTTATCCGGTCGGGTTAAGGGGCTCCGGTTGAGCCAGTTCAGATGCAGGCAGTTCAGGCTGGGCCCAATTCATATCGTAGGGTACAAAAAAGGAGAGCCATACGGCCCTTGACAGGCGCATCAGCCAGGGCTGGAGCAGAAGAAGGAATATTCCATTAATACCTATCCAGTAGAACAGTCGATGGTCATCCAGGGAAAATCCGATGGTCAGCCACCAGGCGACAAAAGTGGCGGCGGATAAAGCTACGGTCAGACCATAACTGATATAGGAGGTCCCATAATAAAACCCTATCTCGATTTCCATACGCTGCCCGCAGACGGGGCATAATTCGTTCATTTTCATGAATCGCCTGAGGTCATATGCTTTTTTTGTCTGAAACATATCGCCCGTTCTGCATTTCGGGCATTTTTGATTGAATAAGCTCCAAAAAAAATTAGGTTTGACGGCCTTCTTTTCTGCACACATACTGTATTATTATTAAGAGTTATTGGCAAGTCGATCATTTTAAGTCACCTGCCGCCAGCAATACTTTAATCCCTTCTTCGGGAAGATGGGCCCAGGTGGCCAGCAACTGACTGTTGATCGGCTCATAGATGCCTTTTTTGTCGGGATCATCCTGAAGCTCTTTAAAAGGCACCAGGACAAAATAGTGCGGTTCCATATAATCCAGGCGTTTGTCATGGGTAAAGGCATTTACCCGGACATATTGGAACCCCCTGGCCTTCAGCCTTTCCAGCGCCTCGAGGGTGAATATGACGGTGGGACCGAAATTTTCTTTGGCTTCATTTTTCATAATACTTCCCTGCATCTTTTTAAAGCTGTTTCGAAATTATCCGTTACGTTGGCCTTGCCTATGGCGAACAGGAGCCGGGAATTCTTTAATTCTTCCATCACTTGCCGGCTAAGTACTTCCGATAAAATAAGTTTAGTGCCGCGGCGACTGAATTCTTTGCGGACTTCCCCGATCGTTTTAATACCGGTAGCATCGATAATCGGTACTTTCCGCATGCGTATGATAATTACCCTGGCCGGATTTTCGATAAAGCGGATCGCATCCTTAAATTTATAGGCGGCCCCGAAGAACAGGGGGCCCGTTATTTCAAACACTTCGACTCCTTTCGGCAAGGTATAATTGCCGATGGCTTCTTTATCCGTCCCATTGCTGGTATCCTCCATTTGCCCCGTCAGGATGCTTACATCGCTGAACAGGATCATTTTGCGCATGAACAGGAAGACCGCCAGCACCATTCCGATCTCGATGGCCACGGTAAGATCGACCAGGACGGTAAGGAAGAAAGTCGTCAACAGGACGACCGTATCGCTGCGCGGGCCTTTCATTACCGAAACAAAACTTTCCCATTCACTCATATTGTACGCTACTATTACCAGGATCCCGGCCAGGGTAGCCATAGGGATCAAGGCTGCCCATTTCCCTACAAATACCATGATCAGCAATAAGGTAAGGGCATGTATGATGCCGGCAATGGGAGTGCGGCCTCCGTTCTTTATGTTCGTAGCGGTCCGGGCAATAGCCCCGGTGGCGGGGATGCCCCCGAAAATGGAGGAAAAGATATTGGCCGTGCCCTGCGCCACTAATTCCATATTGGATTTGTGGTTACCGCCGATCATACCGTCGGCAACCACGGCGGACAATAAGGATTCGAAACCTCCCAGCAACGCTATGGTAAAGGCAGGCTGCAGCAGGTTTTTTATGGTGTTGAAGTCCAGGTGCGGCACGGCTGGTGCGGGGAAGGAAGAAGGGATGCTGCCAAACCGGCTGCCGATGGTCTCAACAGGCAGATGTAATAAGGACACAGCTATCGTCGTCACCAGGATGGCTATCAGGGAGCCGGGTATCTTATGGGTCACTTTTGGCCAAAGGACGATGATAACAATGGTGATGGTGGCGAGCAAAACGGCATAAAAGTTTATAGAGGTAAGGTTGGCCGCATAGGTTTTCCATTTATCCAGGAAATCCGCCGGCACGGCTCCTATCTTCAGGCCGAAATAATCTTTTATCTGTGATGAAAAAATTATTAAGGCGATACCACTGGTAAAACCGACGATGAGGGGATGAGGAATGAACTTGATAACGGATCCTAACCTGGCCAAGCCAAGGATAATCAGCATAATACCTGCCATAAAAGTGGCAATGGTCAGGCCACTCACGCCATATTGCCCAACGATGCCATATACGATCACTATGAAGGCCCCGGTGGGGCCTCCGATCTGCACCCTGCTGCCACCCAATGCAGATATGATAAACCCCGCGATGATGGCCGTAAACAGCCCTTTTTCAGGCGAGACTCCCGAAGCGATGGCAAAGGCTATAGCCAGGGGTAAGGCCACTATGCCTACGATCACACCGGCCAGTACATCTTTTATGAACTTCTGCCGATCATAATCCTTCAGTGTTTCCAGCAATTTGGGTTTGAACATGTATTATGGGGTCATTCTTTTATCCAGCATTTTAATAAGTTTTCCACCTGGGCTTCTACCAGATGGTAACCCGGCGGTATTTCCTCTTCCAGGCTATGAAAAGTGACAAGTCGTGTTCCGGAGGGCATTTCCTCCAGTTTCTTATACAGGTAGCGGTTATAATAATTATATAGCTCAGTCGAGTAGGCTATGCTATCGTCTATTTTATCGGTGGCTACCAGGTTCTCATGAAACGAATTGTAGAAATAGAAATGATCGAACTGATGAAAGTCCAATTGGGTAAAATTGCGATGTATGAAATAGACATTTTCTAATCCAAGTCTGATTCGTGCTGTTTCGGCATGGTCTACCAGGTCTTTGCGCTGCTCGACGCCATAAAAAAGGGCTGAAGGCATACAATGGGCTGCCGCCAGGCAGAATTTGCCTACACCGCTGCCAATATCCAATATCCTGGCATTGTCCGTCGGGGCAAGATATTGTGCTACCCGCCGGGTTATATGCAACGGCGTCCAATGCCTTTTAGCGAGCAAGCGTATGGGAACGGGATACAAATGATGAAATTCGGCGTCCGTGGCGAACCAGTTATCCGAATGTTGAGATGAGGTAGCTGCTGGGAACATAATAGTCGGGATGAAGGGCAAAGGTACTACCAATGCAACGCCGCCGCTGTGATCCTTATTACGCTAAAAAGTGACTTATATCACTTTTAAAATCGGTAATTTTAAGCTGTTATGAGTATACGAGATATTTTCCCGATTGATAAATGGGATTTTAAAAGCCAGTCTATCCTGGCGGATTTACCGAAAGAAGACCTGCAGTTGCTGACTGCACACCAGAGCGTACAGGTGTACAGCAAAGGGGAGGTTATTTTCCGGGAGGGGGCCTATCCTTCGGGGATTTTTTTTATTATCAATGGGATGGCAAAGAAGTATAAGGTTGATAAAGAGGGAAAGGAACAAATAATTTATGTGGCGAATGCGGGGGAGTTGATGGGCTATCATGCGATATTGGAGGAGGAGCGCTATCCTGATTCTGCTGCTGCGTTGGAAGAATCCAGGATCGGGTTTATTCCAAAAGAAGATTTTTTAAAGGTCCTGCAGCAATCTCCCCTTTTGAACAGGCGGTTGTTGAAAACGTTGAGCCATGAATTTGCCGTACTGGTCAATAGCCTGACCCTATTCGCCCATCGGCCTGTCCGGGAGCGGCTGGCCATTCAATTGGTGGTGCTCCGGGAAAAGTATAAAGTGGATTTTCAGCCGGGCATGTCGGTTGAAATAAATATGTCAAGGGATGACCTGGCGAGTCTCGTGGGCGCGGCCAGGGAAAATGTATTGCGGGCGCTGGCTGAATTGAAGGAAGAAGGTATCATCGAGACTAAGGGAAGAAGGATCGTTGTGACGGATATCCATAAGTTGTTGAAAGTAGCGAATTGTTAACAAACATTTAAAACCCATCGATTGTCATATAGCGTACATTATAGGGGAAGAAGGGAGGGTACATTTGATAGCGTCGAAACAAAATTTATAAAATCAATGAACAGAGCCATGATCTTTTTATCTGTAGTAACTTCGCTCGCCTTGTTTTCGGCTTCGTGCGAGCCTGCTACCAAGGAACCAATTAATAAAAGCAACATTATGATGGATGAGACAGTCCCTGTCGGGAAAAAATTAGATACAGCCACGTTTGGTACAGGATGCTTCTGGTGTACGGAAGCTGTTTTCCAGGAGTTGAAAGGCGTCGTAAAAGCCGTCTCCGGCTATTCGGGCGGACATGTCGCCCATCCTTCTTATGAGGAAGTTTGCTCGGGTACGACGGGCCATGCAGAATCCCTGGAGATCATTTACGATCCTTCTGTCATCACCTTCGATGAGTTGCTGGAAGTATTCTGGGAATCCCATGATCCTACCAGCCTGAACAGGCAGGGGAATGATGTGGGCACCCAGTACCGAAGCGCCATCTTCTATCACAATGAAGAGCAGAAAGAAAAGGCGGAACAATACAAAGAGAAGCTGAATAAGAGTGGCGCTTATGACAAGCCCATTGTTACGGAGATAACGGCTTTTACGAAATTCTATCCTGCCGAGGATTATCACCAGGATTATTTCAGGCTGCATGGTTCGCAGCCTTATTGTCAGCTGGTGATCCGGCCGAAAGTGGAGAAGTTCGAGAAGGTGTTCAAGGATAAGCTGAAGAAGAATGTGAACTGATGAAACCGCACCTCGACACACACTAATAATGCGAAAAAGCCCCGGAACACCGGGGTTTTTTTATTGTAGAATATCTACTTTACGAAGCTCCAATAAATTGAGGGGGTTGGATTCCAATCCTCTCACCCGGGGGTTCACCAGGTGGACGCCTTCGTCGTACCAGAGGGGAACGATGGGCGCGGCATCGATGATACGTTGATCCATCTGCCGGTAGAGTCCGTAGCGGAGGCTATCGTTGTTCTCCAGCAGGGCCTGTTCGTATAACCGGTCGAAGTCGGGGTCCTTATAACGGGTATAGTTGGGCGGAGCGGGGTTTTTGGAATAGAAGACGCTGAGGTAATTTTCGGCGTCGGGATAATCGGCTATCCAACTGCCGCGGAAGAAAAGGGCCTGCGAACGGGCGGTCTGTTCCAGGAGCAGGCTTTTCTGCACCACTTCCACTTGTATTTTAAGGCCGATGTCTTCCAGTTCTTTGGCGATGAAGCTGGAGAAGTCCGCATAGTTGGCGATGGTCAGCAGTTTGATAGGCGGCATGCCCTTTCCTTCCGGGAAACCCGCTTCGGCGAGCAGGCGGCGGGCGTGGTCGGGATCATAATGATAGCCTTTTACTTTTGTCGAGTCAAAGGAAGGGAGGCCGGCGGGTACAAAGCCGCTTTCAGCGGGGAGACCCAGGGAGTTCTTTAGATAGAGCATCATTTTGCGCCGGTCGAAGCCATAGTTGATGGCTTGCCGCACCTGTCTCCATCTCAGCGGGGAAGCCTTCACCAGATCATTGGTCGTGTCGATGAGGATGCCCAGGTATTCCGTGTTAAGCTGGGGGAAGGCGTCGAGGATGAGTTTGCCCTTCCATTCCTGTTTGAGCTGTCCCCGTTTGCTGAGGATCTCATCTTTGAAGGAGGGGTCGATCTCGTTGATAAAGTCCAGTTGTCCCTGCCGGAAGAGGAGGAATTCCGTTGCTTTTTCATCAAAGAGGGTGATCTTGACGGCATCGAGGTAGGGCAAAGACTTGCCGGCGCTATCTTTTTCAAAATAGCGGTCATTTTTCAGCAGGATGAGGTTCTGGCCTTCCTCCCAGGATTTGAACCGGAAAGGGCCGGTGCCGCAGGGATGGTTCCGAAAATCCTTCCCGTACCGCTGCACTACTTCCCGGGGGACGACGGAGCAATACTCCATGCTGAGGAGGCCGAGGATGGGGTTGAAAGGGCTGAGCAGCTTCAGTTGGAAAGTGCTGTCATCGAGGGCCCGGAAGGGTTCGGAGGGGTCGATGCGGTTATTGAAGATCCAGGCTCCGCTGCTGGCGGTAGCGGGGTCGATGATGCGGGAAAAGCTGTATACGATGTCGCCGGCCGTCATCCTTCTGCCTCTGCCGCCGGGGAAGGCGTCGTTGTCATGGAAGTATACGTCGGTCCGCAGGTGAAAGAGCCAGGTCTTTCTGTCCGCCGACACCTCCCAGGTTTTTGCCAGGGCGGGTACGAAGCGGAGGGCTGCATCTGTCTCCACGAGGGTATTGTAGAGCTGGTGGATGGGCCACATGATAGACCGGTTCTTTGCGAATGCGGGGTCCAGGGAGGCCACGCCATCCGTTTCGTTGTAGTGAAATACTTTTTTCCCCTCGCCGGAGGGATGAGAGGAGCAGGCGGCCAGGTGCAGGACTGTGACGAGGATCAGGCCGCTCGTACATTTTAAGAATGGAAATGGAAAATGTTTATATATCTTCATAATTGGGCGGAGCCCAATTCGTACTGGAGGCCCCAAGGCCGAAAGTACAGACATTATGTTTTGCCGATAAAAAATTATTTTTATTCAATTTTTTATCGGCACATATTTTTAGAGCCAAAAATTAAAATTAAGCAATGCGCCGCGTAATCTTACTTATTGTTGGATACTCCTTTTTTGTTGTTCCTTTCTGTTCCGCGCAGCTGGCCGCCGGAGAAAAGGAAAAATTCACGCATGCCGATACCCTTCGGGGGAGTATCAACCCTGAGCGGGCCTGGTGGAATGTGCTGCAATACGATATTCATGTGACCCCTGACTTTTCCACCAAATCCATTAAGGGTTCGAACTGGATCCAATGGCAGGCCGTGGCCTCCGGCCGGGTGTTACAGATCGATCTGCAGGAGCCTATGCGTATCAATGCTGTTCGCTGGCACAATACGGCCTTGAAATATAAAAGAGAAGGCAATGCCTTCCATGTCTTTTTACCCAAAACCGTCAAGAAGGGCGCCATCGAGAATTTGTTGGTGACTTTTGAAGGAACACCCCGGGCCGCGGTCCGTCCCCCCTGGGATGGAGGATGGATCTGGACCAGGGACAAGCTGGGGCGTCCGTGGATGAGTGTGGCGTGCCAGGGTTTGGGGGCCAGTGTATGGTATCCCTGCAAGGATCACCAAAGCGATGAGCCGGATAGCGGCGCTGTGTTGCGTATCACCGTTCCCGATACGCTGGTGGCCGTGGGTAACGGGCGGTTACAGGGTATGTCGGCGGCCGGCCCGGGAATGACCACCTATACCTGGAAGGTGGTCGACCCCATCAACAATTACGACATCATCCCCTATATCGGCAAGTATGTTACCTGGCATGTAGATTTTCCGGGAGAGAAGGGCAAGCTGGACTGTGACTACTGGGTGTTAGATTATGAGCTGGAAAAGGCGAAGGAGCAGTTCAAGCAGGCGGATAGCATGCTGCATTGTTTTGAATCCTGGATGGGGCCCTACCCTTTTTATGAGGATGGGTATAAGCTGGTGCAGGCTCCTCATTTAGGGATGGAGCATCAGAGCGCCGTCGCCTATGGCAATCATTTTGCCAATGGGTACCTGGGCCGGGACCTGTCGGCTACGGGCTGGGGTTTGAAATGGGATTTTATCATCGTCCATGAGAGCGGGCATGAGTGGTTTGGCAACAGCATTACTTCGAATGATCTGGCAGATATGTGGATTCACGAGAGTTTTACCAATTATTCAGAGACTTTATATACCACTTGTCAGGATGGTGTGGAGGCGGGTAATGACTATGTCATCGGCACCCGGGCGAATATCCGCAATGATAAACCCATCATCGGTGCGTATGGGGTGAACAATGAGGGCAGCGGGGACATGTATTATAAAGGAGGCAATATGTTGCATATGATCCGGCAGATCCTGGGGGATGAGGGTTATCGTGGGCTGCTGCATGGGCTCGGGCGGGATTTCTATCATAAGACGGTGACGACGCAGCAGGTAGAAGCCTATATCAGCCGGTATGCTAAAAAAGATCTTTCCAAGTTATTCGACCAGTACCTGCGGACAACGAAGATCCCCGTGCTGGAATACAAGATGAACAGCAATACGCTGCTGTCCTATCACTGGACGAATTGTGTCAAGGGTTTTGATATGCCTTTGCGGGTGAGTATTGCAGGGCAGGCGGAGCAGTGGATCACGCCTACGGAGGATTGGAAAACGCTGTCGCTGGTTCCGGCGGCGGGCCAGGGGGTCGGGGCCGCCGGTGTTGCTGATAGCAGTAAGAAGGCGACCGGGACGGATTCAACCCGGACGGTGACGGATTCGACGCGAACGGGAGCGGATAGCAGTAAGACGGCGACAGATGCAAAGGCAGGGGTGATGGGCGGGGAGACCGGCCGGCCGAAAGGGCTGCCGGGGGGAGACGCTAATTTTTCAGTAGACCGTAATTTTTATGTCACGGTAAAAAAACTGGGCTAATTTTACGGCATGAGCACTATCCGGCGGCAGAGCATTATTTCTTCGGTCATTGTGTATGGAGGTTTTGCCCTGGGCTTTTTGAATACCATCCTTTTTACGAAGTGGTTTACGCCTGCCCAATATGGGCTGACGGGGATGTTCATGGCCATGGCCAATGTGATGTATTCGTTTGCCAACCTGGGTATGCAGAATTATATCTACAAGTTCTATCCCTATTATAACGACAACCTCCCAGTAAAGGAAAATGACATGATGAGCTGGGCGTTGCTGACCAGCTTCCTGGGGTTCATACTTGTAATGGCCGGGGGCATCGCCTTTAAAGACCTGGTGATCCAGAAGTTCGACGCGCAGTCGGCGGAGTTCGTACATTATTATTACTGGACCTTTCTTTTCGGCTTTGGGCTGACATTCTTTTCCCTGCTGGAGGCATTTGCCTGGCAGTTGAAGAAGTCTGTCCTCACTACGTATTTGCGGGAGGCTCAGTTCCGCATTTTTACCCTGGTATTGATCGTGCTGTCGGTGGTGGGCATTCTGAAAAGTTTTGACACGTTGATCAAGATCTATGCGTTCACCTATATCCTTACGGCCCTGATCCTTTTGATCTACCTGGTCGTGCAGGGGAAGTTGTATTTCCATTTCTCCCCCAGCCGGGTCAGCAGGAAGTTCTTCCGGAAGATCGTGACACAGGCAGGGTTGGTCTGGAGCGGATCGCTGGTATATAATATCTCCACTTATTTTGCCCAATTCGTCATTGCGGCTGTCGTTCCCGGGGGGCTGGCTTTTGTGGGCGTATATAATCTGGCCTATAATATTGCCAGCCTGATGCAGGCCCCCCAGCGGGTGATCATTGCCGCGGCCATTGCCCCTTTATCGAAGGCATGGAAGGATAAGGACTATGGAAAGATCAACCGGATCTATCACCGGTCGTCCATTAATCAGTTGATCTTTTCCGTCGGTATGTTCATCCTGATCTGGATCAATTTCACGGATGGGGTGCTGACCTTCCATTTGAAGAATGATTATCTGGATGCCCGGTATGTCTTCCTGTTCATCGGGCTGATGCGGATCGTCGATATGGGCACGGGGCTGAATAGTCAGATGATAGCCACGTCTACTTTCTGGCGTTTTGATTTTTTTACAGGGATTATTTTGGTGGCGCTGACCCTTCCGTTGAATTATGTGCTGGCTAAGAAGTGGGGGGTTGCCGGGCCGGCTATTGCAGATCTGGTGACTTTTACCTTATACAATGCCATCCGCTGTATCTTTCTCTATGTGAAGTTCGGCATGCAGCCTTTTACGTTCAAGTCCCTTTATACGTTGTTGTTGGGGCTGGTGGGGTATGGGGTCTGTCATTTCTTATTTGTTTCCTATCATGGGTTCCCGGGTCTGTTCCTTCGGAGTCTCGTCTTTATCGGGATCTTTGGGGGCGGGGTGCTGGGTTTGCATCTCTCCGAGGATGTTATCCCGGTGTGGAGGACGTTGATGAAACGGGTTGGGTTGGGGAAATAAACGGGGGAAGGCGGTCAGCCTGCGTGGGCCGGCGGTTAGCCTGTCCGAAGGCGGTGAGGCCAGGAGGAAGCCGGGATCAACCGGGCAGGATTCAACGGGGGGCTGGGGCCACCCGGAGGGGCTCAACGGGGGATCTGGCCCTGGTTTTGGCTTTGTCCTGCAGCGATGGGTGTTTGTCCGGAAGGAGCCTGTTCCGGTACGGGGATACGGGCGGGGGTAAAGGAGTTTTTGCCGGAGGAGGGAAGCTGGTCCAGGATCCTGCCTGCGCCGATATAGTGTTTGTCATAATACCCGTCATTCATATCGCTGATCATCACGCCGGATACACTTGCATGAATAAATTTATTGTTGCGGAGGTAGACGCCTACATGGGTTACGGTCCTCCGTTTGCCCAGGGTATGGAAGAAGACAAGGTCGCCTTCCTGCAGGTCGTCGCGCCGGATCCTCCGGGTGGCTTCGTATTGTTCTTTTGAGGTACGGGGCAGGGCTGCTACACCATATACAGAAGACAGGAGGAGGAAGGCGAAGGCGGAGCAGTCGATGCCATCGCGGGTGGTTCCGCCGTAATGGTAAGGGGTGCCGTACCAGTATTCCATGAAGCTGAGGAGCTTCTGGTTGTCGACTTCTTCTACGGAGGCATTCTCCAGGATGGCGTATTTAAATTGAAGGGCGGGGTAGTTCTCTATTTCGCCGGAGGCATAGGCGGCATGGCCGGTGTTGCTGCCCGCGATGGTGATGGAGCTTCCGGTATTGTCCTGGTGGGCGTCCGGTTTGATAGCAATATTATTGATAAATTGAACGGAGCCGGAGGAGTTGGTGGTGGTATGGGTATTGGTTGCCGGAGTTGAGGGCCGGGAGGTGGTTGACCTCGAGGGGCTGCAACTGGCTGCCAGGCAAGCAAGGGATAGTATGTAAATGAGATTTTTCAACATTTTTTTAACACGTAGGATATTGGTAGATGACAAATATAGCAAAAAAGTTGCCAAAGTGCAAGCTTGGGGGCGAATTGGGGAATAGGCGGAAAGTCCGGGGGTGGATTGGGGAACCGAAAATTGCGTCTTAATTTTGGGGGATTGGAAACCTATTTTTATGAAAAGTGTGGAAGTCAGGACGACAGGTAATATGACTAATATAAGATTGTATGATATTTTTAGAAAGGATTTGCATCTTCCGGACGAAAAAGCTCATGAAATGGTGCAGACTATTAATGAAACTGTAAAAGGGGGCCTTGAAGAGAATTTGCAAGGTTTGACTACAAAGGAATTTGTAAAAGGGGAGATTATGGCCACGAGGGAGTTTATTAAAGATGAGATTTTGGCGACCCGTGGATTTGTGAAGGATGAGATTTTGGCGACCCGCGAATTTGTGAAGGATGAGATCCACCGGGTGGAGCTTAAGGTAGAACAAACGAAAAGTGATTTGACCAAGGCGATTTTCTGGACCAGTCTTATTCAATTTCTGGCGATTATCGGCTCTGTAATAGGGATTATTAGTTTTATGTTCCGCAAATAGCCCTGAAAAGTGTCCAAAAAGTACTAAAAGCCGGATAATTCCGGCTTTTAGTATTTAGATCCGGGCGGGTCCTATCCGGAAAGAAACAGTGTCTCCCGGGTTGGAGTTGGCCCTGTGGAAAGATTGTGCTTTTTGTGAACAGCCTATATTAAATTTTGTTAGTTAATTGCAGGTCCTTATGTCTAAATTTTCACATCTACATACCCATACGCAATTCTCCCTGCTGGACGGAGCGGCTTCCATTCAAAGTCTTTATAAGAAAGCGGTGAAGGACGGGATGCCTGCGCTGGCTATAACCGATCACGGGAATATGTTCGGCGCTTTTGAATTTGTGGCGGAAGCCTATAAGCACAAGAATGATGATGGTACGTTAAAAGTGAAGCCCATCGTCGGCTGTGAGTTTTATGTGGTGGAGGACCGGACCCGGAAGACTTTCACCAAAGAGCAGCGGGACGAGCGGTATCACCAGGTGTTGCTGGCCAAGAACAAGGTGGGCTACCAGAATCTCATCAAGCTGACCTCCCTGGGTTATATGGAGGGGCTGTACAGCAAGTATCCCCGTATCGATAAGGAGCTGATCCAACGGCATCATGAGGGGCTGATCGCCACCACTTGCTGTATCGGGGCCTATGTACCCCAGACCATTCTGCATGACGGGGAGGAGAAGGCTGAAAAAGAGTTTAAATGGTGGCTGGATATTTTCGGGGAGGATTATATCATCGAGCTGCAGCGGCATAATATCAAAGAGCAGGAGATCATCAACCAAACGCTGCTGAAGTTCGCCAAAAAATACAATGTGCCTGTCATCGCAACGAATGACAGTCATTATACGGACCGGGACGATTACAATGCGCATGACATCCTCCTCTGTATCAATACGGGGGAGAAGCAGAGCACGCCGGGTTATGATGATTTTGTGAATGACGATGCCAATTCGAAGAACCGGCGGTTCAAGTTCCCGAATGACCAGTTCTATTTCAAGACCACCGAAGAGATGGCGAAGCTGTTCCACGACATCCCCGAGGCGATAGACAATACCAACCTCGTCGCTTCCAAGGTGGAGGTGCTGAACCTGAAGAAGGATATCATGCTACCGAATTTTCCTATCCCGGTAGAGTTCCAGATCCACGGGGATAGCAATCTGAACCAGTGGGAATATCTCCGGCATATCACGCAGGAGGGAGCCAAGCTCCGCTACAGCGATCTCACTCCCGAGATCCAGGAAAGGCTGGACTTCGAGCTGTTCACCATCAAGACGATGGGGTTTGCGGGTTACTTTTTGATCGTGAGTGATTTTATCAAAGCCGGCCGGGACATGGGGGTCTTTATCGGGCCGGGTCGTGGATCGGCAGCGGGCAGTGTGGTGGCCTATTGCATCGGCATCACCAATATAGACCCCATCAAATACGATCTGCTGTTCGAACGGTTTCTGAACCCGGATCGTAAGTCGATGCCGGATATCGATACGGACTTTGATGATGAAGGTCGGGGAAGAGTTATCGACTATGTGGTGAAAAAATATGGTAAGAACCAGGTGGCACAGATCGTCACGTATGGTACGATGGCGGCCAAGATGAGTATAAAGGACGTGGCGCGGGCATTGGACTTGCCACTGCCGGAATCCAACGCCCTGGCGAAACTGGTACCGGAAAGACCGGGCATTGAGTTGAAGCGGGTGTTACATGCGCCGATGACGCCAAAGGATGGAGAGAAATCTTTGGAGGAAAAAGATGGTGTCGGTCCGGATGACCTGGAGAATGTCAAGAAGATCCGGGAAATCTACCGGGGGGATGATATCCGCAGCCGGGTGCTGCATGAGGCGGAACGCCTGGAAGGGTCGGTGCGCAATACGGGTTTACATGCGGCCGGTATCATCATTGCGCCGGATGATCTGTTGAATATCATTCCTGTCTGTACGGCCAAGGACTCGGACCTGCTGGTGACCCAGATCGAAGGCAGTATCATCGAGGATGCCGGTGTTATCAAAATGGACTTCCTCGGTCTGAAGACGCTGAATATCCTGAAGACGGCCCTGGAGTTGATCAAGGAAAATCATGGGGTGGAGATCAACATCGATCTGATCCCTCTCGACGATGCGGCTACCTACGAGCTGTATCAACGGGCGGAGACCATCGGCACCTTCCAGTTTGAAAGTCCCGGTATGCAGAAATACCTCCGCGACCTGAAGCCGGACCGGTTTAATGACCTCATCGCCATGAACGCATTGTACCGTCCCGGTCCTATCGCTTATATCCCCAACTATATCGACCGCAAGCATGGCCGGGAGGAGATCGTCTTCGACCTGCCGGAGATGGAGGAATACCTGAAGGACACTTATGGGATCACGGTCTACCAGGAACAGGTGATGTTGCTGGCGCAGAAGCTGGCCGGGTTCAGTAAAGGAGATGCGGACGTGCTGCGGAAGGCCATGGGGAAGAAGCAGAAATCCATTTTGGATAAGATGAAGAGCCAATTCATCAAAGGGGCGGCGGCCAAGGGGCTGGATGCCGGTAAACTGGAAAAGATATGGACGGACTGGGAGGCATTCGCCCAGTACGCCTTTAATAAATCGCATTCTACCTGTTATGCCTATGTGGCTTATCAGACCGCTTATCTGAAGGCCCACTACCCTTCCGAGTATATGGCGGCGGTGCTGAACCATGCGGGCAGCATTGAAAAGATCACTTTCTTTATGGAGGAGTGTAAACGGATGGGGTTAAAGGTTTTGGGGCCGGATATCAATGAGTCCCGGAAAGGTTTTGCCGTCAATCAGCGGGGAGAAGTGCGGGTGGGGTTGGGTGGTTTGAAAGGCGTGGGTGAGGCTGCCGTGGAAAGCCTCATCGAGGAAAGGGTGAAAGGGGGCCCTTATAAATCCATGTTCGATCTCATCAAACGGATCAACCAGCGTACGGTCAATAAGAAAACATTGGAAAGCCTTGCCTATGCGGGAGGCTTCGATAGCTTCACGGAGCTGCACCGGGCGCAGTATTTCTTTATGCCCCCCGGAGATACCTCTACGGGTTTGGAGAAGATCATCAAATTCGGGAATGTTTATCAGACGAATTCCACGCAGAGCAGCAATAGCCTGTTCGGCGACCTGGTGATGCCGGATATCGCCACTCCGAAGATCCCCAGCTGCGAGCCCTGGAGCCTTACGGAGCTGCTGGATCATGAAAAGGACGTTACGGGTATGTTCATGAGCGGTCACCCACTGGATCATTTCAAATTCGAGATCACCCATTATGGGATCACTCAGTTGGGGGAATTCAATGAGGTGAAAGAAGCGGTGACGACCCAGGCCAATCCCGGAAAGCCCTATCGGCTGGCCGGGCTGGTGGTGGATGCACAACACCGGGTTAGTAAGACGGGCAAACAGTTTGGTGCGCTGACCATCGAGGACTATACAGGGAAGACGGAGTTTATGTTATGGAGCGAGGATTATGCCCGGTATTCCAATTACCTGGAGAAGGGGAAGAACCTGTTCATCATGGGCGCTTTTAAGCCGCGCTTCAATAAGATGGAGTTCGAGTTCAGGATCGAACGCATGATGCTGCTGGAAAGCATCAAACCTCTCCTTACCAAACAGGTGATCATGGATGTGGAAGCCCGGTTTATCAATGCGGAAATGGTGCAGTTCATCGAGACGAATGTTAAGAAGTATCCGGGGAAGTCTTCCTTGAAGTTTAATATTAAGGAGCCGAAGATCAATGCCAATATCTGCATGTATAGTTTGGGGGCGGGATTTGAGATGAATGATGAAATGAGCGCGTTTTTGGAGGGGCGGCCGGAGATGGAGGTGCAGGTGGTGACGACGTAAGAGCGGCAGACGTCGAGCCGGCCGCAGATGCCAAAATATCAGGCAAAAGCTGCCAAAAAAGGGGGAGATCAGGCTGGAAGGCTTTTTGCAGGAATAAGGGCATGATAGTCGTTAATAAAACCCGAAAGTAATCCAGAAGTCGAGGAATTTAGTGGATTGTCGCTTGCGCGACCAAAGAAGTGATGAATAAGTCGGACATTTGACGGATAGAAAATACATTATAATAACATAAAAAACACTCAATCATGGCTTTAGAATTAACAGATACCAATTTCCAGGATAAGGTAATCTCCTCCGATAAACTGACCATTGTGGATTTCTGGGCAGAATGGTGTGGTCCTTGTCGCGCTATCGGGCCGGTCATCGAAGAATTATCCAAAGAATATGATGGCAAGATCAATGTGGGTAAAGTAAATGTGGACCATAATCCGCAGTTGTCTGTCAACTATGGCATCACCAGCATTCCGGCGATCCTTTTCATCAAAGGCGGTAAAGTGGTAGATAAGCTGGTAGGCGCTCAGCCCAAGTCTAACTTCGTTAAGAAGATCGAATCTCATATATAAAGTTTGCTTATATAAGGTTAAAAACCCGTGTAGTACTACACGGGTTTTTTTGTATTTTCATTCTGCTGCACATCCCAGCATGTTATGCGAAAATTGCTGTTTTTCGTCCTTATTTGTTCGGTCCGAAGCCTACCCATCACTGCCCAACCCTCTTCGAAAATCGTGCAGGATGCCTTTCTCATTACCCGCATGGCGGAGAAATTCCATGTACAACCCCGTCCGCTAAACGATGAAATGTCTTCCGCGATCTATTCTCAGCTGCTGGAGGCCCTGGATGATCAGCGGATTTTTTTTACCCAAAAGGATATCCATGCCTTATCTGCCTACCAGTTCAAGCTGGATGAGGAGATCCGCAATCAACAATCCGGTTTTTTGCAGTTGTTGATCGGCCTTTACCGGCAAAGGCTGATCCAGGTGGATACGATGATCGATCATATTTCCGGGAAGGCTGTTGATTTTTCCCTGCGGGAAAAGCTAACGGTGGCAGAGGATACCTCCTACCCTGCCGATGAGACCGGCCTGCATGCCAAATTATCCAAGTTGCTGAAAGCGTATATACTAACCCGAATTGCCGATTATTCCATAACCTCCGGCCGGCCTCTTAACAAAAAGCTGACCGATAGCCTGGAGGGGTTCTACCGGAAAAAAGCCGGGCTGTCCGTGAAGCGGGGGATCAAGAGGATCTTACAAAGCCCTATGGGCGTCGACAATATCATAGCCACAACCTATTGCCAGGTGCTGGCAGCCTGTTATGATCCCCACACGGCCTATTTCCCCCTGGAAGAGAAGCAGGCATTTGAGAGCCAGCTTGGTAATAAGGCGTTGGGTTTTGGCCTATCGCTCAATGAAGACGAAGATGGCAAGACGCAGATCGGGAAGCTGAAGCCGGGAAGCCCCGCCTTCCAGAGCGGAGGGCTGAATGAAGGCGACAAGATCCTGTCTATTCAATGGGATGAGAAGGAGCCGATCGATGTCACCGGGGCCTCTGTTGCCGAGGTCAGCGGGATGCTGTCCGAGGCCGGTGGAAACAAGATGACCCTTACCGTTAGAAAAGCGGATGGGATGAGCCGGCCGGTGGCGCTGCACAAAGCAAGGTTGACTACGGATGAAGACGAGGATAAAGTAAAAGGCTTTATCCTGAAAGGGGGCCGAATGATAGGTTATATCTCGTTGCCCGCTTTTTATGAAGATTGGGAAGATACTAAAGGGGTCAATGGCTGCGCTAATGATGTGGCGCGGGAGATCATCAAACTGAAGAAGGAAAATATGGAGGGGCTGATCCTGGACCTTCGGTATAATGGCGGCGGCTCTATCCAGGAGGCGGTGGAGCTATCCGGGATCTTTATCGACAACGGGCCGGTAGCACAGATAAAAACGGCGGACCCCAAGCCTGTCACCCTGAAAGATGTCAATCGGGGGACGGTCTGGGATGGACCGCTGCTGTTACTGGTCAACGGGTCCAGCGCCTCGGCGTCGGAAATGGTAGCGGGTACTTTACAGGACTATAACCGGGCGCTGATCGTTGGGTCTCCCACCTATGGGAAGGCCACGGCCCAGGTAGTGCTGCCCCTGGACACAACGATAAACCTGGATACTTATTCCGGTCACTCGGAAGCGGCCAGCTATATCAAGCTGACCATGTCCCGGTTGTACCGTATCACGGGCGCCACTGCACAGATGAGCGGGGTGCGGCCTGATATTCTTCTGCCAGAACCTGCCAACGCGTTGCAACAGCGGGAGGCCGATGAGAAATTCGCGTTGCGGGCGCCCCTAATCGATGCGAATAAATATTATAAACCCCTGGCGCCTCTGCCCATCGCAGCCCTGGTTGCGGAGGCCCGCAAGGAGATGGCCGCGGAGCCGTATTTCCGGGAAGCTGCAGCGGGTGCGGTGGATGCAGCCGGAGGGGCGGGTGGGTCGACGGGCGGGACGGAGACGGGTGCGGGTAAGAAGCCGGCCCCGCAGCAGGATCTTTCGTTGGTGCTGGAGGATGTTGTGCGGGAGAGAAGGAAGAAGGCGGGGACGGCCACCGGAGGAACTGGTGGGACGACGGGTGCGGGCGGGGGGACTGGGTTGGCGGGTGCAGGCGGGACTGGGTCGGCTGGTGGCGCCGGAAGCCTGGTGACGGGTGCGGGCGGGACAGCGGGTGCGGGCGGGTCTGGTGTGTACACCGTGACCAACCTGGCTTATGAAAAACAACGATTGCAGGCAGACCCCGAATGGCTGGCCATGAATGAGGAAAGAAAGAAGATCGTAGGGACCGACCCTTATATCAAGATTGCGTATCAGCTGGCATCTGTCATGATAAAATAACTCTTTATACAACCCCCTCTCATATGAACCTGAATCATTGTCGACTTGCCCTGCTCTTTTGCTCCCTGCTGTACTGCATGAACCCCTCCCGGGCGCAGGATATGACCAATCCCGGAGATTATATAACGGCAATCACTAAGGCCCGCGGGGACATGGACAATAAATATATGCAATACATGAGCGCCACCGCCCATAGCCATCGGGCCCGTAAGGTGGAGAAGCTCCGGCAGGAGGTGTTGGATAATATCACGGAAAGCAGGTATAAAACGACGGACCTCCCGCTGTACAAGGGAGATAATTCGCTACGAAAAGGCAGCATCGATTATATCCAGCTCTGTTATATCGTCTTTAGTGAGGACTATAAGAAAATCGTCAATATGGAGGAGCTGGCCGAACAGTCGGTCGATGAGATGCAGGCCTACCTGTTATTACAGGAGAAAGTAGGTGAAAAGCTGAACCAGGGATCCGCAGACCTGGAGAAAATCACCAAGGAGTTTGCCACGAAATATAATGTCAAGCTTACTGAAGAGAAGAGCGCCCTCAGCGAAAAGATGGAGACAGCCGGCAAGCTGAATAGCTATATCAATGGCATCTATATCCTTTTCTTTAAATGTAACTGGGAGGACGAGCAGATGGTGCAGGCCATGAATAACAAAAAAGTGAATGATGTGGAGCAGTCACGGAGCGCCCTGTTGCAGTATGCCAACGAAGGTCTGAAGGTGCTGGATACCCTTAAGCCCTTTGAGAGCGACCCTTCCCTTGCCAATGCCTGCAAGCAGGTGTTACGTTTTTACAAACAAACCGCGGAGAAAGATATTCCCAAGCTGACGGATTTTTATCTCAAACAAGAAGAGTTTGACAAGCTAAAAAAAGCATTCGACGACAAGTCGGCAGGCAGTCGTACCCAGGTTGATGTCAATAATTTCAATACAGCTGTCAGGGAGTTGAATGCCTCCATCAACGCCTTTAATCAAACGAATAACCAGGTGAACAAGAATCGCGTTGGGGCCCTGAATGACTGGCAGAATACGGAGAAGAAGTTTGCGGATGAACATATGCCGCATTATAAATAAGCCGGGGCCTTCGAAGCATGCAGTACCATGCCACGAAGCGAAGAGCCGGGCAGATTGACGGGTCGATGAGCCATTGACCTTTAGGACCAGTCGAAATTGACGATGTCCCCATTCAAGTTCCATTTGGCGGGCCGGGGGTTGGTCATCCAGTCCAGGGGGACCGCCAGGGGTTGAGGACGGGCGGCCAGGGTAAATGATTTTTTTATGACGGCCTTCTGCTCTTCTCCGATGGCTTCCGGCTGGGCGGAGATGAAGAGCGGCGCACTGCTCTCTGTCAGCAACTGTAGCCATTGCTGGTTCTTTTTCCAGGGAATCTCTGTCGTAAGACCAACGCAGTCCCCGTCCACGGCATAGAACGCGTTGTGCTGGGGCAGGCGAAAGCCAAGCGTGTTCACCCCCATTTTCGAGGTCCGCGCCCATTCTTTGCCGCTGGTGTCGTCTCCCGTACGCATCAGGTCGAAGATCCCTGCGGAAAGGTGACTTACCGTATTACAGCCGATGAGCAGCATATTTCCTGCCGCCTTGCGGATCGTCTGGTATAGTTCCAGCAGGATCTCCGCATTTGTCTTTGAGCGGTCATTGAAATGCCAGCCCGGAGATGTCAGTTCCTCTTTCATTTCAAATCCCCAGCGGCCAAAAAAATCATAGGTGGAATAGTCGTGTTTGACCAGGTCGAACCCCCACTCTTTGTAGATGCCGATGATACCGGCGATGCGGTTAAGGTTTTCCGGAATAGTGGGGTCCAGGTATCTTTCCTTTGAATCCTGCCGGCCATTACGGATGGGGATCATCGATGAGGGGATATCATGCTGATTGGCCAGGAGGGGCCGGGTCCAGAGACCGGGACGCATGCCCAGCTTTTTTATTTCGGCGGTCACCTGCGACATGTCACCGAATTTATTATTCGATTTACTAAAGTCATCCCCCCAACAGGTGTCGTTGCTGCCTTTCGGCAAATGGAGCTGCCATCCGTCGTCTATGACGGAGAAGGGCCGGTTGTTGGTATCCAGCGCCAGGTTGGACATCATTTCCGTATGGTGGAGGATGAGTTCCTTTGAATTATTCCCATAGGCGAAGTACCAGTCGTTGATACCGTAGACCGGTTTTGCCGGGAGCACCGGTTTGTCGCACATCATTTTGCAAAAGCGGCCGTCGGTCTGGTAAGGCGTCTCTCCCGGCAGGCTTTGTGTAGTGATGATCTCGGCGGCCTCCAGCGTGCGATCGCCCAGCAATACACCGGAGCCGCCGGAATGGGTATCCATGAATAGCTCCAATTGCCCCGGGGAGGCCTGCCAGTAGCAAAAACTTCGGGCGCCCGTCTTTACGCCGAAAGCAGTTGTCTGTTGGCCGTCGTGAACCAGCAGGTACCAGGGCGCTTTGCGGTGCGGTGCGGTGGGTTGCGGTGCAGCGGACTGCGATGCGGCGGGCTGCCAGGCCAGGTCTCCATAGGACCGCTCCCAGTCATCTCCCAGGTAGCTGGCATTGGAGGCAAAACCACGTCGCCAGGTCAGCCGGACCTTTTCCAATTCCATACCGGGTGCGACGAGTGATACGCTCAGCGAAGGCCCCGCCTGGCGCAGGTTCACCTGGACTTGCCCCTTGTTCCATCGGTCTTTAGAACCGGTTAGGCCGATCCATTTCCCCCGGCTCAATATGGCCACGGCCAACGGATATTCAAGTGCCTGCCAGGCAATGCCGGTATCGGGATCGGTCCAGGTAAAAAACAGGGAGGCGGTAGAAAATCCTGCAACTTTTAAGAACTGTCTTCTTTGCATGAAAGTACGTTGATTTGATCTACAAGGTAATTCCTTTTTGGCTTTTACAATGTCGTGATCTACACCTGGTTTTGGCATATTTGCCCCCTGTTGAAAAGGGTCACGATACCTAGCTTTGTGGTTCAGCAAATAACACGCATATGGAAAAATATACGATCCCGCAGAACATCCCTGCTCTCTATGTCCAGGCATCTTCCTTCCCCAACGGGGTTATGGCAGCGCATAAAACACTGCATGCGAAAGCCGGGGAGGGCAGTGGGCGGCGATTTTTTGGCATTTCCTACCTCAATGAAAAGGGGGAGATCATTTACAAGGCCGCTGCCAATGAACTGCATCCCGGCGAAGCGGGTGAATTAGGGTTACCGACTTTTACCATCCGGAAAGGCGAATATCTCAGTGAAGTGCTGAAAGACTGGTGTAACCAGGAAGGCAAGATAAAAGATATCTTCCAGGACCTGCTGAAACAGGCGGGCGCCAATGTCGCCGGGGACGGGTATTGCCTGGAGGAATACATCAATGACACGGATGTGCGATTGATGGTGACTTTGGCATAGGGCGGCGGCCCGCCTTTAGGACGGACGGCTGGTAGAGCGGCGGGACGGGACGGCCGAGTGACGGGAAGGGACGGCCGAGTGACGGGATGGCTATTTACCTCCTTTTCTTTTTTCCCGGTATTCCGAGGGCGTGCAGGCAAATTTCGATTTAAAAACCGTGGAGAAATAAGCCTGGGTGGAGAAGCCCACTTTAAAAGCCACTTCTGAAATGGATAACTCCATGTCCGCCAGCAGGAATTTTGCCTTTTGCAGGCGAACGGTCAGGATGTAATCATTCACGTTATAGCCGATGAGGGCTTTTACTTTTCGGTACAGCTGGACCCTGGAAATGCCTATTTCTTTGTAAATATCTTCCACGGAAAAGTTCTCATTGGACAAGTTATTCTCGACGATGGCAATAAATTCGTTGATGAATTTCCGATCGATCTTCGTGGAGGAATTGGATCTCGACTCCGTGGGCAGTTCGCTGGTATAATGCTCCCTGAGAACGGACCGGTTATTCAGCAGGTTTTTGATCGTCTCTTCCAGGTATTCAAGGTTAAAAGGCTTTACGATGAAAGCATCTGCTTTTAGTTTTATGCCTTTTATCTGATCTTCCATGCTGCCTTTTGCCGTCAGCAATATGATCGGGATATGGGAAGTGCGGATATCCTGTTTCAGGGTTTCTATAACATGCAGGCCGTCGTGGCCGGGCAGAATGATATCGGATATGATGAGGTCCGGGATAATATTATAGGCGAGCTCTATTCCTGTCAGGGCATTTTTTGCTTCGTGCAATTCATATTGGCTCCCCAGCCGTCTTTTGAGAAAGGTCCGAAGGTCTTCATTGTCTTCCACTAACAGGATGGAATATTCAGGATGGGCTACTCCCGTTAATTCTTTTTCCGGCAGGAGCGGTTCGATTTCCGTGATGTAGGTCTTTACGTCTTCATAACTACTATTGACCAGGGGTGGCCTTTCCGCCAGCCGTTCATTTTCATTCATGTGAGCCGTGCCGATGGGGAGGCTGATGGTAAAGGTGGCGCCTTTCCATTTTTCACTCTTTATATCAATGTCGCCATGATGGAGGGTGATGAGCTCTTTGGACAGTGATAAGCCCAGGCCGGTACCTTTAAAATTAGCCCTGTTGCCCTGGTAGAAGAGTTCAAAGGCGTGGTCTATTTCGTCCTGGGACATTCCGATCCCGGAATCCTCCACTTTGACAAGGGCCTTGCCATTCAGGGGCTCTTCTTCCACCGTAACATTGATGGTCCCATGGTCGTTGGTAAATTTAAAAGCGTTGGAAAGCAGGTTGAAGAGGACTTTATCCAGCATATTTACGTCAAACCAGACCTTCAGATCCCTGGCCTTGCTGGTAATGTTGAAAGAGATGGACTTTTTACGGGCAATTTCCTGGAAGTTATTGGCGATGTCCCTTACAAATTCGGAAATATCGTTCTCGGTGGCGATGAGTCTCATTTTCTTTTCTTCGATCTTGCGAAAATCCATCAGCTGATTGATCAGCCGGAGCAGGTGCATGGTATTCCGGTGGATCAGATCGAGGTTGTACTTTATCGTAAAATGGAGCTTGGGAGAAGAGAGGATGTCTTCCAGAGGGCCGAGGATCAGGGTCAGGGGGGTCCTTAGTTCATGGGAGATATTGGTAAAGAAATTGAATTTAGCGTCTGTCGCCTCTTTGGCCTTCGCGGTCATTTCTATCAACTGGTCCCGTTGGTATAGGTTTTCTTCATTTTGGGCCGCTAATTTACGGTTGATCCGGCGGTTGTGCCGGAGGGAGAAGAAGACGATGCTGCCCAGGATGAGCGCCAGGATCAGGGCGATGATGGCCGAGTATAAGAGGTTTCGTTGATTATGATAGATCCTTTGCTGTTCCTCCAGCAATGTATATTGTTTGTCTATATCCTGCTGTTGATGGTCGATCTTGTCCGTTTGTAATTTCATGATGCGGACGTTGGTGGAATCGATGACTACCGTGGGCAGGATATTCTCCTTATTATAAGGCTGTTTGTTTAAGATCTTAAAGGCAGTCTGGATAGCTTCTTCGCCGCCGGTGGGCGTTAGAAAAGTGGCTTGTAAGATCCGGTCGGATACGAATTGTATCCCGCCGCCAGGTCCCGGGAGACCGTCGACGCCAAAGAAATGCGCGGTCTTTTCAATGCCCAGTTGTTTGTAAACTCTATAAGCGCCCAGCGCCATCGGGTCATTCTGTGCGAAAACGATGTCCTCAGGCGCCAGTTGATCTTTTAATTTGAGGAATTCTTCGGAGGATTTCTCTTCCAGCCAGTTGCCGTATAATCTTGCTTTGATCTTCAGGAGCGGGTTGAGCTGAATGCCTTCTTCGAATCCCCGCTGGCGGTCCCGGGAGGGCGTTGAACCACGGAGGCCTATCACTTCAACGATGCGGGCAGGCCCTTTGTAAAGCTGGGCTATATAGTTGCCGGCCGTTCTTCCCAATTCAAAATTGTCAATCCCGATGAAGCTGGTATAGAGGTCGGAGGATGTCTTCCTATCGATGACGACTACCGGTATCCCTTTATTATAGGCTTCTTCCACGACAGAGGTCAGGGGTTCCGCTTCATTGGGAGATACCAGCAAGATATCGATATTCAGGCCAATCAGCTCTTTGATCTGTTTGACCTGAAGGTCGCTGTTATCGTTGGCACTTCTGTAGATCAGTTCCGTCCCTGGGTGAAAGGATAATTCCCGCTGCATTCCCTCCCTCATAGCCTTTTTCCAATTCTCCGTGCCCGTGCATTGTGCAAATCCAATCCGGTATTTCTTTTCCGGACTGATGCCCGAACAGGCGTTGAGCAGCATAAAAGCTCCTGCCAATAACATTTTTCCAACAGCTATAGAGGGTAACCTTCGCCAAAGGGCGCGTTTTATCATCGGCAACCGTGCAATCATATGGATAAATTTGAACTAATTTCCTGATAGCTGCCTACAATCGGGTATCATTTTTTTTTGATCCCATATCCGGAAAGCAAAAACCTGTTCCTGAGGCGGCGAGACTGGTACGTTTTTATAAACGGATGAGCCAATACTAAAGCAGCCGCTGCTGCAAAGTCTATACAAAAACATATAATAGCATATATATCAATTTGTTATCTAAAAAATAGCTGAAAATACAAATCTGATATAATATGGTATCCATTCAAAAGGCAATCGCCAGGGGGAGCTCTATATTTCCGGAGAAATTGATTGCTATATGAGGAATAAAAACGTGTTCTTATGGTCCCTTGTCATTGCATTAGGGGGTTTTCTTTTTGGATTTGATACGGCTGTTATTTCCGGGGCCGAGCAATCGATTCAAAAATTCTGGGGGCTAACCACCTTACAACATGGGCTTACCATCTCCATCGCTCTTATCGGGACCGTGATAGGCGCATTGCTGGGGGCCATTCCTTCCGACAGGCTCGGGCGCAAGAAAACCCTTTATCTTATTGCCTTCCTTTACTTAGCTTCTTCTTTGGGAACTGCGCTGGCGGGCAACTGGACTATTTTTCTCTTGTTCCGTCTTTTGGGAGGTTTGGGAGTAGGTGCGTCTTCGGTGACGGCGCCTATTTATATATCGGAGATCTCTCCTGCTGCCCGGAGGGGAAAGCTGGTAGGGCTTTTTCAGTTTAATGTGGTCTTCGGGATCGTCATTTCCTATTTTTCCAATTATCTTATCGGGCAGGGGGGACAGCATTCATGGAGGTTGATGCTGGGGATACAGGCAGTACCCTCTGCTCTTTTCTTTATCTTATTGCGATTTGTCCCGGAAAGCCCCCGCTGGCTGATCACCCGGAAGGGCCGGGTCGAAGAAGCGCGTGAAATATTTTCCGTCATCGATCCGCAAACGGCCGACCGGATCGTCGCGGAGATCCAGCAGGCGAATAAAGAGGAAAATGATGTTCTGCAGCCGGATCCTTTATTTTCCAGGCGTTATAGGGCCCCCGTCATGATGGCCATGTTGTTTGCCATTTTCAACCAGGTGTCGGGTATCAACGCTATCATTTATTATTCCCCCCGGATTTTTGAAATGACCGGGCTGGGTGAGAATTCTTCCCTCCTATCTACGGCAGGTCTCGGCATGATCAATTTTATATTCACCCTGCTGGCGATGAATTTTATCGACAAGATAGGTCGCAGGACGTTGATGCTGATCGGCTCGTTCGGATTGATTGCAACGCTCGGCATGGTGTCCTATTCCTTTTATGCCCGGGATTTTAATGGCTGGGCGGTCCCCCTCTTTCTGTTTATCTACATCGCCTTTTTTGCTTTTTCGCAGGGCGCTGTCATCTGGGTGTTCATTTCAGAAATATTCCCGAACCAGGTCAGGGCGAAGGGGCAAACCCTGGGAAGCACCACCCACTGGATCATGGCTGCCCTGATCGCTTTTTCTTTTCCTTATCTGGCAGAGAAGGCGGGCGGTGGGAATACTTTTCTCTTTTTCTGTATCATGATGTTACTGCAATTGCTGTTTGTCTGGAGGATCATGCCTGAAACAAAGGGCAAGTCCCTGGAACAGATCGAACATACCCTGGTGCTGCATTAAGGAGTACTGCGGGTCTATATGCTTAAAGAAAACGATTGTTATGAATTTGCCTGAAAACGAATACCCTGTCGTCTGTTATGGCGAGATCCTTTGGGACATCCTGCCGGACCATGCGGTACCTGGCGGGGCCCCCATGAATGTGGCTTATCACCTCAATAAGCTGGGCATACGGCCTGCCCTGATCACCCGGGTCGGTCTTGACAATGAAGGGAAAAAGCTGATCCTGCTAATGGAAAAAAATGGCATCTCCACGGATTATTTTCAAATGGATTTCGAAAGGAGCACAGGGAAGGTGATTGCCACTACCGATGGGAAGGAAGAGGTCTTATATGACATCCTTAAACCCGTGGCCTGGGACTTTATCAACTGGGATGATCCGTTTAGCGCGCTGGTTGCCGGCGCCGGATATTTTGTCTATGGAAGCCTTAGCGCCCGCAGCGAGGAAAGCCGCAATACGTTGTTCCTGTTGCTCGAGGAAGCGAAATACAAAGTGCTGGACATCAATTTACGCACTCCTCATTATTCCCGGAAGACTCTTGAGAAATTACTGCATTCCGCTGACATGCTGAAGATCAACCAGGCGGAGCTGGAATTAATTACCGGTTGGTTCAGCGGTTACAAACACGAAAGAGACCGGGTCAAGGTCCTGCAGGACAAATTTCAATTGACCGACATTGTCGTTACCCGGGGCAGCCATGGGTCGATGCTGTACATGGGCGGAGAATTTTACGAACATCCCGGGTTTACCATCAAACTGGCAGATACCATTGGGAGCGGGGATGCCTTCCTGGCGGGGCTGCTATCGCGGTTATCCCGGGGAGTGGGCGCGCAGGAAGCCCTGGAGTTCGCCTCTGCCCTGGGGGCGTTGATCGCCAGTTATGTCGGGCCTTGTCCGGAATATGAGCCAACTGAGATCGAGGGTCTGATCAGGACCGGTTCCATTCACTAATGCCAAGCTACCATTTACGCTAACTATAATAATCAAAACAGGGCTCTAACATTAAAAAAAAAGTTTTATGAGAAAATTACAAATTTTGCTGCCGATGTTGCTGCTGGCGTTGCTCAGTAATGCCCAGCAAAAAATCATAACGGGACGGGTCACCAGCAAAACGAATGGGGAGCCTTTACCAGGGGTGTCCGTTCAGGCGAAAAGTAAAACGGTGACCACCGATGCAGACGGGAAATTTTCTATCCCTGTCACTACGGGTGAAACCATCAGTTTGTCCTTTGTGGGAATGGCGCCCCTGAAGGTAAAGATCACCAATACTATTTCTTCCTTATCCCTTGCCATGGAAGAAGGCAATAATGACCTGAACCTGGTGGTGGTCACCGGTTACAAATCGGAGAAGAAAGTCGATCTCACGGGGGCTGTATCCATCGTCAATCTTGCCAATGTAAAAAACAACCCGGTAGCGAGCCCCATGCTGGCTTTACAGGGGCAGGTGCCTGGATTGTATATTCAGACGGACGGGTCTCCTACGGGCGCCAATGGCGCGGCGCCTACCGTTATCATCCGCGGGGTGAATAATTTAAATGGCATCGGCGGAACGAATCCGCCCCTTTATATCATCGATGGGGTTCCAACGACCCGGTATGAGGATTTTGCTAATTTAAGTCCCACTTCCATTGCTTCGATGCAGGTCTTGAAGGATGCCTCCGCGGCTTCCATTTATGGTTCCCGGGCGGCGAATGGTGTCATCATCGTAACGACCAAGGATGGCGGTACGGGGGGCGCCGAGAAAGTTCATTTGCAGTTTAGTTCCAGTCTCACCTGGCAGACGGAACGGCCCTGGCAGCAGCCGGTGCTGAGCTCCCTGGACCGGGGCCGGGCTTTATGGCAGGCGGCGGTCAATGACAGCACGGACCCCAATAAGAATTCCACCAGCAATATTTATCAATATACCTGGAATGGGGACTATGGGCATCCGGTCCTTAACAGTGTCATCATCGCTCCCTTTGTCGGTGGCGACAGCCTTGAACCGGCGGCCAGCACCAACTGGCAAAACGCCCTGTATAAAACCGCCCTGATCACCTCGAACAATGTGAGCATCTCCGCGGGAAACGGCAAGAGCGGGTTGTTGATAGACCTGGGATATTATAACAATAACGGGTTAATGGTCTTTACAAAATATCAGCGATACAGCGCCCGTATCAATTCCCATACGACGGCTTTTGACGGGAGATTCCGGTTTGGCGAGAACGTTCAGCTTTCCAGGACCTCACAGGTCAATTCCACCAATGATGTCGGCGGGGCCGCTGTCGGTGATCTTGCCCTGACCCTGGCGCCGACGATCCCCTTATATAAAACGGACGGCACTTACGGCGGTCCTGTAGGCGCTGGTTATTCCGACAGGAATAACCCTGTGGACATGCAATACCTTAACCGGTGGAATACAACCAACCTGTTCCTGACGACCGGTAATGTGTATGCGGAGCTGGAGCCTGTAAAAAATCTCGTCTTCCGAACAAGCCTGGGATTTGATTATTCCGATGGTCTGGGGAAGGTGATCAAACAGATCGGCACTGAAGGGCCGATAAATTCCTTTAACAGCCTCACCTTGCAGGAAACCAAAGAATTCACTTTTACCTGGACCAATACGCTAACCTATAACCTGGTATTCGGGAAGAGCAGGTTGAATCTACTGGCCGGGATGGAAGCCGTAAGAGATGATTATTCCACCTTTGGCGCCGCCAATACGAATTTTGCCATCCAGGATGTGAACTATTTCCAATTGAGCTCTGGCTCGGGTTCCCAGACGAATAATGGAACTGCGACGGGATACAGGCTTTTGTCCCAGTTTGGCAAGGCCTTTTATAGTTACGGGGACCGGTACCTGGCGTCCGCAACCGTGAGAAGGGATGGATCTTCCCGGTTCGGCACGAACAATCCCTATGGTATCTTCCCCGCTTTCACGCTGGGCTGGAGGATCAACAATGAAGAGTTTTTTAAGGATGTCAAACCCGTCTCCAACCTGAAGCTGAGAGCGGGCATCGGTACGGTCGGCAACCAGCAGATTGGGAATTTAGCTGCCTATAGTCTGTACTATGCCAATTATGGGACCAGCAATGCGGCTTATCCGGCCTGGCTTAACACAGGGACGGCTTATGACATCAATGGGGTGAATACCGGCACTCTCCCTTCGGGTTTTGTACAGACGCAATTAGGCAATCCGAACCTGAAGTGGGAGTCTACTACGGAGACCAATATCGGGCTGGACTTCGGTTTGCTGAATGAAAAGATAACGGGATCTTTCGACTGGTTTTCCAGGAATACCAGCAATATATTGATACAGCCCCCGGTGGCGGGTGCGGTGGGAGAAGGCCAGTTGCAATTTCTCAATGGCGCCAGCAAGAATACCAAGGGATGGGAGTTTATTTTAGGCTATCACAACCGGACGTCCGGTGGTTTGGGCTATAGCATTACGGGAAATGCCAGTCATTGGAAGGATGTCATCACTCAATTACCGGATAATGTGCGGGCGGCCTATCCGGGGGATCCCAACCATTCCATTATCGGGCATTCTCAGTTCTCCATTTTTGGTTATCAGACACAGGGGATTTTCCAGACGCAGCAGGAAGTCAGTGCCGCTCCCACGCAACCGGGTGACGGTGTTGGGAGGATCCGGTACAAGGATCTCAATGGGGATGGCAAGGTGGATGTACTTGATCAGACCTGGCTGGGTACGACGCTGCCAAAACTGGAATATGGGATCCGGATCGAGCTGAATTACAAAAATTTCGACTTCTCTGTATTCGGTTCCGGGGTAGCGGGGAAAACAGGGTTTGATCCGGTGAAGTTTATGAATTCGTTTATCGATACCCGGAATAACTATGGCCCCGGGGTCTTTAATGCCTGGACGGCCGACAAGCCAACCTCTACAGCCCCTGCCCTGTCTATTCTGAATCGCAATGGAGAGGACCGGCTCTCTGATTTTTACTATGTAAATGCCTCTTATTTTAAGATCCGCAACGTGCAGCTTGGTTATAATCTGCCGTTGTCAATCGCAAAAGTCGTTAAGATGGAAGGCCTTCGGGTCTATGTCTCCGGGCAGAACCTGGTAGCCTTCAAACATAAGGCATTCTATAGTAAAGACCCGGAGAGAGCCGGTTCCTTTGCCCTCTGGCCCGTACCGACCTCCTTCACCTGCGGGATCAATGCTAATTTTTAAAAAGCCAAACACAACCATTATGAAAAGTTATAGAATTAAACTCCTGGTAGTCATCGCGGGCCTTTCGTTTGCGGGCTGCAAGAAATACCTGGACTATCAGCCACAAGGGGCAGTATCTGCCAGCGGGCTTTCCTCACCCACCGCCGTAGATGGGCTGGCCACGGCCGCTTATGCGGGCATCGCCAACGACTGGTGGGATGCCCCCATCACCAGTAATTGGGAATGGAGCAGCATCCGTTCGGACGACGCTTATAAAGGCGGGGGTGGGTTAAACGATCAGCAGCAGCTGGATAAATATGAGCAATTTTACCTGGTCAACTCCTCCAATAACGGGGCGGGAGATTTTGGTTTCCCGGGCGCCTGGATAAGGGCTTATGGCGCCATTTCCCGGTGTAATGTCGCGTTGAGGGCGCTGAACAATTTAACGGATGCCGAATTTCCGAAGAGGAAGACGCGTATCGGGGAGATGCATTTTCTCCGGGGGCATATGTTTTTTCTGTTAAAGGTATTGTTCAGGAATATCCCCTGGTTTGACGAAACGGCTACGAATGACCAGATCATCAAAGTCTCCAATACGATGTCCAATGACAGTCTCTGGCAGAAAATTGAAGGTGATTTTCAGGCAGCCGTCGACGATCTGCCGGCTACGCAGCCGGGGGAACCGGGGAGAGCCAACCAGCTTTCCGCAAAAGCCTATCTGGCCAAAGCGTTGTTATATCATGCCTATACCCAGGACGACAATTATAATGTCACGGGGGTGGATCCCGCCAAGCTGACGCAGGTAGTGAGCCTGACGAATGACATTATCAATTCCGGCAACTACAGTCTCAACACCGACTTTGCCTATAATTTCCTGGACGGGCATGACAATGGGCCCGAGTCGATCTTTGCCATTCAATATTCTATTAATGACGGGACTGCCATCGGGGGCAGGCTGAGTATGTCCACCAGCCTGAATTATTTTGCGGGGGCGCCGCAATATGGCTGTTGTGCTTTTCATATCCCTTCGCAGAACCTGGTGAACGCCTTTAAGACGGATGCCAGTGGCCTACCCATGTTCGATCATTTCAACGATCCCGGTACTGAAATGAAAGATTCGATCGACTTCTGGACCAATGGGGTCGACCCCAGGCTGGACCACACGGTGGGCATTGCGGGCCATCCTTTTAAATACAATGCCGCGCTGCCGTATGAACACAGCTGGGAACGCGACAATGGAGACTATGGCGGTTTCGGCAGTATGAAGGACCTGCAGCTGGCGACCTGCGCCTGTTTTAAAAAGCTGGGGCCTTTCTATGGCACTTCGGTCAATTATGATATTATCCGGTATGACGATGTCCTGTTGATGCAGGCGGAAGCGCAGATCCAGCTGGGTAATCCCGCCGCGGCCTTACCGCTCATCAACCAGGTCCGGGCGAGAGCGGCCAATATCAGCCCCCTCGTGAAAAGACTGGACGGGAAATATCCATCGAATTACCGGATAGACGTCTACAAACCGGGGGTGAATATAACGACCTGGGATCAGGCGACTGCGTTCAAAGCATTACAGTGGGAGCGACGGCTTGAATTCGCCACGGAAAGTCCGCGGTTTTTCGACCTCGTGCGCTGGGGTATTGCCGCGCAGACGCTCAACGCCTATTTCGCCATTGAAAAGGTCAGGCATCCTTTCCTGCAAAATGCTGCTTTTACCAAAAACCAGCATGAGTATTTTCCCATTCCCCAGGAGCAGATCGTCTTTACCAACGGGCTATACACTCAGAATAAGGGCTATTGACTTTTGGCAGAAAGTATATAAATTATATTATGAAAAAACAACTGTTAACTTGTATACTGTCCTTTTCCTATCTGGTGACCGTGCTGGCCCAGGGAGGGCAGATGCAGACGTCGACGCCGACTCCGACGCCTCAATGGAGGCCCCTCTATCATTTTACACCTTTGAAGAACTGGACCAATGACCCCAATGGGCTGATCTATATCAAGGGGGTCTATCACCTGTACAATCAGCAAAATCCCTTTGAAAATAAATGGGGGCATATGAGCTGGGGGCATGCTGTCAGCAAGGATCTTGTGCATTGGGAACACCTGCCCATCGCCATTCCCGAGAAGATCGATAAAGATACCACCTGGATATTCTCCGGCTGTGCGGTATGGGATGGGAAAAACTCCAGCGGGTTTTGCAAGGGTGGAGGCTGTATTGTTGCCATTTATACTGCGGACCAGCCTAATTTGAAGAAGGAATCGCAGTTTATCGCTTATAGTAATGATGGGGGGATGACGTATACCAATTATTCCGGCAACCCGGTCATCGATCTGCAGAAAAAGGATTTCCGGGACCCGAATGTCACCTGGAATGACGAATTAAAGAAATGGGTGATGGTAGTAGTATTGCCGACGGAGCATACTGCGCGGTTCTATGCTTCGGACAATTTAAAGGAGTGGGCGCTGCTCAGTGAGTTTGGGAATGCCGGATATACCGAGGCGGCCTGGGAATGTCCCGCCCTGATACAACTACCCGTTGAGGGGAATCCCGGGAAGAAGAAATGGGCTCTTTTGATCTCGGCGGGTGGTCCCCGGAAAGGTCCTTTTATGCAGTATTTCGTTGGTGATTTTACGAAGGGGGTATTCAAAAATGACAACGCTGCGGATACGATGCTGACGGTGGATGATGGAGATTGTTTTTATGCAGCTATTCCCTGGAATAATTTACCGGGCAATCAAAAGATCCTGATTGGCTGGATGGTGCCCGGGTCGCAGGAAACTTTTCCCTGGAAGGGGCAGATGTCGATTCCAAGGGACCTTAGCCTGCGGGAAACCAGGGAAGGTCTTCGCCTGGTGCAGCAACCTGCTGCACTGGTCAAAGGCAAGCTGGGAGATTTTGCCGGGGGCCCTGTTACGGAGCTTACGCTACGTGATGGGGAGGAAAAAGCTCTTGACGAAAAAGTCGTCGGGGGTGGCTCCTATTGGCTGGAGGCGGAACTGGATGCCGGGCAGGGCGCGGTCGCGGGCTTTCGGATCGCCCGGTCAAAAGGGGGGTCGGCAGATAGTCTATTGCAAACGGAGATTGGGTATGATGCCGTCAAACAGGAGGTTTATGTGGACAGAAGCCATACCGGTGATGAAAAGATCAGGAAAGATCACCTGAGGCAAACTGTCCGGGTGCCGGGTGGATCGTCCAAGGTGAAGCTGGAAATATTATTTGACAAATCATCGCTGGAAGTTTTTGTGAATGGAGGAGAGAAGGTGATTACGACGTATGTGTTTGCTCCTGTCGGTGCTAATGGGGTAACAGCTTTTGCCTCCGGCGGCAGTGTGAAGATAAAATCGCTAAAGGTCAGGGACCTGTCAGGAAGCATAAGCAGGTAGTTGTTTTTAAAATATATTATTATGGGTATCCGATTAGCGATGCTGGCCATACTGATAACGGGAAGTGCCTTTGCACAAATACCGGCTCAGCAACTGCCGGAGTTTATCTTTCACCGGCTGGACGGGAGGGCCTTTAGTAACCGGGACCTGCCGCCGGGCAAGACGGTGTTGTTTGTTTTTTTCGACTCCGACTGCGACCACTGCCAGCGGGCCGTTAAAAGCATCGATCAGCAGTACCGGTCCTTTCAAAACACCCTTACTTATTTTGTTTCGCTCGACGATCATGATAAGATAAATCGTTTTTTTTATTCCTATGCTCCCCACCTTAGGGATCAAAAAAATGTCGTGGTGCTGCGGGACGACGGGAACCAGTTCATTACACGGTTTAAACCCTATCGGTACCCAGCCATGATGTTGTATTCGGCGGACAAAAAGCTGGTGGCATATGAAGACAATGACGCCACAGTGTTCAGGATCGTAAATGCCCTTCAAAAGGGAGGCAATTAATGGAGGCCCGGACAAGATATCGGTTTGTTGGGGTTGCGCTGTTGCTGGCTGCATCCTGCCGGCAGCCGGACAAGCTATTCACTTCTTTATCTGCTTCAGCGACCGGGGTATCGTTTGCCAATAACCTGGAGGACAGGCCGGGCCTGGGTATCCTCAGCTATATCTATTATTATAATGGAGGGGGTGTCGCCATTGGGGATGTCAACCAGGATGGATTGCCCGATATTTATTTTACAGCCAATAGCAAAGGACATAACAAACTTTATATCAATAAAGGAAATTTTCAATTTGAAGATGTCACGGAGCGGGCGGGTGTGGGTGGTCAATCGGACTGGTGCAGCGGCGCAACGATAGCAGATGTGAATGGGGATGGTCTCCCGGATATTTATGTTTGCGCCATTAGCCATATGCATGGTCTGCAGGGGCATAATGAACTATTTATCAACAATGGCAATGGGACATTCACTGAAAGCGCGCAGGCATATGGATTGGATTTCTCCGGTTATTCGACCCAGGCGGTTTTTTTCGATTACGATCATGATGGCGATGTGGATTGTTTTATCCTCAATCAATCAGAGCATCCCAATCAACACATTACAGATACGGGCAG
Source organism: Puia sp. (assembly GCA_035492545.1). GTDB lineage: Bacteria > Bacteroidota > Bacteroidia > Chitinophagales > Chitinophagaceae > Puia. The sequence goes on from DATJJD010000008.1 coordinate 83,541, forward strand.
CCGGCGGGGGTTCGATGCCAATGCCGGCGAACGATTGTACCGGAATGACCTGGTAAATGGAAAACGGATTTTTACGGATGTCTCCGGCCGGGCGGGTCTCTATCAAAGCAGTCTCTGTTATGGACTGGGTGTCGGGGTAGCCGATCTGAACAACGACGGCTGGGAGGATATCTATGTGGGGAATGATTTTCATGAAAACGATTTTTATTACATCAACAATGGCGACGGCACTTTTACAGAGAGCGGGGCCAGTCATTTCAGGCATTATAGCCGGTACAGCATGGGGAATGATATAGCGGATTTCAACAATGACGGTCAATTGGATATCGTTACGGCGGATATGTTACCCGGCGATGAGAAGACGTTAAAAACTTATGGCAATGGCGAGCACCTCACCACGTATCAACAAAAGATCACGGGGAACGGATACCAGCATCAATACTCCCGAAACTGCCTGCAGCTGAACAATGGGGATGGGGTAAGCTTTAGCGAGGTTGGTTTGCTTGGCGGCATCTCCGCGACGGATTGGAGTTGGAGTCCTTTGCTGGCAGACTTTGATAATGATGGGAATAAAGACCTTTTTATTTCCAGTGGTATTGTTAAACGGCCGCTGGACCTTGATTTTATTCTATTCTTTTCCAACCTGAAGGATCCGGGAAGTTATGGCAGTCCGGAAGCGTATCAGCGGGCAATGCTGGACAAGATGCCGGAAGGCCATTCCCATCCTTACCTGTTCCGGGGAGACGGGCACCTGGGTTTCAGGGATGTCAGCGATGAGTGGGGGACGGGCGATAGCAAGGGCTTTTTCAATGGGGCGGCCTATGCCGATCTTAATAATGACGGGAACCTGGACATTGTGATCAACTGTCTGAATGCGCCTGCCGTTATTTTGAAGAACAACGCACCTGTAAAGAGTTATTTGGTTTTGTCCTTTAAAGGGGAAGGGGCAAATACCGCTGGCATAGGCGTGAAAGCCTATGTGTTCGCGGGGTCGAGGATGCAATATCAGCAACTGATGCTTACCAGGGGATTCCAGTCATCCACGGAAGCCCGTCTTCATTTTGGGCTGGATAGCTGCGCTGAGGCGGATAGTATCTTAGTCGTCTGGCCCGATCAAAGATACCAGGTCCTGAAAAAAGTGCGTGCCGGGCTGTCTCTTGTGTGCCGGCAGCAGGATGCCAGGCCGGGGTTTATTTACAGGAACTTTTTCCCTGCGAGGAAGGCGGCGGCGGAGGATATCAGCCAGGAGGTTCAAAGCGGATGGAAGCATAAAGAGAATAGTTTTGTTGATTTTACCACTCAGTATCTTATTCCGCATATGGAGTCTACCCGGGGGCCTAAGATGGCTATGGCGGATGTCAATAAGGATGGTTTGGACGATATCTTTGTCTGTGGGGCCAAAGGCCAGCCGGGCTGTCTGCTGATGCAAACACGGACTGGGACATTCGTGCCTTCCGATACGGCCGTTTTTGGCATGAACAGGCAAAGTGAAGGAGTGGATGCTGTTTTTTTTGATGCTGATCATGATGGCTATCCGGATCTCTATGTCGTAAGCGGCGGCAATGAATATGAGGATTGGGATGTTAAGCTGTCGGATCATCTATATATGAATGATGGGAAAGGGCATTTTACGGAGGCCCTGAATGCGCTGCCAAAAATCTTAAAGAACAAATCCTGTGTGGCTGTGGCGGATGTCAACCACGATGGTTATGCGGATATCTTTGTCGGCGGTTTTACTCTTGCCCAAAAATATGGCTATACGCAAGAGCCCTCTTATTTATTATTAAATGACGGGAAGGGCCATTTTACCCTGGCCGGGGACTCTGTACTTTCGTTTCATGAAGGGGGCATCGTCACTTCGGCCGTTTTTGCAGATGTTAATCACGATGGTTGGAGCGACCTCATCGTCGCCGGGGAGTGGATGGGAGTAAAGCTATTTTTGAATAACAAGGGGCTGTTCAAAGCCGGTGAAATCGGACAATCGACGGGTCTTTGGCAAAGTCTGTATGCGACAGATATCAACGGAGATGGTCATGTGGACATCCTGGCCGGCAACTGGGGGCACAATTCAAAGTTGTATGACGGTAAGGAGGGGCCGCTGCGGTTGCATGTAAAAGATTTTGACAACAATGGGTCTGTTGAATCCATCATGACCTATTCCATTGGGGGTATGGAATATCCCTTTCTTGGCAAGGATCAGTTGGAACTGGCGCTGCCGGCCCTGAAGCGTACTAACCTGCGTTATGATCAGGTAGCCGGGAAGACGGTGCAGTTCCTCTTCGGGGACTGGCTGAAAGACTGTATCGAGTTGAAGGCGGAGACATTGGGTTCTGCCTGTTTTATCAATGATGGTCATGGCAATTTTATAAAGAAAGACTTGCCGGAAGAGTTGCAGTTGGCTCCGATTTTTACGTTTGCGTCTTTTCCTGCTGCTGGTTCTGCCCGCGCCATTTTTGCCGCCGGCAATTTTTATGGGACGCTGCCGTATGAGGGCCGTTATGATGCGCTGAATCCTTCTTTTTTTTCTTATGATGGTGGTTCGGGAAAGTTGCGTTATCTGTCTCAGCTGCCGGCCATTAACGGAGAATGCCGGGATGCCAAATGGGTCAACCGGCCCGGCGGGGGGAAGGTGTTGGTGCTGGCGGTCAATAATGGGCCGCTGGTATTCCTGAAGCCGACGGGCGGGGGTTAGCCGACAAGCGGGGCAGTCGAGGGGCGAGGCAACCGACGGGGCGGGCTTTAGCCGACAAGCGGGGCAGTCGAAGGGCGAGGTTATCAATGTCCTACGGCATGCAAGGCGCCGCGCCGGTGATCGTATTTGAAGGCAAAGGGAAAGACGAGGCCCAGGACGAGGGCATAACCGGCGAAAACGAACCAGATGCTATGCCAGTCTTTAACCCCGTTGACAGTAAAATGGTCTACCACCCAGCCGCTACCCACCCCTCCCAGGAAAGCCCCCAGCCCATTGGTCATGATCATGAACAGTCCCTGGGCACTGGCCCGGATGGTGATAGACGCCTCTTTTTCGATGAAGAGGGAACCGGAGATATTGAAAAAGTCGAAGGCCATTCCGTAGATGATCATGGAGAGCACAAGGAAGGGAAGTCCGCTACCAGGGTTGCCGATGCCGAAGAGGCCAAAGCGGAACACCCAGGCGAAGATGCTCATCAGCATTACTTTTTTGATACCAAACCGATTGAGGAAAAAAGGAATGGTGAGGATGAACAGGGTCTCGGAGATTTGTGAAATCGAGGTAAGAAGGTTAGGATGTTTGACGGCAAAGGTATCGGCATAATTGTGGGAAAAATCGCTGATAAAGGGCAGTCCGAATGCGTTGGTGATCTGCAGGGCGGCGCCCAGGAACATGGCGAACAGGAAGAATACAGCCATTTTCCGCTGTTTGAACAGGACGAAAGCATCCAAACCCAGGGAAGAAGCCAGGGTTTTCTTTTGGGTCGTCTTTACGGGAGTACATGCCGGCAAGGTGAAGGCATACAGTCCCAGCAGGAGACCGGCGCCGGCGCTAACATATAACTGCATGGGGCTGGCGGTCCATCCGAAGATATCCACGGTCCACATGGCGATGATAAAACCCACCGTACCCCAAACACGGATGGGCGGGAAGATCTCTACGATGTTGAACCCTTTTTTCTCCAGCACGATATAGGATACGGTATTGGTCAACGCAATGCCGGGCATATAGAAACAGGCATTGAGCAGCATGATGATATAGAGGGTTGGATAGTCGTGGATGGTAGAAGCCCATAAGAGCAGCCCCGCCCCGATGAGGTGACAAGTACCCAGGAGTCGCTCCGCATTGATCCAGCGGTCGGCCAGGATCCCCAGCAGGCCGGGCATGAACAGGGAAGCGATACCCATGGTGCCGTATACGCTGGCCACTTCTCCGCCGGTAAAGTGAAGGGTTACGATCATGTATTTACCCATCGAGATAAGCCAGGATCCCCAAACGAAATAATGCAGAAAATTCATGAAGATGAGACGAAGCTTGATATTCATCATATTACCCGGGGTTATTTTTGGTTCAATAACCGAGCGGAGCTCGGTTGTGAACGAGGCCCATAGGCCAAAGTTCACAGACATTATGCGTATTCGGTGAAAGAATTACATTTTTAGTTAATTCTTTGGCCGAATACATTTAGGGAAGATAAAGAAAATTCGGGAAGTTCGTCCGCCGGCCGGGCCGGAATCCCAACAATCTGTAACTTTGGGCCCGGAATAAAAGAAAAGCTATGAGTACAAAGACACAAGTGGAGGCTATCATAAGAACTACGGATAAAGAATTATATCGAATAGGGGAAAAAATATTGGCAGGAGAAAGGATCACACCTGCCGAGGGGCTATCGCTTTTTGAGAAAGGGGAACTCTCCTACCTGGGCGCCCTGGCGAATTATGTCCGCGAGAAACTGCATGGCGACAAGACCTATTTCAACCGTAATTTTCATATAGAGCCCACCAATGTCTGTGTGTTCACCTGCCAGTTCTGTTCTTATTCCCGTCTTTATGCCCATCGTGATGAAGGCTGGGAGCTCAGTCAGGACCAGATGTTGAATATCGTGAAGGGCTATGATGGCAAGCCGGTGACGGAAGTTCATATTGTCGGCGGTGTACACCCGAAAATGAACCTGGAATTTTTTATCGAGCTGCTGCAAAAGATAAAGGCCCATCGTCCCGGGCTGCATATCAAAGGATTTACGGCCGTGGAGCTGGACTACATGTTCCGTAAGGCCAAACTCAGCGTGGAGGAAGGCATGAAGAAATTACATGCGGCGGGGCTGGATTCCATGCCCGGAGGCGGAGCGGAGATCTTCCACCCGGATGTCCGCAAGGTCATCTGTGCTGATAAGGTAGACGCCGATGGCTGGTTGAAGATCCATGAGGCAGCTCACCGGGAAGGGATGCATACGAATGCCACTATGTTATATGGTCATATCGAGACCTATGCCCATCGTATCGATCATATGGAGCGGCTGCGATCCTTACAGGATCAGACGAGGGGATTTAATACGTTTATCCCGCTGAAGTTCCGGAATAAGGATAATGACATGAGCCAGGTGCCCGAGTCGTCCGTACTAGAGGATATGAAGCTCTATTCCGTGGCGCGGTTATATATGGATAATTTCCCTCATTTGAAAGCTTACTGGCCCATGCTGGGAAGGCAGAATGCCCAGCTGACCCTATCCTTCGGGGTCAATGATCTGGACGGCACCATCGATGATACTACGAAGATCTATTCCATGGCGGGCAGTGAAGAGCAGACGCCCAGTCTGTCTACGGCGCAACTGGTGTCCCTGATCAAACAGGTGGGCCGGGAGCCGGTTGAGCGGGATACGTTGTATAATGAGGTGAGGAATTACAAAGATGTAGATCTCAATACGATTGAGTTGGATGCCTCGTTGAATTAGCTATAAATTTATAGTTAAAAGAGTTGACTATAAAAATATAGTTAGTATATTTGACTATAAATTTATAGTCATGAAGAATATTGTGGGGAACCCCGCCCGGGGTGAAAACTTCTTTAACAGGGACCATGAGGTCACGAAAATCCTCACCAGCCTCCAAAATGACAATAATATTCAGATTGCAGCCCCGCGTAGAGTCGGGAAAACATCGATTCTTTTCTATATGCTCGATAATCTAGTCGAAGGTTATCAATATGTCTATATAGATACGGAAAGCATCGATTCGGAGGATGATTTTTACAAGAAATTGCTCAAGGAAATACTAAAGCTGGATGGCATGGAATCGATAGCTGCCCGTTTTATGAAGTCGGCCGGAGCCATCGCCAGAAAGATAAAAAGTATTAAGGTAATGGAAGTTGGCATCGAACTGCAGGATGCGGAAAAAGGGTTGTCCTATTTTGAAGACCTCGTACATTTCCTTTCGGGGATCCAGTTGGAAGAAAACCGGAAATTAATCTTGCTGATCGATGAATTTCCGCAAACCATCCTCAATATTGTAAAGGCCAATGGACCGGAATCGGCCATACGCTTTTTGCAATCCAATCGCACTTTAAGACTGAATCCCGATATCATCAATAACGTACGCTTTATCTATACCGGCTCGATCGGGCTGAATCATACGGTTGCCGCCATAGACTCGACGGCGTTCATAAATGATTTGAATACGCTTGAAATTGGGCCATTGGATAAGGCAGGGGCCGGCTTGTTCCTGGATCAATTGCTTGCCACCAGGAATGTTACGATAACACCCGCAGCCAGCGACTATTTACTGAAGAAGCTGGAATGGCTGATCCCCTTTCACATCCAATTGCTGGTGCAGGAAATGTTGAGAAAGGATCATGCTGATAATTGCTTAGACGTTGCGCATGTCGATCAGGCCTTCGATGAAATTATCGTCACCCGTAATGATAACCATTTTGCTCACTATTTCAGCCGGCTAAAGGTTCAATTTAAGGGAGATGAACTGAACTATGCGTTGGAAATTCTCAAGATGATCGCAGAGTCTGGCACCATTACCCGTGTCCAATTGCTTGACCAATCGGCTTTGTTTAATATGGAAGAACATTATAAGAAGATCATAGAAATATTGGTGTACGATGGTTATATTAATAATGTTGGCGATGGGAGAACCTATCGCTTTAATTCCCCGGTGGTAAGAATGTGGTGGCTTAAATATATCTGCAAATAGAAAATCATGAGTACATTTTTGTATAATCCCGATCAAAAAAGTAAAGACGAGATCATTTCTGAGTTCGTGATCAGGCAGGAAATCTATGAGGAGATTATGCATGACCTGGAAGGCTCTCAAATGCGGCATCCGGAGCAGCATTACCTGATTGTTGGACAAAGGGGCATGGGCAAAACAACCTTGCTGCTTCGTCTTAGATATGGCATTGAAGACTCATCTGTTTTACAGGACTTCCTGATACCGGTGGCCTTTACTGAAGAACAATACCAGGTAAGCGAACTGGTCAACCTTTGGGAGTATGTTGGCGAATATCTGCAGGAGTATCATGGATTCGCTGGTATATATGATGACATGGAGAAGCAGGACAGCAATCCGCATTTTGAGGAACGGGCTTTTGAAATACTCAATTTGGCGCTGGTAAACAAGCAAAAAAAAATAGTGCTGCTGATCGACAATATGGGCGACCTGCTGCGTAAACTAGAGATCAAGGAAGTCCACCGGCTGCGGGAAATTTTGCAAACCAATAATAATATCCGAATAATCGGTGGGTCCACAAACTATATGGAGGCACTCCTGGATTATCATCAACCCTTTTATGAGTTTTTTAAAGTCATCCGGTTGGATGGGCTTGACAAGAAGGAAACGATCGGATTGATCCTGAAACTGGGCGAATTGCATGAAAAAAAAGACAAAATCGAACAGATAGTGCGTGATACGCCCGGGCGAATTGAAACTATGCGTATCCTTACCGGAGGCGTTCCGAGAACGGTATCCATCCTTTTTGGGATATTCCTCGATTATGAGCATGAGCGGTCGGTAAAGGATTTATACCGGATCCTGGATCTCGTCACGCCTTTATATAAGCATAGAATGGAGGATCTGCCGGTGCAGCAACAAAAAATAGTCGACGCCGTGGCGAGGCATTGGGAGCCTATCACTGTAAAGGAGTTGACCGCTAAGACCCGATTGATCAGTAAGACTCTTTCAGCACAATTGAATCAGTTAGAAAAGGAGCAGATCGTGATCAAGCATAGCACGAGCAATAAGAACAAGACTTATTTGATCCGGGAGCGGTTTTGGAATATTTGGTATCTGATGCGGTATGGGAAAAAAGATGATAAGGAAAAAATAATCTGGCTGGTTAAATTCCTGGAGGCTTGGCTGAGTGATGACGATTTGAAAGAACGGATTGATTCGTTTGTAGAAAAGGTGAAGAAAGCAGATATTGATAAGGATCAATTGAAATTCTTTTCAAAAGTTTATGTTTCGTTGGCCAATTTATCGGCCAGCCATAAATTGAAACTGAAGTCAATTGAAAAGGAAACCAAGGAAGAGATAGAATTAAGTGATGAGGAATGGTACGAATGTGCTGAGAAAGCTTTTGCCGATGAAGATTATTATGAAAGTTTGCGATGTGTTGTAAAAATAAAAGACTCGTTCATCAAATGTCTCGATCTTGTATACAAGCTGGGGAGTATTGATCTCGTGGAGAAATTTATTGATCAAAAAAATGAATTTTTTCAGGAAGTTGACCGAGATAAAATGATACAGGCTATTTCAATTTGGGTAGTTTATAACCGTCTTTACAGGGTTAGGTCTCATGAGGGTGACATTGATTATGAGGAGTATTT
>DATJJD010000009.1:0-3405 GCA_035492545.1 Puia sp.
GGGTATGTAGAGCAGGTTCTCCCGGTCGTAGCCCAGGTTGGCGGTCTGCATGAAGCGGACCTGCCGGGTGATGAGGATGGTGGATATGATCAGGACGATGGACAAAACAAACTGGAAGACGACCAGTCCTTTCCGGAATAAGGCGCTGCCCGATCCCGGGCGCCAAGTCCCTTTGAATACGGTCACGGGATTTAATGCGGAGAGGAAGAAGGCCGGGTAGCTGCCGGAGAAGATGCCAGTGAAAAAGGTGAGGGCTGCGATGCTCATCCAGAATGCAAAATGGTTATAAGGTAAGAGGATCGCTTTGCCGGTGAGCTGGTTGAAAAGCGGCAGTACCAGGCTTACCAGGAACAGGGCTAAGAGAGTGGACAGCAGGGTTAATCCAACGGCCTCTCCGATGAATTGGCGAATCAGCAAACCGCGGAAGGCGCCGACCACTTTGCGGATGCCGATCTCCTTGCTCCTTTTTACGGAGCGGGCTGTGGTTAGGTTCATGAAATTGATACAAGCGATGAGCAGGATGAAGAGGGCTACCAGGCTGAAGAGGCGAACGTATTGGATCCTGCCTCCGGCGGGCACTCCATTTTTAAAATCGGAATAAAGGTAACGCTGGTCGAAACGTTGCAAGGCGAGAGTGGGTATGCCGTCTTTTAGCTCTGTGCTGAATTTATTCAGATAATGGGCGATCTTTTTTTCAACTTTAACGGGGTCGGCGTCCGGGCGGAGGAGGATGCAGGTGCGGGGATCGGTGCTGTTCCAGTCTTTGGCCCAGGCGTTGTCCTGTACATAGGCTGTCCAGTTGATGACAAAGTTGAATTTCTCCGAAGCGTTGGAGGGCAGGTCTTCGAATACGGCTGTTACGGTAAAATCTTTATTGTTCTCATAACGGAGGGGTTTGCCGATGGCCGCTGCCGGGCTGCCGAAAAAGTCATTCGCCATTTTGTGGGAAATGGATATGGAGACGGGTGAGCCCAGGGCATCTTTTGCATTTCCTTCCAGCATTGGGTAACTGAACATGGTGAAGAAGTCACTATCGGCACTGATGCCGTCTTCTTTTATCGCCTTGTCGCCGACGGAAAAGGTGTTGACACCCGACCAGGAGAAGGGAGTGGCCTGGCGGATCTCGGGAAATTCTTTTTTCAACTGTTGGGCCAGCGGACCTTGAGTCCAGTAAAAAGCTTCTGTTTTACCCCCCAGGATGGCGCGTTCGTAAACATAGAACAGGCTCTTTCCATTTGCATGGAAAGCGTCCATCCTGCGCTCATCCTGCACCCAAAGGAGGATAAGCAGGCTGCAGGCCAGGCCAAGGGCCAGGCCGATAATATTGATGAGAGAGAACCCTTTGTTGTTGCGGAGGTTGCGAAGGGCGGTCCTGAAATAATTTTTAAGCATATTTTAATATACGCCAAAAAAATGCCGGATTCACATATTGCTATTAATCAATACAATATGCATATATCTTTTTCCGTAAGTTGTTCGCTTTCGATACGGTCACCTGTACGATTGTGCGAAAGGGTGTTTTCACGTCACGCTGTTCTACGCTTTTTTCCTACTTTCATTGAAAGGATCCTGACCATGAACCCCCTAACTCAACCCAAAACCTTCATCCGTCATCAGCGTATTGTCACACCCCCCAAAAACCAGGAAAGGCTTTCCGGATGGGGGAATTACCTGGTAGGCGAATCTACGGTTATTACACCTCGTTATGAGGAAGATGTTCTCAACACTTTAAAAGAGCGCAACGTGGTAGCCCGTGGATTGGGCCGGAGTTATGGCGACCAGGCCATGAATGACGAGCATTCTGTCATCGACTGCACCCAGCTCAATCATTTTCTTTCCTGGGATCCGGAAAATGGGGTATTGGAATGCCAGGCCGGGGTCAGCCTGGAAGAGATCATTTCCGTGTTTGCACCCCAGGGTTGGTTTCCCATGATCTGTCCGGGTACGAAATTCGTCACGATGGGGGGCGCCATTGCCAATGATATTCATGGTAAAGCTCATCATATAGACGGATCTTTTGTCAATTGCGTAATTTCCTTTACCATTCTTCTGGCCGATGGCAGGATCGTAATGGCTTCGCGGGAGGAGAATGCCGATCTATTCCAAGCTAATTTCGGCGGGCTGGGGTTATTGGGGGTCATTTTGACGGTGACCATGCAACTACGCCGGATCGAAACTACCTATTTCAGCCAACGGTCTATCGTGATCCGGAATCTGGATCACATGCTGGAGACGCTGGACCGGTATGACCATGAATATAACTATTCCGTCGCCTGGATCGATGCGCTGGCCGGAGGGGCCAAGCTGGGCAGCGGCGTGATAACCTTTGGAAATGCGGCGAAGCTGAGTGAGCTGCCGGAGCGGCTGAAGGCCAATCCCCTGAAGCTGCATCGTCCCTCGAAGTTATCGTTGCCGGTCTTTCTACCTTCCTTTGCCCTGAATAATCTTTCGGTGCGGGTGTTGAACGGAGTTATTGCCCGGGTGCTGAATTCGCCGGCGCCTTTTGTCCATTATGAAAAATTCTTTTTCCCGCTGGACAGCATCAATAACTGGAATAAGGGCTATGGGAAGAGAGGGTTTATCCAGTACCAGTTTGTCATCCCGGAGGAGGGCGGGAAGAAGAACCTAACGGAGATCCTTCAGCTTATTGCGGGCAGCGGGTGTACGCCTTTTTTGAATGTTTTTAAGAAGATGGGGGAAGGACAGGGCATTTTGTCTTTTCCTTTTTCGGGATATACTTTGGCTATTGACTTTCCTATCAGTAAAAGACTGTTGTCTTTTACGCCGCGGCTGGATGAGAAGGTGTTGGAGGCCGGAGGCCGGTTGTATCTGGGGAAGGATGCGTTGCTGGATGAAAAGATGTTCAAGGCGATGTATCCCCGGTATGGGGAGTGGCTGGCGGTCAAACAGCAGTTCGATCCGGAGAATGTGTTTAGTTCGAATATAAGCAGGAGGCTGGGGTTGGAGGTGTGAGGAACGTTTAATTAAGCGCTGACCTCGTCCAGCAGCCTCATCGCCGGTGCATCCAGTGAAAGTTCTGCCGCTTTGACCAGGTCTGTCAGTTGTTCCGGATTGGTAGCGCTGGCGATGGGGGCCGTGATGGAGGGCCGGGCGATCAACCAGGCAATGGCCACACTGGCGGGAGTGGTGTGGTACCGGGCCGCCACTTCATCCAAGGCCGAGAGAATGCGAAGGCCACGCGCATCCAGGTATTTTTTAACACCCCCTCCCCTAACGCTGATCGACAGGTCAGCTTCGGAACGGTATTTTCCCGACAGGAAACCGCTGGCCAGGGAATAATAACTGATAACACCCAATTGATGTTGGGCGCAAAGAGGTTCCAACTCCTTTTCGAATCCCGCCCGGTCGTAGAGGTTATAACCCGGCTGGAAAGATTCATAGCGG
>DATJJD010000010.1:0-6585 GCA_035492545.1 Puia sp.
GACTCCCCATGAAGCATTCGCCGTATTGCAAAAGACTTCGCTGGTATTATCGGAGGATTCCGGCCTGATGCATATGGCCTGGACCTCCGGCATCCCTACGATGGTCTTGTTTGGCAGCACCAGCAGCTACTGGTCAAGGCCCCTTGGCGACCATAGCCATTTCCTGGATTCTTCCGATCTTGCCTGCGGAAATTGCATGCAGGCCGTCTGTAGCTTCGGAGATGTCCACTGTCTGACAAGATATACCCCGGAATTCGTCTTGCAGCAGGCCTTGCCCCTAGTTCAAAAAAAAATCAGTCGCCAGCCGAAGGCCGTCGGTCAGGTCATCATCAGCGATCAATCCCATAAAATATGACCCCGGACAAATGTGCTTTGATCATTACCTCCAGCGTGTTTGTCAGCGCCAGATATACAGCTTTGGCAGACCCGCAGCAAAGAGAGCAGCAATACCTGGACGCCCTCTCCTGGTTTATCCGGACCAGCCCGCTGACCAGGATCATCGTATGCGATAATTCCGGCTATCGTTATTCTTCCTCGCTCAGCGAGCTGGCCACCACGCATCATAAGCAGTTGGAACTGCTTTCTTTCAACGGTAATCATGCGCTGGTGCAGGAATATGGCAAAGGTTACGGCGAAGGAGAGATAATGGAATTTGTAATGATGCACAGCCTGCTGCTCAAAGAAGCCGAAGGGTTTTTGAAAGTCACCGGCAGGCTGAAAGTAGTCAACATCGATAAAGTGCTGCGCCGCTGCAAAGCTTCTGAGAATTACTTTATGCCGGTGTCCCTGCTCAGGCCGCGGTTCCTCGTTCCCAGGGCAGCGAGACCCTGTGTAGAGGTCCGTGTATACTATGTCACCAAGACATTCTTCCGGGAGGTATTACTTACCGCCTATAAAGAGGTGAGGGACGATGATATTTTCTTTTTAGAGCATGCCTATTATCGGGCGATAGCCCGATCATCTGCGGCCAGCGTCCGCTGCTTTCCCACAGCCCCCGACATTACCGGCATGTCAGGTTCCAATGGCTGGGTCTTTAAAAAACGCAGCCGGCTGAAGACGCTATTGATCAAAATCGTATCGTATCTGGGTTATATAAGACCTGTATAAGGCGCCCGGTCTTTCTGATACAAAAAATGCAGGAAGTGCACAAGAAAGAGATGGCCTGCCGGGGCCGTAAGTACCTGCTCTTCCAATACCTCTCCCCACAACAACATATGGCTGCCCAGGTTGAGGCTCCGCACAATTCGGACTTCCTTATAGCTTTCCACCAGCGAAGGAACATAGAAATCAAAATTCTTGCTGAGCCTTACTTCAAAAGGCAGTTCTTCCAGCGAAGGCGGGCTGCCGCTATGATGTTTGCCCAACTGATAGATTATTTTCTCATGCACATGCGACACCTCCGATACCACCAGTTTTCCGGTTTCCAAAATTCGGGGAAGGCTGGTATTGGTATGCCGTAGTCCAAAGACGTATCGTTGAGACCCGGCAATATCACCCAGCAGATCCATCGGAAAAATATTAAAGTATTCCTGTTGCCGGTAGGATATCAACCGCACCCTCCTCGGGTAACTATAGGCAGCTACAAAAGATTTAAACCGCTGAAAAGACAATCCTCCTCTCCGGTAATACCGGTAATAGAGCAACCAGGTCTTTATAAAATGGAACTGATGGAGGCTGCTTTTTTGCAGCTCCAGTAAAAACAATGTTCCTTCCCCCTCTACAATCTGATCGACCAGCTTCAGTGTCAGATCTGCCTCTTCGCTGAAATACAGATAGCATCCTATCCCCCGGGCCTGTGGAGGGGGCAGTTTATCCTTTGTTACCCACACCCCAAAGACAATGGGCTCGATACAAAGTATCCAGTGATGCCCGGAAACCTCGATCCTGCTTCCGTCAATGACCAGGTATACATATTCCCGGATCTCGCCGGACACCGTTATTTTTGAATATTCGCTAAAAACGGTGTCTCCCATCAACATTTTTCTAATCCTGCTTTTCATTTCTGATCAGATGTATTAGGGTGAAATCATATGCTTCGAGCGACTCCTCCTTACAAAAGTTGAAATAAGGAGCAGCAGCCTCCCTGATCTCTTTTACCGAATGAACAAAGACCGTTTGCCGGCCCTCCTCCGCGACGCTATTCTTATCCCCTGCTGCAGAAGGCTGATCGTAAGGAATATATAAAATATAAGGCGTCCGGAAGAGCAGGGACTTAACCGTATTTCGCCGGTGCCACCTCCATCTTTTTGTAAGATTCAGCTTCAAAATCAGCAGTACGAAATGGCCGCCCGGTTTTAATACCCGGGCCATATTATTAAATAAAAGCTCAATATCCGGGATATAGTTCAGCGCTCCGAAATCAGAAAGGACAGCATCACATTTTTGCGTAAAAGGAAGTTCCCGATGCCAGGTAGCAAAGTCGGTCTTATCCGTATCGAGGAATGTTATACGGTCGCTTTGCAGGATCGTATCGTTATAGTGTATCGCCTTCTCCCGCATCGGAACAGAGGGTTCGCAGAAGATTACCTGGTAAGACTGAGTCGTCAGCCATTCCAGGTCCAGGCCCGTTCCGCCTCCAAAATCCAGCACCCGTCCGGAAGGAAGGAGGCTACACAATTTCTCTTTCACCCGCTGCCGGATTATTTTGTTGGCGGGGTCTTTGTCCATCGTCTGATCATAGCTGTCGGCCGCCTGGTTGTGGTAGGAGGCGTTTTGCCCGATCACACGGCTGTAATCGTCATCAAATAAGGACAGTACCTCCTTTACCGTATCTTCCATAAGATACGGGCATACCGGCGTATATTCCGTATGGGGCGCCAACAGCAGCTCTTTGGCTTTGTCCCTCATTTCTTCCATCGTATGCACGACATGCCAATGGGGAATCTCCTGCTTCATCGGTTGAACGAAACTGATCACATGCGCTCCTGCGTAGAGCGCCTCCAGGCAGACTACTCCGAAGCCTTCATAGTCCGAGGTGTGCAACAAGAGCTTCGTACGTTGCATATACCCCAGCACTTCCCGGTGCGGCGTCTCTCCACGCAGGCAAAGATGATCCTCAATTCCCGCCTCCCGGATCAGCGTCTGTATCCGCTCCTTCTCCTCCCCTTCTCCGCAATGCAGCCCTTTGATAGCCGGCAAAGAAGACCGTAGCGACGTAATGATCTCCACCAAAAGGTGGTATTGCTTGAACCGTGAAAGCGTGCCGACGCCCAGGATGTCGATGGATCTTTCGGCCGGCATTGCTGCAGGTTTGGTGGGCAGGTCCGGGGACTCTGTCACGGGTACAAATTCGCGGGGGTCAATGCCATTGGGTATCCTGTACCGGGGGCGGATCCCGTGATTGCGTTCAAATTCATCGACCAGGAAATCCGACATCGCGATGAGTTCATCGGGCCGGGGACGGATAAATTTCACCAGCTTATTGCTCTTCCGGGCATCCTGTCCGCATAGCCAGCAATAATGCCTGATTCCATATCTGATGCCATAATAATGGCCGATCAGCGCACATTCCCCGCACCAGAAACTAAAAAGTCCTGTTATTTCGTAGTCCCGGCGAATGGCCGTTAGCTTTTTCCAGACGTTGCGCCAAAATACAACACGCCGTACCTTCCGATACCGGGTGCCGTTGAAGCTGGTCACCGGAATGCCATGCCATTCATAGACAGCAGCGGAGTAGGGATAATAAAAAGAGAGCACTATCACCTTCCCCTGAGGATAGTTTTCCTTCACAGTTTTTATAAACAATTGCTGCGTAGTGACCCAGTTAACCGGCGATTCATCGGCGGGAATGGCCGGCGTGAGGATCACCAGGGCTGCAGGACGGCTGTTCATCGATATACCTCCTCTTCTAAAGAAACGACCTTATTACAAAAAGACAGGCTTTTTTTATTATGGGTGATCAGGATGATCAGTTTCCCGGTTCTCGCCAACCGGACAAATTGGGTCAGCAGGATGTTTTCCGATTTTTCGTCCAACTCATTAAAAGGCTCATCCAGAACAATCAGGTCTGCTTTCTTGTACAGGGCCCTTGCCAGGGCGATCCGCTGCCGTTGTCCGCCGCTGATATTCCGGCCATTCTCCATAATGATCTTATCCGCTTTTTCCGGGAAGGAGTCGATCAGGCTTTGAAGACCCGCCGTTTCGATGGCCGCCTGCAATCGTTGTTTATCACAGGGGTAATCATGCAAAATGATATTGTTCAGGATCGTATCATGGATAAGAAAAGACTGTTGCCGGACATAAGCGATAGCCGGCCAGTATTCTTTACGCAACTCCGCATCGGTCATTTCATCATTCATTCTTATCTCACCGGCATCGGGCGTCAGGAATCCCAATAACAAATTGAGAATGGTGGTCTTCCCCTTTCCCGAAGGCCCGGCTATGCCTACAAAATCACCGGCTGTCACCGACAGGTTAAACTGCTCCAGCACCCGTTGATCGCCATAGCTAAACCGGATATCGTTAAACCGGAGGGACCGGATACCTGATCTTTTCGCCGGAACAACCCCAGGCCCATCATTCATGTCCCGTGCTTTTGCCGCCAGGTTTTCCAGTGTGAAGGCATAGGTATTTATCTGTCCGCTGAGACTTAGGATCTTTACAATGCCGGGGATAATCTTATAGGCAGCTGCCATAAAGACGCCGATCGTAATGACCGTGGTGGGTTCCGTGCCGCCTCCCCCTTTGCCCATAGCTATCAGGATAACGACGCCCAGCAAAGCAAAAATTTCGATCATACGGCTGGGTATCCCCTGCACGATCGTCTGGTTGGAGAGATATCTACTATAACGCTGCTGGTGCAGGAGGAACCTGTTTAAAAAAATTTCATTCTTGTCATAGATATTACTTTCGACAAATCCCGACAACGCCTCCTGTAGATGCTGCAGCGATTTTTCGCTACTGATCCTTGCACTCCCCCGTACGGCACTCATTTTTCTTTTTATCAGGTAGAAGATAATAGCGACGGGAGGCAATAGTATTACCAGGATCAAAAAGAACAAGCTGGCATTAAAAAGGAGAATCCCTCCAATGGCCAGCGCGATCAGGACGGTCTGCGTAATGATCTGCTGCACCCCACCCAGCACATGCTGACAGAATTCGAGAGGTTCATAGCTTACTTCCCGAATGTGCACGGAAGAGTCTATATTGATATAATCCGAGTAATCGCCATGCTGGTAACGGATCAGCTTGTTTCTGGAGATCCGGGCAGCCACGCGGAACTGGAACCTGCATTGCGCCCGGAAGATCAGGAAGCCGGCCAGGTTCTTCCCGCTGAAGAGCAGAAAAAAAATAAGGATAAGCAACACCGAATGTGCTCCGGCCCATCCGGCCAGCAGAAGAGAGAATCTCCCGGCCTGCACTGCCGATCCCGTATAGACCTGTATGATCAGTAACAACAGAGCCAGGAAGGCGATATCCGCTATACTGATGACCAGGTCCAGTAAGAATAGTATTCCCATCCTGCGTTTTTCTTCGCGGGTAAGTACCAGGGCTATTTTTCGGATCACGTGCAACATGGGATTAAATTTTACGGGAGGCGCCTAATCTATGGAGCCATTTGATCCATCCGGATGGCAGGAAACTGATGGCCAGCATCGCATAGTTGTCCAGCCGCAGGGGATTGGCGTGTATGGCCCTTGTCACATGCCACCGGGCTTTTGCCGGGCGATAGTTATCGGCCAGTAATTTCTTACCGCAAAGGGCGTGATAGGCGCCCTGTTTAATTTTTCGGGTTTCCTGGCTTCTTATGATAGCCAGTAATTCATCTCCTTCTTCTTTGGTAACAGCGCCTTTTTGGATGATGTCCTGTTTGAGCTGCCGGAACCGGCGTCCACGCCATTTCTCATCGATGGTAACGGAGGCGGGGTTGATCCTAACTTTGATCAGGGGTTCCGGGAGGTTGCAACATTTCCCCCATTTCAGCAGCTGCACCCATAACAGGTAGTCCTCGAAATTATGTGCGTATGCCGAATAACCACCTGCCCGTAAGATAGCTTCTTTCCGGTACATCACGGCCGAATGAATGAAGGGGCAATGTTGGTAGAGGTTCTCCAGGATCTCCCGGTGAGCGTGTCCTTTACAACGGAAGTTGAAAAGAAACTCGCCATTTTCGGATATATATTCGGCGTCGCTGCCTGTCACCAGATAGGCGGGATGTCCATCCAGGAAAACCACCTGCCGGGCGAGGCGCTCGGGAAAGCAGATATCGTCGGCGTCAAAGCGGGCGATATACAGACCTCTCGCCGCTTTCAGCCCTGTATTCAGCGCCAGGGAGATCCCCTTTTTTTCCTGTACCAGCAGGCGGATGCGGGGATCGGCAAAGCTGTGAACGACACCCAGGGTATTATCGGAGGAACCGTCGTCCACGATCAACAACTCGAAGTCCGTAAAAGACTGTCCCAGCACCGAGCGGATCGCCTCGGCAATATATTTCCCTGCGTTGTAAGCAGGCATCAGGACGGTGACTTTAGGGTTCATAACTCTTTTTATCCAATAACATTAAAAATTCGAACAAGACCACAACCGACAGTTGTTCAAACCAGTATTCCGTAAAAAAGCTGGCGCCCATCAGCAACAGCAGGGGCA
>DATJJD010000011.1:0-11067 GCA_035492545.1 Puia sp.
TCGATACGATGGTAACGGGCTCATTTGGCATTACCGCCCATGACATCATACTGACTACCCCTTTGGGAATTCCAAGGACTACCAGCGGCAAGATCCAACGGTTGAAATGCAGGGATCTCTATCAGGGGAACAAACTTAACATCATCGGCTCCAAACTGGGATATGCTGTAAATTGGATAAAGAAAGAAAAAAACCCCCTTTTACGGACGGAAGTCATTCATAACGGAAAGGTTCCTCAAATAAGAAACTATCTGGTAGATCTGATTGAGTGCGGGACCGGAAGAGGAATGGATACCCCCTTGCAGGATGAAATGGAGTTTACAGAGATGGGAATAGATTCCCTTAAAGCAACGGAACTGGTCAATAATATTAACAAAGACCTGCGGATCGATGTGGATGCCACGGTTATGTTGGAGAATAATACGCTGGCCGGTCTTATCAGTATTATAGAGAATAAATTGAGCCAGAAAAATGAACAGGCTTCAATCCCTCCCGTTCAGCAACACCCTTACTATCCTGCCTCTAATGGGCAGCAAAGAATTTGGATCCTCAGCCAGTCCCGGGAAGCAGCCTCCGCCTATAACATTATTACCAAGCTTTATCTCAAGGGAAGGGTTATCCGGTCCCACCTGGAAAAAGCCATCCAGGCATCCATTTACAGGCATGAAAGCCTGCGCACCATTTTTAAAGAAGTTGCAGGAGAACCTGTACAGGTAATACTGGATAGTCCCGCTTTTGAAATGCAATGGGAGGATTTGAGAACAACGGCCCATCGTCAGCTTCATTTGAAAACAGCCATCGAAAAGATATCGACCCGGAAATTTGACCTGGAAAAGGGACCGTTGCTCCATGCTACATTATTTCAGCTATCCGGGGATGAATATGCCCTGATTTTTGCCGTACATCATATTGTAAGCGACGGCTGGTCGATAGGAGTCCTTATCCGGGAAATAATGAGGTCCTATGAAGGTTATTGCAATAACAGGGGCATCCATCCCGGTCCTTTGGGAATTCACTATAAAGACTATGCCGGCTGGCTGTCCCGGAAAATAGACGGGACATACGGTGAGGAAGCCAGGACCTTCTGGAAAAGCCAATTCCCGGAAGAGGTTACTCCGCTCGATTTCCCTGCTGATTTTACAAGACCGGCAACACGATCCTTTGCCGGAGCCACGGTTAAATTTTATCTCAACGGGGACTTTTATACCCGTATCCTTACTTTTTGCAGGACGCATCAGGCCACCCCTTTCAATTTTTTCCGGTCCGCCCTAACGATCCTCCTGAATAAATTTACAGACCAGAAAGATATTACGATTGGGACTCCGGCATCCGGAAGAAGCCACTTTGACCTGGAAAACCAGGTTGGATTATATATCAACTCCCTGCCATTAAGAACAGTTGTCAGGCTGGAGGATACGTTCCTGGAACTGCTGGACAACGTTTCGGCCAACACATTCGCTGCATTTAAGTTCCAGGACTATCCCTTTGACAAAATTATCGAAGACCTGCAGATAGATTGGAATTCCGGCCGAAACCCCTTGTTTGACATCATGCTGGTCCTTCAAAATGCCGAAATGGGCGATGACCGCATCAACATAAACAAACAAGTTGGTTTCGAATTAAGCCAGCTCGATAGCTATTTATACGATTCATCTCCTATAGAACAAGAAAATATTTCATCCAAATTCGACTGCTGTTTCAATTTCGGGAACGACCCGGGTAATAAATTCTACCTGGAAATTGAATACGCTACGAAACTTTTCAAACGTGAAAGGATCCATCAACTGTTTGAAGCTTATATGCACATCGTTTCCCAGGTCCTCACGGATCCCGGGATCAGGCTCAGCGCCATCGAAATAGTTGGGCATGAAGAGAAACAGAGGATTTTAACAGCCTTATCTAACAACGCCAAAACGGTTGCCGGGGATAAGACGATCACCCGTTTGCTGGAAGAACAGGCCGGCCGGACCCCGGGAAATATTGCGGTGCTATTTGAAAATAGCACGCTTACCTACAGGGAATTGAACGAAAGATCCAATCAGTTAGCCCATTATTTACGCCGGGAACATAACGTAACGGCGGATGATTTGGTGGGTATAAAATTACAACGCACGGAGTGGCTGATCGTCGCTGTGCTGGGAGTATTGAAATCCGGTGGGGCCTACCTGCCCATCGATCCCCTGTACCCCAGGGAACGCATCGACTATATGATAGCAGACAGCGCCTGTAAGGTGCTCATCGATCAGGAAGAAATACAGCGGTTCAGACAAAAACAAAAAGAATACGATACACAGGATCCCGAACCGGTCAATAAACCCAGCGACCTCGCCTATGTGATCTACACTTCAGGTTCTACGGGCCGCCCTAAGGGCGTTATGATCGAACATAGGAATACCTGCGCTTTTATAGACTGGTGTACGGATGAATTCCGGCATTCGGACTTTGATACGGTATTGGCAGTGACTTCTGTCTGTTTTGACCTATCGGTTTTTGAGATCCTTTATACGTTAAGCTGCGGAAAAAAATTAAGGCTTTTGACAGATGCCCTGGCCATCGGGCACTACAATACCGAAAAAATACTCTTGAATACAGTGCCGGGTGTTTTAGGGACCTTGCTTGCCGGAAAGGTCGATCTGGGATCCGTATCCGTGCTCAACCTGGCAGGAGAGCCTGTTCCCCCGAAATACATCGCGGAGTTGGATGGCGGACAAATGGAGATCCGAAATCTTTATGGGCCCACCGAAGACACGACCTATAGTACGGTATACAGGGTGAAGGAGGCATTGACCGTGCCCATCGGGCGCCCCATCACGGATACGGAAGTATTTATCCTGAATGAAAGCCTGAACCTGCAGCCGGTGGGAATGGTCGGCGAAATTTGCATCAGCGGGGCGGGACTGGCCCGGGGATATTTGAACAATCCCGCACTCACCGCGGAGAAATTCATCATCAATCCATACAGACCGGGAGAAAGGATGTACAGAACAGGGGATTGGGGTAGGTGGATGCCCGACGGAAATATAGAGTTTATAGGCCGGAGAGATGACCAGGTAAAAATTCGGGGATACCGGATAGAATTAGGAGAGATTCAGCGTAGACTGGAAAGCCACCCGGATATAGATTCCGCCATTGTAGTGGCTGCGGAAGATCCAGAAGGGGAAAAGAGATTGATCGCCTATTTTGTAAACCACCGGGGCATAAAGACAGCGGATCTGCGGGCTTACCTGGCTGCCTTGCTGCCGGCTTATATGATCCCCGCTCACTTTGTCACCCTGGAAAGCATCCCCTTATCTTCCAACGGGAAAGTGGATAAAAAGAGATTGCCGTCGCCGGATGGCAGCAACCCGGCCGTCATAACGGAATATATCCCCCCTCGTGATAAGGTAGAAGAAGAATTGGCGCTGATCTGGCAGGAGGTATTACATCGGGAACAGATAGGCGTTAAGGATGATTTTTTCGATCTGGGCGGACATAGCTTAAAAGCAAGCCGGCTGGCGGGTCAGCTACATAAAAAAATGAAAGTTAAGGTCGCCTTGAACGACCTGCTGGTAACGACCATCCTGGAAGATCAGGCAGAACTGATCCGACAGGCGGAAAAAATAGCCTTCGACCGGATCCCCCCGCTAACGGAACAGCCTGATTACGCCTTATCCTCTTCCCAACACCGGATGTGGGTCATGAGCCAGTTCGAAGAAAGAAATAGTGCCTATAATATGCCGGGCGTTTTCCTGTTGGAGGGCAGCCTGGATAAAGAGGCATTGAGCTGGTCATTTAATAAATTAATACAACGTCATGAAATATTAAGGACCCTCTTCCGGGAAAATGAGATGGGAGAGGTCCGGCAATTTATCCTGCCTCCGGATGAGGTGGAATTCCGGCTCTCTTATGAAGATAAGAGGAATCAACAGCAGGGGGAAGAATTAGCTCGACAACTAATATCGGCAGAATTCCGGAAGCCTTTTCACCTCGCCTCCGGCCCGCTTTTAAGAGCAGGCCTCATCCATATAGAAGAACAAAAGTACCTGTTTACCTTCGTCATGCACCACATCATCGGAGACGAATGGTCGATAGGTATCCTGATGAAGGAATTAGGACTATTGTATAATGCCTGCTCCGCGAAAGAAGAAATTGCATGGCCCCCTTTGCGTTTCCATTATAAGGATTACGCAGCCTGGCAGCAAATTCAATTGAAGGGACCATCGTTGAAGGAACATAAAACCTATTGGCACAAACAGTTTGAGGGAGATCTGCCGGTTTTGGAATTGCCCGGTGACAAAGGGAGACCTTCCATAAAAACATACAACGGCGCAACGATCCATGCCGGCATTTCCCCAAAGCTTGGCAGGGCGATAAAATCCCTTTCCCGCCAACAGAATGGCACCCTGTTCATGGGCCTGTTGACCGTGGTCAATGCACTGCTGTACCGGTATACCGGGTGCCGGGATATTATCGTAGGCAGCCCGATAGCCGGCAGAGGACCCGTTGACCTGGACGATCAGGTCGGCCTCTATATAAATACCCTGGCCCTGCGAACCCGGTTCGACAGGGAAGACAGTTATGTCCGGTTGTTTGAAAATGTCAAACGGATGACCCTGGAAGCCTATCGGTATCAGGACTGGCCCTTCGATGAATTGGTGGACGCCCTGTCCCCCCGGCGGGATATGAGCAGGAATGCTTTATTCGATGTGATGGTCGTATTGAACAATAAGGATGCCTGGAGCGCAAAGGGAGAGCTGCCGCTGGGAGGACGACTAAAGACCAGCGTATACAGGGAAATAACGGAAGAAGTCGCCAAATTCGATCTCACCTTTACTTTTGAAGAATCCGAAGAGACACTGGCGGTAAATATAGAATACAACAGGGATATCTATCATAAAAATACCATCGAACGATTAGCCGCCCACCTGTTGCAATTAATGGAAGCCATCGTCCGTCATCCGGATACGCCTATCGGGCAGTTGGACTATCTGAGAACAGCCGAAAAACAACAATTGCTAATGGAGTTTGACGGCCGGAAGGTCGATTTCCCCCGTCACCGGACCATTGCCGGGTTGTTCGAAGAGAGAGTAGCCGCTACACCCGCCGAAATAGCCCTGGTCGTTAAGGGCATCGCGCTAACCTATAACCAGCTAAACGAAAAAGCCAATCAATTAGGGGATTACCTGCGTAAAAACTACGACATACAGCCCAATGATCTGATAGGGATACAGCTTGACCGTAATGAATGGATGATCATTGCCATACTCGCAGCCCTGAAGGCGGGGGGCGCTTATGTACCCATCGATCCGGAATATCCCCCGGAAAGAATTGCACTTATGCTGGAAGACAGCGGGTGTAAGGTCCTGTTGGACAGTAAGGAACTGCTGACCTTTACGAATGCAAAAAAGGAATATGACAGCCGCAACCTCATACCCGTCAATAAAGGGGAAGACCTGGTTTATGTAATATACACATCCGGCTCGACCGGGCGCCCAAAAGGCACGATGGTCAGACAAAATTCATTTGTCAATCTGATCCGGTGGTATGAAAAATTATTGAAGATAAGAAAAGAGGATTGCATCTTATTGATGGCTCCGGTAAGCTTTGACCTGGCTCAGAAGAATATCTTTACAGCCTTGACCTGCGGGATCAAATTGTGCTTGCCCGGACAACTCTATAGCGACTATTTTGCATTGGCGGAAACCATAAACCGGGAAAAGGTGACCATCGTGAATTGCGCACCCAGCGCTTTTTACCCTTTATTGGACAGGGAAGTTAATGATGATTTCAGGAAACTGGCCTCTTTACAAAAAGTTGTGCTGGGCGGTGAGCCTGTTTTGATAAAAGAATTCCTTTCCTGGAGTACATCCGAATGGTATCAGGCAACCGTCATTAACTCCTATGGACCCACCGAATGTACCGACGTGGTATCCTCTTATACGGTTGACAATGCTGATTGGACGACCTTAAAGAGTATACCGATAGGATGCCCTGTCGACAACGCTACCCTCTATATATTGGATGACCATCATGCCCTGGTGCCCATAGGGCTGACCGGAGAGATCTGTATTTCCGGTATTTGCGTCGGCGAAGGTTATTGGCGTCAGCAGGCGCTGACAGAAGAAAAATTTGTGCCCGACCCTTTTTCAGAGAACCAACGGATGTATAAAACGGGAGACCTGGGAAGATGGCTGCCGGATGGTAATATCGAATATTTAGGGAGAAGGGACAACCAGGTCAAAATACGGGGATACCGGATAGAACTGGAAGAGATAGAATCCATATTATGTAATTATCCGGAGGTGGATGCAGCCGTTGTTATCGGCAGAAGTCATGGGCAACCTGAAAAAGAATTGATTGCTTATGTCGTAAGCAAAAAGACCCTGCTCATAAAGGAGATCCGGTCTTACCTCAGCAGCCTGTTGCCTGATTATATGTTGCCTGGCCATATTATTCAGCTGGTATCTTTACCCTTAAGCCCAAGTGGTAAAATAGACAGGAATAAACTGCCCGACCCGGTAGGCCTGGGATTACAATCGGACATAGAATATATAGCTCCCCGGAATAAGACAGAAGAAAAATTATCGCTGATCTGGCAAAAGATATTATCCAGGGAAAAAATAGGGATAAAAGATAATTTCTTCGACCTGGGCGGCCATAGCCTAAAAGCTACCCGCCTGGCCAGCCAGCTGCATAAGGAATTCGGCAGCAGGATTGGATTAAAGGAATTATTCCAGTCGCCTGTCCTGGAACAGCAGGCCCGCTTAATACAGCGATCGGGGAAGACATTGTATGAACCCCTGTCGCCCGTAGTAGCCAGGGCTTATTATCCTTTATCGTCTTCCCAGCGCCGGTTATGGGTACTGAGCCAGTTCAAAGAAGGGAATAAGGCCTATAATATATCGGGCGCGTATGTGCTCAAAGGAATCCTGGACAGAGCCGCATTGGAATATTCCTTTAAAAAGCTGCTGGACAGACATGAAAGCCTTCGGACGGTATTCAGGGAAGATGGAGAGGGAAATATCCGGCAATTTATAATTCCGGCCGGGAATGCGGCGCCCCCGCTGGAATACAAAGACCTCAGACGGGAGATAAAACAGAAAGACAGGGCTAACAGCATCATACAAAAAGAATTCAGCTCGCCTTTCCTCCTTTCTTCAGGGCCTCTCTGGCGGGTCTCTTTGCTGCATATGTCGGATGACCAATGGATCCTGACCTGTGTCATGCATCATATTATCAGCGATGGCTGGTCGATGGATATTTTCATCCGGGAGCTGACAGCGTTTTATAATGCACAGCTTAAAAAGAAAGAATATACCCCGCCCCCCTTGTCCCTTCAATATAAAGACTATGCGGTCTGGCAGCAAATGCAACTCGAAGCGGGATCTTTGAAGGAACAGGAAGTTTATTGGCTGGCGCAGTTAGAAGGCAGGCTGCCGGTACTGGAACTGCCATATGATAAAGCCCGCCCCTCGATAAGGACATACCGTGGTGCGGTGATCGACCTGCAGTTGGATCCGCAGCTGGCAAAAGACATGGCTTCTCTTGCCCTTCGGTTTAACGGCACCTTGTTCATGGGTTTATTGGCGGCGATCAATATCTTACTTTATAAGTATACCGGTCAGCAGGATATCATCATAGGATGCCCCATCGCCGGAAGAGAGCATGCCGACCTGGAAGACCAGGTCGGGTTGTATATAAATACCCTGGCATTAAGGACGCACTTTAACAGGGAAGATAGCTATGCCGATCTTTTTGACAACGTCAGGCAGGTGACGCTGAATGCCTATGAATACCAGCTATATCCCTTCGACGAATTGGTGGATAAATTACACCTTCCACGGAATCTGAGCCGCAGCGTCGTATTTGATGTGATGATTATCCTGCAAAATGCCGGCGGGGCAGCGGGACAGGAGGGCATGGAAGGCCTGGAAATGTACAAATACGAGGAAGTAAAAGAGGCGACCAGCAAATTTGATCTCACCTTTAGTTTTAAAGAGGCCGGGGAAGAGCTGGCCCTGAAGATAGAATACAATACCGACGTCTTTAACGAAGGGACAATAGCCCGGATGGGTCGGCACCTGGAGCAGTTGCTGAAAATTATAACAGAACAACCGTTCACCCCCATCCGTAAGCTGGATTACCTGGCTGCCCATGAAAAAAGGGCGCTATTGGAATTGGATAGCCAGACGGCAGGTTCCCCCGGCAACGGGACGATCATCGACCTGTTCGCGGCACAGGCGGCAAATACACCGGAGGAAATAGCTGTTATATATGAGCAAACCAGGCTTACCTATAAAGAGTTGGATGAAAGATCCAACCAGGTGGGTGATTACCTGCTCAGGAGTCACGGGATAGAGAGGGGCGACCTGGTAGGTATAAAGCTGGATCGTAGTGAATGGATGGTCATAGCGATGCTCGGCGTGCTCAAAACAGGAGCCTCTTATGTTCCGATGGATCCGGAATACCCTCCGGAAAGGATCGCCTACATGCTGGAAGATTGTCAATGTAAAATGCTGCTGGACGAAGACGAACTGGGGAAATTCAAAAGCCGGCAAGAGGAATATGAGAGGCGCCCGCTGGTTTCCTTGTGCCGGCCGGAAGGGATAGCGTATATAATTTATACTTCCGGCTCTTCCGGACGACCTAAAGGGGTAATGATCGGGCATGACAGCGTCAGCGCCTTTATCAGCTGGTGTAAAGAAGAATTTAAAAAATCCGATTTCGATGTTGTATTCGCAACGACCTCTGTATGCTTCGACCTGTCGGTCTTTGAAATATTCTATACGCTCTGCACCGGGAAAAAAATGAGAATTTTGAAGAACGCCTTGTCCATCCCCGCCTGGTTGAAGACCGATAAAAAGATATTGCTGAATACGGTACCGGGTCTTGTAAAGACCTTACTCGGCGACAAGACGGATTTTTCCTCCGTCAATGTCTTGAATATGGCGGGCGAACCGGTTACCCCTTCACATCTTGCGGATCTTGACCTCAACAGGATTGAAGTCAGAAACTTGTACGGCCCTTCGGAAGACACCACCTATAGTACGGTATACAGGATAAAAAATGATCTTCCCCTTTTAATCGGGCGGCCGATCTCCCATACGGCCATCTACATCCTGGATGAAGGCCTGAATCTGCAGCCTGTTGGAATAGCGGGAGAAATTTGCATAGCCGGCTTCGGCCTGGCCCGGGGATATCTCAACAACCCGGAACTGACCGCAGATAAATTCGTGCCGGATCCATTTGAAATGGACGACCGGATCTACAAAACAGGCGACCTGGGCATACGGTTAGCGGACGGGAACATAAAATTTTTAGGCAGAAAAGATTCCCAGGTAAAAATCAGGGGATACCGGATAGAGCCGGGTGAGATAGAGAACGCCCTGTTTCGCCATGATGCCATTGAGTCAGCTATTGTCCTGGCAAAAAAGAATACGGAAGGGGAAGACAATTTGATCGCATACCTTATTGTCAATAGGGAAGTAAAAATATCGGATATACGGGCTTACCTGGGGAAAATTTTACCGGCGTATATGCTGCCCGGCCATTTTGTCCTTTTAAAGGAATTTCCTTTGACCCCTAATGGAAAAATAGATAAGAAAAAATTGCCCGATCCGGAAGACGCCGCTTTTCAAACGGATGTGGCCTATGTGCCTCCGGCAAATGCAACCGAGGAAAAACTGGTAGCGATCTGGCAGGAATTATTAGGCAGGGAGAAGATTGGAATAAAAGATAACTTCTTCGAATTAGGCGGCCATAGCCTGAAAGCCGCACAACTCATATCCAGGATCAATACGACTTTCTCTGTGGGGATCAATATTCAAAACATCTTTGTTGAACCTACTATTGAGAGCATCGGGGGGAAAATAGATTTTATTCTCGCGCAGAATAAACAGCGGCGGAATAAAGGCAACCTGATACAAATAGAATTATGAAAACGTTATTAAAGGCCATAAGGGAAAATAATATACTCCTGGAATTGGTGGATGGCAAACTGAGTATATTTGCCGCTGAATCTTTTTTAAGCCCTGAACTGATTGCAGAGATCGAAGAAAACAAGCTGGCGTTAACCCAGCTCTTGTTGGACAACACCCAAAATGGTGTAAATGATTCTTTTGATCCGGGCATTCCTGTCGCTCCTCCCAGCCACGACTATCCATTGTCTTCCACTCAAAGAAGGCTATGGGTATTAAGTCAGTTTAAAGATGCCAGCATTGCTTATAATATACCGGGTGTCTATACTTTCGAGGGAGACCTGGATCAGCCGGCTTTGGAATACGCTTTCAACTCCTTGATACAGCGGCATGAAATTTTACGGACTATCTTTAAGGAAGATGCGGAAGGAGAGATCAGGCAATTTGTTAACTCCCCGGAAAAGGCAGGTTTCCGCATCGATTATTATGACCTGGCTGCTGAAAAAGACCAGGAAGAAAAGTCTGCCCTTTTAATCCGGCAGGAAATCGCCAGGCCCTTTGACCTGGTAAAGGGTCCTCTGTTAAGGGTTGCACTATGCCGGCTATCGGAAAATAAATGGATCTTTATTTATGTCATGCACCACATCATCAGCGATGGCTGGTCCATGGGAGTGCTGATCACTGAGCTGTTGTCGTTTTATAATGGATACACGGAAGGGGATACAGCCATGTTGCCTCCTCTGCGCATTCAATATAAGGATTATGCGGTCTGGCAAAAAGGCTGGATGGAGGACGACCCCTTAAAGGAACATAAGGAGTACTGGTTAAAAAAAATGGAGGGTGAATTGCCCGTCCTGGAATTGCTTTCCGGGCCCCGGCCTCCGGTAAGGACGTACAACGGAGACACCCTATACAAACAGTTTGATCCCTCCATCACCAGGGCAATTAGGTCGCTTGGTCATGGTCAGGGAGGCACCCTGTTTATGGCTTTGACAGCTGCCGTCAGCGCTTTATTATACAGGTACACCGGTCAGAACGATATCATAATAGGGATCCCGATTGCCGGCCGGGATCACATCGACCTGGAAGACCAGATCGGATTTTATGTAAATACGCTGGCCCTCCGGATGCAGTTCAAAGGGGAAGACAGCTACCAGCAACTGCTGGAAAA
>DATJJD010000012.1:0-42641 GCA_035492545.1 Puia sp.
TCCCCCGCATGGCCAGGTCCGGCCACCGCATTCCTTCTCCACAAAGCTCTCTCGTCCGCTCGTCCAGGATAAAATCCAGGTTGATCTGCGAGGCATCGATCTGGTTGGCTGCCGCCCTGTTGCTGACCTCCGTAGCTGATATATTGGGACGATAAGCTGCCCTTGTCCGCAACACATTGATCAGGGTGGCGGCAGTCGTATTATCGCCATTCTGCATGGCCGCCTCGGCAGCCAGCAGATACAACTCAGAGAGTCTGGCTACCTTAAAAGGCCGGCCATCCACCACATCGTTAAAATTAGCCTTGGCGCTATCCGAAAATTTCTGCAGGTAAGGATAGATGTCCTGGGGGTTGTTGTTCTGGAGAGTCCAGAACTTACTCGGGGGCAGGACGGGAAAGGGTTTGGGGATTGCATTCATCGAGTCGGCAATATGCTGCGTCGGGGCCAGCAGGAAAGCCGTATCGCCATAATTGATCTTCCCGCCGTTGCCGGCATTGGTATACCACATCATCCGGAAGCTGTTGTCAAAACGGCTGTCATTGTATTTGTCGGCAAAGGCTGTATTCAACGTCCACATCGTGGGCGCGAAACGCCGGTAGGGGCGACCATAGATGGCCTGGCGGCCTACCCCGGGAGCTTTGGCACCCGTGATATCGGTATAGTTGGGAGCGAAGTCGGTGGAGGCATTGTTGCCTGCGCCGCTGGTATTGGTTGATATAGGAATTTCATTGTCATTCAGATTCGTGGGGACTCGCTCGACGGAATAAAAAAGCTCGCTGTTATAATCGTTGCCTTGTGCAAACACCTTTCCAAAATCCTGTTGCAGGGCTGTTCCGTATTTGGATTGGTTATTTATGACCTCCATAGCTGCCGTATAGGCATTCTGAAAATCATTGGCTTGTTTTTGGGTCGAGTACCCCCGGTACAGATACGTCTTGGAGAGCATAAAGAAGGCAGCCGCTTTCGACAGCTGGAACGTATTGGCCGGCCGCTGATCGGGCAGATTCTGACTGGCATAGGTAAAGTCGTCGATCATGGCATTGTAATCCTTGGTCAGTACATCGGTAAGGGGTAAGCGGTTGAACCCCTGGAAGGCCTTCTGGTTAAATACCAGGTCGCCGCTGCCCAGGTCGGTCGGCACGGCGCCAAACTGTTGCACCAGCAACAGGTAATAGAGTCCTCTCAAAAATCTGGCCTGGGCCATGACGCTGACCTTGGTGGCCGTATCGATGGTGACCCCGGGCGCGAACTGAACCAGCGCATTGGCGAGGTTGATCAGGTTGAAATTATTATTCCACTGGTTCAGCAACGATCCGTCGCTGGGTGAAATGGGAGTAGATCCCCCATAAAGGGCAAAAGACCGCACATATTGTCCCCCGGTAGAGGCGGTCACCTGGTCGGCGCCGGTGAATTCATCGGTCCCCATAACGGTGATCGCCAGGGCAGGTTCCGGCCCATAATTGAACCGCATGCCCGCATACAGGGCATTGAGTCCGCTTTGAAGTCCGGAGGGAGTCTGATAAAAAGAGGGCGTGAAGGTTGTATAAGGATGTTCTACCAGCTTCTTCGCACATCCTGCCAGCAATAGGGTAATGGCAGCTGCCAGGAAGGGGACTGATATTTTAGATTTCATATTCATAACGGTTCATTATAATGAGTTAGAAAGTCACGTTTAATCCCAGGATGAAAGACCGTACGGGAGGCGTAGAGGCGCCGACGGTGATCGTCGCATTTCCGCTGGCGCTATTGGACCGGATGTTGCCGATGGGTGCGACGCCCTGATCTCCTGTGCCCGTACCCTCGGGGTCTATGCCCGTTTGCCTCAGATAGGGAGAGAACAAGGTTGCTACATTGTCCACGGTAGCATAGATCCGGATGTTCTGTGCGTTTACCTTTTTGAGGATTGACGGAGCGAAGGTATATCCCAGATTGATGCTCCTGATCTTGAGGAAACTGGCATCATAATAACCCAGGGTCGGCCAGGCGTCCGTTACAGGGCTCAATACATTGCCCGGATTCGGGAACCAGTTGGTGGGGTTGTTCGGCGTCCAGTAATCGACTTTGACCTGATTGCGGTCCCCCGACATCTGGGTAAGATAAAGGGCGGTGGGCTGATGGATCTGGCTGATCAGCAGACCGCCGAAGCGGGCGTACATGACGATAGACAGGTCAACGTGTTTAAAAGCGAACCGGTTGGTCATCCCCCCCTGTAATTTCGCATCTCCATTGCCGATGACATGTTTGTCATTGGCGTCGATGATGCCGTCCGGTTTGCCGGCGGGGCCCCCATAGTCCTGCAGTTTCAGTTGACCGGGTACGGAATGATAGAGAGCAGCCTGGGCCACTTCATTCTGTTGCCAGATGCCCTGTTTTTTATAATCATAAATGGACGTCATGGAATAGCC
The DNA here is from genome assembly GCA_035492545.1 of Puia sp. Taxonomy (GTDB): domain Bacteria; phylum Bacteroidota; class Bacteroidia; order Chitinophagales; family Chitinophagaceae; genus Puia. Next base: position 2,406 of record DATJJD010000012.1, read on the forward strand.
GACAAACAATTGCTGTCCGATATCCTGTTTGGTATTATTGCTGAGGGCCAGTAACTTATTCCTGTTGAAGAACAGGTTCAGGTCCGTTGTCCAGCTAAATCCGGAAGGCGATTGAATATTGACGGACGAGATGGAAAATTCCATACCCCAGTTCTGCATCTGCCCGATATTGGTCGTATAAGGGCCGGCTACGCCAGAAGTGGCTGGTAACCCGACATTATACAGGATCTTATTCGTGTGCTGATGATAATAATCGACGGCGCCGGTGACCCTGTTGCGCAGGATCCCGAAGTCCAGGCCCAGGTTGACCGTCTTGGTATATTCCCAGTCGAGGTTGGGGTTGGGAAGGGCTATCACGTTGTAACCCGTCACGACCGTTGGGCCGTAATTGTAACGGATGGTTGTCCCCTGGCTTCCCTGGGTAACATTGTTCTGAGCCGCCACATTATTGGAATTGGAGACATTCCCCAGGGATGCATAGGGGTTGATGGACTGATTGGAAGTCTGTCCTAAACCCGCTCTCAGCTTTAAAGAGGAGAGCCAGTCAAACCGGTTCATAAAGGACTCGTGATGAATATCCCAGCCTGCGGATACGGCGGGATACTGATGCCATTTATGTCCTGCCGCCAGGCGGGAGGACCCGTCCATCCTTCCCGTCAGGGTCAGCATGAACCGGTCGTCGTAGACATAATTCACACGGGCCATATAGGAGAGCAACGCCCAGGATAATTCGCCCCCGCTGATGACAGCCGCCGGGGTAGTGGAGGACTGGCCCAGGTTGTAGAATTGAACAAAGTCCTGGTCGATGGAGTCCTTGGACACATAGGTATTATGCTGGTGGAACTCCTGAACACTATACAAACCTGTGAAGTTGATCCGGTGTTTGCTGGCGATGGTCTTGTCATAGGTCAACAGGTTCTCCGCCGTATATCCATAGGCCGGCGTATTGTTGACATTGGCGGTATTGCCCTTGCCCGACCGGAAGAAGCTGGGATTGGCCTTGGTGTCCGCCCCCTTGAACTGGTCGTCTTCCTGTTGACTATAGGTCAGGCCCAGGTTGAACCGGTATTTCAGGCCGGGGATGATCTCGTATTCCCCATACAGGCTATTGAAGGTGCGAAGACGGGTTGACTTGTCCACCCAGTTGTTATTGTTGTGTCTTACGTATAATGGATTATAGGTAAGAAGGTCGTTGGGGTTCCCGGCAGGTGACTGAACGATGACGCCATTGGTATCGGCCGGGCTCAACGGGCTTAGGGAAAGGAGGGGGAACATCATGCCATATTTCACAAACTGTGATCCGTTGGTGATGCCATAGGTGTTGAGGGTATTCAACCCGATCTTTATTTTTTTACCTATCCGGGTATCGATGGTAGCGCGTAAGGAATACCGGGTGAAATCCTGCCCGGGCAGCACAGCCGTCTCCTTATAGTATCCTCCGCCCAGTGAATAGGTCGTTCCATCGGCATTCCCGCCGGAAACGGATATATTATTATCGGTCTTGTGCGCGGTCTGATAGATCAGCTTCTGCCAGTCGGTGGAAGTTCCGGCAGCCATGGCCTTCTGTTCCAACGGCATATACCCGTTGGTGTAAGTAGAGGTGGCCCGCATGGCTTCGTATTGCGGTACATTGAAAACAGGATATCTCCAGGCTACATCGCCCGCTCCATAATAACCGTTATAAGAAACCCGGGCCTGCCCAGGTTTGCCCCTCTTAGTGGTTACGATCACCACGCCATTGGCCCCACGCGAACCGTAAATGGCGGTGGCGGAGGCATCTTTCAGCACGTCGATGGAGGCGACATCATCGGGGTTGATATCATTCAGGCTACCGTCATAGGGTATCCCATCCAGGATGAACAACGGAGCGTTGGACCCGCTGATGGACCGGACGCCCCGGATCCTGATCTGCATGTCCGAACCCGGCGTCGTGCCGGTATTCTGTATTTCCAGGCCCGCCGCCTTGCCTTGCAGCGCCCCCTGTAAATTGGAAGTGGGTACTTCCCGTAAGGACTTTTCATTTACGGAAACGACCGAACCGGTGACATCTTTTTTCTTCTGGGTGCCATATCCTACCACCACTACCTGGTCCAGGGAGTTGTTGGACGGCGCCAGAACGATGTCTATCGTGGACCTCCCTCCCACCCGTATCGTGGAGGAAACATACCCGATGGAGGATACGACAAGGGTCCCGCCGGATGGAACATTGATCTCGAAACGGCCATTGTCATCCGTGCTGGTGCCGGAGGCCGCGCCTTTTACCTGCACCGTCGCCTTGGCTACCGGCTGACCGGATTCCGAAAGCACCCTGCCGCTGAGATGGGTAGTATTCTGCGCTTGCAGGGAAGGGCTAAAAAGGAAAGTCGCTAAAGCACAAAATGCAATCGTGGAGGATTTTCTCAAAAGCCTTATCACAAGCATAAATGAGCCCTTTTGGACATAAATCCTTCGTGGGAACACTTGCTTAAACGAAATGCTCATACTTGATCGATTTTAAGATGAAGAAGTTTTGGTTAAAATGTATTTGCCTGATGAAAGGCCAGGTATAGGGATATTAATAACTCAGAAGGTGAATTGGCAGCCGGAGATGGAGGTTTGGCCCTCGTCGCTTTGAATAGCAACCCGTGCCGGGAATGTCTGTAATAAGCTCGTTTTGGCTGCATGGATCAATCGTTTTTTTGGTTATGGCAAGTGCAGATTTACTTTCGCGCTACTAAAGTAGGAATTAATTTGAAAAAATGTAACCGATTACATTTTTTTTCTTAAAAATTATTTTATCTACCTTTATTGACAAGATGTAAACGATTGTATGACGACTGGCAAAGAAATTACTATATACGACCTGGCCCGGAAACTCAATATTTCTATTGCTACCGTAAGCAGGGCCCTGAAAGACGACCCGGTCGTAAGCAAGAAAACAAAGAAGAAAATAGCTGACCTGGCCGAAGAAATGGGCTACCGCTCCAATAACTTCGCCCGGAATCTCCGTACCCAGCGCACGGATACCATCGGCGTTATCGTGCCCCGGCTCAACAGCTATTTCATGTCCACCGTTATCGCCGGCATTGAAAGCATCGCGAACAGCGAAGGGTACAATCTCATCATCAGCCAGTCTTCCGAATCTGGCCAGAAAGAGATCGCCAGCGCCAAGACCATGTTTAACAACCGGGTGGACGGCCTGCTGGTTTCCCTGGCCTACGATACGGAAAACATCAGCCACTTCGAAGCCTTTATCAAAAAGAATATCCCGCTGATCTTTTTTGACCGGGTGGAAGAACATAACAGCTTTACCAATATCCAGATCAATAACAAAAAAGCTGCTTACGAAGCAACAGCTCATCTGATAGAACAGGGCCGCCGGCGAATCTTCTATATCACCGCCACCCCCAAGAGGAATGTATATGTCGATCGCCTGGAAGGCTATAAAGAAGCCCTGGCCGCTCACCACCTTGATTATAAAAAGGAATATGTGCTGATCAGCAACCTGAGCCAGGAGGCTGGCGCGGAAGCAGCCGCCCTCATCCGCCAAATGGATCCCCTGCCGGATGCCGTATTTGTAGCCAATGACAATTGCGCCGTAGGATGTATGGTAGCCCTGAAAAAAGCCGGCATCCGCATCCCGGAGGATATCGCCTTCGCCGGCTTCAACAACGACCCTGTCTGCACCGTCGTAGAACCCAATCTGACCACCATCAACTACCCGGGTTATGAAATGGGGCAGGTAGCCGCCCGCAATCTCATCAATCATCTGAACGGCGCCTCCAGCATCCATTCCACCAATACTATTATCCTACGCTCCGAACTGGTCATCCGGGAATCCTCCGTGGGCAAGAAATTCCAGCCGTCATGAATAAACAGGTACTTACATTTCTCCTCCTTATTTTTGGGTTCTATTGTTCACGCGGAGAGGATGGATACCGCCTGTGGCTGCGCTATGACCGGATCGACAACCCTACCCTCCTGCAACAATACCGGGACAACATAACCTGTTATGACATCAAGACTACAAGCTCCCTCCTGTCCACTGCGAAAGAGGAACTGCTCACCGGGTTGCAGGGCTTACTGGGAAAGGGCATCCCTGAGGCGCAACAGGAAGGTTGCCTCTTCGCTGGCACTCCCGCCTCCTCTCCCCTGATCCAATCCCTCCATCTGGAGCAGGACCTGGCCTCCGTCGGAAAAGAAGGTTATATCATCCGTTCCATCCACTATAAGGACAAACACGGCATCGTCATCGCCGCAGGTAAGGACATCGGCGTATTATATGGGGTCTTTCATTTCTTACGCCTCCTGCAGACCCACCGGGATATCCGGCAGCTCTCCATGCAGGAGGCGCCCGCCCTTTCCTATCGTATCCTCGATCATTGGGACAACCTGAACAGAACCGTCGAAAGGGGTTATGCCGGCATGTCCATCTGGAACTGGTGGACCCTGCCCGGGTATATAGATCCCCGTTATAAAGACTATGCAAGGGCCAACGCCTCCATCGGCATCAACGGCGCCGTACTGAACAATGTAAATGCAAGCCCCCTGATGCTGACCGGAGACTACCTGATTAAGGTCAGGGCCCTCGCCAACCTCTTCCGCTCCTACGGCATTAAAGTCTATCTTTCCGTCAAATTCAGCGCCCCCATCGAGATCGGGGGTCTGAAAACAGCTGACCCCCTCGATCCGGAAGTGCAACAATGGTGGAGACAAAAAGCAGGTGAGATCTATCGTCTCATCCCTGACTTCGGCGGCTTCCTGGTAAAAGCGAACTCCGAAGGCCAGCCCGGACCGCAGAATTATGGCCGAACCCATGCGGATGGTGCTAACCTGCTGGCCGATGCCCTGGCCCCACATAAAGGCATCGTTATCTGGCGGGCTTTTGTATACAGCGCGACCCCGGATGACCGGGCGGGACAAGCTTATAATGAATTCAAACCGCTGGATGGAAAATTCCGGAGCAATGTACTGCTGCAGGTGAAAAACGGTCCCATCGACTTTCAGCCGAGAGAGCCCTTTCATCCCCTGTTCGGCGCCATGCCCCGGACCCCGATGATGGTGGAATTCCAACTTACCCAGGAATACCTGGGCTTCTCCACCCATCTCGTTTACCTGGCGCCTCTCTTTAAAGAATGCCTGGACGCAGACACCTACACCGGGCTGCATCCGGCCGGAAAGGGCGCCCCCGTAGCCAGCACGATCAGCGGCATGGCGGGCGTAGCGAATATCGGCAATGACATCAACTGGTGCGGCCACCCCTTCGCCCAGGCCAACTGGTATGCTTTTGGCAGACTGGCCTGGGGCGCGGAGACTGCAGGCGCGGGGTCGGCCAGCCCTTCTTCCGGACAAATAGCCGAAGAATGGATCCGGCAAACCTTTACCAACGATGCCACCGTCCTACAGACCATAAAAGAGATGATGCTGGCCTCCCGGGAGATAGCCGTCGATTATATGACTCCGTTAGGCCTTCACCACATCATGGGCTATGACCACCATTATGGCCCCGCGCCCTGGTATGACAAAGCCTCCCGGCCGGACTGGAATCCCGTCTATTACCACCAGGCGGATACGGCGGGCATCGGCTTCGACAGAACAGTCACCGGCAGCAATGTCCTGCAACAATATGCACCCGGTGCGCGACTCTTATGGGAAGACGCCCGTAACTGCCCCGATGCCTGGCTGCTCTGGTGGCATCATGTGCCCTGGGATCATCGCATGCAGTCAGGACGGACCCTCTGGGAGGAATTATGCCACAAATATGATACAGGAGTGGACTCGGTCCGCTGGATGCAAAAAACCTGGGATCGGCTGAAGGAGACCGTCGACAAGGAAAGATGGGAACAGGTGCAAATGCTGCTGGCCATCCAGGCCAACGAAGCCCTGTGGTGGAGGAATGCCTGTTTGCTCTACTTTCAGACCTTCTCCCGGAAGCCGTTGCCGGCAGGAGCCAATCAGCCCGATCACAATCTCCCCTATTACGAAAACTTAAAATTCAATTACGCACCGGGGACCAGCCAGTAAAGAAAGACCTAAAAATAAAAAGAAAGGACGCACATGAAAACACCCAATCAGGAAAGAATAGCGCTTGTTACCGGGGGAGGATCCGGCATAGGACTGGCCATAGCAGAGAAGTTTGTACAGGATAAGATCCTGACGATCATCGTAGGCCGCGACCGGCAAAAGCTGGAGGCCGCCAGGGAAAAGCTGGGAACATTATGCTACCCCCTGCCCATGGACCTGAACGACCTCGCCGCCATACCTGCCCTTGTGCAACAGGTGATCCACCAATTCGGCGGCATCGATATCCTGGTGAACAACGCGGGGATCAATATGAAGAAAGATTTTACGGAAGTCAGCGACGAAGAATTTTTCAACATCCTTCACACCAATGTCACCGCCGTCTTTGCCCTATCCCGGGAAGTGGTAAAAGAGATGATAAAAAAAGGCAGCGGCAATATCATTAATATCAGCTCCATGGCTTCGCAATATGGCATACCCAAGGTCATTGCCTATACCGCCAGCAAATCAGCCATCGAAGGTATGACAAGAGCTATGGCGGTGGAGCTCTCGCCCCAGGGTATCCGCGTGAACTGTATCGCCCCGGGATTTATCGCAACGGATATGTCGGAAAAAGCCCTCAATGGGGATGCGGAACGAAAGCAGAAAGTAATGTCCCGGACCCCCATGGGCAAACTGGGTGAACCGGCGGACATCGGCGATACGGCCCTCTTCCTCGCCAGCGACAATGCCCGGTTCATCACCGGCATCGTGCTGCCTGTAGATGGAGGCAATTCGATAGGATTTTAAATGATGATAGCATGAAACAGGTAACAGCCCTTACGCTGCTTCTCTCCTTTTGCTCCTGCCTGCTGCACGGCCAGGATCTCATCACGGAAAAACAGCAACCGGGTGCATTCCCCATTGTTGCCGCTGGAAAGGCGACAGCCATTTATGTAGACACGGCAGCCCCCTGGCTGGTGCAAAAAGCGGCTGCCCTCTTCCAACAGGATATATTCAACGTCACGGGCCGGCGGCCCGACATCCTTCACCAACTGCCCGCTTCGGCTGAGAATCTTATCATCATTGGCAGCCCCGACAGCCTGCAGGGCAAGTGGGAAGCTTTCTCTATCCAGGTGGCCGATCACCCCGTGAAAGGCATTGCCCATGCCCTGTTCATCAGGGGTAGCGACCGTAGGGGAACCGCCTATGGGGTCTTCGAGCTATCCCGTCAAATGGGTGTATCTCCCTGGTATTGGTGGGCAGATGTCCCGGTAAAGAAAAAAACGGAAGTATATGTAAAAAAGGGGATTTATCAACAAGGGCCTCCCGCTATAAAATACCGCGGCTTCTTTATCAATGACGAAGCACCGGCCTTCTCAGGCTGGACAAAAGAAAAATTCGGGGGAGTGAACCACCTTGTCTATGAGAAAGTGTTTGAGCTGTTATTGCGGCTGAAGGCCAACTATCTATGGCCAGCCATGTGGGGAAATGCCTTTAACGACGATGACACGCTGAATCCCGTCCTGGCGGATCAATATGGCATCGTCATGGGCACCTCTCATCACGAACCCATGTTACGCGCTCAACAGGAATGGAAACGATATGGTTCAGGTGACTGGAACTATGAGACGAATGCCCCCGTCCTGGACAGTTTCTGGAAGAAAGGCATCGTCCACATGGACCACCATGAGAGCATCGTAACCGTCGGCATGAGAGGTGACGGAGACAAACCGATGGCCGAAAGCAGTAACATCGCCCTGCTGGAGAAGATCGTACACGATCAACGGAATATCATCCGGGAGGTCACCGGCCAAGCACCCGAAGCTACCCCTCAAAGCTGGGCCCTGTACAAGGAAGTACAGGATTATTATGACAAGGGGATGCGCGTGCCCGATGATATAACCTTACTATTGTGCGACGACAACTGGGGCAATATCCGTAAACTGCCTGCAACAGGGGCCAAAGCCCGGGCCGGCGGCTATGGTATCTATTATCACTTCGATTATGTAGGCGGCCCCCGGAACTATAAATGGATAAACACCAATCCCATCCAACGGGTCTGGGAACAGATGCACCTGGCCTGGTCTTATGGCGCGGACAGGATCTGGATCGTCAACGTGGGCGATATCAAACCCATGGAATTCCCCACCGAATTCTTCATGGACTATGCCTGGAACCCCGGCAAATGGCCGGCAGCAAAACTGCCAGGCTATACCCGCGAATGGGCCGCCCGTCAATTCGGCCCCTTACATGCAGAAGCCATTGCCCAACTTCTCACCGGTTATACAAAATACAACGGCCGCCGCAAACCCGAACTCCTTTCCCCCGATACCTATAGCCTGCTCAACTACCGGGAAGCTGCAACCGTAGTAGAAGACTACAACAAGCTGGCGGAAAAAGCCGATTCCATTTATAAATTATTACCCGCGGACTACCGGGACGCCTACTATCAACTGGTGCTCTACCCCGTGTTAGCTGGCGCCAATCTGAATGAGCTGATGGTCACGGCCGCAAGGAACCGGCTCTATGCCTCCCAGGGGCGGGCCGCCACCAATGAGCTGGCCGACCGGGTAAAAGTTTTATTCCAACGGGACTCCACTCTCTCCCGGTATTACAACAAGGAAATGGCCGGTGGAAGATGGGACCATATGATGGACCAGACCCATATCGGCTATACGGAGTGGCAACAACCGCCCTTCAATAAAATTCCCGATACAAAGACCCTCGACCAGCCACAGGGCCCGCCGGGCTGGGGAGTAGCGATTGAAGGCTCGACGGCCTGGTGGCCGGAAGAAAAAAACCCGGCTGTACTGCCGGACATAGACGTATATGGACAAAAGACAACCTATATCGAACTCTTCAACCGGGGGCAGCAACCCGTTGACTACACCACCACCACAGGAGCCCCCTGGCTGCACCTTACTCCCGGCAAAGGGACGATACGTATCCAGGAGCGGATAGAGGTCAGCGTGAACTGGGAAAGAGCTCCCCATGGCAAACACCAGGTTCCCCTTACCATCACGGGGCCGGAAGGCCGGCCCATCGTGGTTTTGGCCATCGTAAACAATCCCCTCCCACCGAAGATCAGCGGGACGCCGAAAAAGGCCGGCTCCCCGAAGATCGCCGGGGTAAAAGGCTTTATAGAAGGTAATGGAATTGTCTCCATTGAAGCAGCCCATTATACCAGGGCCGTGGAGACGACGATAAAATGGCAGGTCATCCCCGGCCTGGGCCGCACCATCTCCGGAGTGGAGGCCTTTCCCGTCACTGCCCCGGTGCAAACCCCTGAAGGCCGCAGCCCAAGGCTGGAATATGCCCTGTATCTCTTTGACACCGGCCGCGTCAACGTCTCCCTCTATTGTTCCCCCACCCTGGATTTTACGGGTAGCGGGCATCTGCGATACGGCCTGTCCTTTGACGGGGAAACCCCTCAGATCATAGACCTGGCCCGGGATAATAGCCAACGGACCTGGGAGCAGGCGGTTGCCGATAATATAAAGATCATGGTTTCTCAACATCACCTCTCCCACACCGGATGGCATACCCTAAAATTCTGGATGGTGGACCCCGGTATCGTATTGCAAAAGGTGGTGGTAGATGCCGGAGGACTACGCCCTTCGTACCTCGGACCACCGGAGAGCCTTTCCCTCCATGATAACACTTATTGAAATATGAGATATTTCACTACGCTATGAGAACCTTTTATCAATTTTCTGGCATTTGTCCAACCAAAGGGCGACCTTGTGCGACCATAATCCGGCAGTGCCGGTTGTGACCCTAACCGGACTCCGTCCGGTTAGCGCACGAAGCCCGAAAGGCTGAAGTGCGCAGACATTATGGTTGTGGGACAAAAAATTACATTTAGTCCAACTTTTTTGTCCCGCATCGACTCCTTGAACGCGCTAACGATCCATAAACCAACCTTGTCCTATTATGTTGCTGCCAAAAATTGCCCTCCACGGGGCATCACCTCTCCTCCTCCTCTATCTCCTGGTACTACAGGAAACCGTGTTTGCTAGTTCCTTCTGTTTCTACGATACCGTTTATTTAAACAGGAATGGAAAAGAAATAAAAAGGATCCCCGCTCCGGCAACCAATGTAACCCGTATCGTCCGGACTACCTATACAACCGATGACCTGTATGGCAGTGACTCTTCACAAATAAACCATTGGCAACGGGGAGTATCCCATCCCATATCAAAAGCCGAAGCCAAAAGAACAGAGAGACTGATCAAAGAAGGGAAATATAAAGAAGCCTGGCAGACAGGTAACCTGATAGAACTAAGGCCGCTGGACGAGCGTAGGGCCGATGGCAGGTTAATGCAACTGGATAACGGGAATGGGAAAGACAGGGAAGGAAACAACCGGGAATATGCATCCCTCATTTTTGCAGATGGCACCCGGAAAGATATCGTGGGCGGCATCACCGATCCCAACGGAGGAGATCCGGAGATCCTTATCCAGGAAAGGAAAAAGGTAATACGATACAGTCATTCTCATCCCAGCGGTACCCACGAAACCGACCATATTCTGCACAGCTTTTATCCACAGGCGCCCAGCAAGGGCGATATAGAGGCATGTAAAGGGGAGATCGCAGTGATCTTCGGCAGGGACACGGACAAAGTGTATATCTATGATTCCACCGGGGTAATAGCAACCCTGCCCACAAAAGCCTATATCCGTTTATAAGGGCATTCAAATGTCTCTTTTCCATTCTCCCCTCTAAAAAATCAACATTTTTGGTGTTTTTTATCCATATCTTCACTTTATAAACATGAAGATAACTTTAGCTCTGATATTTTTATTCTTGTGCCGGGAAAGCTTTGCCCAAAGTACCAGCCTCTCTTTTCAATGCAACCAGTCCAATATTTACTTCCAGGCCATCGATCAGTACCTGCAATACATGGAGAAGGAAGAAAAAAAAGCAGACACGTTATTCCTGGAATCCAATGACAAGATCACCGATAGTCTCTTATCGGAATGCCGTTATACCAAACTGGTTAAATTGAACAATGATCAGCTAAAGGAGCGGCTCAAAAAAGGAAAGTCCTTAAATCTATACCGCATCATGCCCCTGGAGTCCCGGGATGGCAAAATCGCCGTCAGGCTCGTCCCCTTCGGATGCGGTTTTAATAAGACCAAAAGAAAATACGAGCTGCTGAATGGGGGTAATTATGTGCTGCTGTTTCAATTTGACGGAGAACAATTGATATTCCGGACCCTGGAAGGACATGGCATCTGACCATTCTGCCCCTATTGCTATAAAAGTTTTTCATAGCTAACTAATATCTTATAGTCATCCAGGAATAGGGATGACACCCCGTTAAAATGAACATTACAAGGCCACGTCTCCGTCAGTTTATTAAAGATCCGGTCATTCCTGACAACGAAATTCTGCTGGAACCATTCCTGGTAGATCCTGGTGTATTCCTTCCGGTTTCGCACCGCATCATCCGGCAGCGGGAACTGCCCGATGATCGTATAGAACGTGCAGAATATTTCACACCGGGTATCCAGCTTTAACTGGCGGGTATCCTGCAAATATTTCAGCGTCCAGATGTACTGGTTGCTCCAATCATGCCGGGTCCCCGGGTCCGCCACTTCTTTACAGAGAAAATCCCGTATGGCCTTCACCCGCCCGATAAATCCCCCGCAGTTCAGATACCGGTAAATTGTATCAGAGGGAGGATACAGGTCCTGCAGGCTTTTATCAGGAAAACAATTCGCCTCGGCAGAAACGAGCAGATCCGTCTTCTCCTGCTCAAACTTTTCGAGGATCTCCTCCTCACCGGCCAACATCATCGTATCATACCCATCCGAGAATAGCACCACCTCCTCCCCATCAAGCCCTGTCAGATAATTCCTGAGGAGAATATCCTTCGTCCTGTTATTGGTCCATCCGCCATTGGAACAATCGATGGCGATGAGATCCAACCCCTGTGAAACACAAGACATTTTCAAACGAACAAAACCTAAATGAACCGGATCGGATATTACTGTGAGGACTTTCATGAGAATTTATTTTAAGAAGACAACCTGATTATGTAAATAATTCCATGTTAAAATGTGTCCCCCGGCAGGCATAAGCCAATGAATCCGCCAGTATCCTGAATTGAATGGAGAATTCCCGTTCCCACTGCTGAATGATCCATTTTTCCCCATCCCTGTCTGCGTCATCCAGGAATATAGTCGATTGACCAGCCAACCGGTCATGTATAAAAGGCAATGCCGGATACCTTGCGAATTCTTTTGAAGTTTCGTAAGCCGGAGGGCCGTCTACCACCACCATGTCAAAAAAAAACCCTGCAAACAGACGATCATGGATATCCAGCCCATACCAAAGATTCTCACCTATGGCAAAAGAACTGGGTTGTAAAGGAGCGTGGACCACGCTGATAATATCTTCCATCTGCTCATTCCGTATAGCCGACCGGACGAGATCGGCCCAATGCTGGTCATGCTCTATCGACAGGATCTGTGCCCCGGTATTGTTTTTCCTTATCAGGCGTCCCATCAGGATGGTGGATATCCCCGATCCGAATTCAAGAATAGTCCGTCGCGAATTCACCACCATGTCATTCAGGATATGCACCAGGCGGCTTGGACGTATGACCGAATTGGTGAAAGGAAGGTAAGGTCCTCCCAGGATAGGCTGCATAAGAGACAAGGCATAGACATCTTTACTATTCATATTCATTGATATATTTCAGGTAACCGTCCATCAGACCGGCTATGATATGGGTATCATAAAGGCTACAATCGTAAAGGACCCTTATCTCCATCTTATCCTTTTTGTTATCGAACTTCAGCTTTAAATCCATATTTGTAACCATAGCGGGGTTCTTCCAGGGAACAGGATCGATCCGTACATCGGGCGAAGAAAAACTCTGAGGTGAAGGACCATCTTCCGGATGCCCCGCTGAATCCATATACTCCAGGTTGACGTTCCAGAATATCTGGTCCATTCCGGACCCGGGGGCGTGCAAATCGGTTAGAGCCATCAGCAACGTATAATCGTTATACAGGTTCATATCGTCATTGGATCTTTTCACCTTCAGGATCGCCTGATCCAGCGAGTCCTCCTTGTCGAAGATAGTCCGGATCAGATCCGTATAAGCATAAAACCCGATCTGGTCGATAATGCCTTTTAAATCACTTCTTCCGTGTAACATGGTCCCTATCAAAATATCGGGTTGCCCCGTCAGCCTGGACAAATACAACATAAATGCAGCCTGTAAAACAACAAACAAGCTGGTATGATACTTTTTTGCCAGCGCCTGTATTTTCTCGCGGTCATCAGCCAACAAGTAAAAGGCATCCTTCTGCCCTTGCCTGCACAGGGATGCAGCTTCAGGCCTTTTAACCCCTGGCAGCAAAAGCTCCTGCGGCCTGCTGCCGTAAAGGGAAGACCAATATTCCTTACGCAGGACATAATTTTCCCCGAGTAGATGTCTTTTAAAATTCAGCCAACCCTTGTATTGAAATTTCAGAGACGGCAGGTTCGGCATCACGCCGCTCACAAAAGACAGGTACGCGGTATAGAGGTCCCTTACCATAATACCTAAGGACCAGGAGTCATAAATGGCATGATGCAATTTAAAAGATGCCAGGTATTCTTCGTTACCGACCTGAATGACCCTTGCCAGAAACAATGGCCCTTTTTGGATATCGAATTCATGATCCTCAAAATAGAAGAGGCTATTCACAGACCTTTCTTTTAACGGGTCAAGGTTTCTCCCGTCGATAAATTCGGTTTCGAAGGAACCGGCGTCTTCCACCGTGATATAATATTTACCGCCGACGGTCAGAAAGGTGGATCGCAGGCTTTCATGCCGCTCTAATAAATAAGAGACGGCAGATTTAAAGAGGACCGGCTTGAAATTGCCGGAGATCTTATATCCCTTCCAGGCGGATAATTTCTCTTTGAACTCCATGTTTTCGTTGTCAATCCAAAAACTATGGTAACGGCTGATCTCATAACAGGTTTTCTCCTGATGCCAGATCGTGTTATGCGGAATAGCAAATTGATCCATAATCACTTATTGTAAAGGGTATTTACCCAACTTTCGTCAATTGCATTTCCAACGCAAGTTGGTTGATATCCAAAAAGTTGGGGTGCATGTAATAGTCAAGGAATAGTTTGGTTTCCGGCGTGGGGAACTTACTATGAAAATAAGCGCAGTTCTTCGTCCCCTGCTCGCGCATGTCGTCATAGCTCCGGTAGTGAGGATAATGAATGGTCTGCGCGCTTCTCAGCAAATAGGTTTTGACGCCAAACGCCTGTAACCGGAATCCCAGGTCATTGTCCTCCACTCCCCACCGGCCATTGTAGCTTTCATCAAACATCCCCACCGCTACCAGGTCCGACCTTTGGGCGGAGATATGACAGCTCCAGTAATAGAACCATGGGGCCGGAAGATCCTGCAACTGATCATTATATTTCGGGTAATGTAGGTCCCGGATATCCCGGAACATCTCATCTTCGGCCATCCTCCTGAAAGATTCCGCCGGGTCATCCGTTACCAGCACTTTCATCATTTCTTCTTCCACTTCGATAGGGGCAAAAAAACCATATACATAACCAATAGCCGTAGCATGGGAAGGTCTTGTCTCATAGAAACGCAGATGTTCGCTGATACAATTATCTTTCAGCATGACCCCGGAATCTATCAGCAGACAGATACGCCCCTCGGAAAGAAGAATCCCCTTATTCCTGGCCGTAGACGGCGTATGCCCGCTGTCCTTTAAAAAATGATACTTGATATTCAGCCGGCTCTCATAAGTTGCTATCATTTCCCTTGTGCCATCTGTCGAACCATCATCGATGAGCACCACCTCAAACCTCTCTTTGCCGATGTTCTGCTGAGTCAGCGACAAAAGGGTGTAGCTTAAGATCTCCCGCCGGTTATACGTGGGTATTATTACCGATACTTCGTATCGATCATGGCTTTGTTGCATAAAGGGAAGATTATTAGATTTCCTGAAAATACCGCATAGCCGTCCATCGGATATTAGTATTAGCACGAAATCGGGTTTCGGATTTTACGAAATCCCGGTTTATCCATAGATACCCCTACCATACCGGGCTTTGCCGGCCCCTAACCATTTATCCTTTTCTTACAAATCGTACAGGCTGAATTGTTTATCTTCCTCCGTAAATTAATCAGCCCCATGCTACGTCTTCTTTTTTTGCTTTTGGTCACCAGTATTTCATCTGCTTATAGCCAATCCTTATACATGCCCCGCAATGTCCGGGAAGCCTTCCGAAAAGAGACCCGCTCTCCCGACGGCCGTCCCGGCAGGAATTACTGGCAGAATTCAGGACGTTATACCATCAATGTAAGTGCAGCTCCGCCGGACCGGACCATCAAGGGCTCCGAACAGATCACGTATTTCAACAACAGTCCGGACACCCTGAAGAATGTCGTCATCAAGTTCATCCTGAATATTCATAAACCGGGGGCGGTCCGTTATGGCACGTCGGGCCCCGACTACCTTACCCCGGGCGTTCAGATCGACGCTTACTCGGAGAATGGAGCGTCCAAGCCCTGGAATTCACCTGAACAGACAGGCACCTGGCGGCCCGTTCGCCTCACTAAGCCCCTCCTTCCCCATGATAGTGTACAACTCTCCTTTGACTGGCATTACCAGATCTCCCTGGAGAGCAACCGGGAAGGCATGATCGACTCCACAACCTTTTTCCTCGCCTATTTTTATCCCAGAGTGGCCGTATACGACGATTATTATGGGTGGGATAGACTGGACTTCACGGACCAACAGGAATTCTACAATGATTTCAATGATTATACCCTGAATGTCAGCGTGCCCAGGAACTATATTGTCTGGGCGACAGGCACCTTGCAGAATCCCGATGCCGTACTTATGCCGGCCTATGCAAAGAAGCTGGCCGCCTCGATGTCCACCGACTCCATCCTTTCCATCGCCACCAGGGAAGATCTCGCCGGCAAACAGGTCACCGCGCAAAATGCCGTCAATACCTGGAAATGGACAGCCGGCGATATTTCTGATGTGGCCCTGGGCCTCAGCGATCATTTTGTATGGGATGCTGCCAGCGTAGTGGTGGACGATGCCACCGGCCGGCGCGCCAGTGTACAGGCAGCTTACAATGACACCGCCAAAGATTTTCACCGGATGGTGGAATTCGGTCGTCATTCACTGGACTGGCTTTCCCATCATTGGCCCGGCATTCCCTATCCCTTCCCCAAAACCACCATCTTTCAGGGTTATGCCGATATGGAATATCCGATGATGGTCAATGACGGCACCAATGAAGATGCCATCTTCTCCCGCTTTGTAGCCGAACATGAGATAGCCCACAGCTGGTTCCCCTTTTATATGGGCATTAACGAGGCCCGCTATGGGTTCATGGATGAAGGATGGGCCACCACCCTGGAATTACTGATCGGCCGGGAAGACCTGGGCGTGGAAAAAGCGGAGGGTTTTTACAAACAATTCCGGGTGAACGGCTATATCCATGATGCCTCCGCCGAAGAAGACCTGCCCATCATCACACCGGCCAATGTATTGAGGGGCATTGCCTATGGTAACAACGCCTATGGCAAGCCCTCCCTGGCTTACCTGGCAATGAAAGACCTGTTGGGAGATGAGCTGTTTAAAAAATGCCTGCACGAATACATGGCCCGCTGGCATGGCAAACATCCCATTCCCTGGGATTTCTTCCACTCTTTCAATGACGCAGCCGGAGAGAACCTGAACTGGTTCTGGACAAATTGGTTCTTCACCAATGACTATATCGATCTGACGCTGACCGGCGTAGAGGAAGGCAGTAAAAAATATACCGTGTCCATTCAGAATACCGGCGGCTTTGCCATCCCCTTCAACCTGGTCATCCAATACATGGACGGCAGCACCGAAAAGATCCACCAGACTCCCGCCCTGTGGAGCAAAGATCAAAAAAATGCTAAAGTAACCCTGACACCGGCCGGGGGAAAAAAGATCCGGTCAGTAGAGCTGGAAGGAGGCATCTTTGTGGATGCTACGCCGGCTGACAATAAATGGATGATTAAATAAATTTCTTATGCGCCCTCTCCTGCTATCATTTGCCCTGCTATTGTCGCTGGGTTCTTTCGCACAAGACAGCTCCTATACGCCGGCTCCGGAAAATTTAGAGGCAAGGCAATGGTTTTCCGGGGCGAAATATGGTCTGTTCATTCACTGGGGCCCTTTCAGCATACCCGGCAGCGGCGAGTGGGTCATGAACGACCGTAACATCACCGTCAAAAACTATACGAGGCTGATGGATTTTTTCAACCCTATCGACTTTGATGCTTCCGCCTGGGTAAAGATGGCCAAAGACGCCGGCATGCAGTATATCACCCTCATCACCCGTCACCATGACGGCTTCAGTATGTGGAATACCCGGTACTCGGATTTTAATATCAAAAACTCTCCCTATAAAAAGGATATCGTAAAAATGATGGCCGACGAATGTCACCGCCAGGGAGTCAAGTTATTCCTCTATTACTCCCTGCTGGACTGGAGAAGGGATGACTATTCCTGGTGGACAGGCCGTACCGGGAAAGGTACCGGCAGGACCGTACATGGCAAGTGGGAAGACTATATTCAATTTATGAAAGACCAGTTGACGGAACTGCTGACCAACTACGGGGAGATCGGAGGCATCTGGTTTGACGGGTATTGGGATCAGACAGCACCGGAAGGGGCGGCCGACAGATCTCCCCGCATCGACTGGCACCTGAATGAGATCTATACCCTGATCCATCGCCTGCAACCCCAGTGCCTCATCGGCAACAATCACCACCTTACACCCTTTCCCGGAGAAGATTTTCAAATGTTCGAACGCGATCTGCCGGGAGAGAATAAATCCGGCTTAAGCTACCAGTCGCCCTCTCAACAGATACCTTTGGAAACCTGCGAGACCATCAATAATTCCTGGGGTTTCAATATCACCGATACCACCTATAAGACGGGCGAACAACTGATCCACTACCTGGTAAAGGCCAGCGGTTATGGCGCCAATCTCCTGCTCAATATAGGCCCCATGCCGGATGGAGATATACAACCCGAATTTAAGGAACGGCTGGCCTATACAGGGAAATGGCTGCAAGAGTACGGAGAAAGTATCTTTGATACGAAAGCCGGCTATATCCGGCCCCGGGACTGGGGATGTCTCACACAAAAAGACAACAAGCTATTCGTACATATCCTGAAGAGGCCCTCAGGCGCTATCGTCCTGGAGAACTTCCCTTATAAAAAGATCAGCAAAGCCCGGCTCCTGAAGGACGGAAGTAAGATCGCCATTGCCCTCCGCAATAATCAGCTGACGGTCACTCCGGCCCCCTGGAATGAGGAGGAACCGGACCAGGTCATTGTGCTGGAAGTGCATCCTTAGTTTTTTCCGACCCCGGTTCTCTCTCCGGGCGTCGGGACGCAAAGGTGCTTACCGGGCGCTGGTCTTTATGACCGGCTTACAGACCATCTGTCCTCCACACTGGACCTGTAATGCATACATGCCGGACGTCAGGCCGCTCAGATCGGGCACTACAATATTGTTCAAACCTTTGGTCACATACTGGTCCTGCCTTTTAACCACCCTCCCGTAAGCGTCTACCAGGATAAAGGAAGCACGCTGATTGCCGGGTGACACCAGGTCGAAAGTGATATTGTCAATAAAAGGATTCACCAGGGAATTAATGCGGAAATCCAATGCAGCGCTGCTCAGCAATACAACGGTGCTGTATTTGCCCACATCCCCGCTGACAGCCCGGACCCGGTAATAGGTAGGGCCCTGTACGGCTTTAGGATCGGTGAAATGATAGGTGGCGTCTCCACCCGCCACTGCCTGACCTTCCAGCGCGCCTACCGGTGTATAGTGGGTCTGATCGTCACTGCGCTCAATAATATATTTCATACCGGCTGTCTCATTGCTGCCTATCCATTGCAGACTGGCCAGGCCGTCCTGCAATTTCCCGGTGAATGAAGTGATGCCAAACGGCAGCACGATATTACAGTCGATGATCTGAACGGACTTGGAAGTGGTACTGGCATAGGAACAGCTGCTGTTGCTCAGGCTTGTGGACAAACCGGCTACCCTTATCCGGTATAAAATATGGGTAATCCCCAGGCTGAGAAAGTAATGCCGGGTGACCGAATATTCATACTGGCCGGTACCGGAATTAAATACGGGGGTGCTTGATCCGGAAGAGGCTGCTCCATCGAAGTCATTTCCTGCCGAGGTCCAGGTGCTGCCTCCGTCCGTGCTCTGTTCGATCTGCCAAAAGGAATAGCTGTCGAAATAAGAAGATACCTTGAATCCCACCGTATCGATGGTCGCCTGGCAAAGGGTATCGGGCTTGGCAGGTGTTAAAGTAAGGCTGGGAGAACAGGAAGCCACGCTGATATCATCGATGGCCCAGTCATTGCCGCCGCCCCCGGGGGCATTGTTGCGGATATAAATGGTCATCTGGTTCTGGTTAGGGCCTGTTTTAAATGTGAAACCCTTTTGGACCCACAGTCCGGTATATGCGATGTCGCCGGTGGTATAATAATCATAGCCGTTGGCATTAAAGGTCAGGTTGGGATGCACGCCGGAAGAATCCCCCGGTCCGGTAGGGATATAGCTGCTATTCCCCGATATGGCGCTGACCCCGTTGGAATCCGTACCCCCTTTGGGGCCGATATTCCTGAACCAGGCCGTATACTGATAGTAGGTATTAGGACAGAGATTGGTGACTACGTCCTTAAAGGCCGTATCGGTCCGGTACGCCGCGTTGATCACCACCATATAACCCGCAAAAGTGTTAAAGGGGCCGGGGGGATTACCCAAATAAGGATCGGCGGCATTTGTATGGTCCCCGATCACATCCCAGGTCTGGAATACCCGGTGGTTATCCGGAATAGGCCAGGTATTGACGGTGGTAAAATAAGGGTTGCCAGGGCTGGTGTTGTTTGACACACCATAATAATAGTCATTCGGATTGGCCGTGGTAAAAGTAGTATAAGTATAGTTGGACGGCACTTTAGTGGAAGCCGACCGGTCCTTGGTAACGCCCGTACCAAAAGTTCCCCCGAATTCGGAAACCAGGGCATTTCCCCCTACCGTATTGCTGCAGATGCCATAGTTTTTATAGATGATGATGGTATCCGGGGAAAAGTTGACGGTATGCGATCCGGAATGAGGATGATCGTAATAAGTAAAAGAACCGCCTCCCACATCCAGGTTGTCGCCAAAACTCAAAGAAGGACTGATCTGTACCCGGAAGGAAGCTACCATGATACAGGTACTGCCAAATTTTGGCTTGTCGCCGCTGGTGATCGTGCCTCCCGTGGTAGCATTGGCGCCTGTCCCAATATTGATCGTAACGTTATTGCCGGTTAGATAACCACCATCATCTCCGGTGATGTCCGTCCATTGACGGAATATCTTTCCTTCATTGGTCAGCACCCTCAGCGTACTGGGAATATAGTAGGTGCCCGTCGGGATCATGTCACTGTAGCTGCATTGATAGGCTGTTCCGGATTTGACGACAAATGTAGCCCTGATCTCCAGGATATCACCTGGTTCATTAGTACCACCGCCGGGGCCTTTGGTAATGTTCACATAGCTTTTCCCATAATCCACGGATTGGGACCGGGCGCATAGATGTAAGAAAAGAAATAGCGATGCAAGAAGTATAGTTCTTTTCATTGGTACGGATTTACTGATTTAGGGGTCGTGCTAAATCTCCTCAAATTTAATACACAATGCTGGTTATCGCAACATTATACAGTACTAAAATCAGTAAATATTGACTAAATTCCTTCCCGGGAATTTACACCTCATATATTTTTATTGACTATTCATATTCCCTTGCTGCTCATGAGAGGAAAAATATACAAGATCTATTTGTCCGAGTGTATAGGAACAGCAGCCCTGGTCCTGGCGGGGTTGTCCGTCGTCATTTTCATCAATGGGGATGGCTCGCCCTTCAGGGATTGGATACCGGCCGGAGGGCCAAGAAGGGCCCTTACGGGTTTTCTGTTCGGTACGACCGGATGCCTCATCACGATATCCCCGGTGGGAAAGATCAGCGGAGCGCATATCAACCCCATCGTAAGTGTGGCCTTTTGGCTGAAGCGAAAAATGTCTTTCCAGCATACCCTGGGATTTATAACAGCCCAGTTGATCGGCTCCGTCATCGGAGCTTTTCCTTTACTATTATGGGGCAGGCAGGGCGCCAGCCTCAACTTCGGCGCTACCCTTCCTTATCCCGGCAGGACCCTGGCTGCTTTTGCGGGAGAGGTGATCACCAGCTTTCTACTGATCGCAGGCATCTTTTTTTTCACCGGACACCACCGGCTGAGACGTTACACTCCATATCTGATGCCTTTCCTCTATTGCATGATGGTCTATGCCGAAGGTCAACTATCCGGCACCAGCACCAACCCGGCCAGGAGTTTCGGCCCCTCCGTAGTCAGCGGTGCCTGGACCGACTGGTGGCTTTACTGGATCGCGCCGCTCACCGGCGCTGTGGCAGCGGTACTCCTCTTTGCCATGCCCTTCCTTTGGAGATGGAAGACCCATGTCCCCAAAGTATACCAGGGCTGAAAGGCACTATCAAAAAGCATTATCCGTACGCTTAAATACTACACCTCCGGTAGGACTAAACTATTAGCAGCCGTAACTATACCGCCAAGGGGTTGCATTTCGCGGGCAGGCAGTCTACTTTTGTTATTCTATAATCCCTATACCATGAAAACCCCTTTCCGAACCGGACACCGTCCGGTTCGCGCACACCAAAGTGCGCAGACATTATGGATTTGGGACAAAAAATTACATTTGTCCAAAATTTTTTGGCCCACATTCATCCCGATCGGCTGGTGTCTGTTCATTTTTTCCTCCAACGGATACGCACAGTCGCCGGGGGGAGTCAACACCAATCTCCAGCTATGGGTAAAAGCCGGATCGGCTCTCCCCATCGCCGGCGGAACACTGACCCGGTGGCCGGATCAGACAGGTCTCAATACCTTTACCACCTCAGGCACGGCGTCTTCCATCACTACCGTAGTCAGCACGGTGAACTTCAACCCGGTGGTCCGTTTCACCGGAGTAGCCACCCTGCAGGGCAACAGATCCATCCAATGGTCGGAATGTACAGCCGTAGTCAGTTGGGCCGGCGCCGCCAATACAGAAAGAGGCACCACCATCTCCCCTACCACCAGTGGTACGGAACCTAATGACGCCTCCCGGTACTTCTTTCGCTCGGGAGTAGAAGCGGGCCCTTCCGGTTATGTCTATGCGGGGATGGGAGTCGACTCTATCGGCTTCGAATATGCCGCTGCCCCACCTGCCAACCAGGCAAACATATTCACGGCCAGCGGGGTGGATGACGTGCTCACGAAGAACGGGCTCGACGCCCGGGTAGGCGACCTCTTCGGAGGCTTCACCAAAAGAGCTACCGTGATGAACGGCATTCCACAGATCGGCGACCGGTCCACCGATGACGCCAAGTTGAAAGGAGACATTGCGGAGATCATCGTCTATGGCTCCAACAACGCAACGAACCGGAATAAAGTGGAATCATACCTGGCCCTCAAATATGGGCTGAGCCTGGGAACGGCTGCACAGCCGGTAAATTATACCTCTTCGGCCGGTACGGTCTTCTGGCCAGGTCTATCAGGCTACCAACACAATATATTCGGGATCGGCGCCGACGCGGCATCGGGCCTCACCCAAACCCAATCGAACAGTATGAATTCAGGCAGCGGTACAGGAGCAGGACAAAGTGCAAGGGGCAATCTGGTCCTCAACGCTGTCGGCAGCCTGTCTGATCAGCAGTTCCTCATGATCGGCACGGACTCCGCCTCCCTGGGGGAAGAGACGATCACAGCCGCCATAGGCCCCAGCGTCGCCATCAGCTCATTAAGACTGATCCGTACCTGGAAAGTCCGGAATACCCATGCGGTGGGCAATGTCAGGTTAACCTTTAACACCTCCGGTCTCGGCCTCTCGGGAGGCACTACCGCCTCCAACTACTGGCTGGTGACAGATAATGACGGAGACGGAAATTTCACCACCGGAACCCAGAGCACCTTTCATGCCTCTTCGTTAACTTCTAATATCCTCACCTTTAATTCCATTCCCCTGAACGACGGGGTAGTATTCACCATTATTACCAAACCTTCCTCCATGTCCGTCCTGTCGATAGACTGCCAGGATTTTACGACCACGGTTCAGCAAACTACGGCACTCCTTCAATGGACGATCGGCAACGAAACCAACATGGACTATTATGAGGTACAGCGATCATCCAATGCAACCAGCTTCCTCAGTGCGGGCAGTGTAACGGCCAGGAATGAAACAGGCCCCCAATCTTATACCTTCAGAGATCAGCTGTCCCCGGGAAATTATATCTATCGCATCCGTATGGTCGACCGGGATGGCAACGATCAGTTCAGCGGGCTCCGGCCCCTTACGATAGCCGGTTCGACCTTACTGCAGATCCGTTCCAACCCTGTTGTAGGCAACAGGCTGCAACTCGCGATAGATCTTCCTCAAAATAATACGGCTCTGATAAGTATCATCAACAGGCAAGGAAAGGTACTTCTGCAAAGAGAGGCCTCTTTGCAACAAGGCTTCAACCTGGTAACGATGGATTGCAGCTCCTTTGCCGGGGGCCTGTATTTTGTCCGGCTGGAGGCAGGCAGCGAACGGAAGACGTTGAGTTTTTTAAAATAATAACAAAACTGAGCACAGCTCAGTTGGGCGAAGCCCCGACATTAGAAATTGATCGCCGCAGGGCTAAATTTAAAAAAAGCCCGGCGGTGATCATACTGCTAAAAAAAAATTGAGCGACCTTCAGCGCCGAAAAACTCGCTGCACATGATCTCTTTAAGGATAAACCGACGGATACAAACCCTGCTCCTGGCAACAGGGTTTGTATTTTTTATGCTTCCCCTCAACGCCCAAACCTTCCGCGATGCCTCCAGCCCGATGGCCCGGAGGGTCGGAGACCTGCTGTCTCAGCTGACCCCCGCCGAAAAAGTTACCTTGCTGGGCTATCGCAGCCGCCCGGTGGAGCGACTGGCCATACCGGCCTATAACTGGTGGAACGAAGCCCTCCATGGAGTCGCCCGGGCAGGTGAAGCTACCGTCTTCCCGCAGGCCATCGGAATGGCCGCCACTTTTGATGACGAGCTCCTGCAACAGGCGGCCACCTATATTTCAACGGAAGCCAGGGCTAAATACAATCTCTCCGCAGGCATAGGCAAACCTCAGCAATATATGGGGCTGACCTTCTGGTCACCCAATATCAACATCTTCCGCGACCCCCGCTGGGGCCGGGGCCAGGAGACCTATGGCGAAGACCCCTACCTGACGGCTACCATGGGAGTAGCCTTTATAAAAGGGATACAGGGTAATGACCCGCGTTATCTGAAAGCCTCCGCCTGCGCCAAACATTTTGCCGTACACAGCGGCCCCGAAGCAAACCGGCATACCTTCGACGCCCTCGTCGACGAAAAAGACCTCAGAGAGACCTATCTCTATGCCTTTCATAAATTAGTCAATGCGGGCGTGGAGTCGATCATGTGCGCCTACAACCGGGTCAACGGGGAGCCCTGCTGCTCGGGCCCCACTCTCCTGCATCATATCCTGAGAGAGGAATGGCAGTTCAAAGGTCATGTCGTAACAGATTGCGGGGCCCTGGACGATATCTTTGCCCGGCATAAGGTGCTCAGCGGTCCTTTGGAAACCGCCGTTGCCGCTATTAAGGCCGGCGTCAACCTGGATTGCTCCTCCATTCTCCAGAATGATGTACTCAAAGCCCTCGACCAGGGAATGCTGAGCCGTCAGGAGCTGGACTCCGCCCTGGCGCCCCTGCTCCGGACCCAGATGAAGCTGGGATTCTTTGACGACAAGGCCCTGGTCCCTTACAGCGCTTATGGCGCCGACAGCATCCGCAATGGGGTGCATACGGCGCTGGCCAGGAAACTGGCTGGGGAAAGTATGGTCCTGTTGAAGAACGACCGTCAGACCCTGCCCCTGACCAATAATAAATTCAGTTCGCTAATGATCGTAGGGCCTAATGCCTTCTCCTTTGATGCCTTATCCGGCAATTATCACGGCGTGTCTTCTTCGATGGTGACCTTCGTGGAAGGCATCACGGCCGCGGCTGGCCCCGGCACCCGTATAGAATATGACCAGGGATGCGATTATACCGACACGGTCCATTTCGGGGGCACCTGGGCGGCTTCCAATGCTGACCTGACCATTGCCGTCCTCGGGCTGACCCCGGTGATGGAAGGGGAAGAAGGGGACGCCTTCCTCGCTCCCCACGGAGGAGACAGGGTAGATCTCAGCCTGCCGGCCAGCCACCTTGCCTATCTCCGGGCCCTGCGCAAAAGCATCGGGCAGAAACCACTGGTCGTCGTAGTCACCGCCGGCAGCGCGGTCGATATTTCCGCCATCCAGCCTTATGCAGACGCCATTATTCTGGCGTGGTATCCCGGTGAACAGGGAGGCAACGCCCTGGCCGATATCCTGTTTGGGAAAACAGCCCCTTCCGGGCGCCTGCCGGTCACCTTCTACCGTTCCCTCAACGACCTTCCTTCCTACAAGGATTATGGGATGAAGGACCGCACCTATCGCTATTATAACGGCCCTGTGCTGTACCCCTTCGGCTTTGGTCTCAGCTATACGACGTTTGGTTATACCTGGCAGCAGCAGCCCCGTAACAGATATACAGCCAAAGATACTTTGTCCTTCTCCCTCTCCGTGGAAAATAAAGGAGCCATGGACGGCGATGAAGTGGTGCAGGCTTATATACAATATCCAACGCTGGAAAGAATGCCGGTAAAGGAATTGAAGGCCTTTAAAAGGGTCACCGTGACCCGGGGAGAGGGGAAAGAAATACACTTCTCCATCCCTATGAGTGAATTGCAAAAATGGGATCTCAAGGCCGGGAAATGGAAGCTGTATCCCGGAAGCTACAAGCTGGTCCTGGGCAGCCATTCCAGAGATGAAAAGCTGAATGCCGTTTTCGAGGTGCGGCCATGAAAGGCCAGGCTGGCATCCGGCCGGCCGCTTAAATAGAAAGCCGCAATTTTCTTTTCTCCAGTACGCCCGTCACCAGGATTATCGCCAGGGAATAACAAAGGGATTTGACAATACCGATCCCCCCTGTCCGCAGGACCAGGGGCAGACGGTTGTGCACGCCGGGGAAGTTGAAGATCGCATAATGAATATAAGGTAAAAGATAACAGGTCAGTGTGCTGGTGCCCGCCGGCCGGATGAAGGAGAACCAGTTCTTATGTCCTTTTATATCCATAAAATAAAGCAGCAGGATAAAACAAACGATGCTGATCGCCGTGCAGATCAGCACCCAGGAAGGAGTGGCCATGATCTTGGAGATTCCCCAATAGGGCCGCAGGGCAAATCCGGCCCCCAGCGCCACCAGGGCAATACCGGCCAGCAGCAACAGGCTTTGTACCGTCTTCTCTTTTTCCACCGCCTTCCGGAAGATGACGGAGCAGACGACTCCGGCCATCGTCAATGCGGGTAAGGCTCCGCTGCTGACGACCCAGACATACTTGTGCACCGGGTCGAGAAATTCCAGCAAGTCCGCCTTGTCCGCGATGCAGAGCCCTAAAAAGAACAGCAGCGATGCGGTGAGAAGGGTGAGCCTGTCCTTAGCATATAAATAGAAGACGGCGCATAGCAGGTAACACCAGCCGATCAGGCCGAGGATGCCGTACCAGCTGGTCCTCATCCAATGAGCATGCCCCGGGGCGCCCCCTTTGTATAACAGGGCCATGACAGCCAGCAACAGGATCCCGCTGCCCTGTAAGAACATTTTCTTCTTTTTCGATGTCCCCGAAGAATAGTCCAGCCAAACCAGGAAAAAACCCAGTGTAATGGCGATCTGCCATACCTGTTTAGGCAGAATGGCTTCCACCTTATTATAATTTTCAAGATTTACATGGTAAATACCCATGACCAGCAGGGCAAAAGAACGGGTGAGGATGTGGGCAAGGGTGCTGTTCTGCGAAAAACCCTTGGCGATCCGGGCGCTGATGGCAAAAGGAATGGAAAGACCTACGATAAACAGAAAGGCGGGAAATACCGTATCGGCCAGCCCCATACGATCCTCTGTTTTGGTGGCATGGTCCAGCCATTCGGGCACCCCGCTGAGGGACCAAAGATCATTTACAAAGATCATCAGGAACATGGTGAGGGCCCTGAATGCGTCAACGGAAGCCAGCCGGCGGGAGACTTGGGTCATGGGAATGGAGTTATATCCGGAAGATAGTACCTTTTCTTACAATTTTGTAATGATGGGGCCACTACATTACCTCTACACGCAACGGAATCGCGACTTGTTTATGCCCCTCAGAGCGTCCCTTCGGTCCGGTAGACCTCAGGCCCGTATCTAATGATGGCAGAGCTTCGTCGGACCGTCGTTCCTCGCTCCTCCTCGCCCGTAACCTTCGCGTTGCTCGGTTATGGCCAGGGCGCCCGTGGCGTTCTAGATGGATGCCACCGATCCTCCGTCAACACGGAGGTTCGTGCCGGTGATAAAAGAAGCCTGTTCCGAGGCAAGAAAGGCGATGGCCGCTCCCACTTCTTCGATCCGGCCCGCACGCTTCAGCTCGATATGCGGTCTTTTATTTCGCAGGAATTCCTGAAGGGCTTCTTCCGGCGTACTATTATTCCGGGCAGCGATGTCTTTCAGCATATCCTCGACCAGGGGAGTATAGATAAAGGCCGGAGACACTGTATTGACCAGGATATTGTAAGAACCCAGCGACCGGGACAAGCTCTTGCTGAAATTGATGATAGCTGCTTTGGTAAGATTGTAAGGCGTCATATCCGGATCCGGCTGAAGCCCATTCTCAGAGGAGAGGTTGATGATCCGTCCCCATTTTTTCGCCTTCATTCCCGGCAGCACCGCCTTCACCAGTCTCACCATCGACACGACATTAAGCTCATACAAGGAGGAATAAATTTCCGTGGAGATCTCCTCAAAAGGGCCCATTTCTCCGATAGCACCTGCATTATTGACCAGGATATCGATACCCCCAAGGTCAGCAATCACTTCGGATACCAGCCGGTCCACATCGGACTGGGAAGTGACATCGGCCGTAATTGCCAGCACACGGTGACCGGTCTTCGCTTCGATAGCCGCCGCCGTCTCCCTTAGTTCCTCTCCATTGCGGGAACAGATAGCGACCTTAGCGCGTGCTTCCGATAACGACAGGGCAGCGGCAGCCCCGATACCTTTACTTCCCCCTGTAACAAGGGCGACCTTCCCCGTGAGTAAATGATTCATAATTATGTCTTTTTACCCTTCAACATCCAGCCAAAAGAGTTGGTTCATCTTACAAAAATCTTTTCCAATAGAAGAGCCAGTCGATCATCCGGCTGGTATAACCGTATTCATTGTCAAACCAGGCAATCAGTTTGACGTGATTACCCACTACGGAGGTCAGCGTCCCGTCGATGACACAGGAGTGCGTATTCCCTTTGATATCCAAAGACACCAGGGCCTCTTCGCTGTATTCCAGAATTCCTTTGTATTCCTGTGCCGCAGCCGTCCTGAACAAAGAATTGATCTCCCCGACTGTGGTAGGGACCTTCAGCTGTACTGTAAAATCGGCCATCGCGCCATTGGCTACCGGTACCCGGGTCGATACCGCTGCAATCCGCTGCCGCAGGGGCGGCATCAGCCGTTCCAGGGAGACCGCCAGATCTATCTCGACGGGTATGATGGACTCCGCAGCCGCCCTTCCCCTCCGGAATTGTTTGTGCGGGGCATCCACTAATTCCTGCCGCGAGGTATAGGAATGCAGGATATTCAGATGCGCTGATTCTATCCCAATGGAGTTCAGCAGGTATAAGATATGCGTGGCGCAGTTAGTCATACACCCTCCCGGCGAAATGATGGTACGGTCATCGGTCAGGGCATGCTGGTTAAAACCATAGATCAGCAGCGGAATATCCGGTGAGCCGGTAGTTGACAGCAATACTTTTCGGGCTCCTGCAGCCAGGTGGATCCCCGCCCCCTGCTGACTGGAAAATTTACCCGTGCATTCCAGGACAATATCTATTTGCAGCTCCCGCCAGGGAAGCTGGGAAGGATCTTCCTGTCGAAAGACGGCGATCTTCCGGTCGCCAATCTGTAAAAATCCTTCTTCGTGAATGACAGGAAGGGGCAACGTTCCGTATACAGAATCATACCGGAGAAGATAAGCCAGGTTGTCCGTATCCATGATATCATTGACCGCGACCAGCTCCACCCCTTCCAGACCGAGCAATTTCCTGGTTAAAAGACGGCCGATCCGGCCCATTCCATTGACAGCAATACGCATAAGTGTAAATATTAAAGGACCACAAATATCGATAAGAATTTCTATCTTTGAGTATGCCGTCCCCTCTGATAAACAATATCCTGGTATTGGATGATATGCCAACCATTGCATTGGGCTTACAGGGAATCTTTTGCTCCTTCAACGAAACTGTCCACATAGAACATATCGAGAATATCTTCACCGCCCTCTCATCAAAATCCCTCGACGAAAAAAAATTTGACCTGGCTGTTATAGGCGAGCAGCTGGGCAGTCCTTCCGATGACCTGTTACGCACCGTAGCCGAATTGCAGCATCGGTTCGGCCCCATGAAGATCATGGTCTATTCTCCTAACTACGATCACTCCCTCCTTGAAAAAATGGAGACCTCGGGCATAGACGCCTATGTCCACAAATACGAGGCCGTAGCCGAGATCCGGAAAGCATTTTCCTGCCTCCTGGCCGGCGAGCCTTATATTTCACCTATCTATCGCACCCTCTATTATGAGTATGGCCTCATGATGCGCAAATAATTAGAAATTATATACTATTTTTAATATATTTGTACATTGTGGCGGGCCCTTTCTGCAACCTACCGTATCACCTTATACCTCGTCACCATGCCCTCTGCAACAAATCAGAAGCCCACGTCTCTTGACAAGATCCTGGTCATTGATGACCTGCCTCTTATTCCCCTGGCCTTCCAGGAAGTTTTTCGCGGCATCAACCAATCCGCCGTCGTTGAGTATTCGGAAAATATATTTTCCGCCTTATCGGCACGGGCCTACGCCAGCGCCACCTTCGACCTGATCATCACCGGCTCCCTACAGGATAATTATTCCGAACATCTGCAACAAGCCGTAACAGAGCTGAAAAAGAAGTTCGGCAGTCCCCTCATCATGGTCTATTCCAGCGCTTATGATCCGGTCATCATCGAAAAAATGGCCGCCACGGGCATCGACGCATATGTTCATAAATATGAATCCATCGAGGAGATCCGCAAGGCGTATGTTCGCCTGGGAAAAGGCAGCCCTTATGTATCGGAGATCTTCCACACGCTGTATTACGAATATGGCCAGGGAGTGAGGAAGTAAGCTGCAGCTAATATGTCAGGGCATATACTTCAGCCTTGAGTTGAAAGGGCTCTGTCTCAGCAGAAGAGCAGTTGATCGTCACCGGAAGATGCGGGTTGAGGCTGGCAGGTCTTATCTCTACCACCGCCCAGGATAAGCCGCTCCAGATCATCTTATCGTATTCCAGGATCAGCGGCACCGGCTTTTTCCCCTGCCTGGCCCGGATTATCAGCAGGTCATCCATTTTCCGGCCATCCGGCGGGGCGCCTCCCCAACTGCGATGGGGCAAGCCATCCGCTCCCAATTGCCGGAAGAGGATCCGCAGGGATTTACCCGGAGGAGGTAATAAGGATGCCTCGAACCTATTTCTCCCCGTCTCTTTAAATGCCAGGGATAACTTTTCGATAGCGGCAGGGATCCGGATAGCGTCATCTACCCCTAAATGACAGGAGTCGGCAGCATATTCATCCAACCCGATAACAGCCAGCTGTTCAGGGCCTAATTGCAGGCTGCCTTCGTGAAGTTGAGGCTTGAATCCTCCATCGGCATACAGAATCGCCCCCTGTGTATAGGGCATTGCCGGCAGGGCGATCATAGCGACGGTCTGCGAGGGATTGACTACGGTCAGCACCGTGCCCTTGCTCCCCTGCGCGGTAAAGCCATAAGGCAGGCCCTGTCCGGGGATTGCTCCGAAAGTGCTCCACAACCCGTAACGCTGCAGGTTGAGAAAAAGTCCCTGCGCCCGGGCGAACCAGCGGCTTTCTTCTTCCCCGAGCAATTCGAGGTTGCCGTGAAATACATTCACCCAGCCACCCCTGGCCAGTTCCAGGATCAGCATGCCCTTCCAGGCATGAAGCCCCCGGTAATAACAGGTTCCCGTCTTCCCGATCATAAACCCGCAATTGTCTATCCTCCGCAGGGGCAGACCATTGAACGCAAACTGGCGCACCATGTGATCGGAATAGCTATCCTGGGAACGCCAGACATTCATCATCGGCACATCCGAGAACCGGGGGTCTCCGCAATAAATGGTATCGAACACATCCAGCCACCGGCTGTCTACTGTCTTTCGGAAAGGGGTAAACGTATTTTCCAGATCGCCGCCAAAACCATTATACCCGGTGATCAGCACATCGGGATTCCCTGCCCGGAATAATTTCAGCAGGTCCATAAAGGCCAGCCGGTTCATCTCTTCGATCTCTCCCGGTAAATGAGTCTCCTCCACGACCCGGGTAGCCGCATTGAAATAGGCGAAGTCAAACTTAAAAGCCCGTACGCCTTTATCGTACCAGAGCTGCAAGGTTTCACCCAGGTGCTTGCGGTATCCTCCGCTGAACAGACATAAGATATTAGGGTCCGAGCCTACCGAGTCCTGCCATTCCGGTACAGGCTCCAGGAAGCGGCCGCTATGTGTGGCGATGAGGTTGGTGGAAAACCACATGCCTGGCAGGATCCCGTTCTCCTTGCAGGCATTCAGCCATTTGTCCGGCCCTTCCGGCCAATGCTGCCGGTGCCAGACACGATAGCCTCCAGTCTTGTCAAACCAGAAGGCGTCCATCATATAATAGTCTATCTGCACCCCGCTGCGCTTCAGCCGGATCACCTCCTGCAATTCCCGCATGGCCAATTCTTCCGTCAACGGAATATTGTCCGACAGTTCATCGTAGGAAGACCAGTTATTGTAAATGGTGAGGGGGGCCTTCGGTCCGCTGGTGATCGTCGCCTGCCCATCGGTGCCTGCACCTGGCATTCCCGTCATCCGGCCGGTGCCGGGGACTTCCGCCCGGGCCTGGACGACAGATCTTCCCGCGCCCAGCAAAGCCAGGCCCGTACCAACCGTATTTTGCAGAAATTTTCGCCGTTGCATAATTCCCGTTTAGTGAAATGAAGAATCCGGCAGGATGCCTGTCCAATGATTGTTCTCAAAAACATCCGTAACAGCCCGATGCCCTTTGATCAAACTATCCGTTGCTATAAAAGCGTTGTTATAAAACCGGAACCCGCTATGCTCTCCCTCGACGGCATAATGGATAGCTGCTCCTTTGGTATTATAGATGATATTATTATAGAACCGGCAATTCCTCAGTTGTCCGGTGTCGCGGGAACTATTCCAGATAAAGACCCCCGCCCTGGCGGCAGAGACCAGTCCATCATTCTGGCTGACACAATCGTGGATGCTATTGTCAAACCAGGGGCTGGCGCCTGCATACTGGAAAAGACCAAACCCGCTGCCTTCGTTCTCATACGAAAGGCAATACCGGATGGTGGAATGCGTCATTCCGCCGTCCAGGTCATAGCCCCCGCCGTCATCCCCTCCTTTGGAAGTCTTGTTGCGATAGGAAATACAATGCTGGATGAGCACACTGTCCGATTCATAGGCCCAGATGCCGACAGGCCCGTTCCCGATCCTCGGCATGTCCCAGCCATTATTGGTGGCCGTGCAATGGTCGATGACCACTTTCCTGCAATAGCCTGCTACAATCCCATTACCGCTATGATTGGAGAGATCGGAAGGGTCTCCGGGGTTATTAGCCGCCCGGCAGTCGGTTATACGAACAGCATGACAATCCCTTTTACCATAAGCCCCTTCGACAGAGATGCCTGCATACCCGTTTTCCCGGGCATCGACCCGGTTTATCGTCACCTGATCCGAGCGGTAGACATACACGCCTGCCTTGATAAACCCTTTTACCTCCACGCTGTCCACGTCGATATGCTGACAGGCATTAAGGACCAATCCATTTTGGGTATTTCCGTTCTTTCTTCCCGAGCCCACCAATTGCAGGTTCCGGATCTCCACATATTTTGCCTGGTAAAGACCAATGGCCAACCCATCCCCCGCCTTGATCACGGCCTTCCCCTGCTCATACGAGGTAATAACCAGCGGATGCGTTTTCGTACCGGAGGGTCCTTCTTTCCATTCGAGGGAGCCTTCAAAAATTTCTCCACCCCGGAAAAAGACCGTATCGCCGGCCATCAACCGGACAGCTTTTAATCTCCCGATCGTTGTCCACGGATGGTCTTTTGTGCCATCGCCGTTATCATCCCCTGAGGAGCTGAGATAATAGTTATGTCCCGAAAACAAAAAACAGATACATACAAATAGATAGTTCATGATAGGGCTAATATCCTGGGTTTTGTTTTAGTTTGGGGTCCAGATCGATCTCCTGCTGCGGAATGGGGAAGTATTCATATTGGTTAGGCTTGAAAGTAACCCCTGTCAGGTTATTGGGAAGCCTGTTCTTTTCCGTGGTCAGGTAGCTGGTTATATAATCAGCCGCAATGCCCCACCGGACCAGGTCGAAGAAGCGATGGCCTTCCAGGGCCAGCTCCAGTCTTCTTTCGAAACGAACGGCATTACGGGCCATGGTCTGATCGGCCCAGGCCGTATTATACAACCCGATGGAATAGTTGGCGGAAGGCAGATAATTACCGATATAATCATAGGATATTTCCACTTTCCGTCCATTCATGGCCCGGGCCCGGACATAGTTCACCAGCGTCCTCGCCTTGTTGACATCACCGATCTCCACCTCGCATTCCGCTGCCCACAACAATACATCTGCAAAGCGGATGATGCTGTAATTGACGGCGCTGCCTAATAAATAACCCTGAGCATAGTAATCGCTGTAGAGGCCCACCTGGCTGGCCCGGTAGTTGTTCTTGACGGGCGAATAAGGTCCGCCGAACGTTCGGTCGTTGATCCACCCGTAGCTGGGGTCGGAAGTAGGATAGGAAGTATAGCCGGTAGCATTGGCCCCGGAATAGCTGGGAGAGGCCCAATCCAGGTAAGGCACGGCCCTTCGTCCCACTGTCCAGTCGAGACGGGGGTCTACCGAGCCCTGATAGGCGGAATAGGTATAGTCACCGGCGCTTACGAACTCGTCGTTCTTCATATTGGTGACATTAAACGTGTCCAGCATCGGCAAACCATCCGCATCTGTCTTAAACGCATTGACAAGGTTAAAGCTGGGCTGCTTCCAGGTAGTATAAAAGCTGCTGAGAGGATAAAAGGCGGGAGTATTCGCCGATTCACCGATATTTTCATTACCGCCGTTGCTGCCATCGTTGACAGAGAACTGGATCTGGAAGACCTGCTCCGGGTTGTTCTCGGTGGCGGCATTGAAATTATCATCGAAGTTAGCGGATAACGCATAGGACTGTCCCTGTGAGTTGGTCCCGCTGCCATGGCCGCCATAGGTGGCGGGAATAATGGAGTCCAGTAAGGCCTTGGCAGCCGTGTAGTTCTTTTCAAATAGATAACACTTCGCCAGGTAACAGGCAGCCGCCCATTTGTTAGCCTGTCCCTTCAGGGATTGTGTCGCCGGCAGGTGATCGAAGGCGTAGCGGAAATCGG
Source organism: Puia sp. (assembly GCA_035492545.1). GTDB lineage: Bacteria > Bacteroidota > Bacteroidia > Chitinophagales > Chitinophagaceae > Puia. The sequence goes on from DATJJD010000012.1 coordinate 37,143, forward strand.
CCTCTATCCTTGGCCAGATACTCTCCGTATTGGAGACTTTAAAGTCGGTTACGGTCTCGTCGATAAAGGGAACGTTGTTCCACATTTTCTTGGCGTCAAAATGAAAATGGCCACGCAGGAACCTGGCTTCGGCGATGGCCAGGGTCTTTTCCTCATCCGACATGTCTTTAGCCGCATTGGCCGCTAAAATAACGGCGTTGCTGCGGGAGACGCCATCGTAATCCGAACGCCATTTGTCCGCAATATATCCTGTGGTAGGCAGGGTTTGAAAATGCTCGATCGTAATGCCATCCGCCCCGTCATTGGTGCCTCCCCGGTAGGCATCTCCCGCGGTGATGTCGCCATAGATCCAGTTGGTGCCGGAAGTGCTCCACCAGCCAGAGTGAATGGTAAGGCCTGTAACGTCATGATAGGTGCCGACCAATAATTGCTGAACACCTGTTTTATTGGCAAGGGCATCCACCGTCACTGTATTGGGGGCTTCCACATTTAAAAAACTTTTCTTACAGGCGCTTACCAGCAGGTTCAGTAAGCAAACTATAAAGGCAATTCGTTTCATATAGCAATGATTTAATCGTACGTTTTATAATCCGAAATTCACACCCAGCAGGAATTTCCTGGATATAGGATAGTTGCCGCCGAAATCCACGCCAGCATTGGTGGCGCTGCCCGAACTGATCTCGGGATCGATGCCGGTGTACCTGGTAGCCGTCAGCAGGTTATATCCCTGCACATAAATGCGCAGCCTGCTGAAAGCCCTGTTTTTCGGGAAGGTATAGCCAAGCTGCAGGCTTTTCACCCGCAGATAGGAGCCGCTCTCCACAAAAAAAGTAGAGGGGTTCTGATCGTAGTTGGTGCCGCTGGCCCAGACAGGCAATTTTGCATTTGTATTGGTGGGGCTCCAGGTATCCTGGGAGCCGGCGCCCAGTTCGCCGGGCCACCGGGAAAAGGCTCGCCAGTAATTAAAAATTTTATTCCCATATACCCCCTGTAAAAAGATACCGAGATCAAAATTGCTATAATAAAGATTCAAGGTATACCCATAGGTGAATTTTGGATGAGGACTGCCGATAAAAGTCCGGTCATTATCATCGATCTTTCCATCCTTATTGATATCCACAAACTTAAAATGCCCGGCGGCATTAGCGGCCGTGAGGCCCGGCTCCGTCACATTGTATTTAGTGTAATCGTCGGCGCTCTGAAAGAGGCCATTCTGCACCAATCCATAGAAGCTGGACACCGGTTTGCCTACCACGCTGCGGGTCAACGCAAAATGCGTAGGGGCATAGGAGTTACCATCCAGGTACGCGGCCGTGTCGCCGTCGATATATTGAACATTGTTTCGGTAGGTAGCAAAATTGACGGCCATCTCATACCTTAACTTTCCGATGTTGTTGCTATACCCCATTTCCAGCTCCACTCCTTTGTTGGAGAACTTCATGATATTCTCATAAGGCGCCAGGGCATCTCCCTGCAAGCCGGAGATAGGCGGTACCGCCAGCAGGTCTTTTGTCACGCGGTTGAACCAGCTAAAAGAGACCGTCAGGCGATTGGAAAACAGCGTCGCATCAAACCCTATATTGGTAGTCTTGTTATTCTCCCAATGGATATAAGGGTTACCGATCTGGTATAAGCCGACACCTGTCAACGCCGAGGTATTTGTCCCTCCCAGGTCATAGCTGCTGGTATAGGTATTGACGGAATATTGGTTTTCATAAAGACCCGAAGGAATGGCATCATTCCCGTTGCTGCCAATAGCGGCCCTGAGTTTCAGGTCATTCACCCAGGTAACCGGGTCCATGAATTTTTCCTTCGAGACCCTCCAGCCCGCACTGTAAGAGGGGAAAGTACCATACTTGCTAAGAGGGCCAAATTTGGAAGAGCCATCCCTTCGTATCACAAAGCTAAAAAGATATTTATCCAGCAGGGAATAGTTGACATTCCCAAAAACCGAAGTGTTGGTGGCCGCATCGATAGCGCCGTTGTCCGTCACCGTATTGAAAACCCCGCCGGTAGTATCCACCGGGGCGCCGTTGCCTAAGCTAAGGTTGGAAGGGGTCGTATAAGGCAGCCTGGGGGTACTGCCGCCATAACCGCGGGATATATATTGCCTGGCTTCATACGCAACAAAAGCGCTGATCTTATGGATGTCGTTGATACGGATATCATAGGATATCTTATTCGTCCATCTCCAGTCGCTACTCCAACCACCTCCCTCTGAAAAAGAGTTATAGGGCGCCGTAAAGACATTTTGCGGCAGGGTGTCTGTAAAATACCGGTAGCTGTTATTATAAAATTGCAGTCCGATCTTTGTTTCGAAGACCAGGCCTTTTATCGGTTCTACGTCCAGATAAGACGACCCGATGATGCCCCCATTGTATCCATGGTTGTTCTTGCGGGTATTTTCCTGGCCAAAAATGGGGTTGTTGCCCCCCGGATTAAGCGCCAGGCTGTTCGTGATACCCTGGGGGCCGGAGTAATTGCCGGTTATATCAAACATGGGGATCAGCGGGCTGCGTTGATAAAGGTCTGCGAACAAGCCCTGCGGGTTATGATTGTTTTGCCCCGTGATAGTATTTCCCTGGCTATAGGAAAATTGCATGTTCTCCCCGATCTTCAGCCATTTCGCCGGCTTGAACTCGGTGTTCACCCGCAGTGAATAACGCCGGTAATAAGTACCTATCAAAATGCCCTTATTATCAAAATAATTGAAGGTCAGCGCATAATTGCTCTTGTCGGTGGCGCCACTGAGCGACAGCTGGTGATTCTGGCTAAATGCCTTTCCCAGTGCCGCGCGCCACCAATCCGTCCCCTGATGGTTGGCTTTTAAGATCCGGTAAGAAGATAAATTGTATAAGGAAGGATCGGCCGCCGGGTCGCCTGCAGCGACGACCAGTTGCGCCCCATTCTTCCGCTCGATGATATAGTCCGGCAAAACGGGTGTGGCGCCACTGCCATACCAGGGACTGGTCTGTGCCAGCCCGGAGTTTTTTAAATAACCCCAGTAGGTGTCCGCAAATTGCTGCGGGCTCAGCATACCCGGATATTTAATGGGACTCTCCCAACCGGCATAGGAAGTATATTCTAATTTGGGGGTGCCCAGTTTCCCCGTTTTGGTGGTAATGACAATGACGCCATTGCCGCCTTCCGCGCCGTATAAAGAAGTTATAGAAGGGTCTTTTAAGATGGTGATCGATTCGATGTCACTGGGGTTGATCAGGTTATTCCCCCCTCTCATCTGGACCCCGTCAACGACATATAACGGATCATTATTACCATTGGTGCCAAATCCCCGGATACGGACCACAGCCGTGCTGCCGGGGCCTCCCTGGTTGTCCACGCTGACGCCGGCGACCCTGCCCTGCAGGATGGAACCGACATCCGTGACGGGCGTCTGATTGACCACGTCCGCCGAAATAGTGGAAACAGCCCCTGTCACATCCCTTTTCGATTGCCTTGAATAACCGGTAACGACGACCTCGTCCATCGCATTGCCACCGGCCTTCAATTGAAAATTCAATTCCACCACTTCATTATCCCCGACGGTGATATCCCGGACAATGTTCTGAAAGCCGACGGCCGATACCTGTAGCTTATATTTCCCCGGCTTCACACCGATGAGGGTGAACTCTCCTTGCAGACCGGCAGCCGTACCCTTGTCAATGCCTACCAGCAGGACGGAAGCTCCCACCACGGGCTCTCCTTTGTCATTGGTGATCTTACCCCTGATCGTGCCATCCGCCAGGACGGTAAGGGCTGCAGCCAGTTCCCTGGCAGCGGGGTTCGATGCCGGGTCATCGGTCTGGAAAACAATGATCTTATTACTGACCTGTTTAAAGGAGAGACGGGTATTGGCCAGGAGGAGCTCCAGTGCTTTTTGTAAGGGATAGCTGGCCCGGGGAAGGGTAATGTTCCTGTAATTGTCTATCTGCCGGCGGTTGTAGGCAAACCGAAAATCCGTCTGCCGCTCTATCCGGTCAAAAGCCATTTTCAGGGACTCATTTTTCAGTTCGAGGGTTACTCTTACTTCCGTAAGATCCTGGCTATGACCGGGGTGAGCCATCAATAACTGCAACCCGGTACATCCGATAGCCAATAGCAGGCAAGTCAATCTCATAATGCATCCTTTGTAATAAATCCGGCAAGTGTAAAGGAAAGAGCAAGTCATTCCCTTTGCAGGAAATAAAAATTCCATAGTTTTGGCAAGTTTTAGATAGTTACTCCATAATTGTTTAAAACACCTGGCATCCCGGCTCCACCCGGGATGTTTTTTTTATAAGCAGCTATAAGCAGCCTTTTCCATCGATGACGATTGTATTATCATGGACCGTAAAGGTTGATTGAGACACGCCGCAGACCACCGTCAGGATCTCGTTCAGCAGGTCGTCTTCGTAAAAGGTAGCCGTAACGCGGCAGGCTTTGATGGCCGGATTGGCAAACTCGATCAGCACCTTATACTGCTTTTCGATCCGGGCCGCCGCCTCCTCCATGGTGATGTCGTCCAAACGGATCTCTTCCGGCTTCCAGGCAGTCACCAGTTTGGTATCCACTTTCTGTTGTACAACCTCTTCCGTCCTTTTGCTAAAGCTGATCTGCTGGTCGGCCGTCAGCATACCCATATTCTTATTCTCTTTTTCCACCTGCACCTTGCCATGGGTTACCGTTACCTCTATCGCTTCATCACCTGGGTATGCCTTTATATTAAAAGCAGTGCCCAGGACCCGGGTGGTCAGCTTCCCCGTGTGTACGAGGAAGGGCATGCGGGCATGGTGAACGATGTCGAAATAGCCCTCTCCCGAAAGATAGACCTCCCGATATTTGCCGGCGAAAGAGGCCGGATAATCCAGCTTGCTGTCCGCATTTAAAATGACGGTGCTGCCATCCGGCAAATGGATGATCTGTTTCTTATTCAGGGCCGAGAGAATGCCGTCTACGCCTTTTGCGCCTACCGGCTGATGGGGGTGTTTCCTATTATTGCCCGTAAGGGCCCAGTAAGCGGCCGAGACCATCATCAGCAGCACAAGGACAGCCGCTACTCTATGCCAGCCATTACGAAAAAGGGGAAGGCGCCGGTGGAAGGGCCGGGCCCGCCGCTGATGAAGGGATAAAAGATCTTCCTCCGTCCGGCGCAACACCCCATACATCTTATCCCAGTCTACAGGATATTGGGTCTTATCATCTTTGAGTTGCTCCCAAAGGGCCAGCATAGGCCCGTTAAGGGACTCTTCCGCATCGGCCCGCTGCAATAAGGTGATCAGTTCTTCCACTTCCTCCGGGGTGCAGCGGCGTTGAAGGTATTTAGAAAAAAGCTGTTGTAGGTTGGCTTCGGAATCCATAAGAAAATTTGTGCGTACAAGTATGACACCCGGGAGGGAGAGAAGGACCAATGAGAGGGAAGATTTTTTTTAGCTGGCCAGGAATGCCAGCAGGATCCAGATAGTGGAAGCGCCATGCTGGCCCAGATAATGGCGGATGAAGCGCAAAGCTTCCACGAGATGG
>DATJJD010000013.1:0-21992 GCA_035492545.1 Puia sp.
TTGTTATGGTCGGACGAATTCGACACGCCCGGCGCCCCCGATGCCTCGAAATGGGGATATGATATCGGCACCGGCTCGGGCGGATGGGGCAACAACGAGCTGGAGTATTATACGTCGCGACCGGATAATGTCATTGTCTCCAATGGAACGCTGAAGATCATCGCGAAAAAAGAAGCCTATAGCGGTAGCGCCTATACGTCGGCCAGGATGTTGACGAATGGTAAATTCTCTTTCCAATACGGGAAGATCGAAGTAAGGGCCAAACTACCCGCCGGTACCGGCACCTGGCCGGGGATCTGGATGCTGGGAAGTAATTTCGCCACCGCCGGATGGCCCGCCTGCGGCGAGATAGACATCATGGAGCAGAACGGCAGCACCAAGAATACCATCTATGGCACCATGCACTATCCTACCCAGAAGGGACAATATGGCGACGGGGGTACCACCACGGTGGCGACGGCTACCTCCGATTTTCACCGGTATGCAACGATATGGTCCGCAACTTCCATCCAGATGCTGGTGGACGATGTAGTCTATTATACCTTGCCGAATAACAGCAGTATTCCCTTCAATCAGAATTTCTTTATTATCTTGAACCTGGCAATAGGGGGCAACTTCGGAGGCACCGTGGACCCGGCTTTCACCACCGACCAGATGGAGATAGATTATGTAAGAGTCTACCGGTAAGACGCTAATTTTAATTCTTTTAATTGAAACTATTTAGATTATGAAGCAGAAAGGAAAGACCTGTTTGGTAGTAGCATTCATGCTGTTATGTGCGGGGGCCCGGCCCCCGGCTGACAGCTGCCCCCCGGCCAGGGGCAAAGTCGTCTTCTTCGATGACTTTGCCGGTACGACGCTGGACCGCTCGAAATGGAATGCGGAAGTGACGGGCATGCATGTCAATGGGGAATTGCAGGCTTATGTGGATTCTACGGCCACCATCTCTGTGGAGAACAATATGCTGGTGCTGCACCCCCGTTATACGGAAGGTTACGTCACCAGGGATGGCCAGCAATTCGATTTCATCTCCGGTCGCATCAATACCAAAAGTAAATTCGACTTCCGGTACGGCACGGCCGAGGCCCGGATAAAGGTTTCGGAAGGCGCCGGCCTCTGGCCCGCCTGGTGGATGCTGGGAAGTGGAGAGTGGCCGGAGACGGGAGAGCTGGACATCATGGAGTTTATCGGTGAAAAGGACTGGGTCAGCGCGGCCGTCCATGGCCCGGGGTACAGCGGGGAGACGCCCTTCGTGAACCGGTTGTATTTTTCAGGCAACAATGACGCGACCCAATGGCATGTCTATGCCCTGGACTGGACGCCGGACAGCCTCATCTTCAAATACGACGGAAAGCCCATGTTCAGGGTCACCAAAATCATGGCGAACCATTATGGCAAATGGGCTTTCGACAACAATAAATACCTTATCGTGAATTTTGCGGTAGGCGGCGTGTATCCGGCCAAGATCAACGGCATACAGCATCCCTACTATGGACTTTCTTCCTCGGCTCTCGATCTCATCAAGAGCAACAAAGCAAAGATGTGGGTCGATTGGGTGAGGGTGACCCAAAACTAAAAGCCACTATCCGCTACCCCGTGCTGCTCGCAGGACGCCCCGTGCCATGGCGTCCTGCGACCTGCGGCCGTGTTCAATGTGATTCTGCGTACTTAGTGAAGTTGTCCAGGATAGCCTGCCAACCGCCTCTCTGCATTTCGATGGGATTGGTTTCTTCCGCTTCGAAGGTCTGTACGATTTTGGTAGTATCTCCCTTGGCAGTGAAATGAGTGACCACCTTTCTGCCATCGCCGATGGTATATTCTATCAGTTCGTTGGGTTTTACTTCGTCATAGACTCCGCCGAAGTCAAAACCCATGCTGCCGTCTTTGGCTTCCATTCTGGAGACGAATTTCCCGCCCACCCGCAGGTCATTTTGTGCAGTAGGAGTGTGCCAGTCCTCGGAGGGGGTAGCCCATTGGGTGATGTGTTCGGGGCCGGACCAAAGTTTCCAGACTTTTTCTACCGGAGCTTTTACGGTGGTCTCAATCGTGATGGCGGTTTTTTTTGCCGTTTCCATTTTTTACTTTTTTAGTGGTGAATTGTTTGTTTTAATTTGATAACACAAACTTACTCCAGGAAAAAATAAAACAAGTTGTGTGAAAACGACAAATGAGCGGGTAGTTTACGACAGCCGTCCACGGCCGGCCGGCGAGCTCACGCACGACTGGCCCGGCGGACCACCCACAACCGGCCCAACGGCCCGGCCGGCGGCCCGGCGGGCCCTCAGTTGAGACTTTGTTTTTTATATTGGATCGGACTCATCCCAACCTCTTTCTTAAACAACCGGGAGAAATAAGGCAGGTTTTCAAAACCCAGTGTATAGGCCGTTTCCGCTATAGTGGCATCAGGCCCTCTCAGCAGGTTTTTAGCTTCGGAAATTAAAAAAATATGGATGAGCTCCATCGCCGTCTTACCTGTTTCCCGCTTCAAAAGATCGCTGAGATAATCAGGGGACATATTGAGCTCCGCGGCCACCCGTCGTACGGTGGGAAGGCCTTTCTCCTCTTGCAGTCCTTTCTCAAAATTAGCGGTGAGTACTTCATTGAACCGGGAGACCATCTTCCCGGACAGTTGTTCGCGGTTGATGAACTGCCGTTTGTAGTATCGCTGCGAATACTTCAGGATGGAATCGAGATGTGTCAGGATAATATCCCTGCTGTACTCATCGAGATTATTATGATATTCACCCTCTATTTTGTGGAACAAGTCCCAGATGACAAGCTCTTCCTTTGGCGTCAGGTCCAGCGACTCATTGGTTTCGTATTCGAAAAAGCTATACTTTTTGATCTCCGTATGTAAAGGATGGCCATTTAAATAGTCCTCGTGGAAAAAAATACAAAAGGCGGCCTCCTCCATTTCGATATTCCTCATCTCTATTACCTGGCGGGGTTTGACGAATAACATCGAGCCGCTGTCATGATCGTATTTTGCCCGGCCATATAGAATATCGCCGGACTTTAGCTTCTTAAACCCGATCATATAAAAGTCGGTGGTAATCTCCGTCCGGCCGAACAGACAGCTAGCGCTGTGGTCACAGATAAACAAACTTAGCAGGGGATGCTCCGGAGGAGGGAAACCGCTGTCACGATGCAGTTCGCTGATAGTTTTATAATGTTTCATTTTGTAGAATAGTTAACGTGAGCCAAACCCAAATGGTTCGGCTCACGTTGTGCAAAGATACTTAGGCTCCGTGGGCTTCCAGACTCACGGGACCCCATTTTTCCCAGATCGTCAAGCGGTCTTTATAGACCTGTTGGGCCCAGGGCAACGTTATTTTGCCAAAAAGGACCCGCAACGGAGGGTTAGCATCATCTACCACCTTCAGGATAGCTCCCGCGGTAGCCTCTGGTTTACCGACCGGATTATTCGCCAGTTGGGCGTGAAAGGCTGCTTTTAACTCATCGTACGCAGCGATGGGCTGCGTGTGATTGGCGGAAGTGCCAGCCCAGTCCGTGGCAAATGAGGCAGGCTCCACAAGGGTCACCTTGATCCCAAAACCAGCCACCTCGGTCGCCAGCGTCTCGCTGATGCCTTCCACAGCCCATTTGGACGCGTTGTAGATCCCTAGCGTCGGCAGGGTTGTAATGCCCAATATGCTGGATACCTGGATAATATGTCCATGGCCCTGTTCGCGCATGATAGGAACGGCGGCCTGGGTAACCCATAATAGCCCGAATACATTGGCTTCGAACTGGTCGCGGGCTTCCTGCTCGGTGGTTTCTTCGATGGTGCCGAAGAGGCCATAACCTGCATTGTTGATCAGGACGTCTATCGTTCCGAAATACGCTTTTGCCTGGTTGACGGCGGCGACAGCCTGTTTCCGGTTGGTCACATCCAGCTGAATAGGTAAGATCGCATCCCCGTATTTCTGTACCAGGTCCTTCAGGGTGTCTATATTCCTGGCCGTGGCCGCCACCCGGTCACCCCGCTGTAAAAAGGCCTCTGCCCATATTCTGCCGAATCCACGGGATGCACCCGTGATAAAAATTGTCTTTGCCATTAGTGATTTTTTTTGTTTTTTGATACCACAAAGCTAGGCCGGGGAGGGGACCTGCTGTCTATACAAAACGAGGGAAAAAAGATACATTTCCGGTATATTTATCTCTAAAACTATCATCCATGAAATCCTTTATGCTGCCTGCCCTTATGAGTTTGCTCTTTTTCGTATCAACGTCTGTCTCCCTGCAGGCCCAGCCAAAGCAACCCCTCGACAGTGTGATGCCGGTAAGAGGTTTCTGTATCGACCTTCCCCGGCCGACGGGCGTTGACTCCTTTGTCCATTTTATCCATGAAGAGCTGGCTCCCCGGAAGGTCAATACCCTCTTCCTGCTGGTAGATTATCGCTACCAGTTCACCTCACACCCGGAGCTGGCCGATAGCTTTGCCCTGTCGAATGCGGAGGTGAAAAAGATCGTAAAAGCCTGCGCTGCCCACCATATCCGCATCATTCCCCAGATCAATCTGCTGGGCCATCAGGGCTGGGAGGAGAAACCGGGCAAATTGTTGAAGGCTTATCCGGAATTCGACGAGACGCCCTGGGTAAAAAACCCGGAGAAATATGTCTGGCCCAATGCCGACAACCTGTACTGCAGAAGCTATTGCCCCCTTCATCCCAAACTCCATGAGGTGCTGTTCGCGGTGATCGACGAGCTCTGCGACGCTTTTGAATGTACGGCTTTCCATGGGGGCATGGACGAGGTCTTCTATCTGGGGGAAAGCAAATGTCCCCGCTGTGGCGGCCTGGACCCCTCGGTATTATTTGCCGGCGAAGTAAGGACCATCCATGATCACCTGGCGCAAAAGGGCCGCGAATTATGGATCTGGGGAGACCGGCTCATCGATGGCAAGACCTCCGGTATCGGCGAGTGGGAGGCAAGTTATAACAATACCTACCGGGCTGTCGACCTGATCCCCAGGGACGTGGTGATCTGCGACTGGCACTACGACCGGCCGGACAAGACCGCTATCTATTTCGCCATGAAAGGATTACGGGTGGTGACCTGTCCCTGGAGAATCTCGGCCAACGGTCTCGCGCAGGTGGATGATATGGTCAGCTTCCGGGAAGGATCGACCCCTGAAATGAAAGCACGTCTGCTGGGGATCGTAGAGACCACCTGGTCACCGGCCCATATCTTCCTCGACGGCTTCTATGGGGTCGGTCAAAAAGGTCCCCAAAGGGAACATACCGCCTGGAAATGTTTTAAGGATGTGTTTCAGAAGATCGACACGTTGGGAAATTAACCCCTACAACGGCCTTTCTCCCGATCAGCCTCTCTAAGGGTTTAATTTGGCAAAGATGATGCCGGCAACTACCGCCTGGCATAAACCATACAGGAACCAGCTGGCTACCATGGTAAGCGTAATGTCCAGCGAGCTAAAGGTGATCCACATCACCGGCACCAGTGCGATGGCGGCATAGACAAGCCCGAATTCAATTCCCCTCAAAAGGAAATATCCTTTGAACAAGGATTTACACCGTTGCCAAAACCAGGAGAGGGCAAAACTGACGACAAATGCATGCAGGTAGAACAGGACGTCGCGGTTGCCATCTGAGCTAAAAAGCGGATTGATATAATCGACAAATAGTTTGGGAAAACATTTGACGGCCAGGAATAACCCGCCATAGCTGATGATAAACAACAGGACTCCGGCCACCAGGGCCGGAAAGAGAATCTTCTTCATATTTGCGTAAATGATCCGTTCAGGCGAACCATTCCCTAAAAGTATCCGGAAAACGAACTTGCCGCGATGACTTCTGTCAGGAATGCGATTGATTAGTATCATCTGCCCCCCTATGATAACCCGGCCCCGTCGCATTCCACCCCCTAAGATGTCGTTTTCATACCGCATGCCTTATCCAACCCGTTAGTATATTTATTGACTAAAACGATGACCAATGAAAAGAACCATCGCTGGAAGTATCGATGAATACATTGCAGACTTCCCCAATGAAATACAGCAGCTTCTGCAGCAGATGCGGTCCACCATCCGGAAATCAGCTCCCAATGCGGAAGAAGCCATCAAATACGCTATGCCGACCTTCGTTCTGAATGGCAACCTGGTGCATTTCGCCGCCTTTAAGAACCACATCGGGTTTTATCCGGCGCCCACAGGGATCGAAGCATTCAAAAAAGAGCTGGCCGCCTATAAGGGTTCCAAAGGCGCCATACAATTTCCGCTGGACCGTCCGCTGCCCCTCGCCTTAATCAGCAGGATCGTAAAATTCAGGGTAAAGAAAAATCTGGAGAAAACAAAAACGAAATGAAGGCCGCCGGCGGGCTACCCCCCCCATCCTTTCATTTTTTTGTACCTTCATGGTCATGGCGGATATTTACAATAATCGCATACGGCAGATCTTATTGCTGGTGGTCATCGCCGGTTTGGCTTTATTGCTTTTCTGGCAGCTATACGGGTTCTTCCCCGGCTTCCTGGGCGCCGTCACCCTCTATATTCTTGGCCGCGACGGCTATTTCTACCTTACCATCAGGAGACGCTGGAACAAACAGCTGGCCGCCATCCTTTTTCTGCTGGCCTTCCTGGTTTGTATCGGCTTGCCGGTATACCTGGCCGTACGTCTGCTGTCCGCCAAAATAAACCTGCTGTTCAACAATTCCCAGGGCATACGACAGGTGCTGCAAACTTTCTCGGAGAAAGTGGAAGAATGGACAGGGCGGCAGCTACTCACGGATGAGAATATCCAGCAGCTGCAAAAAGGGGTCACCGGCTTTATCCCTGCCCTGCTGAACAGTACGGCCTCCATCCTTGCTAATTTACTCATGCTGCTCTTCCTTTCTTTTTTCATGTTCACCAGCGGAAGGGAAATGGAAAAAGCCCTGCACCATTTCATTCCCCTGCGGGAGGACAATATCGGCAAACTGGCCGCCGAGACCAAGAACATGGTGAGGGCCAACGCCATTGGCATTCCGCTGATATCCGTCATCCAGGGGCTGGTCGCCATGCTGGGTTATTGGATCTTTGGAATAAACGACTATGTGCTCTGGGGGTTCGTCACGGGCATTTTCGCATTTTTCCCCATTGTAGGGACCATGATCGTATGGGTGCCGTTAGTGGTATCCGTCTTTGCGGCCGGCCATAATGGCCAGGGCATCGGACTGACCATTTACAGCCTGGTCGTCACGGGTAATATCGACTACCTGGCCCGGATAAGCCTCTTGAAAAGGATCGGAGACGTACATCCTGTAATTACGGTGTTGGGTGTCATCGTCGGCCTGAGCCTGTTTGGCTTCTGGGGTTTCATTTTCGGCCCCTTGCTGATCAGTTATTTTTTACTCCTCTACACGATTTACAGCGCCGAATTCGGCTCGCCGGGTATGCTGCCCGAACCGCCTGTCCGGCCTCCCGGCCATCCACGGCCGTGAAATTACTATATTGCATGCTTATTTATAAGTCATGCATAGAGGTGGATTCATTAGAGTTTTTTATATCCTGACGGCCATCAGCCTTCTGTTGGACTGGTACGTATTCAATGGCTTAAAAACCCTGACCTCCGGCTGGAGATCTACCCGCCTGCGGAAATGGGTACCCTATGGCTATCTGGTCGTATCGGTGGGCATCACCCTCCTGTTTCTCCTGGGAATGGGCAGTTACAGCACGGCTAAAGGAATGACGCCTCTTCATGAATGGATGCTAAGCCTCTTCCTCACCTTTTTGGTTACCAAACTATTTTTTACCCTGATCTTATTCTTGGGGGATCTCGGGCGATTCTTCTATGGGATCCTAAATTATTTCATCAAACCCGTACGCCGCGCCGACGCCCAGCTGTCTGACCAGCCCTTCTTCCCCGCGCGCCGTAAGTTTATCAGCCAGGCTGCCGGCTTGTTTGCGGCTATTCCTTTTACCGGCTTCTTCTATGCCATGTTAAAAGGGAAATATGACTATAAAGTGCATAGGGCTACGCTGTATTTTGATGACCTCCCCGAGGCCTTTGACGGATTTACCATCACCCAGCTGTCTGATATTCATTCCGGCAGTTTCGATAATACGGAAGCCGTGCGGAGAGGCATCGAACTTGCCAAAGCACAAAAGAGCGATCTGTTCGTTTTTACCGGCGACCTCGTGAACAATGCAGCCTGGGAGATAGAGCCTTATATTCCTGATTTTAGCCAGTTGAAAGCCCCCTATGGACAATTTTCCATTCTCGGGAACCACGATTATGGCGACTATATCGAATGGAACAGCGAAGCAGAGAAGGCCGCCAACCTGGAGAAGGTAAAGCAGCACCATTCCACCTTGGGTTATCGGTTATTGCTTGACGAGCAGGTAGCCATCGAGAAAGGCGGGCAGAAGATCTCTCTGATAGGCGTACAGAACTGGGGAAAGGGTTTTATACAGATCGGTGACCTCGATAAGGCAATGCAGGGAGTAGACAAGGATGCCTTTAAGATATTATTATCGCATGACCCTACCCACTGGGAAGAAAAGGTAAGGCATCATCCAACGACCATCCATTTAACTTTATCCGGTCATACCCATGGAGCACAGTTTGGGGTTGAATCGGATAAATTCAGATGGAGCCCCGTACAATACCGTTATCTTGACTGGGCAGGTCTGGCGAAGGAGAAGAACCGGTATCTCTATGTCAACCGGGGATTTGGATTCCTGGCTTTTTCCGGCCGCCTGGGCATCTGGCCGGAGATAACGGTTATTACGCTGAAGAAGACTGTATAAACTCCCACCGACCATTTTTGCCGACCCGCCGATACTTCGGCCCCCCTGGCCGTTTAGCAGCCAACGGGGTCTGCATCTCCTCTATCTTTGGGTCGTTAGTCACACATAAGCAGTTAGTTTTGATAATGGGCTGTATGGAAATGCAGCCCATTTTTTCCAAAGCAGTCTACCTTGTTCTAAACAATGAGAATTCTTTATACAATATTATTTTTTGCCGATACCCTGTTGTTACTAAGCCTTTCCTATCTTTTTTTGCACAAGCTCGATAGCGGCGGTTCAGCAGGGGGCCTGACGCTGATCTTTGCTGGAATCATCGCCAGCATTTTCCTGCTGATCCTTTTATTAAGGAGCTATATCAAACGCTGATCCGGCCAGCCACGCCGATGGAAAGGTTTGCAGCCAGGAGTCCTTCATCCAACGACAGATTTTGCCCATTCAACGATTGACGGTTTTTTTCTCCTGTAACGTGGAGTAAGTTTATACTGACAAGTAAAAACCTGTAAAATGAAAAACGCCATTCCTCTCAAACGCTTTGAATACTCCATCCCCGACGCCGCTATCGTGGCCGGCGATGCCCGGAATGGTCAAACCCGCGAAATGGTTTTTCAGCTGGCGAATGTAGACATCGACTTTGAGAAAAGAAACCTCTCGCTGACAGGGAAAGGCCTGAAAGTAAAAGCCACCATCTACCCGGGTTTCGCCGTCGATCTGACTGAGCTCTCGGAAGATGGACTCGTTTTTTCCTTAGAGGGCATCATGGAGTATCATAAATGTATCAACTCCTGTTCGGGCCTGCTGGTGCTGGACAGTATGCCCAGCAGGTATACACCCGGCGGAAAGGAATGGCAGGCTACCGTTTACCTGTATGATGACTACGACGATGAACGGGAGATCCGGTTCAGGTTGCCCATGTTCTCCCATTGGGCTAATGCGGAGCTGAACTGATCGCTTTTCTACCCACTTCCCCGGGGGCAGCCACTGGGTTATTTCCCCCAGAAAGTACAGATTGCAAGTAAATAAGCAATTACGTACTTTTATAATATGAATGCGCTGATCATAGACGACAATAAGATCGCCAGGACCACTATCAAACAATTGGCCGGCAAGGTCAGCGACCTCTCCATTGTTGCCGAATGCAGTGCTGCAATGGATGCTTATAATCTCCTCCAATCGCAACCCGTCGACCTTTTGCTGCTGGACATTGAAATGCCCGGCATGTCGGGACTGGACCTGACCAGGAACCTGGAAAACAGACGTCCCCTCATCATCTTTATCACCTCAAACAGAGAATATGCCGCGGACGCCTTCGATCTCAGTGTAGTGGATTATCTTATAAAACCCGTAACAACATCCCGGTTCATACAAGCCATCGATAAAGCAAGAGAAGTCCTGGAAAGCAACCGGGAAGAAGTAAAGATAAAGGAAGACGAATTTATCTTTATTCGTGACTCCAATATTGTACGCAGGCTGAAACTGAGTGACCTCATCTATGCCGAGGCGATGGGCGACTATGTTAAATTGTACACGCCGGAAAAATTCTATGCGATCCACACGACCTTAAAATCAGTAGAAGAAAGGCTGCCCGCCTCCTTATTCATCCGGGTGCACCGGTCTTATCTGGTGGCTGTAAATAAGATCGATACGATGGACGGAGGCGCTCTGATCCTTAACGGCAAGTCGCTGCCAGTTGCCGATGCTTACCGTGCTGCCTTAAACAAGAGGATGAATATCCTTTAATAAAATGACGAATACCCATTTTATATGACCAGCAACCGGTTTATTTATCTCATCCTTTCCGCTTTTATAGCCGGCAACCTGCTGATCATTTTCATGCAATACAATTCCGCCAATAATATTCATAGCCTGATCATAGGGAACAAGAAACTATTGAATGAATTGAAGGTGGGCAATAAGTTGAGGGAGCTGGAGAGAGATCTGCTATCCTCTGAAATCAAGCTCGAAAGGGCCGTCGCCATCGATGATACCTCCCGGCTGGGGGAGGTCGACTTTCAGATCGCAGATGCCCAGAGCCTGCTGGATTCCATGAGAAAGATCAACGACCAGGATAGCACCCGCAGGGAAATCGACCGCCTCTCCGAGTTGGCCGGAGAAAAGTTAGCCTTGAAAAAACGTATCCTCGACAGCTTTCGTCATTCGGGCAAACTCTCCTCCAACGACTTCAAGGCCATTATGCAGCATAGAAGGCTTTCCAATGAGGTCAATATTACCACCCGAAAAATTTATACCAGCCGTCAGCGGCTATTGGATTCCCTGTCTATTTCTATCAATAACAGCGGCCAAAAGGCGCAGCGGTGGAGTATCATTATGATCTCCATGGTTTTAGTTAGCGGGGCGGCCCTCTTCTGGTATGTTATCAGCAGGATACGCCATCAGAACCTCCTCATTCAGCAGTTGGATGCCTCCGAAAAGAAAGTGAGGGAAGTATCCCTGATCAAAGAAAACTTCATGGCAAATATGAGCCATGAGATACGCACCCCCATGAACGCCATCTTAGGGTTCACGAATCTGCTGAAAGCCAAGACCCGGGATCCTGAGCTGATGGAATTCGTAGACGCCATCCGGTCATCGGGGGCAACGCTGCTGGCTATTATCAATGACATTCTGGATCTCTCCAAGATCGAGGCAGGTATGATGCGCATCGAACCTACCCCCTTCAGCGTCCAGGAGCTCATTCACTCCTTACAGACGATGTTCGCGGAAAAAATGAAGGAAAAAGGATTGCATTTCTCCATCACCATTGACGAGACGATACCGGATACCCTGTCCGGCGATGCCGTCCGACTGACCCAGGTCCTGGTGAATATAATCGGGAATGCCGTGAAATTCACCTCCGAAGGCAGCATACAGGTCACCGTGAACAATAAGGGGATCGATGGGAATCACATCCGCCTCGGGTTTGTCATACAGGACACGGGTATCGGCATCGCAAAGGAGAAATTATCCGGCATCTTTGAACGATTCAGGCAGGCTGAGGACTCCATTACCCGGCATTATGGAGGCACGGGCCTTGGATTGTCTATCGCAAAAGACCTTATCTCCCTGCAAAAAGGAGAGATAGAAGTTGAAAGCGAGCCGGGCAAAGGAACTACTTTCCGATTCACCATTCCCTACGAAATAGCTGCCGGGCAGCTGGTTTTGTCGACTTTACCGGAATCGATCGCATCCGGTCACCCCGACTCCCGGCACCTCAGGATCCTCGTAGTAGAGGATAATATAATGAATCAAAGTCTCCTCAGGCACCTCCTCACCAGTTGGAGGTTTTCCTTCGAGATGGCGAACAATGGGATGACGGCGATTGAAAAATTGCAAACGGGGCGATTTGACCTCGTGCTGATGGACGTACAGATGCCAGGGATGGATGGTTACACCGCGGCACAGGAGATCAGGATGAAATTAAAGCTCGACATTCCTATTATAGCCATGACGGCTCACGCTTTTGCGGGCGAGCGGGAGAAATGCCTGGGTTATGGGATGAACGAATACCTTGCCAAACCTCTCGACGAGCGGGAGCTATTCAGGCTGATCATGCAATTCACGGGGATCCATAAAAGCCCGCCGGCATCCGGAAAGGCCGCCACCGGAGAAGTCCCTGCCGTTTATCAAACCATCGACCTGCAATACATGCGGGGGATCAGCGAGGGAGACAAGGAGTACGAACGGGCG
The DNA here is from genome assembly GCA_035492545.1 of Puia sp. GTDB lineage: Bacteria > Bacteroidota > Bacteroidia > Chitinophagales > Chitinophagaceae > Puia. The sequence goes on from DATJJD010000013.1 coordinate 12,431, forward strand.
GTGACGCAGCAGTTCCTGGAAGTCATCCCCCTTGACATAGCGGCGCTGGAGTCGGCATTGGCCAGCAAGGATCTCCCCTCCCTTCGCCAGACAGCCCATTCCATGCGAACGGATATAGCCATCATGGGCCTTTTGGGAAAGCTGCAATCCGTACTGGATGTGCTGGAATATGAGATTTTTGAAGAAGAGAGGTTTGCCGAAGCCATTTCTTCCGTGAAAGCTATTTGCCAGGAGGCGCTGCCGGAGGCACGACATTTTTATACTACGCTTGACCAGGCAGACACTCCCCCACGATAAACATCGTTCCCTTCCTCCACCAATTGCCCGTCCAAAACCGCCAATTGCTCAATCTGGTTTCCCCCCACCTGCTGATTCCCCCAAATTTGCCCCGTCATCTTTAATTGGATGGCATAAGCAAACCGGGGCTTTTTTCTAAGAGCCCCTTTTTTATTAATTTACGGTAACTCTACCTGTATGTATTTTACCACCCTGCCCGATCACAATGACCCGGAATTTGATGAACAGGCGCATTTCAGCAAATTCAAACAGCACAATATCATTTTCAATGTGAAGGTGCAGAAGAGCTATCAGGTGCGTCATGTGGGCTGTCTTTCTATAAAAAAGATCCTCAGCGGGGAGGAGTGGTATGGTGTCGATAATCGCCAGCTGGCGGTAAGACCGGGGCAGTTCCTGATCTTAAACGACGATCAGGACTATTCCTGCCGGGTTGATACGGCCGGGGAAGTGAGGATCCAATCTGTTTTCTTCCGGAAAGAATTTGCCGCCTCCGTCTTCCGCGATGCCCTGCTCAGGGAAGAAGTATTGCTGGATAACCCCTTTACGGCTGGAGAGCAGACGCTGGAATTCTTCCAGACCCTTTATAATACCGATCCCGGGTTGGAGCAAAAGATGCTGGGCCTGATAACTACCCTGAATGAAAACGGTTATGACAGCCATACGGTGGACGAGCACCTGATTTTTTTACTGCACCACATGATCCGGATGCATAAAACGGAGACAGGGCGTGCGGCGCGGGTCAGCGCCGTCAAACCGGGCACGAAAAAGGAGATCTACCGGCGTTTGTGCATGGCGAAGGACCTTTTGCACTCCACCTTTATGGACAAGCCGGACCTGTCCGTTATCAGCCATACCGCCTGTCTATCCACCCCTCAGCTGGTCCGTCAGTTCCGGGCGGTCTTTCAGACTACCCCCCACCAATACCTGACCCGGATCAGGCTCGCCCATGCCACCGGGTTATTGAAACATAGCGCTGCGCCAATACATGAGATCACCTGGAGGTGCGGCTTTGAGAATACCAGCGCCTTCTGTCGCGCTTTTAAGGCTGAATATGGCGTTGCGCCCCATCGTTTCAGGACGATGGCGGTATGAAATTCGAGGTTCCGGCGGGCAGACGGGTTGGTGGGCAGATTGACTGGTGGGCGGGCGGACCGGCGGTTAAAATTTGAGCATTTTGGCACATCGCCCTTCTTTTCGGAAAACTAGATTTGTGTCAAAACTATATGCCAGGGAAATGGTTTCACACCCGCCAATCTGATCTTAGTTTGGACATTGTTCGCATCGCGATAGCGCTGATCCTCCTCGTACATCCCATCTTCCGGATATTCGAGGGAGAGGTTCACGGATTCGGGGAATTCTTGTCATCGGTAGGATTCCCTTTTGGTGTCGCCCTCGCCTGGTTTGTCACGCTGCTCTCCATGGTATGTTCCGTGGCGATGATCATTCGCCGGCTGGTCGCGCCTGCCTGTATTGGCCACATCCTTATTCTCGTTGTCGGCATCGTGCTGGATCATGCTCATGATGGATGGTTTGTCGTGGGTGGAGGGAGGAATGGCATGGAATACAGCGTTACGCTGATCAGTTGTCTTTTTGCGGTGCTGTGGGCCTATTGGCCACGCCGGCAGGACGTGAAGCCCGCCGGTAAGATATGAAGCCCGCGGGCAAGAGGTGAAGCCGGCCGGCAGGCGTGAAGCCGGTCCGTTAACAATTAAACTGCCGGAGGTGGTGGTCCGCATGTTTGTAGGCCATCTGCCCGATCTGTTCCCTTGTCATCCTCCCGAAAAAAGGGTGTATGAAATCCGGGTTGGAGAAATGCGCATAACCTTCGATCTGGGTTATCCATTTTGTTTTTTCGGATAGGACATCGCCATTCCCCGTGACCCTGAATTCAGGGACGGTGGGTGTATTGCGTCTCAGGGGTTTTTCATCTTTCAGCACCCCTTTCAACGCCATTTTGCCGAATAGACGGCCGATAAATGCCTGTTTGTACTTTTTCTTACCCGTCATCATTTCATCCCAAAGGGTGTTATGCTTCAACATCTGATAAACATTCATTTTACCCCATTCGGCCTTGCTGTTCTCGTTCAATTTATGGATCCTATTGATCAGTTCGTCCCTTGTGGACTTGTCAAATATGGTTTTCATGATGCTGCCGGTTTTATAAAAGTTGTGCGAGGGAGAACCAGTTGCCTGAGTCGTCTTTAAAGATAGCTTCTGTGCCGTAGAATTCCTTTTTGGGCGCTTTGGTAAACTCGACCCCTTTGGCTTTTAATTCTTCATAGGTGGCAAAAATGTCGTAACAGGTAAAGATGCCTGCCCCGAAAGTCCCCTTTTGCACCAGCTCTCTTAAGGCCTTGGTGGTTTCAGGCGAGTACATGCTTCCGGTTACCGGGGACAATATTATCTCAAAACCAGGCTGATCCGGCGGACTAACGGTGATCCAGCGGTTCCCATCTCCCATCGGCACATCTTTTAAGACCTTAAATCCGAGTTTGTTGGTGTAGAAGTCGAGCGCACTGTCCTGGTTGAGGACATGGAGGCTCACGTGTGTCATGGTGGTGATCATGTCTTTGTGTATTGATTTACTTAGGCAAAGAACAGCCATGCCCTAAAACTTCATTTGTCCAAAATTGCTATTTTTTAAGCCAGCCGTTTTTTTCGGCAAAGCAGCCGGGGACAAAGTCGAGAGGGGATTCGACCATTTGGGCTTTAATTTTTTGCTGCTGGGCCAGGTATGCGGAGGGGGTTATACCGGCGGTGCGTTTGAAGAGTCTGCTGAAAGAGCTTAAGCTTTCAAACCCCACCGCATAACAAACATCTGAAACAGCGACCCCCGCCTTCAGTAAGTCCATTGCTTTTTCAATTCTGACAAAAATCAGGTATTGATGAGGGGTCTTTCGGTAAATGTTTTTGAATTCCCGGATGAAATGGAATTTGGAGAAGTAGGCTTCGTCGGCGATGTTGTCAAGGACGATGTTGTCTGCATAGTGGGTGTCGATAAAAAGTTTGGCCTGAACCAGTCTGCGGTAAAAGTATATTTTAGGATACTGTTCGGTCATCGTCTTGTTTTTTTAATGTACGCTAAAATTCTCAGATTCATTCTTCAACTCAAGGATATTCGATTTATTAACGTCCAGGCTGCCCTGTGCATCAGCAGAAATAAACAAACCATGTCCGCTTTTCACCCCCACTCCATAGTTTAGAATACTTATATTTTTCAGGCTGGCATTGGTTAATACGCCTATATTCCCGGTCTGTTGCTTAGCCATGATGCTGATTCCATTCGACAAGCTGTTTTCGATCCGTATGTTATTGATCTCTACTCCGGAAATGCTGCGCCGATCGAGGCATATTTCTATGGCGGCACGCCAATCCCATTCATGATCAAATCCTCCGCTGGTTTTTATATCGCAGTTACTGATAACCGTAGTGCCGCTGAAGTTATTGTTGACGCTGCCGTCCTTGGTTTCGGTGGGAAAAGTAGTGCTGAGAAGGATAGCCGAACCCTGCGATATATCGACAAATGAACAGTCTTTTATGCTGTTGGATTCTCCTCCGTAAATGGCCGCTCCATTGGCAAGAAAGGGTAGTTGGGCTGTACAATGGCTGATAAGGTTATATCCTGGCTGGAATTGTTGGCGGGCAAATACAGCAGGCCAAAAGGCAAAACAGTCATCGCCTGTACCGCGGGCCGTACAGTCTTCTATTGTCGAGTGGGCCATGCCCACACAGAAATTGATACCATCGGCCATGGTATTGCGCAAGCGACAGCCTGTGATTTTCAGGTTCATGGAATTTTCGATCCACATACCCACTTTCGTGTGTTCGATCCATAGGCGTGAGATGGTGGAGTTAATGCCAAATGAACCGACAATCCCATCATTGGCTTCCTGGTCGCTGCGGTAATTTAGTTTACCAATAATGGAGAAATCAGAAAGATGGATGTTGCTGCCATTCCCTTTCAATCTTACTCTTCTCTTTGCATCGGTATAGAGGGTCTCCTCCCCCACCAGTTGGGTATACCACATTCCTGCGCCCTGAATGGTTATATTTTCCGGCAGTATGATGTCCCCCGTAATTTTATAGGTCCCGGCGGGGATCCAGACGGTTTTTTTTGTCGCTACGGCCTGGGCTATACAATTTCGGAAGGCATCCGTGTTGTCGTCTGTACCGTCTTGTGGGTGAAAGGCCTTGTCAGTAATGGACAGGGAGCTGGCGGGTTGTGATAGCGGTGACGGTATATTTTCCAGATCCACCAGGTCAAGGATACAGTAATCGGTGTTGTCATCTTCCCGTTGTATTCGAATAGGGTCACCTTTTTTAATTTTTATGTCCTTTATCCTTATTTCATCATAAAAATTCCTTGGACTGCCGGCAGCCGGATCATTCGTAAAAGGATATTTTCCATACAGCCTGGAGTAACGGGAGGTGATTTTATAATGTTGTGTAAGATTTCCGTTATTATATACCGCAAGAACAGCCTCCTTTTTATCGGGAAGGCTGTATCTTATAACGATGCTGTTGGCATTTACCGGGGAGCTGAATTCAACGAATTGTCCTTTAGAAGTGAGTTTTACGCATTGTTGTCCGGATGATTCGGTTTCCACCTGGTAGGGGTCATATTTCGGGCCCAGGACTGTCCCGGTTGTGGTCATATGTTCTGCCTCGATGGTGGTCCAGGGGATGGTGGCGCCGCGCGGTTCCTGGGCGGTACCTGCTAACGCATTAAGAATAAAAATAATTATTATCGATCGCTGCGTGATATTCATGTCGGCTAAAATTAACTAAACTTTCCGGAAGAAACAGGATGAGTGTAGGATGGCGCTTTTCTTTGAGCAATTGCATCCGGGCGCTGAGGAGACCGCCATCAGGGTTATCATTTCCGGAAATTTTTATCCCGGCTAAAAGATGCCGGTGTTATTGCACAGGTTATCCCGCAATGTACTGTTACCACTAACAAAAGAGGCGAAAATGAATGGCGTTTTCACCTGGCGGCGAAAAAACCACATGAACCAACGGGGACGGCAAAGACGGCAACGGTGGTTCACAAGCCCGTTATGAGTAAGGATGAAATTCTTCAGCTGGTACAGGAAGAAAGTGGAAATGTGGAAATGCTCCCCGTAAGAACTGATAAAATATATACGCCACAGGAAATGTCGATTAAAAAAAATTATCCCCGTGCCTATGAGATCTGGACGGATATGGAATATAGAATCCTTGAGAGAGTTTATCAGCAGTGCAAAAATGTGGATGCAGTCGCGGGGCTTTTGAAACGGCAACCACATATAGTTAAAGAGAAGTTGGAAGGAAGGGGACTGGCAGAATAAGGAATGATAAAATAAGCCCCGCATTTGCGCCCGGATCCGGACTCTCTTTGTATCGGAAGCGGACAATAAGGAATTTATTTAACTCTCCATTAATCTGATTATCAGATTAATATAAAAAAGGCACCGGTTTTGGATGATATCGTTACGCGTAAAAACCAATTGGCCAACATGCTTAAAAATTATCTGAAAGTCGCCTGGAGAAGTCTGCTGCGAAACAGGACCTTCTCCTTCATCAACATCACCGGTCTGGCCGTCGGGCTTGGCTGCTTCCTGCTGATCGCCTTGTATGTGCTGGACGAATTGAGTTTCGACCGTTACTACGATTCAGCGGGAAATATCTATCGTATTAACCTGGATGCCCATTGGGGTGGTCAGGAGCTTCGCCTGGCCGAGACCTCGGATATGATGGGGCCCCTCCTTAAAAAGGATTACCCTCAGATACAGGAATATACCCGTATCTACTCCCACAGTGGTGACACAAAACTGATCAGGAAAGGAAATGAATATATCACCGAAACGCATGCGGCCTATGTCGACTCGACATTCTTCAACGTCTTTGCATTTCCGGCCCTGGAAGGCGATGCACGCACTGCGTTGAATGACCCGCGCACCGTGGTGATGGCGGCATCAGCAGCGACCCGTTATTTCGGATCGGCCGGCAATGCCATCGGCAAAATGCTCGAAGTCCAGGAAGGCGGCGAGGTAGTGCCCTATAAAGTGAATGCCGTGATCAAGGATATTCCCGGCAATACCCATTTCCATTTTGACCTGTTGTTCTCCATGAAGAGCCTGGATTATCAATGGGGACAGATCGGCAATGTCAATTTTCACACTTACCTTACCCTCAAACCGGGTACCGATTACAAAGCCTTCGACAAAGAATTCACAGACTATATCAAAAAATATGAAATCCCCGCGTTGAAGGAGTTTCAGATCTACAGCCTGGCGGACCTGGAAAAATCGGGGAACCGGATCCGCTTTTCGCTGATGCCCGTCACCCGGATCCATTTGTATTCCGACAGGCAGGGTGGAGAAGAACTGAGCCCGCCTGGAAGTATACAATATGTAGCCATTTTCGCCGCCGTGGCCTTGTTCATCCTGCTGATTGCCTGTGTCAACTTCATGAACCTGACGACGGCCCGATCCGCCGGCAGAGCCCGGGAAGTGGGCATCCGTAAAGTATTGGGTACCGAACGCAGCAACCTGGTGATGCAGTTCCTCGCGGAATCTACCCTGATGGTGCTGCTGTCCTTATTGATCGGCATCGGGATCGCCTCCCTGGCTTTGCCGCTCTTCAATTCATTGTCCGGCAAGACCATGACCCTGGCCAGTCTTTTTTCTCCGGTGATACTGCCCTTGCTGATCGCATTGCCTTTTGCAGTCGGTCTGCTGGCGGGAAGCTACCCGGCCTTCTTCCTGTCCGGCTTTAAACCGATCGAAGTATTGAAAGGCCGGCTGAAGGCAGGCACAAAGAGCGGAGGGCTTCGCAGCGCCCTGGTCGTATTCCAGTTTACCACTTCCATTGTGCTGATCATCGGGACGATGGTCGTGTTCAGGCAACTGCATTATATTCAGACACGCGACCTTGGATTCAACAAGGAGCAGGTATTGATCATCGATGGCGCCGATGCCCTGGGCAGTAAGGCAGATGTCTTCAAGAAGGAAGTGATGCAATTGTCCGGCGTAAAAGGAGGGACCCTCAGCGCCTTTCTGCCGGTATCCAACTCGGCCCGTAACACATGGAATATTTCGAAAGATCCCGTCCAAAGCCCATCAAGTAGCTTAAATGTTGAGACCTGGTCGATCGATGACGGATACCTTCCTACATTAGGGATCAACCTATTGAAGGGAAGGAACTTTTCCCCCAATTTCAGAACGGACTCGTCGGCTGTGATCATCAACGAGTCGACTGCCAGGGTTTTAGGATATGCCGATCCGGTGGGAAAGAACATATATACCTTCAATGACGCAGGGAAGCCGACCATTTACCCGATTGTGGGTCTCGTAAAGAATTTTAATTTTGAGACCCTGCACCACGAAGTCCGCCCCCTCATGTTCTTGTTGCAAAGAAGCACAGGGCTCGCCTCCTTTAAGGTGAATACCGCGAACATCGGTTCGCTGATCGGAGAGGTCAGGAACAAATGGACAGCCTTGTCGCCTGGCGTTCCTTTCAGCTTCCGGTTCCTGGACGATGCTTTTACCGAGATGTACCAATCTGAACAGCAGGTTGGTAAAATTGCCATTATCTTTTCGGTATTGGCAATCCTGATCTCCTGCATGGGAATGTTTGGGCTGGCTACGTTTGTTGCCGAACAAAGAACAAAGGAGGTGGGGATCCGCAAGGTGCTGGGGGCAAGCATACAAGGCATCGTCGGTTTGCTTTCGGCAGATTTTATAAAGCTGGTGGCCATCGCTTTTCTCATCGCCGCCCCTTTCGCCTGGTGGATCATGAATAAATGGTTGCAGAACTTTGTCTACCGGGTAAGCTTCAGTTGGTGGATCTTCCTTGCGGCGGGTATGGCTGCCTTGCTGATCGCGCTGTTCACGGTGGGTTCCCTGGCGGTGCGGGCGGCGACGGCTAATCCTGTCAGGAGCCTGAGAACGGAGTGAATTTTTAACGACTATTCATTTTGGTTTGTACTTTAGCTAATCTTGAAAGGGACTCCTATTTTCAATCAGCTTATTAACTTTTTCTGGACAGGCCTCTGTTTTAGCGGGATCATCGTCTATTGGTTTGATTCACCGTCAGCTAAGCCCTTACTCCCTTTTATCTTCATTAGCCTGGCGAGCGCAGTAATACCTTCAAAGTATTACCAGCTAAGCCGCAGGCCTAAATATTATGAACGTCTGGGCGTAAAGAAGATCCGTTATTTTGTGCAAGACGGGAATTGGAGATGGTCGGGCTCTAAAGATAAACCAGCGCCTGTTAAACTGATCGGCAGTCGCTCCCAGGCAGCCAACTATCTAAAAACAGTGATCATGTACGAACGATATCACTTGATTTGTCTGATATTCTTCTCGCTGAGTGGGTACCATGCTTTGATACATAACCGTGTTGGGTTAGCTATTATCATTACGTTGAGCAATGTAATTTATAATGTTTGCCCTATGCTGCTTCAGCAATATAACCGGGCGAGGATCGAGGCTATTGTTTGACGCCGGCTTTGTTCCTCGTGATCTGAGCAATGAACATGAACAGGCTCCCCGCGAAAATGACTGTTGCGGCTGCCAATAACAGAAGGGGGGCCACCGACAAGCTATTCCCATTAATTGCACATATGGCCTGCACCAATAGCACGATTTCGTTCAACAATACGCCCGCAATAAATATACCGCAGCCTCCCTTCCATACGGCCGGGCCCGTATTTAATAACTTTTCCGTCACCAGGAATCCGACCAGAAAAAAACTCAGGAACCCCAGCGTCACGAGATGCAGGTATCCGACGATGACCGGCCTGAATCCGAATGCGAAACGGCCCAGGATGGGGATGACTGAAAGAAACTGCAAAATCAGCTTGATGATAAAAGCCGCAAAGGACAACCCCCAGAAGAATTTTACCTGGAGAGGCAATAGCTGTAACCAATCTGCCAGGGAACTTCTCACCAGCAGTAATAGAACCACCAGGGCCGCCAGCTGCAAACAGGCCGACACGGCAGCAATGACGAATATCCAGGCAGGCGGGTTCATCCAAAGGAGGGATAAACAATACGCCGGGATACAGGCCGTCGCCATAAGCCGGAAGAATAGCCGCCTTTTCTTTGCATCCAATGGTAGTTTATAATGCTCTGCCGTGAAGAAGAACAGGGCCAGCACTCCGAAACTAAACCATCCGTTATATTGGAAGTGAAGGAAAAGGTATACGGAATTGTAATAGAGGTTGGGGGCAACCAGTTTATGGGACATGATATAGGCCAGCAAGAAAGGGCCTGCGGCGGAC
>DATJJD010000014.1:0-55334 GCA_035492545.1 Puia sp.
TTATTTTTGTAGCAATTAAACCAAGTCATTGTGGCATTGATTAAGAGCATTTCAGGTATCAGAGGTACGATAGGGGGTAGACCGGGTGATAATCTGTCTCCCCTGGACATCGTTAAATTTACTGCTGCCTATGGCAGCCGCATCCTGGAAATCGACAAGGGAAAGAAGATCGTGATCGGCCGGGATGGGCGTATCAGCGGGGAGATGGTGAGTAACCTGGTAGTGAGCACCCTGATGGGTTTGGGGTTGGATGTCATCGATCTGGGCTTGTCTACGACCCCGACGGTGGAACTGGCCGTGACGGGTGAAAAGGCTGCCGGAGGTATTATCCTTACTGCCAGTCATAATCCTAAGGAGTGGAATGCCCTGAAGTTATTGAATAATGCAGGGGAATTCATCAGTGCGGAGGAAGGCGCCGCCATCCTGGAAAAGGCCGGCAAGGAGGATTTTGTTTTTGCGGCTGTGGACAAGCTGGGCAGTTATACCGTCAATAACTCCTGGCTTCAGAAACATATCGACTTAGTGATCAATCACCCGCTGGTGGATGTTAAATCCATCCGGCAAAAAGGGTATAAGATCGTCGTAGATACCATCAATTCTACGGGAGCCCTGTTCGTGCCTCCTTTGTTAAAGGCCCTGGGAGTGGAGGAAGTAATCCTTTTGAATGAGGAGATCACGGGCAGGTTTGCCCACAATCCCGAGCCTTTGCCGGAGAACCTGGCAGGCCTCAGTGCTACCGTGCAGAAATCCAAAGCCGATCTGGGCATTGCGGTAGATCCTGATGTAGATCGCCTCTGTTTTGTCTGCGAGGATGGCAGCATGTTTGGGGAAGAATATACCCTGGTGGCAGTAGCCGACTATGTTCTGGGGAAAAAACCGGGCAATACGGTGAGCAATATGAGCAGTACGAAGGCGCTGAAGGAGATCACGCTCAAACATGGCGGAGCTTATTATCCTTCTGCTGTCGGGGAGGTGAATGTCGTGGGTACGATGAAGGCGGTGGATGCCGTGATCGGGGGGGAAGGCAATGGAGGCATTATTGTGCCGGACCTGCACTATGGCCGTGATGCCCTCATCGGCATCGGTCTTTTCCTCAGCGCCTTGTCACATCATAAAAACGGCATCCGGTCCTTTAGGTCCCGCTACCCTGATTATTTTATATCCAAGAACAAGATCGAGCTGGCGAAGGGCATCGATGTCCCTGCCATCTTTGACAGGATCAAAAAGAAATACAAAAATCATCCGGTCAATACGGAGGACGGCCTGAAGATAGAGTTTGATAATGATTGGGTGCATCTCCGCACTTCCAATACAGAGCCTATTATACGGATCTATGCAGAGAGCAATTTCGAGACCACGGCTAATAATATCGCGCTGCGGCTAATGCAGGATATCAAGGAGTTCATTGCGCCATAGGTTCATAGGTCGTGCGGCTGACATTTGGGTATGGCAGGGAATTCGTATCTTGCCGCCCTCATTTTCGCCACTATGAACAGAATCTACTTCGACAACGCGGCTACAACCACTTTGGACCCGCAGGTATTGGAATCGATGATGCCTTACCTGACGGAAAAATTCGGGAATCCATCCTCTATTTACTCTTATGGACGTGAGTCCAGGCTGGCGATCGAAAACGCCCGTAAGGCGGTGGGGAAGATCTTAAATGCGCACCCGGCGGAAATATTTTTTACTTCCGGCGGCACGGAGAGCTCTAATACGGCTATTACGGCGGCGGTAAGAGATCTGGGCTGTACACATATCATTACTTCCCCCCTGGAACATCATGCTACGTTGCATGTAGTGGAGCACCTGCACCGGAAAGGAGAAGCTGCTGTCAGTTATGTCGAACTATTGCCCAACGGGCACATCGACCTGGAAGACCTGGAGCAGAAGCTGGCCGGCAGTGCCGAAAAGACGGTGGTAAGCCTGATGCATGCGAATAACGAGATAGGCAATATCCTGGATATCCATTCCGTAGGAGAGCTGTGCAAATTATATGGCGCCATTTTTCATTCGGATACCGTACAGACAGTAGGGCATTTCCCCTTCGATCTGCGCAACACTCCCGTGCATTTTATTACGGGCGCCGGGCATAAGTTCCATGGTCCCAAGGGAGTGGGCTTATTGTATATCAATGAGAATGTCAAGATACATCCTTATATACATGGCGGATCCCAGGAGCGTAATATGCGGGCCGGTACGGAGAACCTCTATGGTATTGTAGGCTTTGCCAAAGCCCTGGAGCTGGCCACGGCGGCTTTTGGGGATGATAGCTCCTATATCAAGGGTATCAAGGTCTATATGATGGAGCAGCTGAAGAAACAGATAAAAGGGATTTCCTTCAATGGAGATCCCCTGGGGAGAAGTCTTTATACTGTACTTAGCGTATCTTTCCCTAAAACCGAGAAATCCGAAATGTTGTTGTTCAATCTGGATATAAATAATATCTGTGCTTCCGGCGGCAGTGCCTGTACCAGTGGGGCGGAGCAGGGCTCGCATGTGATACGGGCGATCAATAATAATCCCAACCAGGTCACCGTACGATTCTCCTTCAGCAAACACAACACCAAAGAAGAGGTGGACCATGTCGTAGGCAAGCTGAAAGACCTTATATAATGTCTTACATCATCGGCATCGATATCGGCACCACCAACACCAAAGGGGTAGCTTTTACGGACAAAGGCGAAGTGTTGGCCACTGCCGGGGAGTCTTATCATGCCCTTTCCGATCCCGATGGCCGTCATGAACTGGATCCGGTCCAGCTGCTGGATGCCTTTGTATCCACCTTAAAGGAAGTCACCCGGAAGATGGATGATGGGAAAGGACTCACAGGCATCGGCTTCAGTTGCGCCATGCACAGCCTCATTGCCGTGGACAAGCAAGGTCTTCCGCTGACAAATGCCATTACCTGGGCGGACCTGCGAAGCCAGTCGTATGCAGAAGCCCTGAAAGCCAGCGAAGCCGGCCGAAGGATCTACCGGCAGACAGGCACTCCCCTGCACCCCATGTCCCCTTTATCCAAGCTGTTATGGTTAAAAGATAAGGAGCCGGCTATTTTTCAGCAGGCGGAGAAATTCATTTCGATCAAAGAATATATCTGGTGGCAGTTATTCGGGAAATACCAGGTCGATCATTCCATCGCCAGCGCTACCGGTCTGTTCGACATTTATGCGTTTGCCTGGTACCCGGAATCCCTGCAGCTGGCTGGTATCGGGGAGCGGCATCTGTCGGTTCCTGTTCCTTGTACACATATTGAATCTGATTTGATACCGGACTATTCGCTGATCTTAGGTCTCCCGGAAGGCACTCCTTTTGTCATCGGTGGCAGCGATGGCTGTCTGGCCAACCTGGGAAGCCGGGCCCTCCGACCGGGTGAGACGACGCTGACCATCGGCACCAGCGGGGCCGTCAGGATGACGACTACGGCCCCTGCCTTGGATCCCCGGGAACGGCTATTTAATTATATCCTTACAGACAAGCTGTATATCTCCGGGGGGGCTACCAACAACGGGGGAGGGGTGGTGCAATGGTATATGGAGCAGTTCCTCGGTAAGAAAGGCGCCGATCCGAAGGTACTGAGCGACCTGGTGGCAGAAGCGGATACGGCGCCTCCCGGATGTGAAGGGCTGGTCTTTCTGCCTTATTTGCAGGGAGAGCGGGCGCCTATCTGGAATGCGGACGCAAAAGGAGTCTTTTTCGGGATCCGTTCCAGCCATGAACAACGTCATTTTATGCGGGCCGTGCTGGAGGGGATCAGTTATTCTTTATACCAGGTAGGGGCTTCTCTGGAAGAGACCATCGGCCCTATCCAGCATATTTATGCCAGCGGCGGGTTTACGCATTCGAAAGCCTGGCTGCAATTAGTGGCGGATGTCTTTTTGAAAAAAGTGTATGTCATCAACCAGGCTGATGCTTCGGCGATAGGAGCGGCCATTATGGGATTTTATGCGCTGGGAATTATCGGGGATCTGCAGGCTTCGGCCGGAATGGTGCGGATAGGGGACGCCTATGAGCCTGATGAGCAGCGCCACCTTGTCTACCAGCAAAATTTTGCTGTCTTTACGTCCCTGTACGACCGGCTTAAGGATCTGATGTAGGAGACCTCCGGGACGGGCAGGCACAAAAAAAACCGCCCGGTGGCGGCCTTTCTAGCATTCTGTCCTGTTGAATAGAGGGGCAACGTAGGATCTTGGACCAAAAACGGGCTGGCACTTATTTTCAGTTTACAAAGTTATTGCATATATCTTTTAGCAAATACCTCTTCAAGCCAGGATTGTACCTCTCCAGGGGAAAGAAATGTCTTATCGACGGTTACTTTATGGATGGTCTTCCCGGGTCTGTCTTCCCTGGTTATTTAGTCAATTACCTTTTCCACCCGACAGAGTTTGCCGGCTGCATTCATTCCTTCCACGACGATGCGCAGCCGCTTGCTGGTATCGTTATTGTAAAACTCCAGCTTCACGCTATGAGTCGCCGGTTCGGTCAATATCAGCGGGTTCCAGTACAGGGTCGTGCGGATATCCGGCAGGTCGCCGGTCACGGGCTGGGAGTAGTCCGGGGAATAGAATTGCCGGTAGGGCGTATAACCTTCCAGGAGTTTATATTCCAGTCCTTTAGCCGTTACCGGCTGAACGTCTCCGCCTTTTCGCGTATAGATCGCAATGGCGCCACCTCTTCCACCGCCTATAGCTCCGTAGAACGGGGGCCTGTATACTTTTACATAAGCTATATCCGCCACCGGCACATCATTGATCATCTCGGCCCGCATGCCTGTCTCATCGAGGAACAAGGAAGGGGATCCTCCTCTCCAGTTCAGCACGGGAATGCCATCTCTGAATTGCACCTGCAGTCCCGGCACCATCTGTTTCAGAAATTCGAAGACATTGATCGAGTTTTTTGCCCAGGGGTCGTTGATCATATCGAACTGATAATCTCCAGGCCGCTTGAAAAGGCCGGTAGCATATTTCTCATCGAGCAGGTCCACAGGCCGTCTGGCTTTCGCCGAGACGATGACATCGGCCAGGGTAGTGCCTTTGGCTAACCTGTCCAGCTTTTGCTGTTCCTGTGCAAAGTACCGGCTGCGCCACCACCCGGTCGTATCGACCGGTCCGGACTGGAAAGGGGCCGCATTCTTTGGCGTCGCCAGCAGGCCATCCCTCATCGTGAGGGCCGATGCTTCCATGGCCTTTTTATTCCCCAGGAGCTGATAATACACTTTCAGGGTATCGAAGAAAGATACGCCGCTCTGGCTGAAGCTGCCATCGGGACGCACCGGTAAGAGCAGGCGCTGCCGGCTGCTGTCTTTCGATTGAAGTACGACCATCAGTTTTTGATCCGGCAGCAGCTTGAGCCCCTGCGAAAAGAATTTCCCTTCTATGTGAAGATAATCCGTATCCCGGGCGTAGGGAAGGATGGGGTCTTTGCCCCGAACGATGTCCGGCCAGTTAAACCTTCTCCAGCCATGGGTCATCATGACGAGGTCCAGGTGCAGCGCCGTCCGGGTATTGTCCGTCGAAAAATAATAGGATGGATGATAGATGGTTCCTTTTATATCCCCGCATAAGAGTAGCTGCGAGACGATAGTGTTGCTTTCCGTAGCCAGGCCGGCATCGGTGACAGAGACGGAGAGATTGGACAAGCTGCTGTCCGGGATCTCTAACCCGATGACATTCTTCCCCCTTTTTTCCGGGCTGCGCTCCAGGGTATTGACCTCTACGGGAAACAGGTGCCGGTTATTATTTACAAATGCCACCCGTTCGGCAAGCGGGACCCAATTGGCGTCGAACAAGGTTATCTGCAGCACTCCCGTCGGCAGGGTATCGGTTGGGATCTCCGTAATGGCCGAACTCCGGGCCGACAGGTTCACGGCCGCCTGGTAGATAAGACTCTGGTTCATATGCGCTATCACATACACTGTGCGGAGATTCTCCGGAGATGGTTCACTGCGTTTGATGACGACAAGGCTTTTAGCAGTATGGGGCTGCACCTGGAGGGTCGCGCCGGTCTTTTTAGCAGTTGGTAACGGAGTCATATAGATGTTGCCGGATTCGTCCGTCCAGGACCCGGTATACAATTCTCCATCGGCGGGTTGAAGGAAGAAACTGCCCATGCCATCATGTTCTGTTGTGAGAGAGTCCACGAGGTCTCCACTGCCGGATCTTACTACCCCCCTGATCTTTACGGGCAAGCCAAAGGAATTGACGGCCTTGAAAGCCACCCGGGATAAAAGCCCGTTCACCAGGTCGCCTCCTTCCGGAAAGAATTGCAGGGAGGAGACCGGTTTCTCCGGGGGCCCGGTCCGGGGCAATGGGGAACCAGCGGTGGTCTGGACTACCGGGATATTCTTATTGAACAGGAAGGCGGAATCAAAATTCAACATCCACTTTGTATAGGCTTTGACATGAAGGAATCCGGCGGTATAGCCGGCAGGGATGTCGAACTGACCTCTGGCAGAGGCCTCAAAGATAGGGGCCGCCTCATGTTTCAGCAGCTTACCGGCCGGATCATACCAGTCGATATAGAGGTTCCTGCTGTAATCCGAAGGATCGAAGCCGGCCATCAGGTAAGCCTTATACCATATCGTTTCTCCTTTATTGTACCCGGCCTTATCAAAATGCAGGTGGATCTTCTCCTGCTGAAAATGCTCGCTGTAACGGGCGAGTGTAGCGCCCAATGGTTGTGCGGACGCAGGAGGTGGCGGGCACAGGACGATCAGCAGGAGCAAAAGGACGAATGAGAGGACAAAGCAGGGGCGATGGGAAAAAATGTTTCTTTTCATAAAATGATTTGTGGTTGATTGCTCATAGTGAACCTCAGGATGCCGCCTTTGATCAAGTCGCTGTGAAGCAGGTAGTTTTTGGTGTAGGGACGTCCATTCCACTCTATCTTCCGGATATAGATATTTTTATCGCTGTTGTTTACCGTTTCGATGACCAATTGTTTGTTCGGGGCCAGCTTTATCGTTGCTTTATCGAAGAGGGGGCTGCCGATCATATACTTTCCGGAGGCGGGTAGCAGGGGGTAGAAGCCCAGGGAGGAAAATATATACCAGGCCGACATTTGCCCGCAATCTTCGTTGCCAATGATGCCGTCGGGGAGGTCATGGTACATCTCTTTCAGGATAGTACGTACTTTTTCGGCGGTCTTCCAGGGCTGGCCCATATAGGTATACAGGTATGCGATATGGTGGCTGGGCTCATTGCCATGCGCATACTGGCCGATCAGTCCGGTAAGATCCCCCAGCGCATTGGTATCCGGCGGTGATGTCAACGCAAAGAAAGAGTCCAGTCTTGTTATAAAAGCCTGTTTGCCGCCTAATAGCCTGCTCAGCCCTTCCGGGTCCTGGGGCACCAGCCAAAGATATTGCCAGGCATTGCCTTCCGCATAATCCGCTGCCCAGGGCCGGTAGGATTTGAGGGGATCGAAGAGGGGATTCCAGCTCCCATCCGCCAGCCGGCCCCTGAAAAAACGGGTTGCCGTATCAAAGTATAATTGGTAATCTCCGGATCTTTTCAGGAAATAAACATCATCGCGCTGCCGGCCCATTTGTTTGGCCATCGCGGCAATGCTGGCGTCCGCGACGGCATATTCCAGCGCCTTGGCCACCGAACGGCTTTGTATATTCGCAGGAATAGGCTTGCCTTGTTTCAGGTAGAACAGTCCCAGGGAGTCACCCATGGCTGTATTCTTAACGGCATCGAAGGCGGCAGCGGTATCGAATCCCCTGAACCCTTTCATATAAGCTTCGGCAATCACCTGCAGGCTGCTGATGCCCACCATGGTGCCCGTTTCATTGCCCATTAAATGCCAGATAGGCAGCCGGCCCTGCTGCCGGTAGATCGCCAGCATAGTGTTGACCATGTCGTTCACCCGTTCGGGCTGCGTAAGCGTGTACAGGGGATGGAGAGCCCGATAGGTATCCCAAAGAGAAAA
This sequence comes from Puia sp., assembly GCA_035492545.1. Lineage (GTDB taxonomy): Bacteria > Bacteroidota > Bacteroidia > Chitinophagales > Chitinophagaceae > Puia. The sequence continues at coordinate 7,933 of DATJJD010000014.1, forward strand.
GACCGTGTAGTTTGAAAAGGGCGCATGCCGGTAAACTTTTTTATCGGCGCCCCGGTAATCCCCGTTATGATCGTTGAACAGGGCCGGATCGATCATCGTATGGTAGAAGGCCGTATAGAAGATCTTTTTGTCTTGCTGATTCTTTGTCTCTATGTTGATCTTCGACAGCTCTTTGTTCCATTTCTTATCGGCCGCTGTCACGATGGCCTGAAAATTCCAATGGGGGATTTCCGCCGTTATATTGGCCAGGGCATTCTCCGGGCTTACGGGAGAGATGCCACATTTTAACTTCAGGGTGGAAGGGGCCTGCGCGAAGCTGATCAAACCTTTGATCGCATTTCCTTTTCCGGATCTCCCATCCAGCAGGGTGTCGTTTTCATAGACCTTGAATTGCGTCGCCGGCCCGGACAGGCGAATGGCAAAAAATAACAACTGGTCTTTGGCCCATCCTTTCGAACGACGCCAGCCCTTCAGGGTATAGGCATCCACCTGTTCAATATAAGTATCCGTCGCCTTGTCGTTAATTCCTTCTTTCAGGTCGATGATCACATGCGCCTCTTTGCCGGCGGGGAAATGATATTGATGAAATCCTACTCTTTCGGTGGCGGTCAATTCGACCTTTATCCCATAATCATCCAGGGTGACGGCGTAATAACCGGGCCTTGCTTTTTCCGTCGTATGGGAATAATGGGAGGCATAACCGCTGCCCGGCTCTTTTTCGAGACCTTTACCGGTCTTTATCGCTCCGGTATACGGCATGATGAGGATGTCCCCCAGGTCGCCAATGCCGGTGCCGCTTAAATGGGTATGGGCAAAGCCTGTTACCATACTGTCTCCGTAGTTATAGCCGGAGCACCAGTCCCATCCTTTATAGAAATTATCAGGGCCCAGCTGTACTGCTCCGAAAGGGACGCTGGCTCCTACGAATACATGACCATGACCGCCCGAGCCAATGAGGGGGTCCACAAAAGTCGTAAGGGGCTGTGCCCGGGCCGTGCCGGCTATGGCCGCCATAAAGACCGTTAAAAAAAATAACATTCGGATAGTGCCTGTTTTCATGATCTCGGATGGTTTATTTTGTTTGGCTTAATTCTTCCAGCATGTTGGTCAATAGTTTTCCTGCCACCGGGTCTGTAACGGCTTTCTCCAGGGACATCGTGGAGAGGAGTACCTCACCTTTATCCCGGATGCGGACCAGGGTGAATCCCTTTACCGTCTCCATGTATGACACACGCTGCTGCATGTCGCCATTGAGATAGCCATGTACTTTAAGATAGGAGGCCAGCGCTTCGACGTGGTCGTCGCGGTTAATCTTAAGGGCTGTCTTACACACGGATGGGAGTTGCCGTTGATGGTTGTTAAAGTACCGAAGCTCCAGCTCATCGATGTCTCCGAATAAAGAAGACTCCGGTATTTCCATGTTGACAATATCCCCTTCTGTCGTGGTAAGCACACCCCTGATGTATTCCGGGTAAAGCTTGCCGGAAGCCGCGGCTGCATCCAGCAACAATACCTTCCCTCCTTTTTCGATCAGGGATCGGATCAGGGAAATATCATCTGCTGTACCCTTGCCGGAGTCGATGTTGCCTGCAACGTTGTCGCCCGGATCGAGGCCTGCAAACACATAAACATCCGCGCTGGTTTTTGCCGCCTCTTTCACCGAAGCGGCGGAGGTAAAGGGAATGCCCAGAGCCTGGAAAGCCCCTGTCATATTGCTGTAGTCCACCAGCACTATTTTTTTATAACGGGAGGAGCTGCCCTGGCTCCAGCTCTTTTGGGCAAGTAGTAGCTCATATTCATTCTCCGAGAGCATCTTTCCCTTCAAGCTGTATTTCAATATCAGCCGGGCCGGTGTTTTTGGTGCCGGCAGTCCGGAAGGAATGCGGATCTCCGGGTCCAGCCAAATTCTTTCGGCATGGCGTAGGACCGGGACTGTCGTTTCTCCGGAAAGAATGCGGCTTCCGTTCCCGGTCACCAGTTCCCAATCCAGGGTGCCGGCATCGAGGTCGGCGCCGTCTTCGCGGTCATTGACGAAACAGATCCGGGCGGGGAGGCTATCTCCGGCATAGAAATGTCTTCCCCAGAGCTCGGCGCTGACGAGCACGGGTTGCAAAGCTCTCTTCAAGGCATAGTAGGTCGGGTAGGGGGCTATCTTTTCAGGGTCGTATACATTCCGGAACCAGGTCGCCAGGGAAAAATGCAGGATACCGGATGCCTGGTCATTTGTCCTGCGAAAGGCTTCGGCCAGCTCGCCGGTGATAAACGCCTGGCTCCGGAGGAAATAAGCGGGATCATTGTATTCGTATGCCAGGTTGCCCACCAGCGCCTGTGGGGTCTGATGCACCAGGGTATAGAACCGGGTCGGGTGACCCGTCTCCCCATTGGGATAACCCGTCGACATTTCCTGGCTGATCAGGGGCCGCCCTTCATTCTTGCTTTTTTGCTGGAACTCGCCCTTGAACTGGCCGAATATCGTATGATCGTACCAGTTGATATAAGCATGGATGTCATCTATGTCGCCATCATCCACTTCCGTAAAAAACTCCTTTCCGAATTTCTTTTCATTTCGTTTGTAGTTAGAGTCGAAGACAATAGGACGGGAGGGGTCGATGGCCCGCATCTTCTTCACCACGGCGGAGATGATCCTCATTTTCAGCTTTGCCTTTTGAAAATCGGGCTCATTATCATAGAACTTCATCTCGTTGTTTACAGTCCAGAACAGGAGGGAAGGGTGATTCCTGTATTTGTGGAGCAGGTCCAGCCATTCCTCGGCCCATAATCGTATCATACCGGTGTCCGGCATGGAACTGGCGAGCATCAGCCAGGGCCAGGTGCCTTCAAAGCTGATACCGATCCCATCGCGGTCAGCCGCGTCCATCCATAATTCATTATAAGGAGTGGTATGGGTGCGGGTCACTTCGATATTGCCCGCCTTCATCAGCTGGAAGAAGCGATGAGCCAGGGCGTTGCTGTTCGGCGCCAGCGCAAAGGGAGTTTGGTTGCCGCCCCTCAGCCAGTATTTTTTCCCGTTGAGGTAGAGGAAGCCATTCTTGGATTCGAAGGTCCGGAAGCCGGAACAGACGGTAGACTGGTCGGCCTCCCGGTGGTCGCTAAAGACATGAAAGGTGAAATCATACAGATTGGGGGATTGCGGGGACCAGCAGCGGGGCTTCAGGTCTTTTAAAAGGAAGGTGAACTTTTTTTCTTCCCCTGGGTTGAGCATCGCATCCGGCACCGGCTCGCCTTTGTACAGTAGCTTGCCGGTTTCCTTCTTTTCCACGATGTCTACCGCGAGCAAAAAAGCCCTGCTGCGATTCGTACCGTTTTTCACGGTGACTTCGAAGGACGCCCCGGTAAGATCAGGTCGTATATATACGTCTGTTATTTTCAGGGGATCGGAAATGGTGAGTGTGACCGGTTGCCAGATGCCAGCCGGATCTCCGTTGTAGAACCCATGGGCCAGGTCTTTCAGCATCTTATTGGTGACGGGCACGCTGACGGCCACATCCACCACCTTATCGGCATCCTGTATATCCTTTACATAGTCCCGGATCACTTTTACCGTCACCAGGTTCCTGCCCGGTCTGAACAAGCCTGTTCCATTGACACGGAAGGAGCCGAACATGCCAACGTGCCCTCCGGCGTAAACCCCGTTGATCCATACTTCGGCTACCTTGGATACGGCATCGAACGATAGCTCCAATTCCTTTCCTTTGACCGCTTCAGGCAGCTCCACCCATTGCCTGTACCAGGCGAGTCCCGTCTTTTTATAGTCGAAGGTGTAAGCTGTACAGCGATCGGTCTCTTTTTGAAAATAGGAGTCGGATGCCCCCTTTGCATGAGGACCGAAGGTTTCTCCATGCAGCCAGATCCGTATGGGGTTCCAAAAGTCCGGAACATTCATGGTATGCCATTTCTTATCGCCCTCCGAAGGGGAAGTGGCTTTCGTTTCATTTTCCATTTCATACCCGGGCATGAACAGCCAGTTGCCATCCAGGGATACCGTTGTTCGGGCATCGTTGAGCTTGCTCACCGAAATGGGCTTATAGGCCGCCCTTTCGGCCTGGCGTTGTTTCTCCTTGTCTGCCGGGGACCTTTCGATGGTACCTTCTTTCACCGTCTTTCCTTTCAGGGCATCATCGGGAAGACCTTCGATGGACAGGCTGTCGTATTCTGTAGCCAGCCATCCGCCTCCCAGTATCACTTTTCCGGAAGGGGCGAGGTTGGCGTTCTTATCGGTAATGTCTATGATCGGCAAGGCTTGCCGGTTCAGGAATACCCGGATACGATCCCCGCAAACTTCGATGCGGAAGCGGGTCCATTGTCCAGGCGCCGGGTGAAAGTCCAGCGGTCGCAGGGCCAGGAATTCATCGGCTCCCATATAACCCTGGCGGCTCAGGTAAATATTATTTTGCATTCCCCCTCTCAGCCCTATGATATAGCGGTCATTCCGGTTGCGGGCCCTGAACCCCGCCCAGATCTGCACCTGGTCTGCCGTGTCGGGGTTGCGGGCGCTAAAGCGGATCGTATAGTTTTTCCAATCAGGTTGGCCAAAGCGGGCATAGGCTTTTTTTGTTTGGAAAACCCCATTTGCGATGGTGCAGGCGCCCCTCCCGATCGTCTCATAAGTCGTGGTGTCCCCGGAGCCGAAGTTTGTCTCAAGATGATAGGTTGATTGGGCATCGGATCTGACAGTAAGCAGCGTCAGCAGGAGAGCAATTGCTGGTATAGTAAGCGGTTGGTCGATCATATATTTTAGTGGTTGTCTTTTTTTGTTATTCTCCGATCTTCACGCTGCCGGGAAAGGTTGTTTTCCGCCATTCACCGTTGGTGGACCAGCGTAAGGATTTTCCATCCTCTCCCGATAAAAAGACAGAGCCGAGTTGTGGAAAGGCATTCCAATCCTTTGTGGTTAACCGGATGTGTAAACGTACTTGTGCACCCGGCTTCAATCCCGCGATGGCCTGGGCCTGCATGCCGGATCTTAGTTCGACGGTTCGGGAATCTATCGGGTTACCTTCGCTGTCCCCGGATTCGACGATTACCCGTATTCCGCTATTGGCGGGAATCGTAGCCCAGGACTTTAAGGTAGTGATCGTCCCGGGTGCGGTTCGCCATTCCGTTACAATTTCCCCTTCCTGCAGCGCCGCGGGACCTTTGTCCGCCAATTCCCGGATGGCATCCGGTCCCAGGCAACTCCGGGTCACCAGGATGTCGTCCATCGCGAATTTACCGTGGTTGAAACGGGGGGCGCTGCCAATCCTGTCCAGCTGGCCGGTATAGGGTTTCTGAGGAGAGGATTTATCGGGCTTTCCGTTAAGATATAGGATACCCTCTTCCTTTGCAGGATCATAGGTATAAGCGATATGCAGCCAGGAGCCGGTAGGCACGGCGGTATTGCCCCGGGCATCCCTGTCCTGGAAAGACAGCAGCAGGCGGTCGTTCGATACTCCCGCGAACAGATTAGTGCCTGTATTGTCCACATCAGCCCCCATCGGGGCCTGGCCTCCCCAAAAGCCGGCCTGTCCGTTGTCGAGATCAGCAATATTCACCCAGGCGGCCAGTGTAAATGGTTTCCGGTAGAGGTCAAGCTTTCCTGTTGGGATAAAAGTTTCCTTATTATCCGATAAGAAGGCCTTTCCTTTTCTTCCGGGTACATACTGCGGTTTGCCTTCTGCCGGCAAAAGCACCCCGTTGATCTTATTCCGGGCGCCGGCAGCAGAGGTCTCATCGAAATCAAGATACACCAGCGGATCCCGCAGCGCGAGGCTCACCCCGCCGGCAACGACCCATTCCTGTGCGGGCGCATCACCCGCTTTCACGCGGAAGGCGCCTGAATGGGGGAAGGCATATTCCATCTGCACGGTATGTTGTTCGCCGGGCTGAAGCTCCACCGGTGTTTCGGTCACTACTTTATCATCGACTTCGATCCGGACCTTCCCCTGGAAAGGCTCGCTGCCTGCGTTCTGCGCCAGGGCGCTGTAATGCAGGACCCCATCATCGCCGGTTGTTGTACGGATATTGGTCAGCGATAATTTAGCCGGGGCTTTATAGACGGTGATGGAAGCTTCTGTCCGCTTCTCCCCAACAATAGCGGTGAGGTGTTGCCCGCCACTATTGTACAATGCAGTAGTAAATACGTGCGTTTTAGTCTCACCCGGTTCAATTTCAAAGCGCCAGGTGTCCAGCAAAGTGTCACCATATAATTTGACCTCCGCTATATCGACCAGATTGCCCTGGTTTTTTACCGTTACGGCGGCCTGGAAATTTTCTCCCCCTTTGACAGTGGCAGGCGCTATCAGCTCTGTGCTGAATTTCGCCTGGTAAGACCCCGGCACGGCAAACTCTCCGGAAACCCCTTGTGCGGGGTTTTTAAAACCGATCTTCCCTTTGTGATCGGTGGAACCTGCCGGAGGCTCGGGGCTTACTCCACCCACATGCACCCGGAAGAGACCTGCTTCCAGAACACGTGTCATGTTCGCATTCAGCAACGAAAGCTGGTAAGGCGTCAATTCAAAGACCACCGTCTTTTTTTCTCCTTTCTTTAGTGAAACACGCTGCACGCCCTCCAGTTGGATCACCGGGGTAATAACAGAGCTGAGCATATCCGTTATATACAGTTGCGCCACTTCTTCTCCGTCCCGGTCGCCCGTGTTTTCAATGTCGGCGGATACGGTTACGAAGCCGGGATTGCCTTGCCTGGGCAGGGCCTTGAGATGAGAGTATTGAAAACTGGTATAGCTCAGTCCGTGCCCGAATCGATACAAGGGGGTAAAGGGCATATCATAATAATCGTAGTTGCGGCCGGAGGGCTCATAGTCATAGTGGAGGGGCAACTGGCCCACATGACGGGGAAAGCTGACAGGCAACCGCCCGGATGGATTGCGGTCACCGAAGAGCAGGTCGGCTGTCGCATTTCCTCCTTCTTCGCCAGGGTACCAGGTCTCCAGCATCGCCGGAATATGTTCTGCTTCCCAGGGCAGGGTAAAAGGTTTGCCATTCACCAGCACCAGCACCACCGGTTTGCCCGTCGCCTGTATCCTCCGGATGAGCTGGCGCTGTACGCCGGGTATTTCCAGGGTAGCCCCATCGACATTTTCTCCACTGGTTGCTTTTTCTTTGCTGCCGCTCTTAGCATACTCCCGCGTAGAATAATCTCCTACCACCAGGACTACGACATCGGATTGTCCGGCGATCTTTACCGCATCGGAAAAACCCGAGCTGTCCGGGGATTGCACGCCACATCCTTTGGCATAGAGGACCCGAACGCCAGAGCTGACATGCGAGCGGATACCCTGCAGCACGGTTACAAGCTGTCCGGGGGCAGGGCTGGCGGAATAATCCCCTGTCTGGGCCATATCGGCGTTGGGGCCGATAACGGCTATCGCTCCGATATCCTTGCGCAGCGGCAATAGTTTATTGTCATTCTTCAGCAGCACGGACCCTTCCACTGCCACTTCTCTTGCCAATGCCCGGCGTTCGGGAGTATCATAGGCAGGCAGTTTTTCCCAGACCATTTTATCGGGACCCGGATTTTCAAATAATCCAAGCCTGAACTTTGCCCGGAATACAGGCCGGAGATTGGCATCCAATGCTGTTTCGGAGAGAAGGCCTTTTTGTATCGCGGATGCCAATGCCTTGACGTAGCACGATCCACATTCGATATCTACCCCGGCCAGGATGGCCAGACTACCGGCTTCTTCCAGGTCGGTGACTACGGATTGTTTTCGTAAAAAGTTTTCGGGGCCGCTGCAATCCGATACCACGAAGCCGTCAAATCCCCATTCTTCCCGTAGTATTTTTTGCAGAAGCTCGACGGAGCCGTTGTCCGGGACGCCATTCCAGGTGCTGTAGGCCGCCATCACCCCTCCCGTATGCGCCTCCTTTACGGCCGCGCGGAAAGGAGGCAAATGTATTTCCCGCATGACCCGGTCGGACAAGCCTACGTCGTGACTGTCCCGTCCGCCCAGTGGTTCGCCATGGCCGGCAAAATGTTTGGGAACAGCTATCATGTGCTCTCCCTGAAATCCACGGATCCAGGCTACGCCCATCCGGCTCACCAGGTAAGGATCTTCCCCATAGGTCTCTTCCACTCTTCCCCAGCGTATGTCCCTTGCCACATCCAGCACGGGTGACCAGGAGACCCGGAGATTGGCGGCTTTGGCTTCTATGGCCGTCGCTTTTCCCACCTGCCCGATCAGATATGTGTTGAAAGTTGAGGCCATCTCAATAGGTTGCGGGTAAATGGTGGCGCCTGTCGAATAGGATTGTCCGTGCAGTCCTTCCGTCTTCAGCATAGCAGGTATCCGTAGGCGGGGAATCCCTTTCGATCCCCAACTATCGCTCAACTGGATGATTTTTTCCTCCAGCGTAAGGCGGGGAAGGAGGTCATTGATCCGCTCTTCGATGGGCGCATTTGGGTCGAGGTATTTGGGTAGGGGGGGCTGTGAAAAGGCCCATTGGGTACAGGTGAAGACGGTGGCTGCGGTGAGTACGAGTTTAACCATATAATAATTTTTACCCGGTGACTTAGCGGGCAATCTGCGATTTGATCTCATTCAGGAATTCTTTTTTATCACAATCCAGCTCCAGGGCTAATTTCCAGGCCCCGCCCTTTTGGATCGCCTTGATCAGGACATGGTTCCATCCTTTTTCCAACGGGATAGCCCGGACGAGGTCGCCTTTGCCGGAGTATCCTCCCGCAAAGGACTCATGGATCAGTTTCCGGTTAAGGTATACCTGGCAGGCGTCATCGGCGCCTATGTACAGGTCGACGCGGGGCATATCCGGTTCTATTAAAAGATTGGATAAGGAGCGGGGGCTGTATAACCAGAAGCTCAAATAGGCCATCGCATTCTGGGATGGGCCGGCGAAGCTCAGTTTGGTAAAATCAAACATTCCGTCCCGTGCTGTCGCTTTTTCCCAGTACCGGTCATTCATTCTGCGTCCTGGAAAGAACAGGCCTTCCGTACTATCTTTCAGCAGGTCTATCGCACGGATCTCTTCATTGGATTTTCCTGTTATGTCGAAGGATGCCAACAGGAGCGCCTGCTGCAGTTTTCCCTGCTGGTCGATTGCCGGGGTATTGTTCCGCCCCGTGTTCTGAAACGAGACGCCCAGGTTGATGAATAATTTTCGCAGGAAACCAACGGAGGTTTTCGATAATACGGCAGGGTCCAGGGCCAGTACATATATTTCCCCTTTTCCGGCCTTCTCCGAGACCAGGGCTGCTCCTTCCGGTTTGTATTCTCTTTCGCTCCGCAGCACGGCTGCCGTTTTAAGATATTCTGCGCGGCCATTCCATGTTTTCCAATCGGTGTTAGCCGCTTCCAGCAGGACAGTTCCGTGATGAGTGAAATCACCGGACAGACCGTAATTCATCAGGGGAGTATCGGAGAGCTCGGAAAAATAGAATTCGGCGTTGCCAAGCCCGTTCAGCATTGGATCAGGGGCTTTCACTAAAAAAGAGGTGGCTTTCCGGGTGGTAAGCTCCAAAGGACGGGGAAGGTATTCATTCACCCGGCCGGCTGATTCGGGGTCCATTCCCCAGATCAATACGGCGCCGCCGGTTTCTAAAATAGCCCGTTGCAGCGAGCTGTATCGCTGTGCTTTCGGGGCATGCAGGCCATCTATGATCAGGAGGGGCCGGCCTTTGTCTGGCGCGAGCCCTTTTCGAAGATCTTTTCCAACAGGCGTGCCCCTAACGGCAATGCCCATCTCGCTGAGGAGCCTGGATAATAGGGAGTCCTTGTCGGAGGACAGCAGCATAATGTAAGATGTGGGAGAAGGGGGTGTGAATGGGGGAGATGCATTAGCGGCAGCGGGCCCGGCGAGAGTGGTGGATGGGACGGAACCGGCACCAAGGGGCGCCGCAGTGCCGGAGACGCTGTCACTGAAGGCGGCGCGGATGGAGTCCGCCAGGGGCCAGGTCCTGTATAAGGGTAGAGATGGATCGTATCCCGGGTTAAATGTTGTAGTGTAAGGCCCCAGCCTTTCAGGTTGTATGCCGGGGTGGCTTTCCTGGTAAGGATTGAAAAATATCCCATCGGAAGGTGACGGCGCCTTCGTGCTGTCCTTCATGCCTAATTCCAGGGGTTTCAGCGCATACCAGGCGATATTAAATACGGAGGAATAGGTCGCCCCATAGCTTTTTTGCAGGGCCAGCAGCCTGGATGCTTCTTTAGCCACCCCTTCCATTCTGCCTAACTGGGACTCATAAGACCGGCTGCCGTTATAAACGGCCGTCTGCCGGGGGGTACCATAGTAGGCCATTCCACCTTCGCCGATGCCCCAGACCTTTCCTTGTGACGACCAGGCCTTGTAACTGTCCGTTCCTCCATAGTGTCCGATCACCACGGGAAGATCTGTAGGCAGGTTGGTCTCTCCGTCACCGGAGATCCAGGGCCTGGTCGGGTCCGTCCTTCTGGCGATGGCGACCCATTTATTGATCTGCGCGACCTGTCGTTGAACCAGGGAGTCCGGAGCATGCTGCACACCCATTACCACGGCCAGGTTCTCGTTACAGATGCTCCATCCGAATACGGAAGGATGGTTGCGATCGCGAAGGACCAGTCTTTCAACATGCGCATTGCAGTTAGTCCAGTATTCTTCCGCGTCCACTTTGGGGCCACCATCGCTGGCCCAGATACCCGTCTCGTCCAGCACACAGATGCCCATTTCATCGGCCATGTCCAGGTAGAATTCCGGGTAAGGCTGGGCATGCAGGCGCACGGCATTGGCGTGGCAGTCCTTTAATGCGGAGAACCAGGCCCAGGCATATCGTCTGGTCATTTGAGGAATTCCCATGAAATGCCAGGAGTCTCCCTTCAATCGGATAGGCTGCCCGTTCAGGCAGAACCTGTTGCCGTTGATGGTGAATTGCCGCCAGCCGAAGCGGGTATATTTTTTATCGATGCTATTTTCCTGCGGTTGGCCGGATTCGCCGCGCTGGTTCAAGGGCTGTGCTTCCGCGGTCAGCAGCAGCCCATAGAGGGTAGGTCTTTCAGGTGTCCAGGGAGTGAGCTTGTTTCCTGCTTTTACCCGTAGGGTGAGGGAAGTCCGGGATTGGGGCGCTATCTTTATTTTGACGCCGGGGATAGACAGCACCCCGGTACCGGATTCCCCTATAGGTTCCGGCGCCTCGGCTATCGTTTTCCCGGCCTTGTTGATCCAGGGTGATAGCGTACCTGACACCGTTAATTCGGTTGCCTGGCCCGTGGTATTGGCCAGCGTAATCTCCACGCTGAGGGTATCTTTGTCCAGTTCCGGCTTTATAAAAGTTGTTTCGATGGAGACGGCGGGTTTAACCAGCAGATTCACATCCTGCCATATTCCCCGGGCATGCTGACCCCAGAAAGACCCGGCAACATAGGTCCTTCTACCGTATTTGCCGGGCTGATTCAATAAAGCGGCATCCGCTACCCACACCCACAATTCATTGTCGGGGCCTTCTTTAAGCAAGTTGGTAATGTCGATCTCAAACGGGAGGAAGATATCTCTATTCTCGCCTGCATGCTTACCGTTGACGAATACCTGCGTATAACCGTCGACGGCTTCAAAATGCAGGATCAGCCTTTTACCCTTCCACTCTTTGCGGTAAGGTATTTTTCGCTGCAGCCAGCCCGCCTTAATATTCTCCCAGTTTTTGGGATAGCTGGGATAGGTAACAAAGTCGCCCCCGCTGCCATTGCCCCTGGCAAAACTGTTGACATTCCAGGGTGAGGGTATTTTGATGGGGACAGGATCGGGGGAAAGGCGTCCCGTGGCTCCCGGGCCGAAAGGAAGCTCCGGGTGCAGGATCATGCCTTTAGATAATTTTTCTGCATTCTCCACGGGGAAGAAACTCCAGGAGCCATTTAAACAAATCCCGTCTCTGTAAGGTCGTTCCGGCAGCTTGACAAAATCAGGGGAAGGGGCAAAATCCCGGGCGAAACGGGTTTGTTGTCCCTTCCCTGCTCCGGACGGAGGCAAGGGAACTTCCTGCTGAAAAGGCAACTCCTTCCGAAGCATTTTTGTCGCGTAGCCCGTAAGGAATAAATAATAGTCGGACGGTATATCGCTCTCGAATTTTACAAAATTGCTGGCGCCTGCCGGCGGGTCTTTGGAGACCTTAAAGATAGCCGTGCCTTCATCGATCTCATCGAACATCGCCACGTACAGCATCTCGGCGCCGCTGTTGATGGCGCCTGTGATCTGCTCCCAGTAGAAATGTCCTCTGTTACGGGGGATCTGGTCCTGCGGACTGGCAGGGTACATGTTATGCCAGCTGAAACCCGGGAAGACGACGGGTACATAGTCTACATGGTTCTGTTTGCACCAGGCGATATCCTCTTTTATGCGGTCGGGGAATTTAGCATAGCTGGTCTCGTTATACCGGCCTACCATCCAGGGCTGGATGATATCCGCCTTCCGCAGCAGGTCATGGAAATGAGGATCCTTGACCGCATCATTGCCAAAGTCCCGCCAGTAGGTGGGAACCCCCAGGAGAACGGAACAGCCCCCATAGACCGGATCATTCTTCAGGAAATCCAGGATCTTTTCCGCTCCTTTCAAACCATAGGACCTCCCCGGGAACCCGACTCCCCATACGGCGACGAGTGGCTTGCCATTATGATACAGGTAGGTTTGTCTGGCGCCGCCGGATGTTAGCTTCAGGTCGTCTACCAGGTGTTTCCAATCATTTATCACTGTTTCGGGGTCTTTGTCATCGTCCTTCATTCCGGACAGGTCGTACATCACGGCTATCGCCCGCTGGTATTTGCGTGAGCCGTTCAAGGCTTGTTCCATTACCTTATCATTATGCGCCAATACCTTTCCGCCCCTGGTGCTGCCGATGAAGCGTTGTACGAAGACACCGTCGATGCCGTACTGCTCCATCCATTTAAAATGCAGGTCTGTGGTCGCTGCATCATAAGAACTGAAGAGGCAGGCAGGTGTACCATCGGCTTTTTTAAAAGGTGAAGGATAGTTTTTTTTATACTCGCTGACATCGGGCCATAGGTCCACTTTACAGTTGCCGGGACCAAATTCTCCATGGGCTACATAGTGGGTCCATCCTCTGCCGGCGCCGTCATCCGGCGTATTGAACCAGCCCTGGTAACCCGCCAGTACGAGTCCTTTGTAAGACGGAAATTGGGAGCCGGGGCTGTGTTTCTTTTGTGGGTAGGCCTTATTCAGGACCGTCATCATCAGTAAGCTGAAAATTGCTGCGTATTTCACCATCGGTACGTATTTTTATGGTTTGCCTGTTCCCCAGGTCTTATTTGGCTTTGGGCCCATCTCCAGTTCCAGCCTGCCCCCGTTGATCAACTGTTCGTGGGTAAACCAGGGCGTATTTAGTTCCTCTCCGTTGAAGGTGGCGTGTTGTATGTATTTGTTGACTTTGGAACAATTATTAGCTATTATTTTGAAATCTTTACCATTGGGCAGTGCGATGGTGACTTTCTCAAAGACAGGACTTCCGATGGTATAGACAGGGATACCCGGGGTCACCGGGTAGAAGCCCATGGAAGAGAAGACGACAAAGGCCGACATGCCGCCTCCATCCTCATCTCCGGGGATCCCGAATATATTATCCTTGAACCAGGCGTCCAATAAGAACCGGACATGTTTCTGGGTCTTCCAGGGAGACTTCGTATAGTTATAGAGGTAAGGGATGTGAAAACTGGGCTCGTTGCCCATGGAATATTGGCCCACCAGGCCTGTGGCATCGGGAAAGGTGTACCAAAAATCATTTTTACCTCTTCCCAGACCTTCCCGGAACAGTTGGTCCAGCCTGGCCTCGAAATTATCCCGGCCTCCCATCAGGTTCATGAGCCCTTTGACATCTTCCTGTACCTGCCACAAATAGGTCCAGCCATTATTCTCATCATAATAATCCCGGCCACCTTTTCCTCCATCGAACCGGGGATCGATGTCGATCCAGTTGCCCTTGTTGTCTTTTGGAATAAAGAACTGGTATTTGCTGTTCCAAAGGTTTTTATAATTGTTGGCCCGCTGGCTGAAAAGAGTATAGTCGTTTTGCTTATTCAATTCTTTTGCCATTTCAGCTACGGCCCAGTCATCATAGCTGGCCGCAAGTGTAACGGCCACGGCCTGTCTTCTTTCACCGGGATTGACGAGCGGGTTGGTCTCCGTCTCTCCGATATGCAGCGCGGGGTAATAACCTTTGCTGTAATAATAATCCTCCAGGGTCGATTTCGGTCCGTTACGCCAGGGCAGCATCGTGGCACTGGTAGCATTTTTCACCATGCCCTCAAATGCCTTATTGCAGTCGAAATTCCGGAGCCCTTTCCGGTAGTCGTCCAGGATCATGATGGAAGAATGAAAACCATTCATGCAGGCATGGTCTCCGAACAATACCGGGAAGGTGGGCATCCACCCGCTCTGACTGTACATGGTCACATAGGAGTTCAGCATGTCCTGTTCCTTAGCCGGGTCCAGGATAGCCCGTAAGGGGTGTAGGGCGAGATAAGTATCCCAGGTCCAGTCATCCACATAAAAAGGACGTTCGGTCGTGTGGATGGTCTTGTCAAAACCGCTGTAATACCTGTTGTCTTCCGTGATGTCCACCATCCGCTCGTTGCAGCGGTATAAGGCGGAGTAAAATGATCGGCGCTGTCCTTCCGTACCCCCTTCTACTTTTACCTGGCCGATGGTTGTTGCCCAGGCTTGTTTTGCTTTTGTCATCAACTGTTCAAAGCTGGTGTTCGTCAATTCCTCTTCGAAATTCTTCCGGGCCTGCTCAGGGCTGATATAGGAGATAGCATAGTGAAACTCAACTGTCCGGGTGGCTGCCGCCGTCGGGAAGCTGATCCAGGACCGTACGGATTTTCCTTCCGCGGCAACCGCGTCGGGCAGGGGCCTGTTGTCCTTTACTACGCCTTCTGTTCCGTCTCTGTCGAACCGGCCATATAAATAGACCCTGATATCGCCATGGTAGGTCTCCACGCCGGTGATCTCTTTAGCGGAAATAAATTTCCACTCACTGTTATCATTGTTGTATACATCGAACAGAAGGCTGGGCGTTACGCTGTCCGGAAACTGAAACCGGAAGATGCCCGTCTTTTTTCCGGGGGTGAACTCCACCGTTATGCCGTCGTCTACCAGGTAAGTGGAATAGTACCAGGGGCGGGTAATCTCCAGGTCGTGATCATAGGTCATTTTCCGTGTCCAGGCTTCCGGGCCCGGCGTCCTGTTATAGGGTTTGATGGAGAAAGCCTGTCCCAGCCGGTGGGAAAGGATGATCAGGGGAAAACTGGCTATCTGATCGTCCATATAGTCGTTGCGCATCGGGTACATCCGGATCATCTGGTTAGGAACCTGTACGGTCGGCCGGGTCGGCTGCAGAAGCTGGCCCACATTTCCGATGGTTGGGTCAATATCATCGAGGGGATCGCCCGCTGAAGATTGCCCTTTTGTGATCCCTGATAGCAATAGGATACTTCCTGTCAAAAAGATTGTCCACGCGTGTTTGCTCATCATAATGAATTTGTTGGCTATTGCGGTTTTTTAAATTCCTGTTTGGTAATCTTCAGGTACCTGTCCTGGTAATCGGTAGCCGCCTCCAACTGTGAATCGTCCTGCCAGCTATTCCAGGAGTCGATCATGATCAGCCGCGTCGAGTTGTCGGCATTCATCTTGGCCACATTGCACAATTGCCGGTACATAGCGCCGCTGTCCGTGCGGGGATAGCTGGGATTGAGGCTGGTGGGGTTGGTGATCAGCCAGTTATAGGCCGGGCTGATATTCGGTACGTAGGATATTCCGCCCATGCTGTCGGCAAAATACTTCCGGGAATACTCCCAGTTCTGGTCCATGGCCTGCGGCAGAACGTACCAGCGGTCCCAGGAGTCGATCGCGGTGCTGAAGGACTGGTGATAGATGGCATTGACACAGTTTACGTAACGGAACGGATAGCGGGCCGGAGGGGTCCAGCGGTCCTGCATCCCTACAATATACATGGTGAAGCCCATGGCGGACAGCCGGTTTCTCAGCGTATCGTAAATAGCGACATTGTTATTGGAATACATTACCTGGGCATTCTGGATGTACAGCAGCGTTTTCCCGTTGACCTTCATGTAATTGGGGCTGTTCATCCAGTTGGTGGCCGCGCGCTGGATATCGTCGAAGAACTGGTTTAGCTTAGTGGCATTACTCTCCAGCGGAGCGGTGTTGGATACCGCATAGGAACCGGTAGACCAGTTGTACTGAAGGGCGAACTTCATCGGCGTAGCGGTTGTATTGGCCGCCACAAAAGTCTGCACGAGGGTGGAGTCGTTCTTCCAGTTAGTCGCATCCTTATTGGCGCTGCGGAAGGAAAAGACAAAATAATCCACTCCGGCGGTCTGCGCCTGCGTGATATGCTGGGGCATGACGTTGGGTGTTTCTACCCCACCGGGCATGGCGTATTTACCTACGACCGGCACTTCCTTGATATTGGCATTGAAGCTGCCGAAATTATAATAAAAGGCGCCCACGATATAGTCCTGGGTCACCGGGATCTCTTTGATCTGATAGTCCAGGATATTGGTCGTTACGGAAGGCCCCGTGCTGGTCTTTTTACAGGAGAAAAGGACGGAGATGGCCAGCAAGGCGATGAAGAAGGGGAGTTTTATATGGCGAATGATTGGGTTCATGTTATCTGTTTTGAGTGCTTAATAGTTAGGGATGGTACGTCAATGTCACAGCATAGGGGAATCCTCCACTGGCCGCAGCAGTCTTCAGAGACTGGATGGTGGTTCCATACCATTTCCGCAGGTAGCTGAGATCATAGTTGGCATTGGCGTTATTCCAGTTAGGCACGGTGAATGGAAGGGCGAAATGCAATGTCTGGTCTGGATCATAATCATCCGTCCGGGTTGTTCCCAGTTCCTGCACGGCACTGTTATATCCGTCGGGATTGAGGGCCTGGATCGATTGGCTGGCGCTATTGGGGTAAGAGCCCCGTCCGGGGATATCCATATACGTTGGATGGGCTGTATAGCTGCTGTTACCGCCGGGGTTGGTATTGGGGGAGAAGGCGAAGAAGCGGGTCCTGCGCTCCAGACACCAGGAGTCGAAGGACTGGTCGGGGAAATAGGTCATCCATCGTTGGATCCAGATCTTGTTGATGTCTGTTGGAGGGATACTGAAATTAACGATCCCTAGGAAATTGTTAAACCCGGCGCCAGAAGTCCCGAACTTGATGCCATTGGTGCCCTGGTAGGTGGCCAGTGCGTTGGAAGAGATGCCCCAGAAAGCGAAGTTGGCGGCGATGCCGGCATTATAATATTGTTCCGCCGACAGGGAACCTCCGTAACCCAGTATCGCTGCCTCTGCCTTCAGGAAGAGGGTTTCCGCATAGCCCAGCATTATGAAAGGCCGGCTGGGATTCGTCACGATGGAGGGGGCTATATTGGAATAGGCTTTCACATTGAGGGCGCCGATGGGATTGGTGACTCCTACAAGATTGAGCCAGCCGGGAAGGTTGCCCGGCGCCAATGGCATTCCCAGGTAGGGGATGGGGTAGGTAACCACCCGCAGGCTATCATCCAGGGTGCTGGTGAGGGTATCGGTGATGATGTAGCGGTTGGCCGGGGGTACGGAATCAAAGAACACTGTCATCCTCGGATCGTTATAGGACCGGAAGAAGACCTGAAGGTTATCCGCCATTTTTGGGGCCTGACCTGTAGCGGTGGGGTTATACGGAAAAATATTATTTGGGAAAATGTATTTAAGCCAGTAGGGATTCTGGTTATTGGTGACATTCTCATAAGCCATTTTCGCCGACTCTGCCTCTGAATTGATGGTCAGCGCCTCATTGGATAGTACGTCCTGGATATGAGCGGCAGCAGTGGCGCCCATATTGCGCATGCAGCGCAGCGCGACCTTCAAACGCAGCGTATTGGCGAACTTGATCCAGTTCGTGACCGTCCCGCCGGGATATACTACGTCATAGGTCAGCTTGTCTCCGGCCGGTTTTATTTTGGAGGTGGCATCCTTCAGGTTGGTCAATATATAACTGTAAGCGGAGTCCTCATTTTCATAAAGGACACTGGACAGGTTGTTGGGATTATTGGCCTGCGTGATGGGAATAGGACCGAACATACCCGTCAGGATCGAATAGGCATAACATTCCAGGATCCGGGCGATCTGCACCCTGTTATTATAAGCGGTGTCGCTGCCGTAATTGGCCTCTATCTGTTTCAGATTTTCCAGGACGCCGACATACATGGTCTGCCAGAGGCCCCCATCGGTCACATCATACCGTGAGTTAACGATGACCTGGTTGGAGATGTCCCAGAATTTGGTGGTATTATAGTTCGCCAGCTGGTTATTGAGGCTTCTCACTGCCGACTCGATGGTTGCTTCGGGAGTAACGGCCGTGAACTGCGTGGGATCGGTATTCTTTTGGGTGAAATTCTTGGTGCAGGAAAAAAGTGATCCTGCCATTGCGATGTATATAATGAGTTGGGATGTTCGTGTCATGTCGGGATGTTTAAAAAGTTACTTTTAAGTCAAAACCATAAATAGCGTAGGGGAAGGAGCCGCCGGCCTCGATGCCCTGTGCATTACCGGAGTTGTTGGCCGCCTCGGGATCGATGCCCTGGGGAGTATGCTTCAGGAGTGTCCAGAGGTTCCTGCCCACGAAAGCCAGCCGGAGGGCGCGGATAGGCGTCCGGGCCAACAATTGTTGGGGAAGGGTATATCCGAATATCAGCTCGCTGAGCTTGATGCTGGTCGCATCGAAAGTGATAGCCGGGACATTGTTCAGCGTCATATCCGATTCATAGGTGGTGGGGTTCATCCAGATATTGCTCTTCTGACCGGGGATCATTTTGCCATTCTTATCCAGCGCATAGGTTCCGTCTGGATTTGTCTTGGGGAAATAGGCATTCGGATACCGGGCGCCCTTTGCCCGGGAGGAATCCGCATAACGGGTAACGGTGCTGCCCACGGTCTGCCCGATGCCTTGCTGTTCGTTGCCGCTCTCTCCGAGGATCAGGCTGCTGAACAGATAATCGTCCCTGCCATAGAGGCTGTTCACCGTGACGCCGGTGAAATTGGCCCGGCCATAGGAGGCAGAATAAATCTTACCGCCCCACTTAACGGAGAACAATACGGAGAAGTCGAAGCCGCCGTATTTGAAGGCGGAACCCACCGATCCGATCCAATCAGGGTGGAAATTTCCCACCACCAGGTTGGGTGCGACGATGGTACGGCCATTGGCGGGATTCACCAGCGTGGTATCACCTACCATATAAGGACCATTGCCTGTCATCGTGCCGTATTGGTAGCCCTTCTTCGCATTAATGGTGACACCCAGGTTCTGGCCCAGCACCAGCGAATTGACACCCGGCGCCAGAGCTTCCACCCTATTGCGGTTCATGGACCAGTTGGCCAGCAGGTTCCAGCTGAATTTGCTGGTTGCAATGACCTTGGCCGTCATGGAAAGTTCGATGCCTTTATTGGTCATTTTACCGGCGTTGAGGTAGCGGCTGGTGAAACCGGTTTCGGGCGCGGCTGTCGCCGTAATGATCTGGTTAGTCGCAACGGACCGGTAGACGGTCCCGCTGAACGTGATCCTATCCTTCAGGAAGGTAAGGTCGACGCCGGCTTCGGTGGAGACTGTCTGCTCGGGTTTCAGGGTCGCATTATTGAGCCGGGTCGTATAGGTCAGATAAGGATTGCCGAGAAAGAGGCCGTTATAGCCATAAGTGTTGATCAGGGCGCCGAAGGGGGCGGAGTTACCAACCTGTGCCACGGATGCCCTGAGCTTGCCAAAGCTGATCAGGCTTTTTTTATCGATAAAATTGCTGAAGATAAAACTTCCTGTGGCCGAAGGATAGAAGAATGAGCAGTTCTGGATCGGCAGGGTCGAGGACCAGTCATTGCGTCCCGTTACGTCCAGGAAGAGAAAGTCCCTATACCCCAGCGTAGCATTGCCGAATACGGACTGTGTCTGGGTGGTCGCCCTGGTCTCGGTGGTGGAAGGCACGGCGTTGCTGTTGGAGATAGCGGGCATATTATGCACCAGCAGGGAGCTGACGCTGGCGCCACGGGTGAGAATGCCGCCATTGGCCAGCTCAGCTCCGGCGTTTACGGTGAGGGTGAAATTGTCGCCCAGCCCTCCATTATAGCTGGCAATGGCCTGGTAGTCCCAGTTGAGATTATTCTGCATGTAGTTGGAGTAAAACCCGTTGGGTGTCTTCAGTCCTCCCAGCTCCTTATATTGGTAGGCATTGACAAAGTCCAGGTCTCCGGAAGCCTGCAGGCGGAAGCTCCATCGGGGGGTCAGCTGGGCAAGGGCCCGGATGCCGCCGATCAGGCGGTTATGGGTATCCTCATTGCTATTCTCATTGATCGACCAGAGGGGATTTTCCGTATTGTTAATGGAACCGAACGACACCGAGTTGCCGGCGGCATTGGCCCAGGGGGTGAGATAACCGACATTGGTGCTCCGGGGCATGTATACATAGGCGGCCATGGGGCTGGCGGCGTCCAGGTTACGGACAGTCCTGTTACGGGTATCCTGGTTGGTATAGAGGATCCACGTATCCATGGTGAGGAATTTGCCATATTTACGGTTGGCGGTCAGGCTCAGGTTGTTCTTGCGGATGAGGTTCTGCTTCTGCATGACGTCATTGCTATACGTATTGGTATAGGAGAGCCGGAAAGCGCCCAGCGCATCTCCCTTGCTGACGGAGATATTGGAAGTATTGGTAATACTGGTCTTATATAGTTGCCGGACATTATTGGGTTGGGGGCTATAACCGCCGGGAATGGGGTTGCCGGCGAAATCGTTGTAAGGCTGGCCCAACATCGGCATTCCCCAGGAAGTGCCGTTATTCCCCATATCGACGGCTCCTGTACCGGGTACGATCAGGTTGGAATTGGTGACCATGCGACCATTACCCCCTTCTCCGTATTCATTTTGGTAGGCGGGGAACTCGGTGATCGTATTGAACAGGGTATTCTGATTGACGGCGATGCCGAGGGTCTTATCCCCGGGCTTTCCCTTTTTGGTGGTGATAAGGATGGCCCCGTTGGCGGCTTTTGATCCATAAAGGGCGGCTGCATTGGGACCTTTCAGGACCTGGATAGACTCGATGTCGTCCGGGTTGAGGTCGGCAGCGCCATTGCCATAATCGATGTTGCCGCTGGATGCATAGCTGCCCGGGGCATCGCCGGGGTCGTTGTTGATGGGTACCCCGTCTACCACCCAGAGGGGCTGGTTGTTGCCGGTCATGGAGTTTTCCCCCCGGATGACCACGCGGGTGGAAGAGCCCGGCTGACCGGTGGTAGTGACCTGCAGGCCGGCCACTTTCCCCGCCAGGCCGTTGGTGATGTTGACATCGCGGGCTTCGGTAAGACGATCGGGGTCTACCGCCTGAGTGGAATAGCCGATGGATTTCGCCTTACGGGTAAGGCCAAGAGCGGAAACGACTACGACATCATTGAGGTTCTTGTCGCCCGGGGAGAGGGATATTTGTATATCTGTTTTCCCGTTTAGAGGGACCTCCCGGGTGATGTAGCCGGTAAAACTTACCACAAGGACGGCATTTTGGATATCAGCGACATTTAAACTGAACTGGCCGTCTGCCCTCGTGATGGCGGCAGTCTTTGTGCCTTTTACGAAAATGCTGACGGCGGCAAGCGGCTCTTTTTTTTCATCCACCACGGTACCGGTCACCGGGGTTCGCTGGCTATAAGCCCTGGGGAGGATACATAAAAATAGCAGGAGAATCGGCAAGACTTTCATGATCGTTAGTTTTAGGTTTGAGTTTTGCGTAAAAAAACTATTATGCTATGTGTTCCTGTGCAGGATTCGTTGAAAAATAATCCTTACAGGAACACCCATAATGTCGGTGAACTTCGGCCTATGGGCCTTGTTCACTGCCGGGTTCCCACCCGGTTATGGAAGCGTAAAATTGTGAGTAAGAGAATAATAAATGATTAATAGAAGATTAATGTCCGGCGGTTATTGGCGGTTTTCCCCCTTAACTGATGCATTTTTGGAAGTCTTTTCCAAAATCTTCCCCGTAGATGGACTTGTATTCCTTTACGAAAGATTCGTAAGATTGTTTGGCGAGAGAATGTTTGCCCAAACAGACCAGGGCTTTGCATTTTAACTGCATGGCTTCTTCGTTGGCGGCATCGAAGTAAAAAATATAGTCCGCCAGGGTGATCATAAATTCAGGATCATCGGAGATGACCACGGATGCGGCGAAGTGCAGGTAGGTATCGATGACATGGTTGGATACTTCCGACTTGAAACTATCCAGCCAGGTATATTCGAGATTGTTGAGAAATCCTCCTCTTTTGGTGATGCCCGCCAGCTCGGTGACCCGGTGTTTGTCCAGTGCTAATTTGTCGCGCACGATGGAAAGATAGTCCTGGTAATCAACATAGACCAGGGAAGGCTGGATGTCGATCTTCCAGTAACCTGTCTCTTTGGAAAGGTCGCAGCCGCCGGTCTTGTCCAGGATGCTTTTTAACTTGGCGATATTCACGGACCGGTTGTTCCGGGCACTTTTTTCTGATTTGTCAAACCAAAGGATCTCGTTCAGTTTTTCCGAGCTTATTCCCCGGCCGTTCTTGATGGAATACAGCAGGATCAATAAAAAGAGCTCTTTCAGGAGGGGAGAGAAGGGCCGTGTAAGGTCGTTGCCTTCCTTGTCAAATACCTGGAGGTCCCCGAATAAATAAATGGCGGCCCGGGCGGAGAGAGGTTGGGGGGCGGGCTCTTTCGGGTGAGCGTTTGATTGAGGGACAGACGTTTCGGATGGCAGGACCGTCCTGTTTTCCGGGGCGTTGCCGGGGCGGCGGCGGAGCCGGCGACGGATCAATACTCCCCCGGCTGTCAAGCCGGCCAGCGCGAGGGCAAGATATATATAGAAAGAGGTGTCTTTCGGGGCGGCCTCCGGCAAGACCGCTTCTTCCGGGACCGGCGCTCCGTCGAGGGTATAAATGCTGGCCAATGTCTTCCGGGTGCTGTCCTCCCAGAAGGTCACCGTTATAAATTTATTGGCGACAGGGCTATAGTAAAGGTCGGAGAAGGACTCGATATCATGGAACTGGTAGGGGATCTTGTTGCCCATCAGCTGAAAGGAGGGGCTGGTCAGGGAGCCTTTTATGAGTTGAAGGCTGGAGTTGTATTTATCGTTGTTGAAGAGCAGTCCGTAAAACTCTTGTTGTTTTTCATTGATCACCAGCGAATTGGCAAAAGCAAACTCTTCTTTGCCTGGTTTTAACTCGAACAGCTTTTTGAATGTCGATCTTTTTACATCAAACAGCAACATATCGTAGAGGTTCTTGGGATTAAGGATCTGCTGTCCGCTGGAACTTCCATATCCGCCCAGGATATAGGCGGAATCTCCTGCTGCATTGGTCCCCAGGGCAGCGAGGTACCTGGGGGTTAAAAAATCGCCTTTCACGGGTATGGTCTTTAGCTGCCGCGAAGGGATATGATACTGATAAACATTGTTCTTATACCGTAAATGTCCATAGCCATTCAGAAAATACAGAGAGCTGTCTTTCTGTGAGCAAAATTTATTGAGATGCCAGAAATTGATATCGTGGGGTTCGTACTTTTTATCCCAGCGTCCGCTGGAAAAGTCAAAGAAGGTGACCAGGGGCTGATCCAGGTAGACATTATACAAGCTGGCTGTAAAGGGATCATAAACGGACTGGTTACCCAGCTGCAGGCCCAGGTCTCCGGATTTGTAAGGCAGGGTCCGGGAGGAAGAATGCGCTGCTGAAAATTCGATGAGGGAGTCCGTTCCCACCAGGAACAATGTCTCTGATTGGGGATCAAAGGCGACACTGGCGGGGCCATTCAGCATTGCCTTCTTCATCAGCTTCCATTCGTAATGGGTGTTTTTGATCCATAAAGGGTTTGTTACGATGGCTTTGCTTCGATGAAGGGTGTCCAGGGCGAACAAGCCTGTGCGTTCGTTGAGGGGCCAGTAATATTCGGGGCCCTTTTCTTCAGCTATGCGGATATTCCGGACCTTCATGGGGGGAACATCCGTTGTTTTAAAGGGCTGATAAGGGCTGGCGCCAAAAGATATCCGGAAGCAATCTCCTTTTGCCAGGCCTATATTATTTTGAATGAATACGTCTTTGTCGCTGTAGAACACCAGCCGGTCCCTGGCAAAATCGAATTTCAGGCGAAATTTGTTCCAGCATTTGAATAAGTGGTTGCTATCCAGTGTAAATGATACAGAGGGGGGCCTGTCGCCAACGATCATTCTGAAATGGCCTTCCCGTACGGGAACCTTGTCATAGATAAGGTCGATGTTCTGTCTGTCATTCCGGATCAGCCGCAGGATATAGCCGAAGTAATCCGTATTTCCCGGAAGAAAGGATAACTCGAAGGATATTTCAAAATCCTGCCGGAAGCAAAAGGCTTCTTCAGGGGTGAGATCGAGGGCGGTTCGTTTGTCCTGGACCACTTCGTGGCCGAAAAAGCCTAGGCCAAAAGACTGAGCTAAAACAGGAAAGGAAAAAGAAACTAATATAATGAAAAAATATAATCTCATATAGGCATACGGCCGGTTAGTCTCGTTTTGGTTAAATACTCTTATCCGGCCTACATTTCTCCAATGTAAATTAAGCTCAAACTTAGTTTTATTTTATCATCAGGCATCAAAAAAAATGCGGGAATCCTATAGGGAATAGTAAAGCCGGTCCGGAATTTTCCAGACCGGCTTTAGCCTTTTAAAATGGATGGTTGGGAATTATCTGTTCTTCACGAGGTCCCTCGGCAGGATACCAAATTCCTTCCGGAAGGCTTTGGCGAAATGGCTGAGATTGGAAAACCCGATCTCGCTGCCGGCCTGTTTGATGCTGCATTGCCCTGTTATCAGCATTTCTTTCGCCCGTTGCAACCGGTTCTTATTGTAATAGTCGTACAGAGTGAAGCCGTAGACCTGTTTGAAAAGGTTTTTCAGTTTGCTGGTGCTCATGAATACTTCGTGCGCCAGTGATTCCAGGGAAGGGAAGCCTTCCAACCGGCTGCTGAGGATCTGTTCGATGTGCTGCATGCTTTCCAGATCGCCTTTTTTTACTGCTTTGGGGGCGGCAGCCTGCTCCTGTCGCAGGAAAGAATGCAGGAATTTCTCCGTCAGGTGGATGATACGGGCCAGTCTTCTTATGGGCCCTAACGGATCGTTCTCTTTTGTTTCGAAGATCTCTTTCAGCGTCTCGCGGTGAGGGAGACTGACAAAATAAGGATTTTCCGCGATGCTGTTCTGCCGGGCAAAGGCTTCCAGCTTGTCGAGGATATCCGCAGGAAGGTATTGGGCCGCCAGTTCCTGTGTGCAGAAGATCACCAGTCTTTTCACGGTGCTGCCTGCAGGAATTTTTACGAGATTGGTGTCACGGGTGTCTGACAGATAAATGTCGTTCCGGAGAATTCTTTTTTCCGCCGGGATAGATTGGCCGGCACCGATCTGTACTTCTTTTTGTACTTCCACCTGGTTAAAGGAAAGGGTAAATCCTTTCACTTCGCCCGGTTCGCGGAGTAATTCCAGATCGTTCTCCAACTTTAAATTCAGCACGGCATAAGAAAGTTGAGAGCCGATGGCCTGAGCCAGGATCGTCCCCTTTCCCAAAGAAGGAGGAGCCGTGAAAATATGGTCTTTTACGGTGCTGTTCAATTGCGCGGCGAATTCCGCCAGACTTTTTTCGTAATTCTCCAGCCTGAATGAGTAGGTAATCATGTTCACAATTTTTCGGATACTACAATAATGATACAACAGGCAGCTAGTCGTGAAGTAAGTATTTAGGTACGGCGCAAGAGGGCAAAATTAACACAAATACCTTATGGGGATTGGCTGCAAGGAGTCTTTTAATAGCTGTAGAGGCTATTTAACAAAATTTTGTTTGCCTTAGCCGGGTGTACCTGGTTTATCTTAACCCGTTATTGGGCTATTTTAACGGCCTTTCAAAATTTCTTTTGGCAGGATGCCGAATTCCTTTTTAAAGGCTTTGGCAAAATTACTCAGGTTGGAGAAGCCGATGTTCAATCCTACCTGTTTGACAGAGTATTTCCCTGTCTGCAGCATTTCTTTTGCTTTTTCCAGGCGGTTACGATTGTAAAATTCGTACAGCTTCATGCCATAGATCTGTTTGAACTTCGTTTTTAGCTTGGTAGAGCTCATCATGGCGGTTTTCGAGAGCATGTCGATGGAAGGGAATTTGTCCAGTTTGTTATTGCTGAGTATCCGCTCTACGTCTTTGAGGGCTTCGATATCTTTTTCTTTATCCCGCTGTTTGAGGCCGCCGGTTTCTTTGAGAAGGGGCGCCTTGGTAAGGAAGGTATTCAGGAATTTTTCACTCAGCAGCAGGGCTCTGTTCTGTAATAAGAGATGGTGAAGGGGGGAACTCCTGTCGACCGTAAAAATATCCTCCAGCAGCTGGCGGTATTCAAAAGTGATAGGTTCTTTATTGATATTTCGCAGACGATTGTCAGCGTAGACCAACAGGTCCAGAAGGATTTCTCTTTTTATGCAGCGGCTGACAAAAGAGGGACTGAAAAAAATCCCTACTCTTTTCAGGCGGGAGGACCGGGAGTAGGTCACTTCCAGGTCGTAGTTGGTGGAAGATAAAAATATATTGCTCCGGGCGGCAGTCTTGTCGGTGATGGCATTATGAGGTTCGCGGATAACGAAGAAATCGCTGACATTGATCTGGTTGAAGAAAAGGCTCAGGCCATAGAGGGAAGATTTTTTACGCAGGAATACCAGGTCATCATTCAGGGAGAAGTTCATCACAACATAGGAAATGTCAGCATTGATATTGGCGGCGAAGATATATCCATTCCCGATAGGAGGGGGAATCTGAATAGTCCCGGCGATTACCGGCAGCTTTAATATTTTACTAAAGCCTTTGAGCCAGCTACGGAAATCTTTTAACTGATAAGCATATCTGATCATAGGAGAATCGTTTAAGATGTGGAGGTTGCTGGGACTATCAGTAGATCTGTAAACAATTTAATGAATTTTTATCATATTCCAAGCTTTGTTTTTCAACAGGTTGCGGCTTTTTGCTGCATTCTGTCGCTAACGTAAAATAACACACGAAATGAGACGAAAAATTTTTATGGACGGAATGGCATCCGGACAGGACGAAAGGGGGCGTCCCCTGGATAAATAGGGGGCTACCAACCGGGGCCGCCGGCTCCGGAGTTGGGCCGGCCGGCTCGGGGCTCGGGGGAGGTGATGGATTTTTTTACTTCAGCAGGTTCTTTACTTCCTGCAGTTTCAGCAGGGCCTCGACCGGTGTCAGCCGGTTGATGTCTGTCTCTTCCAGGATCTTTCTCATGGTATGGAAGGTCTCGGTATGTGCGTCGAAGATAGAGAACTGCATTTGCGGGCCTGCCTGTGGAGCGGCTAGTTTTTTTACCTGGTCGCCGATGTTTTCGCCCACCTGCTTCTCTTCCAGCTGCAGGAGTATCTCGCCGGCCCTTTTCAGGAGAGAGGGGGGCATGCCCGCCATCTTCGCCACGTGGATACCGAAGCTGTGTGTGCTGCCGCCGGGCGCCAGCTTGCGCAAAAAGATAACCTTATTGCCTACTTCTTTGTTGGTGATGTGATAGTTCTTTATCCTGGGAAGTTTGTTTTCCAGCTCATTCAATTCATGATAGTGGGTGGCGAAAAGGGTTTTGGGCGCATGCGGTGAATTGTGGAGGTATTCCGCAATACTCCAGGCAATGGAGATCCCGTCATAGGTAGAGGTGCCTCTGCCGATCTCATCCAGCAGGATGAGGCTGCCCGGCGTGATATTATTGATGATGCTGGCCGTCTCGTTCATTTCCACCATAAAAGTGGATTCTCCTCCGCTGAGGTTGTCGGAGGCGCCCACCCGGGTAAATATCTTATCGGTCAGCGGTATCCTGGCTGCGTCGCAGGGCACAAAGCTGCCCATATGCGCCATCAGGGTGATCAGGGCGGTCTGTCTCAGCAGGGCGCTCTTACCGCTCATATTGGGACCGGTAAGGATGATGATCTGCAACGTGGCCGGATCCAGGAGCAGGTCATTGGGAATATAAGCCTCCCCGGTGGCCAGTTGTCTTTCGATCACAGGGTGGCGGCTTGCTTTCAATTCCAGTTCGCGTCCCTGGTGCAATACGGGTTTTTTGTAATTGTATGACAGCGCATTACCGGCAAAGCAGAGCAGGCAGTCCAGGGTGCCCAGTACATGGCCATTGATCTGCATGGGAGCGATGTAGTCCTGTAAAGACAATAAGAGCTGGTCATAGAGCTCCAGCTCGATGGCGAGGATCTTTCCTTCGGCGCCAGTGATCTGTTCTTCGTATTCTTTCAATTCAGGGGTAATATAACGTTCGGCATTAGCCAGCGTCTGTTTGCGCAGCCATTCGGAAGGGACCTTATCCTTGTGGGTATTGGTCACTTCCAGGTAGTATCCGAATACATTATTGAACCCGATCTTAAGCGAGGAGATGCCGGACCTTTCGGCCTCCTTTTGTTGCAGTTCTACCAGGTATTCTTTACCTCCGGAGGCGATCTTCCGGAGCCGGTCGAGTTCTTCGTGTATGCCGGCGCGTATGGTGTCCCCTTTGGCGGCTGCCACCGGGGGATTGTCGACGATGGTGGCGAGAATCTTTTCCACGATCGGGGGACAGGGGTCCAGGCGGTCGGTCAGTTGGCGGAGGTACCCGTCGGGGAAGGTCTCTCCCGCCTGACGGATCCCGTCGGTATGTTGTAACCCCCTGGCCAGGTGTAACAGTTCCCGGGGATTGATCTTTTTTACGGGTATTTTACTGACCAGTCTTTCGATGTCGCCGCATTGCTGTATATGCTGGGACATGGAAGTGCGCAGGGTGGGGTCTTTGATGAAGAACTCCACTCCGTCCAGGCGGTCATGGATGCGGTCGACATCCTTCAGCGGCATGAGCAGCCATCTTTTCAGTAGCCTGGCGCCCATGGGGGATACGGTGTGATCCAGCACTTTCAGGAGACTGCTGCCCTGGGGATCGGGCCCTCCCAGCAGTTCGAGGTTGCGGATGGTAAATTTGTCCATCCACATATGATCTTCCCGGTCTATCCGCTGGATGGAAGAGATATGTTGCAGATGGGGGTGTTCAGTATCCTTTAAATAGTGGAGAACGGCTCCTGCTGCGACGAGGGCTTCCTGCATGCCTTCCACGCCGAACCCTTTGAGGGAGTGGGTCTGAAAATGTTTCAGCAGGCTTTCTGTCGCATAGGCTTCCTCGAATATCCAGCTCTCCATGGTATAGGTATAGAATCTGGAGCCGAATAGTTCTTTAAAGTGCCGCTGAAAGTTGCGTTGGAAAATGACCTCGGCCGGTTTGAGGGTTTGCAGCAATTTATCGGCATATTCTATGTTGCCTTCCGCGACGAAAAATTCTCCGGTGGAAATATCCAGAAAGGCGATGCCCAGACGGTCGTCGTTGCCGCTTTTCTTGGTGCCGGCCGGGCCATCTGTGCCCGCCGTGCTTTCCGCGAAGTGGATGCCCGCCAGGAAGTTGTTGCTGCTCCCTTCCAGGAGTTTGTCGTTGGTAGCTACGCCAGGGGTCACCAGTTCCGTGACGCCTCTCTTGACGATGCCCTTGACCATTTTGGGGTCTTCCAACTGGTCGCAGACGGCGACGCGGTATCCTGCCCGCACGAGTTTGTGCAGATAAGTATCCAGTGAATGGTGGGGAAACCCGGCCAGTTCGGAGGAGGCTGCGGCCCCGTTGTTACGTTTGGTCAGGGTAATGCCCAGGACCTGTGAAGCAATAACGGCATCCGCTCCAAAGGTCTCGTAGAAATCGCCTACCCTGAACAAGAGGATGGCATCGGGGTATTTTTGTTTGATAGCCCGGTGTTGCTGCATCAGGGGAGTGTCCGCACTATTTTTTGCCATGGGGGCAAAAATAAGGGAACTGCGGGGATTTTGCGTGCAGTCGATTACCTTTGCGCATGCGCAAATTAAGCATGGATGAGCTTAACCGGAAGTCGGTACATGAGTTCAGGGGATCGGATAAGACCCCTGTAGTGGTGGTGCTGGACAATATCCGCAGCATGCATAATGTGGGCAGTGTATTTCGGACGGCGGATGCTTTTTTACTGGAAGGCATCTTTCTCTGCGGTTATACGCCCCAGCCCCCGCACCGGGATATTCACAAGACAGCATTGGGCGCTACGGAGACGGTGGAATGGAAATATTTTGAAGAGACGGCGGCGGCCGTCCGGTCCCTGAAAGAAGAGGGGTATAAGGTATTTGCCGTAGAGCAGGTGGAGAATAGTATACCTTTACCCGAATTTACCGCCCAACATTCGGGGAAGCTGGCTGTTGTGTTTGGGAATGAGGTGAGTGGAGTGGGGGAGGAGGCGTTGAAGTTATGTGATGGCTCGGTGGAGATCCCTCAATGGGGGATGAAACATTCGCTGAATATTTCCATCGCGGCGGGCATCGTGTTGTGGGAGGTGGTAAGAGGCCGGTGGGCTGCTAGAACCGTAGAATAAAAAATTATATGAGTACTGTAAAGAATTATTTAAGCCTGATCAAGTTCTCGCATACCATCTTTGCGATGCCGTTTGCGATGATCGGGTTCTTTTTGGGGGTGACGCAGGCCGGAGTTACCCATTCGGTTGTTCCTGGCTGGAATATTCCCATAATTTCTCCACGGAGTGTCCTGGATGCGGGTTTTGTAATTCCGGTTACCCGAGAGCAGCTTTTGCTCAGGTTCTTGCTGGTCATCGGCTGTATGGTCTTCGCCCGCAGCGCGGCCATGTCCTTCAACCGCTGGCTGGATGCCAAATTCGATGTTCTGAACCCCCGCACGGCTATCCGGGAGATCCCGGCTGGGATCATATCCAAAAACAGCGCCTTGCGTTTCGTCCTGTTCAGCTGCCTGGCCTTTATCGTCTGTACCTGGTTCATCAATCCCCTTTGTTTTGGACTGTCTTTTGTGGCCCTGGCGGTAGTGCTGGGCTATAGCTATACGAAGCGATTTACCCCCCTTTGCCACCTGGTGTTGGGCGTGGGGTTGTCGTTGGCCCCCATCGGCGCTTATCTGGCCGTGGTGGGGCATTTTGCCTTATTGCCTATCCTCTTCTCTTTTACGGTGATCTTTTGGGTCAGCGGATTCGATATCATCTATGCCCTGCAGGATGAGGAGTTCGACCGCTCCCATAAGCTGTATTCCATGCCATCCTGGCTGGGAAAGACGAAGGCACTGCGGGTCTCTGAATTCCTCCACCTGCTTAGCACGGCCTGTGTGGTGATAGCAGGTCTTTATGGCGGGTTTGGTTGGTGGTATTGGGCCGGGGTGGCTGTTTTCCTTGGGATGCTGATCTATCAGCATGCCCTCGTCAAACCCAATGACCTCAGCCGGGTAAATCTGGCCTTTATGACGGCCAATGGGATTGCCAGCGTCGTTTTTGCCAGTTTTGTCATTGCGGACCTTTTCCTGCATGGGCGTGGCGCCTGAAATTGGACGATTTCCCTGATTATTTGACCTGTTCGTGCGCATGATATAATAATGTGCGTATATTTGTGACATGAAGGAAAGGCTTAACCTTACCATTGATGGAGAATTGCTGGATGCCATGAAGGCCTATGCTGCCAGTAAGGAGATGAGTGTCTCCGAGCTGGTGGAAAGTTATTTCCGGTCGGTGACCAAACGGGTGCAGCGAAGGAATATCCTCGACCTGGTGGACGGGTTGGAGGCGCCCGTTCCCGGCAGTCCGGCCGACCCATTGGCTGTTGCAGACAGGAAGACAGGTATTTTGGGGATACCAAACCTGGCGGCAGACGGGAGAGTGTCAAAGGATGGGGACCTGAGAGAAGTCTTTTACAAAGGACAGGAGAAGAAATATGGCTTTTAGGATCTTGCTCGATACGAATATATTGCTGGACTTTACCTTAAAACGTGAAGGCTACAGGGTATCCCGGCAACTGGTGGAATGGGCTGTTAAAGGCAGGGTACAGGCTTTCATCACGCCTTCCATCCTTCAGCTCACCGGTTACTGGTTGACGGCAGCCTATGGTGCGGACTGCTCGAAAGAGCTGCTGCTGGCTATTTTATCGGATATACAGGTGATCGACATCGGGCATGAGATCGTTGTGAATGCCCTGCATTCGAAGATGAGCAACATGGAGGATGCCCTATCCTATTATACGGCTCTGCACCATAAATTAGATTATTTCATCACCAGGGACAAGAGTTTGTATGAAGCGGCCATATCCGTTTTGCCGGTATGCACGCCTGAGGAATTCCTGGAATATAATGTTTGAGTATGGCCCGAATCCTATCGATCGATTATGGACTGAAGCGTACGGGGCTGGCCGTTACGGACCCTTTGCAGATCATTGCCACGGGGCTGACGACGGTAGAGTCTCCCAAGCTCATCCCTTTTCTGAAAGACTATTTCAAAAAAGAATCCGTGGAGCTGATCCTGGTGGGGGAGCCAAAGAACTGGGATGACAGCGATACGCATGCCACCCCGCTGGTGAAAGAGATCGTCCGGAGGTTGCAGAAGGAATTCCCCTCCATTCCTTTACGGATGGTGGATGAGCGGTATACTTCCAAAATGGCTTCCCGCGCGATGATCGACATGGGGTTGAAGAAGAAGCAGCGGCAGAATAAGGCCCTGGTGGATGAGATCGCCGCTACCATCATGCTGCAGGAATACCTGGGCAGGTCGGTGCAGTAGGGTGGCAGGGCCGCCCGGTTAGGTAGCCGGGGCGCCCGGAAAACAAAAAATTATAGTTTAAATTTGCAGTATATGATTTTACCGATAGTAGCTTATGGAGACCCGATCCTTCGGACCGTAGGTAAGGATATTACTCCCGAATACCCCGGTCTCTCCAAGCTGATCGAAGATATGTGGGAGACCATGTATTACAGCAGCGGGGTAGGGCTTGCCGCCCCGCAGATCAACCGGGACATCCGGCTTTTTGTAGTGGACTCGAGCCAGATATTCACCAACCAGGATGAGGAGGACAAAGGCAAATACCCTGATGAGCCGGGTATCAAACAGGTCTTCATCAATGCGCATATTGTGAAGCTCAACGGGGAAGAGTGGGCCTACAATGAAGGCTGTCTCAGCATTCCCAAGATCCGGGAGGATGTCTTTCGTCATTCGGAAGTGACCCTGGAATATGTCGATGAGTTATTTCAGCCCCATACGGCGACTTTCAACGGTATCACGGCAAGGATCATTCTGCATGAATACGATCATATCGAGGGCAAGCTGTTCATAGACTACCTGAAACCCCTGAAACGGAAGTTGCTGAAAGGCAAGCTGGATGATATCTCCAGGGGAAGGGTCAGTGTAGACTATAAAATGAGCTTCCCGCGGTAGACGGGGCTGCAACGCGAGGCTCCGACGGCCTGCTGGCCGGTACCCCTTCAGATGACTGGGACTATCGAGGCCGACGTCCATCGAGGCCGGCGTGCTGATGCTCGGGGCTGCCGGCTCAGATCGGCTTATTCCCGACATACCCCCTCCATTTTTCCAGGAGCTGCTGCATGTCATCGGGGAGCTCGCTTTCGAAAAGCACTTCTTCTCCCGTGCCGGGATGGGTGAATCCCAGCGTTTTGGCATGCAGGGCATGACGGGGGCAGATAGCAAAACAGTTGTCCACGAATTGTCTGTATTTGCTGAAGACGGTGCCTTTCACGATCTTATCACCACCATAAGTCTCGTCGTTGAAGAGGGGATGACCGATGTGTTGCATATGGACGCGAATCTGATGCGTCCTGCCTGTCTCCAGCACACATTGTACCAGGGTAACATAGCCAAATCGTTCCAGGACTTTATAATGCGTAATGGCTTCTTTGCCATGTTCGCCTTCCGGGTAGGCGTCGAAAAGCTTGCGGAAGCGGCGGTGTCGGCCTACATGCGCGACGATGGTGCCATTCTCCTCGGTGAGGTCCCCCCATACCAGCGCCATATACTGCCGTTTGACGGTATGGTCGAAGAATTGTTTGGCCAGGCTTCTGACGGCCCTCTCCGTTTTGGCCAGCACCATTAGTCCGCTGGTATTCTTGTCTATGCGGTGTACCAGCCCGAAGCGGGGCAGGTTCTCTTCAGTGATGGATTTATTTTCCTGTTGCAGGTACCAGGCGACCCCGTTGATAAGGGTGCCGCTATAATTCCCGCTGGCGGGATGTACGACCAGTCCCGGCGGTTTGTTGATGATGATGACATCCTGATCTTCATAAAAGATATTCAGGGGCATTTTTTCCGGGACGATAGCCTCCCCGGGCACTTCCTTGTCGGAGTACATGACAATCTCATCCAGGGGCCTTATCTTATAATTGGGCTGTACCTGGCGGTTGTTGACGAGGACCATGCCGGCTTCCAGCGCCTTCTGGATCTTGTTCCGGGAGGCGCTTTCAATACGGGCCACCAGGAATTTGTCGATGCGGAGGGGTTCCTGTCCCTTGTCCACTTTCAGGTTCATGCGTTCGTACAGTTCCTCTGATCCTTCGGGGCTTTCCTCCAGGTCTTTGTCCTGCTCTTCTTTATCGGGATCCTGCCTTGTGTTCATAAATGGGATTTGTGCAAAAGTAGGATTACAATTGGTAAATTTGCCGATTATGCAAGAAGTCATATTCAGGGACCTTGGAAAAATGGACTATGCCCAGGCCTGGGATTACCAGGAGGCTTTGCTACAGGAGAATGTCAGCATCAAGTCGGAGTTGCGAAGACTGGCCGAAAGCCGGATGTTGGTTGCAGATAGCCAACCGGCCGGCCTGGACACGGAGATTCCGGAAGCAGTGCCTTCCACTCACCATTATCTTCTTTTCGTCGAACACCCTCCCGTCTATACCCTGGGTAAGAGCGGTCATATAGAGAACGTCCTACTGGGCGAAGAAAGCCTGAAGGAGAGGGGGATCCAATTCTTCCGGACCAACCGGGGTGGCGATATCACTTTCCACGGGCCGGGGCAGCTCGTGGGCTACCCGATCCTGGACCTGGAAAAGTTTTATACGGACATCGGGAAATACCTCCGTAACCTGGAAGAGGTCTTTATCTTGTTGTTGGCGGAATATGGCATCCGGGGGGAACGGTCACCCGGCGAGACAGGAGTCTGGATAGAGCCCGGTGTAAAGGGGAGGGAGCGTAAGATCTGTGCGATCGGGGTCCGGTGCAGCCGGTGGATCACCATGCACGGGTTTGCCTTTAATGTCAATACCGATCTTTCTTATTTCGGAGATATTGTCCCCTGTGGGATACCCGATAAACAGGTGACTTCCCTGGAAAAAGAATTGGGACGTCGCGTTCCAATGGAGGAAGTGGTCGCGGGAGCCAAACGGCAGTTTGAAAAAGTGTTTGACGTCAGGCTGGTGACCGGCCGCTGATCAAGGGTTGGCTCTTTTCCTGGAGCTGTCTGTTTTCAGCCGGGCTTTCCGGATCAGTCCAGGATCAAAACTCCTTCGGTATAAACAGCTTATTCTTTTCTTTCAATTGTTCTCCATCATAGAGCTCGAAGCGGAACCAGCCCGCATGCAGAAAATTACTCTTGTCCAGGATCAAAGATGAATCCTTGATCTCCGATAATTCGAAGAGAAGCTTATTCGTGTCGTCGTAGAATTTTATAGAATAATGTCTCTTGGTAGTCTCAGGCAGGGACAGATGGACATTGCCCAACTTGCCGGTAAATACATAGGGCGAGGTCCGGTAGATCTCTTTCGGCACAAAGGGTTTTATCAGCAGGCTGTCCCCGTCGATAAAGACCAGGGTATCTTTTGTCTTCATGAGCAGGGAATCCCGGAAAGATCGGAGCTTGTATCCGGGGACCTGTCCTACCACGGAATCTCCTTTTTTTACAAACACTGTTTTTTTGACTTCTATTTCCGGCGATCCATGTGCGGAGATGCTGGATGGAATTTTTATCTGGGGTGTCCCTTTATAGTTGCCGGGCCCTGTAAAAAGGATACGCTGCCGATCGGTCTTTGACAGGACGGGATCGGTCTCTTCCTCATCTTCCCGGATGGCTGCCGCTGACTCGCCGGTAGTGGCGCCTGGTCTCCGGGAGGGTGTGAAAAGGTATTTGCCCCCTTCCAGGACAATGAACAGGCGGTAGTAGAAATTCGGATGGGGGGCCCTGGTATCCATAGCCCCGTTTTCCGGGAGTTTGGGATCCGGAACGGTAATAAGGGTGGTAAAGTTTTTAGAACTGTCGGTACTGCGCTGGATGCTGATCTGGGAGACTACCCGGTAATTATTATGCCAGCTGATCAGGATCTTTCCCGTGCCCTTTGCGGCAACGGAAAACCGTGGAAGGGTATCCTGCGCGCCGACAGTAGTTACGAAAAAGAGACTAACAAGCAAAAAAAGCAGGATCCTGTCCATATCAGGCATAACGAATCTTTTAAAAAGATGTTTTGAGGAAGAAATAAATTAATGGCGAAACCCATTTTTGGCTAACCACCTGGCAAAATCCGGGCCTAAAAAACCAGGAGACCCGGTGATAAGGACCGGTTACCCTGTAATCCTCCGCTATGAATCAATAATAATCGTGAGCCGGGTGGAAAAAGTTGTTTGTGGATGCTGTCCAGGGCGGCATAAAATAGTTTCCCGGTATAGACAAAGTCGGAAGGAATACCCGTGGTCTGGTACCAGCGGTTCATAAAACCCAATAGTTCGGGAGTGTGGCGGGCATACCCCCCGAAATGATAGTCGGGAAGGAGCCGGCAGTAAGGTAGTTTATCCCCGGGGGGCCATCCTTCGCGGCTGATGGCTGCCAGCGTATTCATCCCTTTTAACACGGGGACGCCGATAACGGTCTGGCCCGGGGCTGCCGCATTTACCAGCCCCTGGTACATCGTACCGGTGCCGATGGCGCAAAGGATATGGGAATAGGAAGAGGTATCCACGGTCTGCAGGATGTCTTCACTGCCTTTGATTCCCAGGTTTCCGGCGCCGCCCTCGGGGATTATAAAGGCCCCCGGATAGCGTGTTGCAAGTTGTTCCAGAAAAACGGGGGAATCTTTTGTCTTATAGGCCTCCCGGCTTAAAAATTCCAGCTGCATGCCGTAACCGGCGGCTTCCTGCAGCGTATCGGATAAAAGGGCGGGGCACTCGCCCCGGATAAAACCTATAGCGCGGAGACCTGCCTGTTGGGCCAGGCAGGCGGTGGCGACAATATGATTGGACCAGGCGCCTCCGAAGGTGATAAGGTGCTGGCCCGATTGTTGGATAGCAGCCTGCACGTAGCCTTTTAGCTTGAACCATTTATTTCCGGAGATGACCGGATGGAGCTTATCCAGCCGCAAAACATCAGCGCTGATGCGTTGTTGGGCCCATTCAGGTAAGGTCAACGTGTCAATAGATAATGGATAATCAAATGATCGTTTCGTTAAATTATCCATTAATAAATTGTCCATTATCTATTAGTATTTTTCTATTTTCGTGACAAAATTAAAATTACGATAAATGCAACCAACACTTTTGATTTTAGCGGCCGGGATGGCTTCCAGATATGGCAGTATGAAACAAATACAAGGTTTTGGCCCCAGTGGTGAGACGATCATGGATTATTCCATCTATGATGCGATCCGTGCCGGTTTTAAAAAGGTAGTTTTTATTATACGAAAAGATTTTGCCGATGACTTCAAGAACATATTTGAGCCTAAATTAAAGGGCCGGGTGGCTACCGATTATGTGTACCAGGACCTGCATTCGTTTACGGGAGACTACCAGGTGCCGGCAGAACGTACCAAACCCTGGGGTACGGCCCATGCCATTCTCTGCGCCAAAGATGCGATAAAAGAGCCTTTTGCCGTCATCAATGCGGATGATTTTTATGGCCGGGATGCTTTTGAGAAAGCCTATGCTTTTCTGACCGGGGGCGTCAATGACAAAACCTGGTCCATTATCGGGTATGAGCTGGCCAAAACGTTGTCTGACAACGGCACGGTGAGCCGGGGGGTATGCCAGGTGGATGCAGCGGGCAACCTGGTATCCATTGCCGAGCGCACCAAGATCTACCAGGATGGGGATAAGAAGATCACCTACGAGGAAGGGGATCAGAAATTTGAAGTGCCTTTTGATTCAAAGGTGTCTATGAACTTCTGGTGTTTTGCTCCTTCTGTCTTCCCGTATACGGAGAAAATATTTTCGACTTTCCTGGCCGAGCGGGGTACGGATGTAAAGGCTGAGTTTTTCATACCCATTATCGGCGACAAGTTCATCCAGGACGGGGAAGGCGCCATTAAGGTCATTCCAACAGATGCCCAATGGTTTGGCGTCACTTATAAGGAAGATGCGCCGGACGTGCAGGCCAGCCTGAATGCGTTGATTACAAAAGGAGAATATCCATCCAAACTTTGGAATTAAGCATAAAAAAAAGACCGGCATCAGGCCGGTCTTTTTTTTATATATGATGAAAGGCTTAATTGCTTTTAACGATGAAGATACAATCCTGGATCTTTTCGATCTGTTGCTGCCGTTCCATTCCTTTGACGGCCGAGGAGAGGGGGATCCTTACGTGATTGAAAGTACTATCGGTTTTCAGGGTGGTGCTGTCCGCCCTCATTTCATCCATGGCCCGGAAGATGTTCTTTGACCGGATAGCGAATACGACGCCCTGGGCATCATGCTGGATAGAGCTTACGATGCCCACCACTTCCCCATCTTTATTCATGACGGGGGTTCCGCTGTTACCGGGGTTGGCAGCCACGGTGATCTGGTAGGCGAGCGTGTCTCCCTGAAATCCGGTGCGGGCACTCATATATCCTTTACCATAAACGATTTCATCCCTGGGATAGCCCAGTGTAAAGAGATCTTCTCCCAGTTTGGTCCCCGTCCTGCTGATGCCGTAGGGAAGGGCGCCATATGTTTTGAAAGCGGTATCCTCGATCTTCAAAAAAGCCAGATCGGCAGTCGGGTCCAGGTGGATGACACGGGCCCGGAATTGTCCCTGGCTGTTCTGTACTTCTATCCGGGTAGCATTTTTTACTACGTGGGCATTGGTCACAAGGTACCCTTTTCCATCTATCAGGAAGCCTGTACCGCCGGCGGTAAAATGTACGTCGTCGAAGGTAGCAGTGCGGGTCTGGTTGAGCTTGTTGTTGAGATTATTTAGTTTGTTATCCTGTTCTGTGATCTTGCGGCTGAGATAGTCCATCTTCGCATCGTTGGCCTTGGGGGACAAATACGATACGAGACCGCTGATGCCCAGGGCGGTAATGCCTGCAATGGAGGCGGCGACCCCTATCACCCGTTTGTATTTCTTCCAGAGGACAATGACTTTGCCGGGGCTGGATTCGCTGATGGTTCCGGCTATGGAAAGCTCCTGATGAATTTCGTTCAGCTGGGACTTAAAATCCTTTACTTCTCCGTATTGGCTCAGTTGGTTGAGAAAAATAGTGTGTTCCACCACCATTTGGTCCACCGCGGGGTTGCTTTTCCGCAGTTGTTCGAAATATACCCTTTCTTCAGGCAGCATTTCTCCCCGGATATAGCGTTCAATGGCGTCTAACATAGTGATCTCTTGCATGCTCCTGCTATTTTTTATACTGACTAAATAATTTTTTCAAACGCATCAGGCACTTGTATTTCTGGTTCTTGGCGTTATCCGCATTGGTATATCCAAAATTCTCCGCTATTTCCACCATACTTTTCTTTTGCAGATAATAGGCCTCCAACAGGCTTTTACAGGGCTCTCCCAGGTTTTTCATCGATTTTTCCATTACCTGAAAGTCCAGGTTACGTTGCTGGTGCAATTCCAGCTCTTCTTCTACGGGTACGGTCTCTTCGAGGTTTTCCACCTCAGATGAGACCCGTTGCGATTGGGTCAGGCGTTTAAGCCATAGTCGCCGGCATACGGAATAGAGGTAGGTTTTCAGCTGACAGTTCAATTCGAAGGAGCCGGTCTTCACTTTTTCATACAACACGATCATGGCTTCCTGAAAAATATCTCTGGCATCATCGGGGTAACCGTTGTTATTGAGGATCAGGGACTGAACCATATTATAATGTTGTTTATAAATGGTCTCAATGGCCTTTCTGTCGTTCTGTGCCAATCCTTCCAATAATTTCTGTTCGTTGGTCTCTGTCCTCACGCAATTGCAGTATTTAATACCCAAATTAAAGATTCGTAACCCAAAGATGCCCTAAAATTTTTAAAAAAAGGGTTACTGCCCTTCAAATGACGGTAAATACGCATGTTAAAAAATAATATGTGTAAATTTTAAAGATTTGGCGGGTTACTTTTTTTCAGGTTCCGGTATTAACTGAAAACCATTCAAT
This sequence comes from Puia sp., assembly GCA_035492545.1. Taxonomy (GTDB): domain Bacteria; phylum Bacteroidota; class Bacteroidia; order Chitinophagales; family Chitinophagaceae; genus Puia. The sequence continues at coordinate 48,156 of DATJJD010000014.1, forward strand.
TAACATCAAAAATGTTCACAATGAAAAAACTGTTTTTCGTATTAGCCCTGGGCGCATTCGCAGCTTGTAACAACTCTTCCAGCACTGAAGCCGCTAAAACTGATTCTGCAAAGGTTGATAGCGCAGCTGCCAAGGTTGACACTGCCGCTAAGAAAATGGATAGCGCAGCTGCTAAGGTTGATACTGCCGCTAAGAAAGTTGATAGCGTTAAGAAATAAGAATTTTTCATATGGCAAGCAATCGTTAGAGGCCGTCCTGTTCCCAGGATGGCCATTTTTCCCCTTCCGGGGAGAAATCAGTGTTAGCTGCTAGATTGCTGCTGTAGAATAAGCCCTTTAGGGACTTCTTAGAAGTTTCTAAAGGGCTTTAGTATTTTTGGGACTTTCCACGTCCGGCAGGAATCCCGTCAGCAGCCCCAGCAAGGGCAGGAAAGCGCAGAGACGGAATACGTATTGAATACTGGTATGGTCGGCCAGTTTGCCCAGAACGGCGGCTCCGATACCCCCCATTCCGAAAGCCAGGCCAAAGAACAGGCCGGCGATCATGCCCACTTTACCCGGTACCAGTTCCTGAGCATATACGAGGATAGCTGAGAAGGCAGAGGCGAGGATGACCCCGATAAAGACGGTGAGAACGCTGGTCCAGAATAGGTTCGCATAAGGAAGCAGCATGGTAAAAGGCGCTACCCCCAGAATTGAGAACCATATGACATATTTCCGGCCGATCCGGTCTCCGACCGGACCGCCGATGAGGGTCCCTGCAGCCACTGAAAAGAGAAAGAGAAACAGGTGCATCTGCGAGCTTTGAACCGACACATGAAATTTATCCATCAGATAAAAAGTATAATAGCTGCTCATGCTGGCCATATAAAAATATTTGGAGAAGATCAGCACCAACAGAATAGCCAGGGCGAAGATGACTTTCCTGCGGGAAAGCGAAGGATGGATATCCCTGATGGGACCGGCGGCCTTTTTGCGGCTGCGGTTGAGATTTTTGCTATACCATCCTCCTGTGTTGATGAGAACAGCGATAGCCAGCAGGGCCGCCAGGGAAAACCAAATGATCCTCGACTGTCCATAAGGCGCAATGATCTGGGCTGCCAGCAAAGGCCCCAGGGAGCTCCCGGCATTTCCGCCGACCTGGAATAAGGACTGGGCCATGCCCCTGCGTCCCCCCGATGCCAGGTAAGCCAGACGGGAGGCCTCGGGGTGAAATATGGAGGAGCCTACCCCTACCAGGGCTACAGATACCAACACCATGGGAAAGCTGCCTGCCCGGGAAAGAAATACCAGTCCTACCAGGGTGAAGCACATACCTGCCGCCAACGAATAGGGCTGGGGTTTCTTGTCGGTATATAGTCCTACAAAAGGCTGCAGGAGGGAAGCCGTCAACTGAAAGCAAAAGGTTACCAGGCCCAGCTGTCCGAAATCCAGGTGCAGGGAATTCTTCAGGAGGGGATAGGTGGAAGGGATCAGCGACTGGATCGTGTCGTTTAGCAAATGAGAGAAGCTGATGGCCAGTAAGATGGGGAACACCGTTTTTTGGGTGATGTCTTTGGAGAGAGCTACTTGTTCTTCGGTGAGTACTTTTGACATATTGTTTAGGTTTGCTTCTATTAAAATCAGTTCACGCCTACAATCTTCGCCGCCCAGTACCAGGCTTTTTTGGGGTCCTGGTCGACGATGCTTTTTAATAAAGACTCATGCCAGTGGTGGCTTTGGATAAACGACTCGGTGGTGTGATGCACCTCCCGGAAATGCCTGACCACCTGTTCGGCAAAAGTCTTGTACAGGTCGGCCAGGATATCGTTACGGGAAGCCGCGGCAATAGCGATGTGGAATTGAATATCCGAGAGGATGGCCTCTTCCGTATCGCCGGCTTTCGCAGCTATATCCCGCTTCTTCAACAGGGCCTTCATTTTTTCAATGTCTTTTTTCGAGCGATGCAAGGCTGCTTTTTCGGCAATCTTCATTTCCAGGAGCTGTCTTACCTCATCCAGGTCGCGGGCGTCGGCTCTACGGAGACGTTGTGAGAGGGGTTCGGCAATTCCGTTCTGCATTTCCACGAAAGTACCCGATCCCTGGCGCACACTTAGTAAGCCCGTATTCGCAAGGATTCTTATCGCCTCGCGGATAGTGGACCGGCCCACTCCAAATTGTTCCATCAGCTCCGGCTCAGAAGGCAACTTCTGCCCCGCCTGGTATTCACCCAGGGAAAGCTGTTGTTGTAATTTGCTGACAACAGCATCTGCAAGATTGTGGCGCTGTAAAGGATGGGTAGTTTTACTCATATATCCGGTGAATATTATTTCATCAGGTCATCTGATGACTTCAAAGGTAAGGGTTTTTCCGATATGCCAAATTGAAATTGTTTGTTATCTTGTCCCATGCAACAAAACGTTCGAAGATTAAGGACCTGGTGGTTTCTGATTGCCGTCGGCGCCATCTTTATCGGGATTGGGGTCTTTGCATTTATAAGTCCGTTCAGCAGTTATGTAAGATTGGTAAAATATACAGGGGTAGGTCTGTTGGCAACAGGAGGTTTCCTGCTTACCGTTGTCGTTCTTAACAAAAAATACCCCCGGGAAAGAGATTGGATGCAGGCGGAAAGCATCCTTCATTTTCTTTTTGGCATCCTCCTCTTGTTCAATCCCCTCTTGTCTTTTATCGCCTTGCCTTATTTTATTGGTTCCTGGATCTTTCTGGTAGGATGCCTCAAGGTGGCTGCCGCCCTCTCGCTGAAGAAGATCGTCCGGGGATGGCCGTTTATTTTGACCATCGGTATCCTTTCTGTCATATTCGGATTATTACTACTCTATGGCCCCCTGGCCAAAGCGAGCAGCATCACTTTTCTTATCGGGACCTTTGGGCTTATCATGGGTTCGTTGTATGTCGTGGACGCCCTCCGGTACCGGTACCGGGAAGAGACCCTGAACATGATGCTGTAAAATCATACCATTCCTGCAACGTTTGGATAATTCCCGTTGTCAACCGGGTATGAAACTATCCAAAACACTGCTTAGCGCTATCCTGATCGGAATGGCCGTGCAGGTACTGCCATCCTGTAAAAAAGAAAAACAAACACCCAAAACGAACAAGGAGAACAAGGGCAACGAAACTCCTCCTCCTTCCGCCCCCTGTCCCGCTTGTGGAATGGGCTAACCGTTATGAAAGTTTTCTCCACCATTGCCTGTAATATGGATGCCGATATGCTGGCGGCATCTTTTCCTTTATTGTCAGCTTCTAAGGTAGAAGCTATAGAATGGTCGTTCGATGCCCTTTTTCATGTCGAACAGATCCCGTCCTGGTTCCTGGACCTGCTGACTGCCTATAGTAAGGAGGGCAGGCTCATCGGGCATGGCATCTTTTTTTCTCTTTTCTCCGGGAAATGGCTGAAGAGCCAGCAATACTGGCTCCGGCAGTTGAAGCACACCTGTGCCGCCCTGCCTTTTGATCATATCACTGAACATTTTGGGTTCATGACCGGGAAGGATTTTCACCACGGAGCCCCCCTGAATATTCCTTATTCCCAACTCACCCTGGATATCGGCCGGGACAGACTTAAGAGGATCTATGAAGTGTGTCAGTGCCCGGTAGGGCTGGAAAACCTGGCTTTCTCCTATTCGCCGGAGGAGGTGAGGAGGCATGGTGAGTTTCTGGAGCGACTGGTAGAGCCGGTAAATGGCTTTATTATTTTGGACCTGCACAATCTTTACTGCCAGATCCGGAATTTCTCCCTCCCCTTTGAAGAGCTTATACGTTTATATCCGTTGGACAGGGTCCGGGAAATTCATATTTCGGGAGGCAGTTGGGAAGACTCCCCGGTCGATCCCGGGAGAAAAATAAGAAGGGATACCCATGATGCTGCGGTACCCCGGGAAGTATTTGACTTGTTGAAGGTTACTCTTCCGAAATGTCCGAACCTGAAATATGTAGTATTAGAGCAGCTGGCAACTGCATTGAGTACGGAGGAAAGTAGAAAAGCTTTTCATAATGATTTTCTAAATATGGAGAAGATTGTCCGGAAAAGGAAGAAGCCTTTTACCCTGGACAGGGGCAATTCTTTTCTTCCCCTGTCTCCTGTAGCTGCCGGTGCTGTCATCGAAGACGAGGCCCTTTACGCACAACAGCTGCAACTTTCCTCCATCCTGGAATCTGCCGTTTCTTATGAGGAGGCGCTGGGCCTGCTGCGGGCCTCTTCTTTATCACATTCCGACTGGGAGATAGAAAACTGGGATCCCGCCATGATAGAGACGGCTATGAAGATTGCGCAGAAATGGAAAGCTCCTTCATGTCAATAATGATTATTTCTTTTGATAGGGTTAATGGTAGCGTAAAATTTTTTTTCCAGGTGTTCTAATGTCGTTTCCAACTCCTCAATCCTATTCTGGTATTCTCCTTTCGTGTCAGGGCCGGCATTGATCCACCTCGGGTATAATTGGGTTAATTCAAGCTTAATATCATTAATAGAACTAAGAATAAGTCCCCGGATGACGATATTGGCAGGAGTAATGTGCAACACTCCTGTTATTTCTTTGAAAAAACCGGGATCTGCCAGATTCAGGATCAATATCTTCTCAAGGGAGTGGTGGTTATCGTTGGAAAACGGCTCTCTTTCAAGTCGTTTAAGAGCATCTTTTTCGGTATCTTTTTTAAAAGCATTTTTCAGTTTATCGTAAATATCTTTTCCAATACACTTGGCTATTTCTTCCCCACTGTTGGTAAGAAAGGCGGATAAGGCCGATAAAGCTGCATTCGCAATCAGTGAGTTGTTCATGATGCATGTTGGTTTATTTGTATTGGAAGCAATTCCGTATTACACAGTCAGGATATTATACTTGATGGCCCAGAGCACAACTCCCACGCGCGTTTTGACCCCAATCTTCTCGAATAAGGCATCTCTGTATCCGTCGATGGTCCGGGTACTAAGTTCCATTTCATCTGCAATCTCCTGGTAGGACATTTCCGTGCAGAGGAATCCTATGAATTCTCTCTCTCTGCCATTCAAAGGGATAAACGTTTCGACATTCGTATTGATCGATTGCTCATTACTGGCATTTAAAGATCGAATCAATTTAATGGTAACGAGATCCGTATAATAATATCCTTTCAGCATGATAGAATCGATAGCAGCTTGTATCTCTTCGGGTTCGGCATTTTTTGTCAGATATCCATGGACACCCATGCGCAGCATACGAATGATGGTAAGGTCATCCTCATACATCGACAGGACGAGTATTTTCATCTGCGGATGATTCTTTTTCAGCCAGTTCACGGTCTCGAACCCATCCATTTCCGGCATATTTATATCCACTAATACAATGTCAGGAAGGTCCGCATGATCAGTTTGCCTGAGTTTGACGATCAGGTCTATTCCGTTATTTGCCTCAATGGTAAAACTGTATTTGAATTCTTCTTGTATAAGGTTTACAATGGCTTTCCTAAATAAAATATGATCATCGACAATGGACAATTTTATCGGGGAAGCAGGGTTCTTCATACAGACGATTTAATGAAGCTGGCAGTAATGGAGAAGCAGGTGTTTTTCCTTCACGTAAATGTATGTTTTTCTTCAATGCATTGCGTAAAAAAACGCTAAAAAAAGGTGGTTTACGCAATTTTAAGCTGCGCTCTTCAGTAAGGATAAAAAATAAAAAAATATAAAATATTGATAATCAAGCAATAATGAAGAAATGTCGTTCGCCTTATGACTTTCGTGGAAGGGTATGATATTTTTTAAGACAATCATTTATATAGAACAGCATGTCCTCATTGGACGCCTTCCGGCAGAATTTATAGGTGGGACGATAACGGTACATGAATATTTGCAGGGAATCCCCCTGTAACCCGGTGACCCTGGCCACATAAGGCCGGGGGAAACGGGAATCGATATAGTAGTCGATCTCTTCTTCTTTGAGGCGTCTTCTCAGCTTCCTTCGCTGCGCCTCCGGCCGGTAGAAATAGCTCAGCGGGCTGAAACTGATACCCACCCCATCGGAGAATGTTTTTCCACCGGCCAGCTTTACCCGGTGGACCTGGTCCAGCCAGGCATATTCTTCCTTTCTTTTTATGGAGTCCAGTTGATAATTGCTCTGTTCCCCTACCCGGACAGACGGCAATTCCACCATGTTGGGGGTGAGAAAAACCTCATAGCCATTTTTTTCTTCAAACATCCAGGTATTTACAATCGTTGTGTCGGGCAGATAACCGGCTGAAGTAAATAAAACCGTATCCCCTTTTGTCGCTCCTATTCTGAAGTTACCGCCCATATCCGATTGATTGTATTTTCGTTGGGTCAGATTGTGCACGCTGACGGACATCAGCACCTCCGTGCTGGCTTTTTTGCGTACCCGTCCGCTAAGGACCTGTTGGGAAAATAGAGGGGAAGAGAATACCATCCCTGCGGAAAAGAAGAAACCATAAGCAGTGATGGATAAACGCATGTAACAAAATACTTTTTTTAGGCCGGAACGTCGGCCGGGGAGTCGCAATATTTTGTTAAAGTCTTTATCGGGAAATGACTACATTTACTATGACGATTGCCATTTATAGCATAAACACCTGCCAGCATGTTTAGGAAGGCACATGACGCTATCAAGGACGAAGAATTCCGCCATTTGTTCGATGCCTATAGGAACAGGCTATACGGTTATGTACTGGCCATCGCTCACTCGAAATATGTCGCTGAAGAAATTACCCAGGAAATATTTATCAAACTCTGGCTTTGCCGGGACATTCTGCACCAGGTAGACAACCTGGAAGCTTATATCTTCACTATTGCCCGTAACAAGACGCTCAACCATCTCCGCAAGGCAGCCAATAATGTAAGGCTTCTTCGTGAGCTGCAGGGACTGGCGGCCCCGGAAAATAATAATGTGGAAGAGCGGTCGCTGGTCGCCGAGTATGATACCCTGATCCGGGATGCATTGAACCAACTCTCTCCCCAACGCCGCCTCGTATTCCAGCTAAGTCGCTACCAGGGGCTCAATCATGAAGAGATAGCCCTGGAGCTGAAACTATCCCGTCATACTGTCAAAAACCATCTCGTGGAAGCTTTGCGCTTCATCCGCCATTATCTGGGCCAGCATGGCGCTTCCACTATCTGGATCCTGCTGGCATTCCTGGCCAGCTAAAAAAAATCTTCCCTCTCATTGGTCCTTCTCTCCCTCCCGGGTGTCAT
>DATJJD010000015.1:0-54361 GCA_035492545.1 Puia sp.
GTTCGCTGACCGATGCCCTGCACCCGCTCCAGCTCATTGACAAAAGTTCCTTTACTCCTCTTCTGTCGATGAAAAGTAATACCAAAACGATGCACCTCATCCCGGATCCGCCGGATAAGCTTGAGGCTATCACTGTTGTAAGGCAGTTTGATCGACTCCGTATCTCCCGGGAAAAAAATTTCTTCTTCATTCTTGGCCAGCCCGACAACCGTCAGCATTCCGGTAAGTCCCAGGTCTGTTATGCTCTCCATCGCCGCACTTAACTGCCCCTTTCCACCGTCGATGATCACCAGCTGCGGCAGTGAAGCCTGCTCCTCCAACAATCGCCTATACCTCCGATGCACCACTTCCTTCATCGTGGCGAAATCATTGATGCCCTGCACCGTCTTTACATTGTAATGACGATAATCTTTTTTGTTCTCCACACCATCCCGGAAACACACCATGGCCGATACGGGGTAGCTGCCCTGGAAATTGGAATTGTCAAAACACTCTATATGCACCGGCAACTCGGACAACTGCAGGTCTTCCATCAACTGATAAAGAACTTTCTTTCTTTCATCCGGAGTCTTCCCCTCCAATTGTAAGATCTTTTTCCTCCTCAGCTCTTCCCGGAAATACCCGACGTTTTTTTCAGACAGCTCCAGCAATTTCTTTTTATCCCCCCCCTTCGGCACCGTTATTGAAACGCCTTCTTCAGGATACTCTATAGGGAAAGGAAGGATTAGCTCCCGGGCCGCACTGTTAAAGGTTTCCCGCAACTGGGCAACTGCAAAAGAAAGTATCTCTTCCTCCGACTCTTCCAGGTGCGTCTCCACTTCTGTAGTATGGGTCTGTACGATGGTGCCATTCTCCACCATCAGGTAATTGATGTAGGCGAAATCCCCATCCCTGGCTATCGAGAAGACATCCGCATGGCTGAGATGCCGGCTTACAATGACCGACCTCGACTCATAGCTCTCCAGGTGCTCGATCTTTTTACGGATGATCTCCGCCTTTTCAAAATCCATTTTCTCCGCCAACCCCTTCATCTCTTTTTTATAGTCCTGGATGAGGGGGCCCAGATTGCCTTTCAGGATATTCTTAAGCTGTACCAGGCCTTCCCGGTAATCCTCCGGTGTCTGCAGCGCCTGACAGGGACCTTTACAGTTCCCCAGATGATATTCCAGACATACCTTGAACTTCCCTTTTTTAATGTTGTTCTCCGAAAGGTTAAGCTGACAGGTTCGCAACTGTATATTTCCTTTTACGAAATCCAGTAGTTCCCGCACTTTTCCCACAGATGTAAAAGGGCCCAGGTATTCAGATCCATCTGCTATTTTGCGGCGGGTGAGGAATACCCGGGGGAAAGGCTCATTTTTTATAACGATATAAGGATAGGTCTTATCATCCTTCAGATTGATATTAAATCTTGGCTGAAATTGCTTGATCAGAGAGTTCTCCAGGAGGAAAGCGTCCTGCTCTGAATTCACGATGGTAAATTCAATACGCCGGATCCGCTGTACCAGCTCATGGGTCTTATAAGTAGTAAACGTTTTGGTGAAATAAGAGCTCACCCGTTTACGGAGGCTCTTGGCTTTCCCTACATAGATCAACTCACTCTTCTCGTCGAAATATTTATAAATCCCCGGATCTACAGGGATGGTATGAGCAATCTGGCTGAACTGTTCCTGCGTCATGTTGTCAATGTTATTCGTTCCAGACGACCTTTTCCTGATTCACCAGGGGGGCCTTCCCGGGAAGCTGATGACTGGTAAGGATCAGGAAGCTGCGTCCCGTCTGCCAGAACATCCTTTTCATCACCATGGTATCACCGGAAGGAAACGTCTTTTCCAGGTAAACGCTTTTTACTTTGTCCGCGTTTGCTCCCGGAGCGACGAACACATCCACCCGTTGCAACGGCTGCGTTTTATTACGGGCGGAATAAGTAAAGGTCAGATACCCGGTAGTTTTGTCCATAAAAGAGTTCTCCGAAAAATTCCGGGCAAAGCTATCGGCGGCCAACTCCGGCGTTAGAAACTCTTTTGCCAGCTGATTAAAGGCTGCCGCCTCGATGAAAGAAGAGTCTTCATGGTTATCCAGGGTGGTATATTTCCGGATGGCCAGCGGTGTGGAGTCCACATAGCTGATCTCTCCAAGGAGGTAGTCCGCTACCGGGAGAAAAGAGGTGGACACCGAATCTTCTTTTTGTACAGCAGGGGAAGAGGAGGGGCTCCCACAGGCAGTAGCCATTAAAAGGCTGCCCGCGAGGAAAAAGGCGGAAAAATTCTTCATGTTGCAAAATTACAGATTTGCGGGGATAGTAATCTCCCTTCGAAAGAGGCAGGAGACAGGTTTTACTTCAGCTCCTTGACCAGCCCGATCTTAAGGCCATACCCTTTCAGGTTCTCATGAATGGGGTATTCGTTGCTGTAGGTGGACAGCAGCTGGTAACGGAATTCAGGTCCGATCTGCCAGCGGGCGCCATTGTGCATCTTATAGGAGAGGAAGGTCTCCACCCCCCCGTTGACATTCCATCTCCTGAACAGGGAAGGCTCCTTGGTATAATTGGTATAATCTGTCGTTAGCAGGTAGGAGTTCGTATTCAACAGGTAGGTAGGCTGAATAGTGGCCGCTATATTCAGCTGTAGCCGCTCGTTGCCCAGGATCCTCAGCTCGAAGCCAAGGGGAACGGACAGCTGATAATAATCGTTATTCAAACTCTCTACTCTTTTGCCTCCGAAGTTGCGGATACTGGAATAAGCCGTAATGGAATCCAGGTAATAGCCATAATAGGAGTTCAGGCCAATGGTGGCCTGCTGAGGATTGGAAGAATAAGCCTTTATCTTATACCGGCTGAAACTGAACTGTAAGCCGGCTTTTAACGTCAGATTGCGGGTAAGCCGGTACAGGAGGTTGCTCCCCACTTCAAAACCCAGGGCCGGCGTATGATCGACATATTTTTGGGCGTCCCCGGTATGGGATAAGGATACCGGCACATTTTGTACGATGGACTTGGGAGAAGTAAAATCTCCGCCTGATAAGGTCCGGTAATTGACCGTCGGGGAAAAATAAACCTGCAGGAGTTTCCTTCCCTTTTTGGCGGCAGGAGACAGGTTATATACCGCATAGTCCTGGAGCCAGTTGATCCTTGCCTGATCGATGGCCTCCGTCAGCAGGGTCGGAGAGGGCTGGACGGCCTGCGCGGCAGAATCCGCCAGGGTTTCAGCGCCGGCTGCCGGCTCAGGAACAGACCGGGTTACCGCCAGATTGTTCCTGGTTACGGCGTTGTTCTTGACTGCCCGTACTACACGGCCATCCCCAATTCCGCTACTCATGCCGCTGCCGGTCAGATCCGCATATTCCTTCTCGTTATCCCCCCCAGCCTTGTCTTCGGTCATATTGCCAGGTATTCGGCTGGCAGCAATAACCGGCAGTGCCGGCGCCGTTGCCGGCAGGTGAAAGGCATGATTCAATATCTCGGAAAGGTCCGGTTGTCTGATCACCGGATCACTGATCGTAATGGTTATGCCCTTATAGGGCTGCTGGTCGGAAGACTGGTCGTCTGTGACCGCATCCGATTGTCTGCTGGTTACGACAGGGCTTCGGCGAAGGGTCGCGAAAGAAGTGGCGGGTAATGGCTCCTCGGGTGTTTTGGCGGGATTGTTACCGGCTGTGGTACTGGCCGCCAGCTCCTTTTTAGAAAGTACCGGGTGGTTAGACGGAGCGATCAACTCTTTACCGGCAAAGAACAGAATACCCGTTACCAGAAGGGACATACTTCCTATAAACCATCTTCTCTTAGTGTGCAAAGAACCGTGGATACCCTTCCATGCTTTCTCCGAAGGGTACATTTTATACTGCTCTGTCTTTTCCCTGATCAGTTGTTCAAATTCATCACTATAGAAGTTGCTCTCCTTCATTGTCAATCAGTTTTTGGAATGTTTTCATAGATTGGATTTAATTATCGGATAGCAAATAGCCATTCTGTCTTTTCTCTCGGCTTTGGCAGGATCTTCTTCCTGATGAGAATATCCTCCAGCATCTGTTTAGCCCTGGTATATTGTGAACGGCTTGTGCTCTCTTCAATGTCCAGCATGTCGGCAATTTCTTTATGAGAATACCCTTCAATCGCATATAGGTTCAGCACCGTACGATAACCAATGGGAAGAATGCGTATGCACTCCACGATCTGTTTGGCCTGCACGATGGACGGAACACTTTCCTCCCGTACCTGGATACCATGTGCATGAACGATATCCAGGCTCTCATTGAAACGCTTGTTCTTTTTCAGATTGTTGATGCAGGTATGTACGATGATCCTTCTGATCCAGCCTTCAAAAGCACCCTTGTTCAGAAAAGTGTGCATCTGTGAAAAGACCTTGATGAATCCTTCCTGTAACATATCCTCCGCATCCTCTCTGTTGTGGGCAAACCGATAACAGACTGCCAGCATCTTTGGGCTGTACCTGTTGTACAGTTCCCGCTGGGCAGCCGCCTCATTTTTTAAACAGCCTTGTAAAATGGCTTCTTCGGTCATAAACTGAACCGGATTGGTTGCCCTGTAATTTAGACAATTTTTATGACGTAAAGCTGCGTTGCTAATAAAAAAAGAAGCCCCGGAATGGGGCTTGGGCTCCTCCGGGACTTGTGAATATATGGGCGGGTTGGCAGCCGTCAGCTGGCGGCTATCAGCACTTCTCCTGTCATCTCTTTAGGGATTTCCACCCCCATCATGGTAAGAATGGTCGGCGCCAGATCCCCCAGTTTCCCGGGCTTTACCGTTCCTTTCCATTCTTTATCAATGATAAAGAAGGGTACCAGGTTCAGGCTATGGGCCGTATTCGGACTGCCGTCCTCATTGATCATAAAATCCGCGTTGCCATGGTCCGCCGTGAGGAATACGGTATAACCGTTGTCCAGAGCGGCTTTTACAACTCTTTCCACGCATTTGTCCACGGTTTCCGCAGCCCGGATCACTGCCTCCCATACCCCTGTATGACCTACCATATCGGTATTGGCAAAATTCAGACAGATAAAGTCGGGCGACCCGCTGGCGATCTCAGGTATAATAGCATCTGTCAGTTCGACGGCGCTCATTTCCGGTTTCAGATCATAAGTAGCCACCTTGGGAGAAGGGACCATTATCCTCTTTTCCCCTTCAAAAGGTACTTCCCGGCCTCCGCTGAAGAAAAAGCTGACATGGGGGTATTTCTCCGTTTCGGCGATCCGTATCTGTGTAAGTCCCTGACCGGCAACGATTTCTCCCAAAGTATTCTTCAGGTCATCATTTTCAAAGATCACCCGGATCCCCTTAAAACTCTGGTCATACTGGGTCATCGTCGTATAATCCAGGGATAACTTTTTCATCCCCTGTTCCGGGATATCCGTTTGAGTAAGCACCTGGGTGATCTCCCGGCAACGGTCGGTCCGGAAATTAAAACAGATCACCGAATCCCCGTCTTTTATCGTGGCCAGGGGCAGCTGGTCACTCCCGACGATGACTGTAGGTTTGATAAACTCATCCGTAAGACCCGCTGAATAGGAACCTTCCACGGCTGCAAGGGCATCGGTGGCTTTCTCACCGGCTCCGTTCACCAGGGCATCATAAGCCAGTTTCACCCTCTCCCATCGTTTGTCCCGGTCCATGGCATAATAACGGCCGCTTACCGTCGCTATCTTGCCTGTGCCGGTCTTATTGAGATGGTCCTGTAATTCCCGGATAAAGCCCAGACCGCTCCTGGGGTCCGTGTCCCGCCCATCCGTAAAAGCGTGAATATAGACCTGTTCCAGCCCTTCCTGTTTGCAGGTGTCGACCATTGCTTTCAAATGATTGATATGGGAGTGTACGCCCCCGTCGCTGACCAGACCCAGCAGATGCATCGGTCTCCCATTCTTTTTGGCGACATGGATAGCTTCCAGCAATACCTCATTCCGGGCAAAAAGGCCTTCCCGGATAGCTACGTTGATCCGCTGCAATTCCTGGTAGACTACCCTGCCGGCCCCCAGGTTGAGGTGACCTACCTCCGAATTGCCCATCTGGCCGTCCGGCAGACCCACCGCCTCTCCACAGGTCACCAGGGTGGTGTTGGGATATAACTTATAGAGAGAACTGACAAAAGGGACCCGGGCATTTTGTATAGCATCCGATGACTTTTGCTTCCCTAACCCCCAACCGTCCATGATGACCAGAATTACTTTCTTTTTAGGCATAAAAACAGCTTTTTTACATAGTTTTTGAGCGCGCCAAAGGTAAGAAAGAATACCCTGTTTATGGTATTTTAACCGGCAGAAGACAGTTTGGCATATTTTTGGGACTATGCGAGCCGACTAATATTCTTTATATGAAAAGCATTCTCGGATTGGCGGTTCTTACTTTTTCGCTCGTCCTTGTTTCTTTCCGCCCTTCTTCTTACAGCATCGACGACATTGCCGGTGCCATGCGTTCCGGGAACGCGGGTCAGTTATCCCGGTATCTGGATACCCGGGTTGATATCTCTCTTCCGGAAAAAAGCGATACCTATAGCAAAAGCCAGGCAGAGATGATTATCCGGGACTTTTTTACTACCAATGGAGTCCGGGACTTCCTGGTCAAACACAAGGGAGAAAATGGCGGATCTGAATTTTGTGTGGGTGTTCTCCAGACCCGTAACGGAGGAGACTATCGGACCACCCTCTTTATCAAACAAAAAGGCGATAGGCAATTATTACAGGAGATCAGGTTCCAACCTGCCCAGTAAGCCGCCGACAATTTTTTTACCTTTTAATAACCATTAACTCATGGCCTTGCTGTGAGTTTTTTTCATCTCCCCCTCCGCCAGGGTTGGGGTGTATGGAGTAAGAAGGTATCTTTGCGCCATGTCCAGCTTCGACGAACAATTGCATGTCCTGATAGAATCGGCTCTGCGGGAAGATATTGGAGATGGCGATCATTCCACCCTATCCTGCATTCCTCCCACAGCCCGGGGGAAAGCTGTCCTGAAGATCAAACAGGATGGAATTCTGGCCGGAATGGAGATCGCCGAAAAGATCCTCCGGTTTAAAGAACCTTCCGCCACTTTCATCCCTTTCAAACACGATGGCGACTACATGAAAGATGGAGAAGAAGCCTTCGAAGCAGAGGCGACCGTCTACACCATCCTTCAATGCGAACGGCTGATCCTTAATTGCATGCAGCGGATGAGCGGCATCGCCACCCTCACCCGGCAATATGTGGATAAACTGCAGAAATATCGCACCCGGGTGTTGGATACCCGTAAGACCACCCCAAACTTCCGCCTGTTGGAAAAAGACGCTGTCCGGATAGGAGGTGGGATCAATCATCGCTTTGGTCTCTATGATATGATCATGCTAAAAGATAATCATATCGATTATGCCGGCAGCCTGGAAGCAGCGATTGAAAAAGCAGTCACCTACCGGCAGGCCAACAGGCCTCAATTGAAGATCGAAGTGGAGACCCGGTCGCTGGAGGAAGTACAGCGCGTACTGGCCATTGGCGGGATCGACCGCATCATGCTGGATAATTTCACCCCCCGCCAGATCTCAAAAGCCCTGGCCCTTATTGACGAACGTTACGAAACGGAAGCCAGCGGAGGGATCAACCTGGCCAACGTGGAGGACTATGCCAGGACAGGAGTGGATTATGTAAGTATCGGCGCCCTGATCCACCAGGCCAGGAGCCTGGACCTCAGCTTGAAAGCAACCCTAAAGACATAACGAGATGTTCCGCTAAAGGACTACATTTCCTATAGTCCTTTAGCGGAACTAATAAAAAGTAGCAGTCATGAGCAGGAAGAAACCAAATGACAACGGGATCGTATACTCTACAGACCCCGAGTTCAAAATGGATGAAGATCTCCCCCAGCAGGAGACCCGTTCTCCCAAACAACAAAAATTAAGGGTGAGGCTGGACACCAAACAACGGGCCGGAAAAGCGGTAACCCTGGTAGAAGGCTTCGAAGGCAAAGAAGAAGACCGGGAAGAACTGGGCAAAAAATTAAAGTCGTTTTGCGGCACCGGGGGCTCCGTTAAAGACGGTCTCATCATCGTGCAGGGCGATCAGCGGGATAAGCTGCTCTCCTGGCTATTAAAGAACGGGTATACATCGGCTAAACGTATCGGATAGTCTCCGCCTCCAAAACAGCAAAGACTTGCTTCTCACCATCGTCATCGTCGGCTGCATCGGCAGCGCCCTTGCCACCACCCTGGCATTCTTCCTCTATGTGCGTGCACGGATGACCAGCAGGGAAGAAGATGCGGACAGTGATCCCGACCAGCACGCCCGGCGGATCGTTGACCTGGATCGTAAGGAGCAGGTTTACCAGTCCCTTCACTTTATTACGCTCTTTGCATTCGTAACACTGGGAGTCATTATCCTGGTGATCCTGTCCAATCGCTATAATTAGTCATTTCCGGCACCCCTCTTTCCGGGCCGTCGGCGGGACCTACTGACCCTGCGCCAGGGAATACTGTTTTTTGCCACCCCAAACATTCAGCAGCTCGGAAGAGCATATTTTGAAGTCGCCGCTAAGGCTCACATACAATCCCAGCACATCCTGCTGATTTAAAGGAGACCCGTCGATACTCTCAAACCGGACATTATACTGGTTCACCAGGTTCGTATACACCGATCCGGTAGGCCATACCTGGGTGCCCCGGTTGCTGATATTGATAAGATTGAACTTCACGCCCGCATGCCGTTGACATTTCTTAGCTATTTTTTCAGGCTGCTCCGAACTCTCGATGAACAGGTCCACCCCGACAATATATTCTTTCTCGGTTTCCTCGGTGACCATCATCTCATTGCGGGACAGTTTGAAAGCCGTGGGAGTGGGGGTCATATTAGGCAGCAGCGGCTTGGCGCCCTGAACCGGGAGCTTACCGAAATTGCCGATAATGGCTTCTGCAAATTGAGTGGTATTCAGGGAAGGCGTACCCTTGTCCCCAAAATCCCCCGTATGTATTTTCTGTTCCAGGGTAAATAACAGGGCATTTTCAATGATAGCGGCGTTCTGCATAAATCCCAGATGCCGCAGCATGGCAATGCCGCTCAATAATAAAGCCGTCGGATTGGCAATATTCTTCCCGGCGATGTCCGGGGCCGTTCCATGTACGGCTTCGAAAATAGCGATGTGGTCCCCGATATTGGCGGAAGGCGCAAACCCCAGCCCTCCCACTAACCCCGCACAGAGGTCGGAAATAATATCGCCCTGGAGATTGGTCAGTACCACCACATCGAAATCCTGTGGTTTCACCACCAGTTTCATCGCCAGGTCGTCTACGATGATATCGTCTGCTTTCAGCCCGGGATATTCCTTGGCCACTTCCATGAAACATTCGAGGAAGAGGCCATCCGTGAGCTTCATGATATTAGCCTTATGTCCGCAGGTGATACGCCGGGCGCCGTTTTTCTTCGCCATCTCAAAGGCGTATTTGATCACCTGCAAACTTCCCGGGCGGGTGATGAAACGACGGCTCAGCGCCACGTCCTGGGTCAGCATATGTTCGATGCCGCCATAGGTGTCTTCAATATTCTCCCGCACAATGGTAATGTCGATAGGAATACCTGCCTTGGAGAAAACCGTGTCTACCCCATGCAACGTCTGGAATACCCTTTTATTGGCATAGGTATTCCAGGTCTTCCGGGCAGTGACATTTACGCTTTTCACTCCCTTTCCCTTGGGTGTCTCCATCGGCCCCTTGAATAAGACCCCCAGCTCCTCGATCGTATGTTTGGCCTCCGGCGTCATGCCATTGGAAAATCCTTTATCGAAAACCCATTTACCCATGTCCACGAACTCGTATTCCAGGGGCACCTGTCCTTTGTTGAATATGTTGAGAACGGCATCCATGATCTCAGGCCCTATCCCATCTCCCTTAGCAACGGCGATCTTCATATATTAAAAAGTTTGTATTTGTGAAAAAACCAATTCAAGCACCAAAACGTATATACTGTGATAGTATTTTGAAAAGATCGGGCAAAATTAGGGTAGATTTGGCATTAGGATATTAAATTGTGAACATTACTTTTTATGGCTGCTGATTTTGATTAATTTTAGAAAAATTTGATTAGATGGCAAACAAGATCTCAGAAGGAGTGGAGGTGAGCGTCGAGACCTTTTACCAGCCGGATTATTCTAATCCCATATCCGGTGAATATATGTTTGCCTATCGCATTACTATCGAAAATCATAATAACTTTTCCGTCAAGCTTCATCGCCGCCACTGGCACATCTTCGACAGCAACGGCAGCTCCCGGGAAGTGGAAGGGGAGGGAGTTGTAGGAGTGCAGCCCATCCTTAACCCCGGCGAAAGATATCAATATGTCAGCGGCTGCAATCTCCGCACCGAGATGGGAAAAATGTATGGCTCTTACACCATGGAAAACCTCAACAACAAGAAAAGCTTCGAGGTCAATATCCCTGTTTTTGAAATGATCGTGCCGTTCAAAATGAACTGATGGCACCGGCAGGCTTTCGGCTTCCCTGCCGGAACCAGCCTAGGACCCGACGACTTCATCGGCCGGATCCGGATCGTCCCCTTTCGTCGCCGCCCGGTAAAGCGCAATCCCCATTACCGCAAAAAAAGCCAGTCCCAGCAGATAATAACCGTTTTCACTCAGGGCGCCCGTCAGCGATTTTTCCAGGTTCAACTGTTTTAAAAAGGCTACGATCTTATCGGGTATGTTGAGGAAAGCGAAGACGACACCCATCAGGGCGCCACCCGCCACCAGCCCCGTGGCGAACAGGTTGCCTTTCTCCAGGTCTTCTTCTCCTTCTTTGGCGGCAATTCCTCTTTTCTTCTTTACCTTGTCTGTCAGGCCACGGATAGCGCCACCGACGAAAATAGGCAGTGTAGTGGAGATAGGCAGGTATACGCCGATAGCAAAGCTGAGGGCCCTTACCCCGCATAACTCCATCACGAGGGCCAGGGCCGCCCCGGCCAGTACGAAATTCCAGTCCAGGTTCCTGGAGAGGATGCCCTTGATCAAGGTAGCCATTAAAGTAGCCTGTGGAGCATTGTACTGACTGCCGATGGCATGCTGTATACCCTTGGCTGCCATTTCGGAATTAGGGATGTCCAGTATTTTTATCGTAAGCCCCACGGCAATGGAAGATACAATGACACCAATAAACAGCGCCAGCTGCTGATAACGGGGTGTAGCGCCTACCAGGTATCCTGTCTTCAGGTCCTGGGAAGTGCCACCTGCATTCGAGGCGGCAATGCAGACCATGCCGCCGACCACCAGCGCCATCGGTTCATACACTTTTCCTCCCCAGCCCACTGCCAGGAATATGAGACAGGTGCCCATCACCGTAGCGATGGTCATACCGGAAACAGGACTATTGGAAGAGCCGATGATGCCCACGATGCGGGAAGCGACTGTTACAAAGAAGGCGCCGAAGACAAGGATCAGCAAGCCGATCAGCAGGCGGTTGAAAAAAGAGTCGCCCGGGATGATGGTCAGAAAGCCGATCAGCACCACCAGGGCCAGGCTGCCGAAGGCCACCACTTTGATACTGAGGTCACGTTCGGTCCTCAGCACGGCTCCCTGGCCCTTTTCCCGTACAGAGCCGATACTTTCCTTAAACGAGGAGACAATAGTAGGGATTGTTTTTATCAACGTGATCAGGCCTCCCATAGCCACCGCCCCCGCACCGATCTGCCGGATATAAGCCCGGTATATAGCAGAGGCCGGGTCGGCAAAGGTCTTACTGATGGGGTCCCAGCCGCCATATCCCCCCGCCGTTCCCACATCCTTCAGGAAGCCCAGCTTTACCTGCTGCAGAGCGATATTCACCGGGTCGACCAGTGAAGCCAGCAAAGGCTGCATTACCAGCCAGCTCAGCACACTGCCCGCCACCAGGATCCCGGCGATCTTAGGACCTACGATATAACCCACGCCCATATATTCCGGTGTAATGTCAGCGGATATCTGGGCGGAGGGGAAGATCTTGTTCAACCCCTTATATTTCACCGTATCGAAGAGCGGCGTTTCGGCGACAATCCTGAACATCTTTTGCAATATTGCATATACAAAGGCAAAACCAAGCCCCTGGAATGCTGTCCGGGCAAACGCCCCCCCTTTTTCCCCGGCTTTCAGCACGGAGGCGCAGGCTGTCCCTTCGGGATAGGGAAGGGTCTCATGTTCCTTGACGATCAGCGACCGTCGCAGAGGAATCATCAGGAGAGTCCCCAGCATACCCCCGAAAATGGCCAGGATAAAAATGACGGCATAATTGAAAAAACCGCCGGAATCGGCGGTTGAAAGGAATAGAAACCCCGGCAACGTAAATACGACCCCGGCAGCAATGCTCTCACTGGCACTGCCCGTGGTCTGGATGATGTTATTTTCGAGAATGGTCGTTTTGAATAATTTCCTGCCCAGGGTGATGGCCAGCACCGCGATGGGGATCGAGGCCGATACGGTCAGCCCCGCTTTCAGGGCCAGGTATACCGTGGAAGCTCCGAAGAGGATCCCGAAAATACTGCCCATCAGCAATGCTTTGAAGGTAAACTCCTTCATTTGCGTTTCCGGGCTTACAAATGGGATGAATTTTTTCTCGGCCATACAAAAGTGGGTTTTGGTTTATTAGGCTTAGATAAATCGTACTTGACTACTCTCCTGTTTTTGCCCGTAAGACTCCGTTCAGCGGGCGGATCCTACTAAAGATCAGCGCTCCTCCCAGGATGGCGGCAAAGAACCAGACCAGGAAGTAGATCCTTTTATCCGGGAATTTATCCCAGGAGCTGGTCATCAGTCCCGCTATCTTACTGCCCAGCGACATCGTGAGAAACCAACCGCCCATCAGCAGGGACGTAAGGCGGGGCGGCGCCAGTTTGGACACCAGGGATAACCCGATGGGGCTGCAACAGATCTCTGCGGCAGTGACAACGAAATAAGTACCCCACATCCATCCGGGCGAGACCTTATATTGATAGATGGAGGGAACCGACAGCACGGCAAACAGCATCACCAGTGAGGACAGCCCTGAGAGGAACAAGGCAATGCCAAACTTGGCGGCGGTCGTTGGCTCCTTCCGTCGTCTGCGAAGAAAACTCCATAGCCCAACCAGGAGGGGGGTCAGGGTCACTATGAAAAAAGGCCCGATGGAGGAAAATAACTCCGTATTGACCAGTTTCTGATCCTGGCCCGGTAAGGGCCATTTCTCCCGGGGAAGGTTGGAAAAATAAGGGTCGGGACCCATCACCTTCTGAATATGGCCGCTATCGTCCCGCAGGGGCACCAGGCGGGAATCCAGCCGGTTCACCTCCCGGGGGGAGGTATTCACTTTTTGAAGCAAACCCAATTGGTCGGCTGTTTTCTCCATGATAGGGGAAGAGATGGTCCGATCCGTATATTGTTCGGCCCAAAGCGTATAAGCTGTGAATTGCTGATAGAACATGGCCCAGAAAATAACGGATATGGCAAAGATGAATAACAAGGCGCCGATCCCTTTCTTATCCTCTCCCCGGGCTTTTACCCACAGGGAGATGAAAAAGGCGATCACGGGCACGCAGGCGAATACAAAGGCGTCACTGGAGGGACTTCCCATGATGGTCGTATGAAATAGTTTGCCTGGCAGGACGTATCCGATCAGGGCGGCTGCCATACCGGGAACAAAGACATACAATAAGATCTGCGATAAATTCATGTCCTCTTTCTGCGGCGCCTTCCGGACATCTCCAACCTTTACATGTTTCAGATTGCTCCCAAAAACGATGAGGCCGATGACCATGCCTATTCCCGCGGCCCCGAAAGCATAACCCCAGCCATACTTATTGCGTAAATAGGCTGCCGCGAAATTGCAGATCAGCGCCCCTATGTTGATGCCCATGTAAAAGATATTATAGGCATTGTCCTTTAGGGGTTTGAGATCTTCTTTGTTATAGATATTGCCCAGCAGGGTGCTGATGTTGGGTTTGAAGAACCCGTTGCCGACGATGATCAGCCCCAGGGAGATATACATGGCCGTATCCCCCGGCAGGATCAGCCCCAGGTAACCTGCCGCCAGCAGGCTGCCCCCGATAAAAATGGATTTGATATAACCCAGGTAACGGTCGGCGATCATTCCCCCGATGAAAAGAGGAAGCCAGATAAGGGCGAGAAAGGTGCCGGTAATGTCTGCAGCGGAGCTTTTTGACATTCCCTTCCCATCCAGCAGATATAACAACAGGATCCCCGCCAGCAGGTAATAGGCAAATCGCTCCCACATTTCTGTTAAAAAGAGTACATAGAGGGCTTTCGGATGTTTGCCGGACCTGGTGGTAGGGTGGCTCATGCTTTTTAAAAATTAGCACCTAAAATACAGATAAATCGCTAATTGGGCACAGCCCAATTAGTACTTGAGGCCCAAAGGCCGAAAGTACAGACATTATGGTTTGGCGGTAAAAAATTATTTTTATACAATTTTTTACCGCCACATTATACCCGGCCAAAATCCGCTTCGCACCGTCCAACGGTACCTCCGTCGCCTGGCGGACCCTCTTTATCCTGCCGTCTAAAAAATTCTTTTTCAGAATGTGCGTTCGAAATTCGAATTTCGGGCCCTCGGACCTTGGTCCGATGATAGAACGCGAATAAATACACCCATGAATATTTTATTGTTAGGCTCTGGTGGCAGAGAACATGCTCTGGCATGGAAGCTCATTCAGAGTCCTCATTGTTCGGGCCTTTTCATCGCTCCTGGTAATGCAGGTACTGCACAATGCGGGACCAATGTAGATCTTTCCTCCACGGATTTCGAAGGGCTCAAAAAATTCTGCTTCTCAGAAAAGATCGGAATGGTGGTCGTAGGTCCTGAAGAGCCCCTTGTCAAAGGTATTGTCGACTTTTTTGCCGCTGACCCGGCTTTGCGGGAAATCCCGGTCATTGGACCTTCCGCCAAGGGGGCATTACTGGAAGGCAGCAAGGCTTTCTCCAAAAAGTTCATGGACCGCCATCATATTCCTACGGCGGCTTACCGGGAGTTTAGTGCCGGCAATTATGCAGAAGGTATCGCTTATCTGCAGCAACATTCCCTGCCCATCGTCTTAAAGGCGGATGGACTGGCGGCCGGTAAAGGGGTCGTTATTTGCCAGAACCATATAGAAGCAATGGCTGAATTTGAGCTGATGCTGCAGGGGAACAAATTCGGAGAGGCGGGCAGCAAAGTGGTGGTAGAGGAGTTCCTGACAGGCATCGAGCTCTCCGTTTTTGTATTGACGGATGGCCAGCATTATGTAATTCTGCCGGAAGCAAAAGACTACAAAAGAGTAGGAGAAGGAGACAAAGGACCCAATACCGGCGGCATGGGCGCTGTAAGCCCCGTGCCCTTTGCCGATGAGGCCTTTATGGGCAAAATAACGGAACGGATCATTAAACCCACCGTGGAGGGGCTTTCCAAAGAGAATATCGAATACAGGGGATTTATCTTTATCGGGGTGATAAAAGTGGGAGAGGACCCCTTTGTGATCGAATACAATTGCCGGATGGGCGACCCGGAGACAGAAGTTGTGATGCCCAGGCTGAAGAATGACCTGGTTGAATTGTTCCGGGCAACGGCTGAACAGCGGCTGGACAAGGTATCCATCGAAAAAGACGAGCGCATTGCCTGTACCATCGTGGCTGTGAGCGGCGGTTATCCCGGCAGCTATGAGAAAGGATTGCCCATCACCGGGCTGGATACCGTCTGGCCGGAAGACAGCCTGGTCTTCCATGCCGGCACCCGGTTGCAAAAGGAGGAGATTGTCACCAGCGGGGGCCGGGTCTTATGTGTCACCTCTTTTGCAGAGACGGTATACGAAGCGGTTGACAAATCAAGAGATGTGCTGGAAAAAATTAACTTCGAGGGGATCTATTACCGGCGCGATATCGGCTATGAGTTCCTTTAAGAAGATCGGTAACCACCCAAATGAGTACTATGGTCCACTACGGCGACTACCTGCAATTGGAAAAAATACTGGATGCACAACACCCGGAGAGTGACAGGCTGGGGGAGCCGGCCCATGACGAAATGCTGTTCATCGTCATCCACCAGGCCTATGAACTCTGGTTTAAACAACTGTTGTTTGAGACGAACTCTGTCATCGGTATCATGCAGCAACCTGCGTTGAACGATAATTCCCCGGAACTGCAGACCGTCGTTCACCGTCTTTCCCGGTGTTCGACCATCCTGAAAGTGCTGGTCCACCAGATCGATATCATGGAGACCATGACTCCGATGGACTTTCTGGACTTCCGGGACAAGCTGCGCCCGGCTTCAGGCTTTCAAAGCTGGCAATTCAAGCTGCTGGAAGCGAGACTGGGTCTGAAATATCAGCATCGTTTCGGCCAGCAATACTATGTGTCGCAATTGAGGCAACCGGAGATCGAAATCATAAAGGCGGCGGAGGAAGATCTTTCCCTGCTCCAATTGGTGAATAGCTGGCTGGAACGAATGCCCTTTTTTACCCTGACAGCCGGCACAACACCCGCCTCCGAAGGAGAGCTGTTCTGGTCGGACTACCGGCTTCGCTACCAGCAAAGTTTAGCCGATGCTGAGAAGAAAAACCTGGAATTGTTCGATTCCATCTTTTTCGACGCCGGCCGCTCACCGGCCGCTCCCCTACCCGCCCGCTCCCTCTCCCCCGCTGCCTGCCGGGCTGCCCTGTTCATTATGTTATACCGGGGCTACCCCGTTCTGCAACTACCCTTCCAGGTGCTCAATCAGTTGCTGGAGATCGACGAGCAACTCAGCACCTGGCGATACAGGCACATGAGCATGGTGCATCGTATGATCGGCACCCGCATCGGCACAGGAGGCAGTACCGGCAAGGATTACCTGAGCTCCGCCCTGGACAGGCACCACCTCTTCAAAGAGGTCGCAGGACTCACCAGTTTCCTCATCGAACGAAGAAGGCTGCCCAAACTGAGCCCGGAAATGGAAAGACTATTAGGCTTTGCGGACCACGGGTCTGCAGGCTGAAAGCCCATTAATCGGGCCACAGACACGATGGCTGAAAGCCATCATTAGATTAATAGCTGTGCGACACATACGAGAGAGAGTCATTTTGTCGTTCTCATAAAAAAAAGTTTTTGCAGGAGAGCCGCGGGCGCAAAAAAAAATTTGGCAGTTAAAGTTTTGTGGAAAATAATCCGTCAAATCAAGGGTTTCACCTTGTTAATTCAAATTATTTCCTTCAATTTTGCTGGCACTAAGCGAACCGGTGGTTCGCTGGCCGAGAGGCCCATCATTAAAGGTAGACCGGGGATGGGTTAAATTTCGGAATAAACCAGACCCGGTGTATCGATAGTTCAAAAATCTGACCTTTATATAAAATGGGATTATTCAATTTCCTTACGCAAGAAATAGCCATGGACCTGGGTACCGCCAATACCCTAATCATACATAACGACGAAATAGTGGTGAATGAACCGAGTATCGTAGCCCTCGATCGTAATAACCCTAAAACCGTGCTGGCAGTAGGCAAACGCGCCCTGATGATGCATGAAAAGACGCACGAAAGCATCCGCACGGTGCGCCCTCTCAAAGATGGCGTTATCGCCGACTTCAATGCTGCCGAACTGATGATCCGGGAGATGATCAAGATGATCTACCCCAAAAAGCCGCTTTTCCCTCCCAGTTGGAGAATGATGATCTGCATACCTTCCAGCATCACCGAAGTGGAAAAAAGAGCTGTACGGGACAGTGCCGAACAGGCGGGCGCCAAAGAAGTATACCTGATCCATGAACCTATGGCGGCCGCCCTGGGGATCGGCATCGACGTGGAAGAGCCCGTCGGTAACATGATCATCGATATCGGAGGCGGTACGACAGGTATCACCGTCATCGCCCTGGCCGGTATCGTCTGCGATCAGTCGATCCGCATCGCAGGGGATGAATTCACCGCTGATATCATGGAGGCCCTGCGCCGTTATCATAGCTTACTGATCGGAGAAAGAACAGCCGAACAAATAAAGATACAGATCGGCGCTGCCCTCAAAGACCTGGACAATCCACCCGATGACATCCCCGTCAATGGACGTGACCTGGTAACAGGGATTCCCAAACAGATCATGGTAAGCTACCAGGAAATCGCCGAAGCCCTCGACAAAAGCATTTTTAAGATCGAAGAAGCTATCCTGAAAGCCCTGGAAACCACCCCTCCGGAGCTGGCAGGGGATATTTATCGCCGTGGGTTATATCTCACCGGAGGAGGCGCCCTGCTCCGGGGACTGGACAAAAGGCTTAGCCAAAAGATCAAATTACCCGTCCATATTGCCGATGACCCTTTAAAGAGCGTAGTTCGGGGAACCGGCATCGCCCTGAAGAACTATGACAGGTATCCGTTCGTTATGAGATAGAGCACCCATGTCCTAAGCGTTAAAATCCAACATATAAAATTCCAAACCGGTGCGTAACGTTTTTCTCTTCATCAGAAGGCATTTTAACTTCCTCTTCTTCCTGGTGTTGCAGATAATAGCCCTGTCCTTCCTCTTTCGCTATAACAAGTTTCACGAAGCTGCCTTTATGAACGTCAGCACCGAGATCACTGGCAGGATCAATGAAAAATACAATGGCATAGAGTACTACTTCCAGCTGAAAAAGACCAATGAATCCCTGGTCCGGGAGAACCTCCGCCTCCGCCAGCAGCTAAAGGAGAACTTCGAAGCCCCGGATTCCATCCGAAGATTGATCCATGACACCGTCAAGGTCGACTCCGGCAAATCCATCCTGAAGTACAATATTATGGAGGCAAAAGTGGTCAACAGCACCACCGCTTCCCAGACCAATTACCTCACCATTCACCGGGGATTTGCCCAGGGTATCCGGCCTAATATGGGCGTCACGGGTCCACAGGGCATCGTAGGCACCGTGGTGAACGTAAGTGAGAACTTCGCAACGGTAATGAGCCTCCTGCACCGCAACTATAAGGCGGTGGTCAAACTGAAAAATGGCGGGGAAAGAGGCGCTATAGAGTGGGATGGACTAAGCCCCCTCTTCGTCACCCTGAAGGATATTCCCAAAAGCGCCAAAGTGGCTAAGGGAGATACGGTCCTGACCAGTCAGATCTCTTCTCTTTTCCCGGCCAACCTGATGGTCGGCACCGTATATGACATCGTACCCGACAATACTTCGAATTTCTATACCCTGAAAATAAGGCCCGCTACGAACTTCTTTACTATTGAATATGTATATGTAATTGATAATATGCAATATGAGGAGCAAAAGCGACTAGAAGACTCTACCCGTAAAAAAGTCCAATGAGTGAATTGCTGAAAAATACGATACGGTTCATCCTGTTCATCCTGGTACAGGTATTTATCCTTTTTAAAATGCCTCCCCTGCACCGGTTTATCACCCCTTACCTTTATTTCCTGTTCATTTTATGGCTTCCTTTCAATTTGTCAAGGGCCTCTTTGACCCTGATCGGCTTCATTTTTGGACTAAGCCTGGACTATTTCAGCAAAACTCCCGGCTTACACGCTGCCGCCTGCACGCTCATCGCTTATGTCCGGCCTTTTGTCATCGGTCTGCTTATATCGCAGGAAGGCGCCGATAAGAACTATATTTCCCCTTCCATTGTTAGTATGGGATGGGCTCCTTATGCTACCTATGTCCTCGTTTTGACGTTACTTCATCATACCTGGCTCGTATTGTTGGAATGGATGAATTTTGGCTCCTTTATGTACTTCCTGGGAAAAGTCATCGCCTCGACAGCTGTCAGCTTATTACTCATTTTATTAACCGAATTATTGTTCTACCGCAAACAAAAATTCAGGACGAATACTATCTAAATAAAATTATTCTTTCCACGTTAATTATCCGTACTTCGTAAATTGTAGGTAGTACCTTTTATGTCTGTATTTAATCAATCCCGTAGCAATATCATACGCCTCATTTTTGCGGGCATGTTCCTGGTCATTGCAGCACAGCTATTTCATCTGCAGATCATTTCCGCAAAATATAAGAAACAGGCACAGGAGAACGCCCTTTTCAGGAAGAGTATTTACCCTACCCGTGGTATCATCTATGACCGAAAAGGAAGGGCCATCCTCAATAACACCATCCTCTATGACCTGATGGTCACCCCCTCCCAGGTAAAAACGATCGATACAACCTATTTCTGCCAGTTGCTGGGCATCGATACGGCGGAGTTTCGCAGCAGGATCCTGGACGCAAAGTATAAAAATGGGCCCTTTCGCCCTTCCATCTTCGAAGATCTGTTGCCCCCCGACATGTATGCCCGCCTGGAAGAAAATATCTGGAAATTCCCCGGCTTTAACCTGCAGGAACGCCCTATCCGGGTCTATCCTTTCAACGCAGCCGCCCATATCATGGGTTACGTAGGGGAAGTAGATTCCGGCATCCTGAAAAGATCCAATAATTATTATCAGCTGGGTGACTATGTGGGCCGCAGCGGCCTGGAACAATACTATGAAAAAGAGCTGATGGGCCAGCGGGGTATCGAATTCTGGCTCAAGGATAATAAGAACAGGCTGGTAGGACATTATCAGGATAAGACCCTGGATACCCCGGCCATTGCGGGAAAGAACCTCCATACCTATATGGACATCGAATTACAGCAGCTGGCGGAAAAATTGTTGACAGGGAAAACTGGCGCCATCGTCGCTCTCGAGCCTTCTACCGGGGGGATCCTCGCCATGGCTTCCGGCCCTACTTTCGACCCAAACTCGCTGACAGGCCCGGACAAACAGGCTAACTATGCCAAGCTCGCCCTGGACGTGTCCGGCCCTCTGCTCAACAGGGCCATTAAAGGACAGTACGCCCCCGGCTCCACCTACAAACCTGTAGGGGCCCTGATCGGGTTGGATGAAGGGGTGATCACCCCCGCCAGTGGTATCCAGTGCCTGGGTTTTTACTATGGCTGCAACAGGGTGTATAAATGTGATGAGAAAATACCCGGACATGCCAACAACCTTCGGCTTGCCATTGCCCACTCCTGCAACTCCTTTTTTTATAACACCTTCCGCCAGGAGCTGGACAATCCCGAATTCCACAGCGTCCGCACCGGTCTGATGAAATGGAAAGAATACGTCAACGCTTTCGGCCTGGGCCATCGTGTGGGGATCGACCTTCCCAGCGAAGATGGTGGAAATGTACCCGATACCGCCAGCTATGATAAGGAGTACAATCGCTCCTGGAACTCCTGTACCATGGTCACCATGGGTATCGGTCAGGATAAACTGGCGGTAACCCCTATTCAACTGGCCAATGCCATCGCTATCGTGGCCAATAAGGGGTATTATTATACCCCGCATTTCATCCAGAGCATCGAAGGCAGCCGGGATGAAGATACCCTGCTGCACCGCTTTCAACAACGGCATAATGCCGTCACCCATATCTCCGAGGAGGATTATGAAGTGGTGCACAGCGGTATGCAGGACGTGACCGAGATCGGAACGGGCCGCCCTGCCCGAATTCCCGGGATCAATATGTGCTCCAAGACGGGAACCGCCGAAAACAAACGGGTTATCAATGGCCGCCTGCTGAAGCTGAAAAACAACTCCCTTTTCGTTTGTTTCGCCCCCCGGGAAAATCCGAAGATCGTCGTGGCCGTCATCGTGGAAAATGGCGGTTACGGAGGAACCCAGGCGGCACCGATAGCCTCTTTATTAGTGGAAAAATACCTCAATGATACGCTGAGGACCGAACGGATCCAGGAAGTGAACAGGATCGCCAATTTAAACCTGATGCCCGGCTACCTGGTACACCTTCAGTTCAGGGACGACAGCACCCGGGCCGCTAATTGGGCCAAACAGAGTAAAGACAGCAGCCGGTGGCTGAAATATCAGACACCTTCCTTCAGGGCTATGATGATGGATACCTCTGAGAACTCCGGCAGCCCGCTGTATAAGAATATCAAAAAAATGCAGGTGATCAAACTTCCCTGGCTGGAGAAACCGAAGGCGCCCCCGGCAGCCCTGCAGAAGCCGGATTCCACCCGGGTAAAAGATTCTACCCGGACGACGGGAGTACAAAAGTCGCCGGCCCGGAAAAAAGATTCGACCGCCACCGATTCGCCAAAGCCTGCATCGCCGGCCCATACGGATATCCCTCCCAAAAAAGATTCGACCCCTATATAATATGAACTCAAGAAACGCTACAATATCAAAAGGTGTTGACTGGTCCCTGGTATGGATCTGGTTTACCCTATGCGCCATCGGCGTTACCAGCATTTTTGCAGCTTCCTATCATGACGGGGATAATATCGTACAGGGCTTTATCTCCCTGAAAACGGACTATAGCCGCCAGCTCCTCTTTTTTATCATCGCAGGCATCGTAGGCACTTTTATCCTGCTGACCGATAGTAAATTTTTTACCGCTACCGCCAACCTGGGTTATGCCTTTGGCATTTTCCTGCTCTTGCTGGTCTTCCCCTTCCACTCCCGGGTGAAGGGAACGGAGTCCATCATACGATTTGGGTCAGCCTTCCAGCTGCAGCCAGCTGATCTTTGCAAGATCTTTGTCAACCTGGCGCTGGCGAAGTATTTATCCCGGGTAGAGACCAATTTCACCCGTCCCCGTTCTCACCTCATTGCGGCCATCATTGCCCTGGTGCCGGCCATGTTAAGCATCATGCAGAAAGAGACCGGCCTCTCCCTGGTTTATTTCTCCTTTTTCCTCGTCATGTTCCGGGAAGGGCTGCCCCCCTCGGTCCTGGTCATTGGCTTTTCTTTTGCCGTCCTGGTGGTGGCGACTTTATTGCTGGAGCCCAATACCCTGGCCATTATCCTTACGGCAGTAGCCCTGCTGGCCATCTATATCCTCCGAAGACAGATCAAACGGAGCCGGTCCATTCTTTTTTTGATCGTGGGCATCTGGTTCGTTTGCGTAGGCGTCCAGCGTTTTGTTGTGCCCTTTGCCTTCGATCATATCTTTCAACCCTACCAGGTGAAGCGTATCTATGACGCTATCGGTAAGGACTATGTTCCCAAAGACCAGGCTACGGAAGCCGCCCTGGAAAGTGAACAGAAGACCAGTAAAAAGAAAGATAATAACTATAATGTAAAACAAAGTAAGATCGCTATTGGCAGCGGAGGCTTCATCGGGAAAGGTCTGTTGAAAGGAACCCAGACCCGTTATGATTTTGTGCCGGAACAAAAAACCGACTTCATCTTCTGTACGATCGGGGAAGGGTTTGGCTTTATAGGCAGCATTGTATTTTTGGGGATCTATATCCTGCTGCTCATGCGCATCGTGACAGTGGCCGAACGACAACGAAGTGTATTCAGCCGATGTTATGCGTATGGAGTAGCCAGCGTACTTTTCTTCCATATTGTCATCAATGTGTGTATGACCATTGGGCTGGCGCCTGTGATCGGCATCCCCCTGCCTTTTGTCAGCTATGGCGGAACGTCCCTTTTGACCTTCAGTATCATGTTATTCATTATGATCCGTTTGGATGCGGACCGGCAAATGGTGCTGCGGTAATCCTTAACTTTACCGCATGAAGATCATCCCATTGTCCGAAGGCGCCTTCACCATCGATAAAACCAAATTATTCGTACCCTTCGACACCGAAAAAGACGACCTGCAGGAACGAGCCAGGGGAAGCCTGCTGGTGGAAGTACAGCCTTTTGCCGTCGTGACCCCGGACGATATCTTAGTGCTGGATACCGGCCTGGGCTTCGAAAAACAGGGTGTATTGCAGATCCATCAGAACCTCCTGGCGGCAGGCATCGACCCGTCCAACGTGACTAAGGTGCTAATGAGCCATCTTCATAAAGATCATGCCGGCGGTATCAGCAGCGTAAATCCTCCCTCCGGCAACCGGGAGCTGGCTTTCCCCAATGCGCACTATTACGTGCAGCGCAAAGAGCTGGACTACGCTTTTGAAAAAGGTCCAACCTCCTATATTACAGAAGAGCTGACTTGTTTGCAGGATTCATCGCGGGTGGTATGGCTGGACGGCAACGGTGTCATCGATGGTTATATCAGATATGAAGTGACAGGCGCCCACTGTCCCTATCACCAGGTATTCTGGATCGTAGACGGCGGAGAGAAGGTTTTCTTTGGCGGAGATGTCGCCCCGCAATTACAGCAGATGAAAAGCCGCTTCGTAGCAAAATATGATTATGATGGCAAGCGGGCGATGGAATACAGACAGGAGTGGTGGCAGAAAGGGCAACAGGAAAACTGGATCTTTCTCTTCTATCACGATGTAAAAACACCCACTTTCGAGACCCGGTGAGATTCCCGCAAAGCCAGGCTCTATCGACTTTTCGGGCTGTATGACATTAAAATGAGATTAAAGAAAAAAGGCCTGCCCTGGAAAGAGCCGGCCGTTGCTAACCTATGAAAAACACCAGGTTCAAATATCGTTAATTGCCTACCTGCCAGTAAAATTTAATCGGTCAATAAGCAAAATCTTGGGGTCTATTGTCCGCCACCGTAAGGTCTTCGCTGCATTTGCCTCCGTTGCATTTCCTTCTGGACGAAGGCGCCGAAGTCTTTTTCGGCCCGGAAGAAATCATTGACCCTGGCCGGAGAGGACAGGGCTCTGGTAAATTCGGGATTATATTTCTTTCGTATGTTAAGAAGGGATTCGTCCAGTTTGATCTCATCTTTATCATCTCTGTATGCAAAATAGGCCTGCCTTACCTCTGCGGCATACTTGTAATAAATAGGCCAGAATTTTTCTGCATCTTCCGGGGAGAGGTCCAGCCGCTTGGTAATAAAAGCGATCTTCATAGCTTCCAGGGCGCCGCCCTTTCTTTGCTGCTGCATAGGAGGCTGGGACAAGCCCGGCAGGCCCAGCAGGAGCGTCAAAGCTAAAGGGATCAATACGGGTAATATTCTTTTCATGATGATTAACTAATTCGTAACGACATCCTTTTCATCCCCATGCTCGTCTATATACTGTCTCAGCTCCCCATCGGGTACTTCCCCTAAAAAACTTTTTACATCATTGTCCGAAAGATCCAGCGAGGCGGTGCTGTTGGCAAGCTCATCGGGAAAAGGGACATTATTGGTAATATTATTGGTATCAAGATAATTTTCGATGTCCTGGTCACTTACCGTGGGCAGGGACTTGGTAATATCAAGGCCGCCCGTTGCCGTTTTCACCGAAGTATGCGTCCACAGCCATCCTCCGGTGAGGATCAGACCCGTTAAAGCGGCGGCGGCTGAATATTTCCACCAATTCCTCCGGCTTAGGGAAAATATCTTCGCAGAAGCTGCTTGTTTCCCCGCAGCCTTATCTTGTGCCTTACGCTTCACTTTCTCCAGGATACTATCCGGTAATTGGGCAAAATAGCCTTCAGGGGCCTGGTAGACCGTTTTATTTTTAAGACCCGTCAACAGGGGAGACCAACTCTCCGCCCCGGCATCTTCCAACGGTAAAGTAGCGGCAAAAGCGTCAAAATAGGTGGGAGGCACCTGGAAAGGCATCTTTTTGTCGATCTGGCTCAATAAAGGGGATAGTTGAGCTAATTCCTCCCGGGCGTTGAGCCCGGTTGCCTCCAGGGCTGGGAGGTCCTGGCCCGGAGCTCCTGCTGCTTCCCCCGGAAGGACTTCTGCCCGGGGAGCTTTTATCCGGCTCATCAGCTTATCGGCAAATCCTTCGAAATAGCCCTCCGGGACTGAATAAACAAGCCCGGCGGTCCGGATTCGATCCAGCACCTTGCCGGGAAGGGACTCAAAGTACCCGTCCGGCAACTCATACGGAGTTTCACGCCCGATATCAGCGATAAATTCGCTGATCAGCCTTAACTCTGCTGATATGTTTTCCTTGCCTTCCATTTACCTTCTTTCAGACCCTTTTTGCTCTCCAAAGTTTAATGATTGAGGATATAATCCTCTATTTTTTTGACGGCATGATGATAGGACGCTTTTAAAGCTCCTTCCGAGGTCTCGAGCACCCGGCTCATTTCCTCATAAGGCATTTCATCATAATATCGTAAATTGAACACAATTCTTTGCTTTTCAGGAAGTTGCTGCATGGCCAGCTGGAGCTTCCACTCCAGCTTATTGGGGTCGAAATGTTTGTCGGCCTGTATCTTATTGCTAAGGCCGGATTCCATTTCGTTAAGAGGTAGGGTTGACTTCTTTTTTTGTTGTTCGAGGAAGCTGAGGCATTCATTGGTGGCAACCCGGTAAAGCCAGGTATATAGTTGGGAATCCTCCCGGAAATTCTCCAGTCCATTCCACACACGTATAAATACA
This sequence comes from Puia sp., assembly GCA_035492545.1. Lineage (GTDB taxonomy): Bacteria > Bacteroidota > Bacteroidia > Chitinophagales > Chitinophagaceae > Puia. The sequence goes on from DATJJD010000015.1 coordinate 26,130, forward strand.
TTCTGTAATACATCATTGGCGTCCTCATGCTCTACGACCATGCGACGCACATGCCAATACAATTTCTCCTGATATTTTTTAACAATAGCAGTAAAAGCCTTCTCCTTGGTGCCAGGGTCCCTGAATTGAATTAACAATTCTGCATCATGGATATTCACACCCATAAGGTTAGCGATTTTTAAAACTCAATATTACTTATTTTTTCGGGCTATAGCCTTTTCAGCAGCGGCTACAATATTGGGGGTATCCAATCCATACTTCTTTAAGAGATCGGTAGGAGTGCCGCTCTCGCCAAAAGTATCGTTGGTACCTACATATTCGATGGGAATGGGGAAATTTTTGGCGGCTGTCTGAGCGACGGCGTCACCCAGCCCGCCTATGATATTATGTTCTTCGGCCGTAACTGCGCAACGGGTCTTTTGTATAGAGGCAATGATCGCAGCCGTATCCAGGGGTTTGATCGTATGAATGTTGATGATTTCTACCGAAATGCCTTTCTCCTGCAGGATCTTTCCGGCTTCGATGGCCTTCCAAACCAGGTGACCGCAGGCGAAAATAGAGACATCCGTTCCCTCAGCAAAAACCTGGGCCTTCCCCAGCTCGAATTTGAGGTTCTCCGTAAAGATGGGCCATACCGGACGGCCAAAACGGAGGTAGACCGGCCCTGCATAATCGGCAATGGCGATGGTGGCAGCCTTGGTCTGGGCATAGTCGCAGGGAACAATCACGGTCATCCCGGGCAGCATCTTCATCAGGCCGATATCTTCCAGGATCTGGTGGGTAGCCCCATCTTCACCCAGGGTGACCCCTGCGTGCGAAGCGCATATTTTTACATTTTTTCCCGAATAAGCTACAGACTGCCGGATCTGGTCATAGACCCTCCCGGTGGAAAAGTTGGCAAAAGTAGTCGTATAAGGAATTTTGCCTCCGATGGTCAGCCCTGCGGCAATGCCGATCATGTTGGCTTCCGCAATACCGCATTGTACGAACCGGTCGGGGAATTCCTTAATGAATTGATTCAGTTTCATGGAGCCTAACAGGTCCGCCGTCAGGGCAACAATATTGGGATTTTTCCGGGCTGCTTCTGCAATTCCATCTCCAAAACCGCTACGGGTGTCCTTCTGGCCAGTTACTTGTATCTCGTTTAACATGAATCAAGGATTAGAATGAATAAAAATAGATTTCAGGGACGCTGGATCCCCAATTTTAGTGATGCAAAGTAAAGAATTTCTTAGTTCAGTTCCGAGAATTTTCCATTATAGAATTTCTCGTCTGTCTTTAGCTTTTGCTCCCATTTCCAGGCCGTAGAGAGCATATCCTCCAGGTTGTACTGTAGCTGCCATCCCAGTTGCTTCCTGGCAAGGTCATTATTGGCGTAAATAGCTACCACATCACCCGGCCGGCGGGGACCGATCTGGTAGTTCAGCTTGACGGAACTTACCTTTTCAAAAGCTTTTATCGCTTCCAGCACGGTTACTCCATTGCCCGTACCCAGGTTATATACCTCGCATTTTTTGGTGATCTTCTTATTCAGCATGTATTGCAGCCCTAAGGTATGGGCATGTGCGATGTCGCAGACATGAATGAAGTCCCGGATACAGGATCCGTCCCGGGTAGGATAATCATCCCCGTACACCGTGAGGAGCGGCAGCTTGCCGATGGCTGTTTGGGTAATGGCAGGCACGAGGTTGGCCGGACGCCCAATGGGCATCTCCCCGATGAGAATGCTGGGATGGGCTCCCACCGGGTTGAAATAACGCAGCAAAATGCATTTGGTATGGGTGGCCGCTTTTGAAAACTCATTGATGATCTGCTCTCCCATCTGTTTGGTATATCCATAAGGGGATTCGGCAGGTTTGGGAGGGGTCAGCTCCGTTACAGGGATCTCATCCGGGTTGCCATATACCGTACAGGAAGAGGAAAATACAAAATAAGGGATCTCAAATTCCTGCACGCACTTCAACAGGTTGATCAGGGACAGCAGGTTGTTCTCGAAATACATCAGGGGCTGCTCGACGGATTCCCCCACCGCCTTGTAAGCGGCAAAATGAATGATGCCTGCAATGTTCTCATTCTCCTGGAAAATAGCGAACGTATCATCATAATTACAAAGATCTACTTTGTAATTTTTTATTTTTTTGCCGGTGATCTTTTCCGCACCCTCCAATATCCTCGGGGAGGAGCGGACATTATTGTCAACACATATAACTTCGAATCCATTCGAAATGAGGTCTACTATCGTGTGTGAACCTATGTAGCCACATCCACCGGTAACAAGGATTTTTTGCATAGTCGCTGGTTGTAGATAAAATTTGTTAAGTTGGGTTAATGGTATTTATTGGTAATGGGTCTAATGCGTATTGATAAGCTTGATCAGGTATTGCCCATACCCGCTTTTCAGCAGGGGCTGAGCCATCTTCTCCACTTGCTTCCTGTCGATAAAACCTTTCCGATAGGCTATTTCTTCGATACAGGCAATCTTGATTCCCTGTCTTTGTTCGATGACCTGTACGAACTGGGAAGCCTGCATCAGCGAGTCGAAAGTGCCCGTATCCAGCCAGGCCGTGCCACGGTCCAGGATAGATACTTTCAGCTTTCCCCTTTTAAGATACTCCCTGTTCACGTCCGTAATCTCATACTCTCCCCTGGGCGAAGGCTTCAGGTTCTTCGAGATGCTCACCACTTCATTGTCATAAAAATACAGGCCTGGTACCGCATAATTGCTTTTGGGAGTGGAAGGCTTTTCCTCGATGGAAATGGCTTTCATGTTCCCGTCGAATTCAACAACCCCATAGCGCTCGGGGTCGCTGACCTGGTAAGCATACACGATACCCCCCTCCGGATTGTTATTCTTTTCCAGCTGTTTGCCCAGCCCGGCGCCATAAAATATATTATCCCCCAGCACAAGGGCTACCGGGTCCTTTCCAATAAATTCCGCCCCTATTACAAAAGCCTGCGCCAAACCATTGGGCAGCGGCTGTTCGGCATAAGAGAACTGCAGCCCCAGCTGAGAGCCATCCCCGAATAACTTTTTGAACAGGGGGAGATCATGGGGTGTAGAGATGATCAATATTTCATGAATGCCCGCCAGCATCAGCGTCGACAGAGGATAATAGATCATTGGTTTATCATAGACAGGCATGATCTGCTTACTGATGGCATAGGTGATCGGATGAAGACGAGTGCCGGAGCCTCCGGCCAGAATAATTCCCTTCATAGTACATTTAATTGGTTAAAATCCTCCCTAAAATAGTAAAGATATGCTATCCACCCATTTTTACCGGATAAGGCTGACGATAAAATAAACGATGGCGGCCAGCAGGGCGCTGACAGGAATAGTCAGTATCCAGGCCCAGAGCAGGTTGATGGTAACCCCCCAACGGACAGCCGACAAGCGTTTGGTAGCCCCTACGCCAATGATCGAGCCGGTGATAGTATGCGTAGTGCTGACAGGGATCCCCAGTTTTTCGGAAAGGAATAAGGTCAAGGCGCCTGCCGTCTCCGCACTCACCCCTTCCAGGGGAGTGACTTTCGTGATCCGGGTACCCATGGTCTTTACGATCTTCCAACCCCCGCTCATGGTTCCCAGCGCTATTGCCGTAAAGCTGGCTACCGGCACCCACATATTGGCATCGATGAATTGTTTAAAGGATAATTCATGCCCTTTGGATTTTTCATACCAGATCATGGCCGCTCCAATGATGCCCATTACCTTCTGGGCATCATTCCCCCCATGCCCAAGGCTCAGCAGAGCGGAAGACACTAACTGCAGCCGGCGGAACCAGTTGTCCGCCCGGTAGGGATTCGCCCGGCGGCAGATATTAATAATGAGAATGGAAATAAAAAAACCGATCACCATACCGACCAGGGGAGCCAGAAAGATAAACAGGAAAGTAGGGACCACTTTGGCATAATTGATAACAGCCACCCCATGTCTGCTCAGTGCCCCGGCATGCGCCAGCGCGGCGCCCATAAATCCTCCCAGTAAAGTATGGGAAGAGCTGGAGGGAATGCCAAACCACCAGGTGAGCAGATTCCAGCAGATAGCAGCAATAAGGCCGGAGAAAATGACTTCCAGGTTGATGAAATCCTTATTCACCGAACTGGCGATGGTATTGCCGATCTTGAACTCACCAATGATATAACGGGATATGAAAAAGGCGGCAAAATTGAATACCGCCGCCCATAAGACCGCCTGAAAGGGCGTTAAGACCTTGGTAGAGACAATGGTCGCGATAGAATTGGCTGCATCGTGGAATCCATTGATATAATCGAATACTAGGGCCAGAACGATAATAATTACCAAAAAACTCATAGAGTTGATTTTAGCTTGCAGCTATTTTTCTCACGCGTATTTAATAATAATGGACTCTATGACGTTTGCGGCGTCTTCGCACTTGTCCGTAACGATCTCCATGACCTGGTAGATCTCTCTTTTCTTGATCACTTCCTTGGCATCCGGCTCCGTTTCGAACAGGCGCTCGATGCTGAGGTCGAATATATCGTCGGCCTGATTTTCAATACTATTGACCTTTACCAGCGCATCCGTGATCTTGCGCATGTCCCGCATGTTACGCAGCTCTTTTACCGCGATCTGGATCTGGGCGGCGCCCTGTTCGATCAGATCAGCCATCTTCTGAATACCGCTATCATTGGGGTTGACCTTGTAGAAATTGATCTTTTTGGTCGTAGCGTAGATATAATCGCAGATATCATCCAGGGAACTGGCCAGGTAATGAATGTCCTCCCGGTCGAATGGAGTGATGAAATTCCTGCCTAATTCCGTGAATATCCGGTGAGTAAGATCATCATTGACATGCTCCTGATCCTCCACCTGGGAAATAACAGCGGCTCTTTTGTCAAAATCGGGCTCTCCCACCACCTCTTTCATCAGCTTACCCATTTTCGCTACCCCATCGGCCACTTCCTCGAATAAGGAATAGAATACCCGGTCCTTGGGCGTGAAGAGTTGAATGAATGAATTGAACGCCATGCAGAAAAATTTGGGCAAATTTACAGTTATTCAACCGTTTAGCCCCTATCATTTTTCCAGCCTGACCGGGATCGTATACCCGGCGCCGGATCCACCCCTGGCCGACAGGGGGTCAGCGACTGGCGCCAAAGCTGTCCCGACCGGAGAGACCGGCTGCACCCTGGCCGACAACATTCCCCTGGAAGATACGGAAGGGAAATGGATGGGCCTTCCCGGCGGATGGCCCTGCCCGGCAGGGTCTCCCATCAAAAAAGCTATCGTGGACGCCAGTTGTTTCTGATATACCTGGCCGCGGGTTTTCAGCTCGCCTTCCGGAAGAATATCCGGCCCCATCATAGCCACCCAGATCTGCGCCGAGCCATTCGCCCAGAACCCATGAGTGGTCCATTTACCGGTCTTCCACCCCCTCCCATGATCCGTCGTGATCAGCAACGTAGTGCTGTCTTTATAAAAAGGATCTGTCTGAATGGCGTACCATAGTTCGGCGATCATCTGGTCTATGTGGTTGGCATGCTGAAGGTAGAGGTCATACCTGGCTGCGTGGGCGCATTCATCCGTTTCGCCCAGTCCAAGGTATAAGACGGAAGGATGATGCCGGTCGATATATTCCCGGGCGCTGAGATAAGTAAGAAGATCATAACGTGTTTTTGATCTGGGCATTGACTCCTGCACACTGTCGATCATTCCGGCGGTCGTGTCATTCTCTTCATTCAGCGGCTCATAACCGCTGTTAATGGGCAGTCCGCTCCGGGTCCTGTTCAGGATATAGGGAAAAACGTTCCATGAAGTGAACACAGCCACTTTCCCATGGTACTGCGGGATGGAATTAAGATATTCCAGGACATTGATGTTCTTGTTATTGAGGGGCAGGTTGGGACTAGTCGCATCCGTATGCCCCGTAAAGATCTCATTATAGCCAGGGTAAGAGATCTTTAGGAAATTCTTCACATTCACTTTATTGTCAAAATGACGATTGCCATATAACTGCCCCCTCTCCGCAATGGTATTCCAGAAAAAAGGCATCAGCCGGCGTCTGCGCAAGGCAGGAGTGGAATCCCAGTAAAGCTGCCGCGTCAGCGCCGTGTCCTTTACATAGTTCTCATTGGCGACCAGCGAAGGATCAGCCCCCGTGAACACCTCTTGCCACCTGAATCCATCGATGGTAATGATAAACAGATGGCGCGTTTTTTGAGGAGGTTGAGACGTCGCAGGGCTCTGGCCGAAAGCTCCCGCCAGTGAGAGCAAGGCTGAGGTCAATACCAGGAGGAATTTCATTTTAATGGGTTTGTCAAAGTTATCCAGGAGATATGACCGCATGTTTACCTCAGCATTAAATTAACATTATCCTCTATCTGTTTTTTAACTAAATCATAATCTTATGGCAACCTTCTCATAAAATAAAGAGTATAGTTTTAACGACAACAAACCGCGAGATATGTCATTGCTTAAATGGTTGGATCATCTTGACAAGGTCTTATTCGTACTCGTCCAGCACGATTCCGACCATTCCATCATGGACAAAGTGATGCCCGTATTGCGGGATCCCTATACCTGGATACCCCTTTATATCTTCATGTTATATTATGCCATCCGGAAGGGGAAGAGCCGCGCCTGGTCCTTTATCTTATTGAGCGTGCTGACCGTTGCCATCACAGACAGCCTTACCGCTCAGATACTCAAACCTCTCTTCGGTCGCCTTCGTCCTTGTTATGATCCTGAATTGTCTTCCATCATACGGGGTCTGGTGGATTGCGGCGGCCTGTATTCCATGCCTTCCAATCATGCCGCCAACCATTTCGGATTGGCTGCCTTCTGGTATTTTTCTATTAAAAAGATGAATAATAAAAAATGGTCCTGGCTATGGGTTTGGGCCGCCCTCATCTGTTATGCACAGGTCTATGTGGGCAAACACTATCCCTTCGATGTGTTAGTGGGCTCTATTACGGGCTTTATAACGGGCTTGGGTATATCCAGGCTCTTCACCTATTGGGCAGGCCGGCAGGGTGACCGCGCTGCATTTACACTTTTGTTTAAAAAATCCCCTGAAAAGCCTATTGAAATATGAGGCTGCCCTCATTTCGCGTGAACAAGGCCCATGGCCCGAAGTTCACCGATAATCATACCTGTTCCTGCAAAGAATTACATTTCAACCAATTCTTTGCAGGAATCCATTATATCTTTACCCGTAATGAACGATCCACATAGCACCACCTGGGAAACCTGGCTGCAAAAATGGTTTATACCGCTGCTGATACCCGCCATCCTGGTAAATGCCGGTGGATTATTGATTACGATACTGGAACCCGACGGTGCGCTCTATGCCACCATTGCAAAGACCATTGCCACTACAGGGGATTTCGTCAACCTCCGGGTGGAAGGCCACGACTGGCTGGACAAACCCCACTTCCCATTTTGGATGGCCGCCCTGAGTTTTCGCCTCTTCGGATTGAATGGCTTTGCCTATAAATTCCCGGCGCTGCTGTTCTGGGGAGCAGGCGCCTGGTATACTTACCGGCTGGCCTTGTCAATATATGGAAGGCCGGTTGCTCAACTGGCGACTTTGATCTATGTTTCCGCCGCACACCTGGTCATCTCCAATAACGACGTCCGGGCCGAACCTTATCTAACTGGCCTGGTCATCGGGGCTGTCTTTCATTTTTATAAGGCGTCCCGGGCGACGCTGTCCGGAAAATGGTCTTCCGGAAATGCCGCCGTCTTCCGTGAACTGGGGGTCCACCTGGTAGCCGGCTCTTTCCTGGCAGCCTGCGCCGTCATGACAAAAGGCCCCTTTGTATTGATAACGATCTCCGCCGGCCTGGTCCTCGACTGGATACTGGGGAAAAACTGGGCGCAGTTCCGGAACCTGCGCTGGTGGATCGCCCTGCTCCTGATCGCCCTCTTTATTACCCCGGAATTATATTGCCTCTATATCCAGTTCGACCTTCACCCGGAGAAACTCGTCTTCGGTCATACGGGGGTGTCAGGGATCCGATTCTTCTTCTGGGACAGCCAGTTCGGCCGCTTCTTCAATACGGGCCCTATAAAAGGTAGCGGAGACCCTTTCTTTTATTTTCATACCCTCCTATGGGCATTCTTACCCTGGTCCCTGCTGTTGTACGCGGCCATCGTGCAGAAGTGCAGAAAAAATAATAGCGGCGTCCTTCGGGGTGATGCCATTTGTTTGGGATCTGCAGCCGTTAGTTTTATCGTATTCTCTCTTTCCCGCTTTCAGCTGCCCCATTATCTCAATATATTATTCCCCTTCTTCTCCATACTGACAGCGGGATACCTGTACCAGCTCCGCAGGAGGAAGACGCAAAGGATAGTTGCCCTTATTCAACAGGTGATTGCCATCCTCCTTCCGCTGTTACTGATTTTCCTTTGCTGGCTTTTTCATTTCAGCAGCTGGATCATTATAGCGGCCGGCATCGGGGGTCTCTCTATCCTTTCATTCCGGGTCTATCGGGGTAAGGACCTGCCGATGGTGACGGCCAGGAGTTTTTGGGCGGCCCTTCTGGCCTTTGCATTTGTAAATTTTTGTCTGTACCCGGCCATTCTCCGGTACCAGGCAGGTACGGAGGCAGGGGATTACCTGGGTGGGAAAAGCCTATCACCGGCTGAAGCCGCTGCCGGCTCAACGGCACCGGTAGGCTCCGGCCAGGGCTCAAGGGCGCCGGCTGCCCTCCGGACCGTCTATATGTTACAGGAAGCCCCTGCGAATTATTCCTTTGAATTCTATTCCCCGCTATCCGTTCAGCGGGTGCCCATCGACAGCCTGCCCCGGAGAGGAATGGATCTGCTGGTCTTCCTCCCATCGGCGTTTATCGACTCCCTCACACAAAAAGGCTATCGGGTAGAAATAGTGCACAGTTTCCCCAACTTTCATATCAGTCAGCTGACAGGGGAATTCCTGCATTACAAGACAAGGGCGGCGACCCTGGAAGAATATTCCCTGGTCGTTGTCACCGGCAAATAAGATGGCCGGCCTGGGCTAACCTCAGCCCCGTGGTCAGGTTTTTGCAGTGCTGATTTAAATACCTGATCTATGAATATAAATAAGTTCAAAATAGCTACTTCTCCCTTTATTTTGGATGACCTGCGCGAACGTCTTGGCCGGGCCCGGTGGCCGGATCAGATAAATGGAAGCCAATGGGAATACGGCGCCAACCTGCCTTATCTGCAAGAACTTTGCACCCATTGGGGACATGGGTTCGATTGGACGGAACAGCAGGAATACCTGAATTCCTTTCCACAATTTCAGGGAGAGATTGATGGTTTTGGCCTTCATTTTATTCATGAGAAAGGCAGGGGAAAAAATGCAATCCCCATCCTGCTGATACACGGATATCCGGATTCTTTCGTTCGCTTTTTAAAGGTCATTCCTTTGCTGACGGCAGAAGGGCCTGACGGTCTCTCCTTCGATGTGGTAGTTCCCTCCATTCCGGGGTACGGGTTTTCCGACAGGCCGCAGGAACCAGGCATGAACACACACAAAATCGCCGGATTATTCGCCCATTTAATGGACGAATTAGGCTATAAAAAATTTATGGCGCATGGCGGTGACTGGGGCAGCAGCATTACGGAGCAACTGGCTTTGCATTACCCGCAGTCCATGTTGGGCATCCATCTCACGGACGTGCCTTTCCGGCATCTGTTCAGCATGCAACCGGAAGAGATGTCGGAGGCGGAAAAAAAATACCTGGAGGCCGGCCGGTCATGGCAAATGAAGGAAGGCGCCTATGCTATGCTGCAAGCCACTAAACCGCAGACCCTGGCCTATGCGATGAATGACTCTCCTATAGGACTGGCCGCCTGGATCATCGAGAAATTTTATTCCTGGAGTGACAGCAACGGTGATTTGAAGAACAGCTTCACTCAGGATGAGCTATTGACCAATCTGACCATTTATTGGGTCACGCAGACAGCCGGCTCCGCCTTCCGGATCTATTACGAGACGATGGGCGATCTTGGCAAAGACGATTCGAAAAAATCGGAGGTGCCTGCGGCGGTATGTCTTTTCCCCAAAGACATGATCTCTGCTCCAAAGGAGTTTGCCGAAAGGGTCCTTAATCTGCGGCAATGGACGCAGATGCCCCGGGGGGGCCATTTCGCGGCGATGGAACAGCCGAAGCTGCTGGCGGAAGATATTATCCGCTTCGCCGGGAAGCTGCCTGGATCTTAGACTTCATAAACGTGCTTCCATTTTGTTCGTTCCTCACTGCTCATCGGCGCTCGGCCCGTAGCTGCCGGGAATAGGAATATCCAGCAGCCGGAGAAATACGCCCAGCTGGGCCCGGTGATGTATGATCTGGCTATAGGCAACGCGTACGATCTCCCCTTTAGTGGCTGCCATGTATACCTCTTCCCCATTCCGTAGCGTCCAGGGTTCTGATAATTTTTCTTCGGGGGTTTTCAGGAGATGATCTCTGCCGTCGGCCAGCGACTTCTCGAAATAGTCCAGCAATTCACCCGTATTGCTCACGGTCACCGGCGCATAAGGGTTATTGGCAAAATCAAGTTCGTCGGTCGTCACCGCCATCGTTATCCAGGAAGGCAGCTCGGCTACATGGGTGGCCAGACGCTGAAGGGTCATGCTTTTTTTATGCGGTTGCCAGTCAAATTGGTCGGTAGGGATGCGTTCCAGCATCTTGCGGGTGGTAGTTGCTTCCTGGTCCAGCTCTTTCAATAGCATTTGAATAGTTGACATAATAGTAGTTTTTGTTGTTGACTCAAAGAAACTACCGGATAGTGACAGCCTTATGTCAGCAGGGTAAAGGAAATAGTGAAATGCCTGATTTCGCTCTCAAATGGTCGTTTCGCCCCCTTTTTAGCCCAAAATTGGTCCCGGAAGGCCCTTTTTCCTTGAAAACCGGGCAAAACTTAACATTCCATGCATTAATATAAGATTAACTTTAGGTTATATTATTATTACTAAAAAACACTTTTTCGTATGAATCAACAAGAAACAGCCGTCCCGGCCACCTCATCTAAAAAGCAGGTCCGCAAGGAAATTGTGGAAAAGCTAACAGGGGCCCTGGCTGATTACAAGCAGGAATTGGGAGAAAAAAAACTGGCTACCCATGTTAAGAAGGTCAGCAAGCTGATTAGCCGCGACCTGCTGAAGTCCAGTAAGAAGCAAGAACAGAGAGCAAAAAAAACTGCACCTAAGACACCCAAAGCAACCAAAAAAGCTGGTCTAAAATCAGCTAAAAAATAATCCGATCGGATTGAATCTCTTGCGCACCCGTCCCGGCCATCCCGGGACGGTCTCTTTTTTAATACTTCGGTAACATTTAATAGAGGATTTTTGTCTGCTAAATATAACATCATTATGCCCACCTTTGGAGAATTAAATCCCGACACGTATTACCTGATCCAGGTAGACGCAGAATCCGACATTGAGCTGGTATCGGTCATCCTTCAGACAAAAGAGACCGTATTGCTGCGCAGTTATCTTCCTCAGACGGAGGACTTCTTCAGATATCTCGATGAGCCTGTATTCAAGCTGATCGAAGAGCTTGACGAAGAGACTGCTGAAAGATTTAACAGCCTTTATCAGGATACCGAAGAAGGATACGAAGAGTAAATAAACGGCCAGGCTGGATCCATGAGGCTCAGCCTGGCCGTTTAAAAAACGCTGGAAGCGTTTATGGAATAGTGACCCCTTCTTTAGTCTCATCGGTCGCATTGGCGACCACCTCTTCGCCGGCCCGCACCTCACCCAGAATCTCGATCCGGTTATCGCTTTCATTCCCCGTAGTAACGTCTACCTTGACGGTCCTGCCATCCCGTACGACGAATACGTACTTTCTTTCCGTGGATGTGATAACAGCAGACTTGGGGACTGATAAGGCATAGGGATTCCCTTTGGAATCGAACAATACGTCGACATACATACCTGGCGTCAGCGCCTCTTCTTTATTACTGACATCCAGCTCCACTCTTTCCGATCGGTATTGCTGATTGATGTTCATGGATTTCCGGCTGATATGCCCTACCATCCTTTTACCGGGGAAGGCGCTCACATAGAAAGACACCGTGTCATTGCTGCGCATGGTCGCGGCAATACTCTCCGGGATATCCACCTGTAACCGGAGGTGATCGACCTCCTTCAGCTCCAGCATAGGTTTGCTGTCCTTTGCCTCAGCGCTGACCAGGGCGCCGGGATGTACATTCCGTTGGGTGATGACACCGGTGAAAGGAGCCGTTACCCTTAGATAAGACGCCATGGCCTGCTGCATCTGCCAGTTGGCCTTTTCTGCATTGCTCAACGCACTGTCGGCGTCTGTTTTTGCTTTGGCAGAGGCAAGGTCCATCGGAGAAATGGCGCCCCTTGTCTGTGCCGCCTGCCGGAGTCTTTCATAATTCTCCCGGCTGATGGTATAATCCGAAACGGAACGGGCGTATTTTTCTTTTGCCTGGATCGTAGCTTGTTCCAGCTCGGGGGCGTTTAATACCATCAGTAGCTGCCCCTGCTTCACATGCGAGCCGATATCCACCAGCACGGAGGTTACATAACCGTTGACTTTCGGAAATATGCTTACTTCCTGGTAGGCTGCCAGCTGAGCGGGTAATTTTATGATTTGGCGCACAGGCTGTTTCTCCGCTTTGGCCAGCTCATAATGTGGTTTGACGGCAGGCGCCGTTTTGTTTTCCTTGGCTTTCGAATCCGAGCAGCCATAGAAGAACAGGATTGATCCTACAAGGGTTAAAAGAAATAACTTGTTCATATAGTTTTATTTAGAGGAGTCTTCAGGTAATAAAGAGACGCTGTTAAAGGATGTTTTTTGCTGGATCCATCCATAGACCAGTGGAACGATGAAGAGGGCTGCCAGCGTGGAGGCGATCAGCCCGCCGATCACAGCCCGTCCCAGGGGAGCAGACTGGTCGCCTGCTTCGCCAAGACCGCTGGCCATGGGGATCATACCGGCTATCATCGCCAGACTGGTCATGAGGATGGGCCGTAACCGCACACTCGCCGCCACGATGGCCGCCTTAAAGGGGTCCCGGTATTCCAGCCGCAGTTGCTCCGCATTGGTGACGATAAGGATGGCATTTGCCACAGAGACACCCACCGACATGATGATCCCCATATAGGATTGCAGGTTCAGGGTGGCGCCGGTCGCCAGCAGCAACAGCATCGCACCCAGCAATACTGCCGGCACAGTCGCCAGTACGGAAATGGATAGGCCGAAGGACTGATAATTGGCAGCCAGTAACAGCAGGATGACAACGATAGCAGCCAGCAGACCGCTTTGCAATGAGCTCATCGTTTCCGTCAGCAGCGAGGACATTCCCTTGATCTCGGCTACCAGGCCGGTGGGGGGCGTGCCCATGTCATCGACAGCCTTTTGTACGGCGGCTGTTGCCGCGCCCAGATCTTTTTTATAGATATTGGCGCTGACGGTGACAAACCTGCGGGGACCACTCCGATCATATTCTCCCGGCAGCGTGTCGATCCGGAAACTGGCCACATCCGATAATACGGGCCGCATCTGACCCTTTACCAGCGAGACGGATTGCAATTGAGACATGGAATTCATGATGTATTCCGGTACCTGGATTTGCGACTGGTAGGTATAGGCCGACTTCTCATCCAGCCACAAATTCTTATTGGTATACCGGCTGGAAGAGGTGACGTCCGTGATACTCTTTGAGATATTGTCCATGCTAAGGCCCATCAAGGCCAACTTGTTTCGGTCGACGGTAATGTTGACCGTGGGGAAATTCAACGGCTGCGCAATCTGTACATCCCGGAGGAAAGGAAGCTCCTTCATCTTTTCCGTTAGCTTCAGCGCATAGTTCTTAATATCGCTCATATTCTTTCCGGCAACCCTCACTTCCACTGGAGTAGAAGCCCCCTGCGCCATGATCTTCTCCGTCAGTTCTATCGGTTCGAAAGAGAGCTTGATATCAGGATAATGCTGCAGGATATTTTTACGCAGTTCTTCTTTGAGATCTTCCATCTTCACTTTATAATGCTCGTCCAGGTTGACCTGCACCACCGCCTCGTGTGTGCCGCTGTTGAAGATATACAGGTTGCTGGTACCGAAATTGCTAGGGACCAATCCTACATAGGCTGAAGAAATGGCTACCTGGTGATTGACCGTAGAGTCGACAATATTCAACACTCCCTGTGTGGTCTTCTCCGTCACCTCCAGCCGGGTGCCGTCCGGTTCCCGGATTCTCAGCTGGAGCTGCCCATTATTGGTCTTGGGCAGCAGGTCCTTCCCGATGACGATATAACAGGCTGCTGCGGCGCCGAAGGCCAGGATAAAATAGATCGATACGATCAGCTTTCTCCGGGGCATCCACTTCTCCAACCGGGAAGCCAAAGTCCCCTTTATACGCTGGAAGAAACCATTTTCTTCCTGGTGAATCGTCTCTTGATCATTATGTTCATCGATCTGCATTCCCTCGTTCGGATTCAAAGCCAGTCCGGCATGAGCATGAGTCCCCTTATGGTGATACTGGAATTTCTCCGCTTTCAGCAGCCAAACCGAGATCACGGGCACCAGGGTCTGGGCGGCAACAAAGCTGACGATCATGGCAAAGGCAATTGATAAGGACAAAGGCAGGAACATGGCCTTCGGTACGCCCGACATGACAAAAGCGGGAGCAAACACCGCCAGGATACATAAGAGGATCAGCAGCAAAGGGAAGGATATTTCCGAACAGGCATCCAGGATCGCCTGCTTCTTATCCTTTCCCATCTCCAGATGCTGGTGAATATTCTCGATAGTCACTGTCGCCTGATCCACGAGGATCCCGATAGCCAGGGACAGTCCGCTGAGGGTCATAATATTTACCGTCTGTCCGGCGAGGTTGAGGAAGAATACCGCGCTCAGCACCGCCACGGGTATCGTGACGATGACCACCACGCTGCTGCGCCAGTCGCGGAGGAACAGCAGCACCATCAGACCGGTCAAGATGGCGCCGAGAATACCCTCCGTCATCAGGCTCTTGGCCGAATTGATCACGAAGACCGACTGGTCGAACTCATAGCTGATGTCCACATCGTCGGGCAGCAGGCTCTTCATTTCAGGCATCCTTTGACGAAGGGTCTGCACCACTTCCCAGGTGGAGGCATCCGCCGTCTTGACGACGGGGATATACACCGACCGTTTGCCGTTCACCAGAGCGTAATCCACGGTAATATCGGCCCCATCCGCTACCTTGGCCACATCCCGCACATAGATGGACGTAGAGCCGTTGCTCTTGATGGGAATATCCTCGAAATGCTGGACCTTGGGCTCCAGGGAATTGATGGAGGTGACGTACATGATGCTGTCCACGCGAAGATTGCCCGATGGCGTGATGGCGTTGTTTTGCGCGATAGCCTGTACGACCTCATCGGCGGACAGGTTATACATTCGTAATTTCTCCGGGTTGACATTGATCAGCACCGACCGGGCATTGGAACCAAAAGGAGGCGGAGCCGACAAACCCGGCACGGTGGCGAATAAAGGACGCACCCGGGTTAACGCCAGGTCGAAGATCTCTTTCAGGGGTCGGGTCTTGCTGCTGAAGACCAATTCCCCTACGGGCAGGGAGGAGGCATCGAAACGCACCACCTGAGGCGGCAGGGCGCCCGGCGGGAAAAAGGCTGCCGTACGATTGACCTGAAGGGCCACCTGCGCGGAAGCCTCCGCCATGTCCGTGCCTTCATAAAAAGTAAGTTTGATCAGAGATAATCCTTGTATATTCTTGCTCTCGATATTTTTGATCCCATTGACATACAGGAACTGATCCTGCATACGCGTTGCGAAAAATCCCTCCATCTGCTGCGCCGACATCCCCCCATACTGCTCGATGACATAAATAGTGGGGGCATTCAACTTGGGAAATATATCGATGGGTATCGTTCGGATAGCCATTACCGAGAACAACAAAAGACCTATGAAGATGACCAATATGGTTATAGGTCTCTTTAAAGCTGTTCGTACCATTATAATATTATTTGATAGATTGAATGAATTGATCCAGGTTTCCGGATGCAGCCGATTTATCCAGGTTGGCCAGCAACCAGTCGCTTAAGGTCTGTACATAATCGGACTGGGACCGGTATAGTACAAAGGAGGCATTGGTAAGATCTACCAGGTTGATGATGCCCGCCCGGTACTGAGCCGTTTTCTGGTCGAAGGCATCCTGCGCGGCGCCTATCTGTATGGGGATCTCCCGCAGGTCGCTCATGGATGTCCGGATGGCCTCGTCCGCCTTGTTTCCCACATTCTGCAAAGACAATTGCTGTTGTTGCAGATCATAGTCGCTGGCAAGGCTGTTATTCCGGGCGATAACCGCCTTATCCTTCCGGTGTACGATGTTGAATAAATTGTATTCCAGGGTCAGCCCTCCCATATAATTGAATCGCTGATAGCCCAGACCTGTACCCGTGGATTTGTAGTTGCCCTGGTAGTCGATATCGGATCCCCTTCCCCAGGCTACACCCGTTAAAAGGATTTTTGGCAGATAGCTTTTTTTAACCAGGTCTTCCGTCTGCAGATAGAGTATCTTTTCCTTATCATAATAATCCGTGAGCGGATTTTGAGACATAAGGGTATCGGGGCCCTGACCCGTTAGGCCCAATCCCGCTAAATAACTCCTCGTCCGCGAAGTGTCGATATTAATGCTGGAGACCGGTATGCCGGTGAGGAAGCTCAGCTGCTGTTGCAACTGACTAATCTGTCCCAGCGTCTGATTATAGGTGGTTCGGGTCTTGGACAATTCCGCCATCGCCAGTGAAGAGTCCGCACCGGGTTTGATCCCGCTGAGTGTCACCGCCTGGATGACCTTATAGATCGTATCATAACGACCGACATTTTCCTGGTCGATGCCCAGCTGAAATTGGTTTTTCAGGATCTCCAGGTATAACTTGCTCACCTGCCATTTAACTAAATAGATTTCCCGGTCGAGATCGGCCTGGCTGAGGTTGGCATATGCTTCTGCCCGCCTTGTCGTCGACTTTTTCAAGCCGAAATCAACCAACTGAAACTCATTGTAAAGGAAACCGATATTGCCGATGGCGGACTGATAGACATTGGAAGAACGCAGCCCGCTGGAAGTGGAGGGTATGATCCCGAAAGAGATATAACTCCCCGGCAGCGAATTGTCTGTGCCCACCGTCAATTCATCCCCTATGTAGGAAGTCGGCAGGAAACTATGCCGGGCATCCGTGATGCCTGCTTTTGCCGCATCGACCAGGGCTTTTTTCTGCATCAATAAGGGCAGATGCCGTTGCGAGGAATCTATCAGCGCGGCTAATGTATAATTCTTTTGTTGTGCGAATAATGAAAGCGAGGGCGCCAGCAAGATAAAGCTGAATGCCCAAAGAAACTTTCTGTGACAGAAAGCAACCATACGATATAATTAATATGAAAAATATTGTTGCGAAGGAATTACGCAACAGCAGGAGGACCTCGTAAAGTATAATTTACCAGGATAGGAGAGGGCAGGACCGTCTGCCTGGAGAAATCCGGCGTCTGTAAGGGAATATAACGCTCGGGTATGACAATGCTGACAACTTCACAGGGAAGTATGTTCTCCTGGTGATATCGTTTGTTCAAACGGGTCTTATGTCCGGTGGAAGACCGCAGAGGCCGGGCCTTGGCCAGCACACTGCACCCATGGGTGGCATGAAGGATGGAATAATGACTGAAAACTTCCTGTGAATTTGAGTTGCCCTCGAAGTTGTAGAACGACTGCACCGAAAAGAAAATGGCGTACACAGAAAGGATCAGCGTATAAAATATAATTCGATATGTATTCTTAACCACTTCCATGAAAAGGACTCCAAAAGTAGTGATAAATTCATGGACGGCCTAGCCTCCCTTCATAAAGATTAGATAAAATGGCTGCAGGGAATTGAAAATGGCGGCCTTCCGGGGGGAGCCAGCTTTTATTTTTAATTGTACCGACTGTTGATTAAATTGACGACCAGGCAAAGTTGACGCCAAATTCGGTTTTTCGATTATTGAGACATGGTAATCAATGCTTTGTCCCCGGCAGCCTGAAGGAGAAGTGGATTTTAAATGAGCAAAAACTTATTTCATGAAGTTACTGGTCATTGAAGATGAGCCAAGCCTGCTTGAAAGTATCATTCAGTACTTCCATCAGGAAAAATTCGTGTGCGAAACGGCAGGTTCCCTTCATGAGGGTATTCGAAAGATAGAGGATTTTCAGTATGATTGTATCATTCTTGACATTAATTTGCCCGGGGGAAGTGGGCTACAATTGCTAAAATACCTGCGTCAAAATAAAAAAGGGGATGGGGTCATTATTATTTCCGCCCGGGATTCTTTGGATGATAGAATTGCAGGACTTGATTTAGGAGCTGATGATTACCTCACCAAACCTTTTCATTTATCTGAGCTCAATGCAAGAGTAAAAGCATTGATCCGCAGGAAATATGCAGAAGGCTCAAGCACAATGGAACTGGGTATCCTGAAAGCGGATTTGCCATCCAGAACCATTAAAGCCGCAGGACAACAAATATCTCTAAGCAAGATCGAGTATGATCTATTATTGTTCCTGATGACCAATAAAAACCGGGTGGTCAGCAGGCGGGCAATCGCAGAGCATATTTATGACGGGCCTTCCGAACAGGTTCCGTCTTTCGATTTTATATATTCCCATATCAAAAATCTGAAAAGAAAATTGAAAGAAAAGGGATGTAATGAAATTATTCAAACTGTTTATGGGTTAGGATATAAACTGTCATTATGAGCAAGTCCCTACAGCAAAAGAACACTCATTATTTCCTGATTTGGCTACCGTTTGTTTTGTTAGTCGGTACATTACTGTTTTATGTAATGTTGAGTATGCATGTGCATCATATGCAGAAAAAGCAACTGGAACTTAAGCAGGCGAATATTTCGAATGCTTTAATTACGAAACCGGATGCCATTGCCTGGCATATATTTGGCGAATATGACATAGTAAAAGGAACTCCCATTCCTTCCGATCGGCTGAGTGAACCAAGAGATACATCCATTTTTTATGCCGATAATAAACAATGGGTTGCATTTAATATATGTACTAAACAGTATTCGGTGAAGGGCGTGCCCTATCAATTGACCACGTATATTTCTTCAAAAGAAATAACCCATCTGATTATTAAAGTTTTCATTGCGGAAGCCTTCATTTTTGTTCTACTGTTAGGTGCAGTTGTTATTATCAACAGGAAGAGTTCTGGCGTACTGTGGCGGCCGTTCTATACTACTATGAAAAGATTAAAAGAATATGATATTAATAAAAACCAATCCCTTCAACTGGCAAAAAAAACCGGGATCTCGGAGTTCGATCAGTTGAATCAGGTTATAGCTAACCTGATCAATGAGGTAAACCAGGCTTATAGTAATCAAAAGCAATTTGTGGAGAACGCTTCCCATGAATTGCAAACACCTCTGGCAATCATCCGGTCAAAATTGGACCTATTGATCAATACTCCACATCTTACGGAAGAAACTGCCCGTCTACTGGGTGACATCACAGACGCCAATGATCGTCTTAGCCAAATGAATAAAAACCTGCTCTTACTCGCCAGAATTGACAACAATCAGTTTCCGGAGCAGACGGGAATCAATATAGCCGAGTTAATAGAAAAACTGCTCGTGTATTATCGGGGATATTATGATGAAGATTTACCGCTCATAAGGAAGTCCGTTCAACGGGACATTTATTGGGTAGCCAATTTTTCATTGATTGAAATCCTCATTAGTAATCTCATTAACAACGCTATCGTGCATAATACCCCCAATGGGTGGGTCGACATCCAGCTTAAAAATAATGAATTGATTATTGAAAATACTGGGTATTCCATCGCCGGGGAAACAGACCAACTATTTGAACGATTCAAAAAGGGTCGGGAGCAATCGAAAACCACCGGACTGGGGCTTTCTTTGGTAAAACAAATTTGCCACCTCTATCAGTTTGATTTGCAATACACTTATACAGAAAATATACACCGGATCCGGGTGGGCTTTGAACAAATTCAGGCATCCTAAATTTATCCTAAATTGGTTTTTAGCTTTGTTGACGATACGAAAGTCAATTTCTTTATGTATAACCTTAAGTCAAGCGTAATTTTTATTTCCGTTACTTTCACTGCACTCACGCAGATTGCCAGCGCGCAAAAACGTATCCTATCTATTAAAGAGGTAATAAACCTGGTGCCGTCAGGGCAACCTCAGCTCCGGGCATATCAGGAACAAACAAAAGCAGCCGGGTATACCATTAATCTTGCCAAAAATTCCCTGGTGCCCAATCTGACCGCAGGTTACCAGGCCGGATATGCTACTTATAATAACATTACCGGGATGAGCTATCCCGGGTTAATAATGCCGATCACCGGCCCCCCTTCTACCTCCAATACTTATGATCCGGTCCCGGGCAGTGCCGTAACGGCTTTGCTGCAATGGACACCCTTTACCTTCGGGCAACGGGAGGCAGACATAGAAAGGGCAACCGCTCAATTTAAGCTGGCAGCCAGTAGTTACGACAATGCCGTGTTCCGGCAACAATACGCAAGTATCGCCAGCTACCTGGATCTGTTATATCTTCAAAAGTTGCTGGGCAGCCAGCAGGCCAACATCGATCGTACCCGGGTAGGTTTGCAACAATCCCTGGTACTGGCCAAGGAGGGATTACGCCCCGGCATCGATACTGTCCAATTCCAGTCGGTGCTCGCCCAGGCTGAAATGGACCTGCTTTATACGCAGCGCCTTTACCAGTCCCACGCGTTGGAACTTTGCCGTTTGACCGGCCTGCCCGCTGCTCCGGAGGACCTGGTCCTTGCTGATACTTCGCTGGTCACGCAATTACCCTTTGCTCCGGACACTTCCGGCCTCTACACCCAAAACCCGGAATATAAGTATTCCCAGGCGCAGGTGGCGCTGAGTGCGGCCAATTTGAAAGGAATAGACCGGGCCTGGCGCCCCCGGCTCGATATCTGGGCCAATGGGTATGCCCGTGGTTCTGGCGTGGAGGCCAATGGAACGATTGATAAGGCCGCTGGATGGTCTTTAACCCGGAGTAATTATGGGGCAGGCGTTCAATTAAGCTTTCCTATTTTTCAGTTTGCCAAAGTAGATATCCAAAAGAAGCAATACCGCTCTCTGCTGAAATCAGATGAATTCCAACTATCACAAGTTGCCATCAACCTGCAAAGGCAGGTAGAAACGGCCCAGGTTAATTACCGGCAAAATATGCTGATTGCCCGACAGGCGCCTGTTCAATCAACGGCTGCCCGGTATGCCTATGAAGGGCTGAAGCTGAGTTATCAAAGCGGGCTGGTTGATTTTACCCGGCTCACCCAGGGGCAATATCAGTTACTAAATGCGGAGATGATGGAGGCCAATGCCTATTTACAGGTATGGAGATCCCTCCTGGACATCGGTGTATCCAAGGGCAGCCTGGATCTGTTTATCAATCAATTGAAATAATTACAGCCAACTATCATGAAGCTAATCGTTTCAGCCCTCCGGCATCCCATAACAATCCTGGTAACGGTGATTGCCATTATCTTTTTTTCTTACCTGGCTATCCGTAATTCCAAGGTAGACATCTTTCCCCGCCTGGGCCTGCCTACCGTATATGTGGCGCAACCTTATGGCGGTTTGTCACCGGAACAGATGGAAGGCTTTATCACCTCCTATTATGAGTATCATTTTCTCTATATCACAGGGGTAAAGTATGTCGATTCCAAGAGCATACAAGGGGCAGCGCTGATCAAGATAGAGTTTAATGAAGGTACAGACATGAGCCAGGCCATGGCGGAGGTGGTAGGGTATGTAAACCGGGCCAGGGCCTTTATGCCTCCGGGTACGGTGCCGCCTTTCATCACCCGTTTTGATGCCGGCAGCGTTCCGGTCGGGCAACTGGTATTTAGTTCGGACACCCGTTCCCTGGGAGAAATATCAGATCTTGCTTTGTTCCGTGTGCGACCTATGTTTTCCACCCTGCCCGGCGTCTCGGCCCCGCCTCCTTTCGGTGGCAATCAAAAGACGGTGGTGGTGACGGTGGATCCGGAAAAGCTGCGGGGATACAACCTGTCTCCGGACCAGGTGGTCCAGTCGATGGTGAGGTTCAATTCCATCACGCCTGCGGGAAATGTCAGCATTGGCGATACTACCTACCTTACGCCGCAAAACAGCGTTATTGAATCCTTGCAGGACCTGCAAAATATTCCCCTGCAATTAAGCAGCGGTCCTTCGGTGTATATCCGGGACATCGCCAGCGTGAGCATGGGTACGGATATCACGTCCAGCTACGTACTTGTCAACGGCAAGCGCTCTGTCTATATCCCGGTGACCAAGCGGGCGGATGCCTCTACCTGGGATGTGGTCCAAAGAGTAAAAGCCGCCTTACCGGACATGCAGGCGGCTATCCCGTCAGATATCAAGGTGACCTATGAGTTTGACCAATCGGGCTATGTGGTCCATTCCCTCAAAAGCCTGCTGTTTGAAGGTGGGCTGGGGGCC
This sequence comes from Puia sp., assembly GCA_035492545.1. Classification (GTDB taxonomy): domain Bacteria; phylum Bacteroidota; class Bacteroidia; order Chitinophagales; family Chitinophagaceae; genus Puia. The sequence continues at coordinate 48,600 of DATJJD010000015.1, forward strand.
ATCCTTACCGGGCTGATGGTGCTGCTTTTCCTGGGAGATCGGCGCAGTGCGCTGATCGTTATGATGACCATTCCCCTGGCCCTGCTTTCCGCGACTACCTTGTTATACCTTACCGGGCAAACCATCAATATCATGACCCTGGGCGGTCTGGCGCTGTCGGTGGGCATCCTGGTGGATGAGGCGACGGTAACCATTGAAAATATACACCGGCATATGGAAATGGGCAAAGACAAGGCCCGGGCCATTGCGGAGGCTTGTAAGGAGATCGCGGGGCCGAAATTGCTGATCCTGCTAAGTATCCTCGCCGTGTTTGTGCCAGCTATCTTCATGAATGGCATACCCCAGGCGATGTTCCTGCCCTTATCGCTGGCGGTAGGGTTTGCTATGATCGCCTCTTTCCTCCTCTCCCAGACTTTCGTCCCTGTCGTATCCAATTGGATCTTACAGCATCACCTGGTCAGTCGCAAAAAGCCGGGAAAGCAAAGCCGCTTTGACCGGCTAAAAGCCCGGTATGTCAGGGGCGGCCGGCGGTTCCATCAAAACTATGGCGTTTTCACCGGTATTTTCCTGGTAGTTGCCATAGGCTTGATCATCCTGTTTTTTTCATTCACCGGAACATCCCTGTTTCCCCGGACGGACAGCGGACAAACACAAGTACGGTTGCGCTTGCCGGTAGGTACCCGTTTTGAGCGTACCGAAGATGCCACCCGCCAGTTACTATCTCTTGCGGAGCGTATTACCGGCAAAGGGAATGTAGAAATCACCTCCGCTTTCATCGGAACACAACCCTCCAGCTACCCGGTTAACTTAATCCATTTATGGACCAGCGGTCCGAATGAATCGGTCACCAGGATTAAGCTGAGGTCCGGCGTGATTCCTATCCAACGTTTCCGGGAACAACTCCGGGCAGCCGTTGCCAAAGAAATGCCCGGCGTTCGCCTGGCATTTGAACCGGGCGACATCGTGGAGCAGGTCCTCAACCTGGGGAGCACCAGTCCGGTGGAGATAGCCGTCGTCGACAGGAACCTGGATGAAGGGAAAAAAACAGCACAAAAATTACTGCAAAAATTATCGGCCATATCAGCCCTACGTGACTTGCAAATAGCCACCCCACTGGATTACCCCGCTATCAAGCTGGACGTGGACCGTATCCGGGCGGGACAGTTGGGCATCTCAGGCACGCAGGTCGCCAACTCTACGGTAGCCGCCACTTCCTCCAGCCGGTTTACCACTCCCAGCTACTGGCTGGATAAAGCAACCGGAACAGCCTACCAGGTGCAGGTGCAATATCCTTCCTATCGTATGAACAGCACGGCCCAACTGGAGGCGATACCTGTGTCTTCCGGGAATGGCGGCAGTACGCATTATCTGAATGAACTGGCTTCCTGGAAACATACGACGGTTCCCGGTGAGTATGACCGGTTGAACCAGCAGCGCTATATCACTATTACCGCCAGTATTCAGCAGGATGACATGGGAGCAGTTTTTAAGTCGGTACGACAGGCTATTGCGGATATGGGCAAATTGCCAAACGGGGCGAAACTATTATTGCGCGGACAACCGGAGTTACTACAACAAACACTGAACAGCCTGCAATTCGGATTGCTGGTGGCCGTAGTAGTGATATTTCTCGCGATGGCCATCTATTTTCAATCCTTCCGTATAGCGGTAGTGACCTTATCGGTCATACCTGCCGTCATTGCCGGCTCCCTGTTCCTGCTCTTCCTTACCGGTACTACCCTGAACATTCAATCGTATATGGGTACGATCATGGCTGTAGGGGTGGCTATTGCCAATGCGGTGTTATTTATCACCAATGCTGAACATTCAAGGAGGGCTGGTGTGTCATCGCCTCATATGGAGGCGGCTTCCAACCGGTTACGTCCTATTCTAATGACCAGTGCCGCCATGATCGCGGGTATGGTGCCCATGGCCCTGGGGCTTTCTGAAGGTGGCGACCAGACAGCACCCCTGGGAATTGCGGTGATCGGCGGCCTGCTTTTTTCTGCTTTCGGGGTTTTATTTTTTCTGCCTCACGTATACCAATGGCTGGCAGGAAGAAAGAAATACACACCCGTGTCGCTTGATCCTGATGATATAAACAGTAAAAACTATGACATCCAATAATATGCATCCCTTAATCAGCGTCAGACCCCTGGCATTATTTGCTTTCATGGCCCTCCTCTCCTCTTGTGGCAGTAGTCCGATGCAGGACGCAAAAACGGCGTCCGTTGACAAGCCTGTGGTGGATACCGTTGCGGTGTTCCTGCTAAGGGCCGATACGCTTAAAAAAACGGTGGAATTGCCAGGGGAGTTGATTCCCTATGAACAAACGGACCTCTACGCCAAAGTATCGGGCTTTGTGCGGACCATGAAAGTTGATATTGGAGACCGCGTGCACAAAGGGCAGACCCTGGCGATCATTGAAGCGCCGGAAGTAAATACGCAATTTGCGGAGGCGGAATCTTCTATCCAGGCAGCCAAATCAAAATGGACGGCCAGCAAGGATAACTATGACCGTCTGTTCCGGGCTTCCCAAAGCCCATCGCCGGGCATCGTGGCGCCGGTGGACCTGGAGCGCAGCCGTAACCAGATGATGGCAGATAGCGCTAGTTACGAAGCGGTCCGGCAACAGGCCCAGGCTTATAAACAAGTATCCGGGTACCTTACGATTGCTGCGCCTTTTGACGGGGTCATCACCGCGCGAAAAGCAGACCCGGGTGCTTTAGTGGGGGCCAATGCTATGTTGCTGACGGTACAAAATAACAACACATTGCGGTTGCGTGTAGCTGTTCCTGAAATGTATGTGGCATCAGCCAGCACCGCCCGCAAGGTCCAGTTCAGTATTGATGCCTATCCCGAACAAACCTTTGAGGGGGTGCTTACCCGCAAAACAGAAACGGTTGATGCTGCCACCCGCACGGAACTTTGGGAATTTGGGGTAGACAACAGCAAACATTTACTAAAGGCCGGGGTCTTTGCTTATGCAAAGATCAGCATTGAACGCAGTCGTCCTTCTTTTGTAATACCGGCTTCAGCCATAGCGACCACCCTCGAAAAGAAGTTCGTCATCAAAGTAACCCAGGGGAAGGTGGATTGGATAGATGTACGCCAGGGCATTATCACGGATGCCGGTGTGGAAGTATTCGGTAAGCTGACAGCGGGCGATACCATCCTGGTAAAAGGTACTGACGAACGGAAACCCGGTAGTAAGGCTTATTGGAAGATGCGTTAAAGGTCCTTGCCGTGGATCTGAATTTCTTACATAAATAGATATAGGATCCAATAAACAACAGCTGCAAGTAAGGCGCTGACGGGGATGGTGAGTATCCAGGCCCAGACCAGGTTGATCGTCACTCCCCAGCGGACGGCAGAGAGACGTTTGGTGGCGCCTACCCCGACAATGGCCCCGGTAATAGTATGCGTAGTGCTGACCGGAATACCCAGGGACTGGGTAATAAATAGAGTAAGGGCGCCCGCCGTTTCGGCCGACACTCCTTCCAGGGGACTGACCTTGGTGATACGGCTACCCATGGTCTTTACGATCCGCCAGCCACCGCTCATCGTACCCAGGGCAATGGCTGTAAAACAGGCTGCCGGCACCCAGTTGGGAATATGCTCCAGCGTGTCCAGGTCTCCATGTGCTATCATGGCCGCCGCAATAATACCCAGGATCTTTTGCGCATCATTGCTTCCATGCCCCAGGCTAAGCAGGGCGGAGGAGAGTAATTGCAGCCGGCGGAACCAATTCTCCGCCCGGTAAGGATTACTCTTCTGGAAAACGTTGACGATCAGGATGGTAATAATAAGACCAACGATCATACCGATCAACGGCGCCAGGACAATAAATAAAAAGGTAGGTATGACATGGGCATAATTGATTACAGCCTCCCCGTGAGTCGCCCAGCCTCCGGCATGAGCCAGGGCTGCTCCCACAAAACCTCCCAGCAACGTATGGGAAGAACTGGAAGGGATGCCAAACCACCAGGTGAGCAGGTTCCAGGTAATAGCGGCAATCAGCCCCGAAAAAATGACGGGCAGGGTAATAAAATCCCGGTGGACAAAATTGGCGATCGTGTTGCCGATCCGGAATTCCCCGATAAAATATTTGAAAATGAAGAAGGCGGCAAAATTGAAGATCGCTGCCCACAATACGGCCTGGAACGGTGTCAGGACCTTGGTGGATACGATCGTCGCGATCGAGATAGCCGCGTCATGAAATCCGTTAATGTAATCAAAGAAAAGGGCCAGTATAATAATGAGAATTAAGAATGTCATTGTTTTTTGCGCCCCTTCCTATGCATATTTAATGATAATGGATTCAATGACATTGGTTGCATCCTCGCACTTATCCGTAACGATCTCCATCACCTGGTAGATATCCCGTTTCTTTATCACCTCTTTGGCATCCGGCTCCGTCTCGAATAGTCTTTCAATGCTCATATCGAAGACATCATCGGCCTGGTTCTCAATGCTGTTGACCCTTACCAGGGCATCCGTGATGGTACGCATGTTGCGCATATTCCGCAGCTCCTTTACCGCGCCCTGGATCTGCCGGCTACCCTGCTCGATCAGGTCGGCCATCTTCTGGATCCCGGGATCATCGGGACTGACCTTATAGAAATTGATCTTTTTGGCCGCAGCGTGGATATAGTCACAGATATCGTCCAGTGCGCTGGCCAGGTAATGAATATCCTCCCGGTCGAAAGGGGTAATAAAATTCCTGCCCAGCTCGGTAAAGATCCGGTGGGTGAACTCATCATTGACATGCTCCTGCGCCTCCACCCGGGAGATCAGGACCGCCCGTTGGTCAAAATCCGGTTCGCTCACCACCTCCTTTAACAACTCCCCCATCCTGGCCACACCGTCCGCCACTTCCTCGAAGAGGGAATAGAAGACCTTGTCCTTCGGCATGAACAGTTGAATAATAGCGTTGAACCCACGCATAAAGAAAGTTTGGACAAAAATAGAGTTAATGTAAAGGAAGAGACCATAAAGCCATTTGGTAATAATTCCTTAACATAAGGGTAGGGTTGTTAACATTAAGGTAATATTCCCTTAACATTCGGGTCATTACATAGGTCTTGTTTTGCATCAGGATTTTAGACAGTTCAACCATCGTTATTTCAATCAACCAAGACTTTTATGAAACGTAGTATTTCATTACAATTCCTATTGATCTTTATCTTATTCTTTTCAACCATTTCTTTGAAAGCACAGTATTTATGGAACTCGGATTCGGCTTTTAAGGCAGGTTCTGCTAATTCCGGCAGGCTTTGGGGTTATGTGTTCGGGGATTACTATGCCAAGGGCCATAGCGACTCGCTGGGCCGGGGAGGATCCAATCAGTATACGGGCATTCCTTCGAGCCGCTCGGCTTTCCAGTTCCGTCGTATCTATCTGGGCTATGACTATAATATCAGCTCCAAATTTACTGCTGAACTGTTATTAGCTGCCGAAGACAACTTTCCTGCCGGTAACCCACCTTCTGCTGCGGCAGCTACGGGTGACCAAACGGCCAATGGCAAACTGACCTTCTACATCAAACTGGCCAACATCCGTTGGAAGAATATCTGGAAAGGGACCGACCTGGTTGTCGGCCAGATCGCAACACCCGCCTACCCGCTGTTATCGGAAAGAATCTGGGCCTATCGCTCCATCGAAAGGACCATCTCCGATATCCGCCGCACTCCTTCCTATGATATGGGAGCTGCCTTACAGGGTAAATTTGATGCAAAAGGAAATTACGGTTATAACCTGAT
>DATJJD010000016.1:0-12030 GCA_035492545.1 Puia sp.
ATGTCGACGTTTGAAGCCCAGGAGCTTCAATGGGTCGATTTACCGGATATTCCTGAGGGCCCGCCCCATAAAAAGGACCCACCATCAATAATCGACCATGCCAGCATCGCTTTCAGGCTCATCGACCAGGATGGGAATCCCATCGAAGGCGAACAGTATGAAGTGACACTGCCCGACGGTAGTATCCGTAAAGGAAAAACAGATAAGAATGGGGAGGTAAACATACACGGTTTCGCTCCCGGAATGTGCCAGGTGAGTTTCCCGGACGTCCATTCGGACGAATGGGGTTAAAAGCTTAAAAGTTAAAAAATGCCTGAAAAGTACAAAGTATCGGAGAATGAAACATTAGCGCAGATCGCCAATAAAAAAGGTTTTAATACTAATACCTTGATAAAGGCGAATCCTGATATCTTTTCACTTGTCAGCCCCGAAGCATTGGCTCCTGACATGGGACTGCTGATCCCTGTTAAAACAAATAAGAAGGTGCCTCAGCTTTCCGGTACCAAGGCCACCTATGTGCTGATAAAATCACCTAAACAATTCCTGACCATCAACCTGGAAGATGCGAATAATGAAATTCAGTCTGCCGAGCTGTTCATCAACGGGAGCAGCGTAGCCATCAAATCCGTGGAAGAAAGTAGGCAACCCCCTTATTTTACCATCAGCACGATCAACCCAATACCGGATGACGATATCTCGTCTTCGTCCATCAAATTAAAAATGCTCTCAGCCATCACAGGGAAAGAATCCGAACAGGAGATAAAAGTCGAGATCGGAGGACTGGACCCGATTATCGATCCTTTTGTCGATCCGGACAATCCGCACCGGGAAACCAAAAATAGGAGGCCCAAAAAGGCGGTTCAAAAAATTCTGACCAACCTGGGATATTATGACGGCGATATTGACGGAGACCTGGATAAAGTAGAATCCATGATTGCCATCTCCGGCTTCCAGAATGACTTTATGCCGCCCGAACGCTATGAGAACAGTTATGGCATTGCCAATTTCGACACCTGTGTTTATTTAAAAATGAAACAGGGAAATAATTTAGGATTTATTCAACCCTTACAAAATGGCTTGTGACCCCAAAAAACCAATAGAACCATTATTTTTAAATGGACCTGCCAGCCTGAAAGCACTCGGGGTGGGGGTGGACAATGATAAGGTGACGATATTCAAAAAAGCCTTGAAGGAATATTATGACCCCGTTGACTGGAATCCCAGCGGATCAACCGATCCAAAGACTACGGCCACCGGAGACTTGTCAAAGGTGTATCCTACCAGTTACGTGACACCTACAGCTACACCAACTGCACAGGTCTGCAACGTCGTCAGACCTGACAGGAACAGGCTTATCTTTCTCGATTGCGGCCGATGGCTCAAAACGCACCGGGACTTTGGAGTCGTGTGGGGACGTCATGTATATTTATGCAGCTACAATGACGGAGTCGGGGAAACCGAGCTCCCGGGAGCCTCTTTCATCAACGTGGTGGCAGGTATGCGGGAAGGGCTGGACCGAAGTTTCTTCTCCGGAATGGTGCAATGGGATGAGAATGGAGGTCTCAGGATCAAAAGGGCTGTCCGCATCGTCAACTGGGCCGTGGCTGACTGGGATGAAGATGACCAGTATGACTGGGAGAAAATACACATCATCATCCCCGACCTTCACCTAATGGCAGGACCAGTAGCCGAAGTATGGCACAAAATTGCAGCGCCCGCTGGCTATAAAATGTCGGCTGAAATAGGATTGATGAATTTTGTCATCGACCTGTTGGATATCGATGCCTTAAAAGGGAAATTAAGGGTTATCCAGGTAGGCGACTGTTATGACCTTTGGGTAGGGCATGGATTCCAGGATACCTCAAAACCGGCAGATGGAGATGTCTATCCACTGTTCTGGAAATGCAATTCACAAATGCATCCCATTTATAAGAACCTGTCTAAAGATGCATTGATCGGGAAATTCAACTACTTCACGAAGTACTTCCTGAATTCAGGTTTCGAGAACAGTTATGTTTACCTGATAAATGCGATAAAACATGTTCAGAGTTCTACCACGGACTGGCCGGCTACTTATTGGCCCCAATTAAAAACGGAAGATTTTTTCTACAAGATTATCTACGACGTAATGCGTAATGATGAAAAGCCGTTTTTAAATAACCTTCCGGTAGAAAAGATCCCACCCCTGCATAGAAATGTTATTTTAAATCCGGCAGAAGTTGCTTTAAGAAGACTGGAAAGGGCATTAGGTAGTGACTTTATCTATATCCATGGCAATCATGATAACTATCTTATCGATGAAGACCTTGCCGTTCAGAAGGCGGGACTTAAGAAGCGGGTCTCCTACTTTGCCAATAAGAAATTTTTTGTGGAGCATGCACATAGGATGGAGCGTTTCTTTGAAATTGTCGGTACAGTGGTGCCCAGGAATTTTGATGGGGAATGGAGTGGTTTTCAGGCGACCAATGAACTGTTCCTGGAGCTTCTGCAGCCTCACCCTCCTGGATTTTTTACAGCAAGAAAAATTGCTATTGCGGATTATTATGCCTCCATCCATGATCAGGGAAGGTATATAGACGAGTTATCAATTTTAAAGATCGGAAGGTTGTCCAACCCTGGTCAAAGTACGGGGAATAAAACACCCCCCAATATATTCGCGATCGGACATACGCATATTCCAAGACTGATGGTGAAGGATATTACCTTCCCCGAAGGACCACCAAGGGCCGCATAAAATATTCTATAACAACTAAAACCTAAACCATGTTTTACCCCATCCGGTTATCGCTGATTGACAAAAGCCGTCTTGTCTTCACGCATGTCACCCCTGCCGAATTTGTCGGTATGCTGGCCTCTTATCTCCGGGATAAGGTCCCCGTAAATAATTATTTTTATATAGAAGGGGTGGAAGATTTTTCCTTCGATTATTATGGGGAAGAAAACGGGGATGAATATATCGCCAATGGAAATAATCGCATACCGTTGTCGAAGGGTAGGTCATTTCTCGGCTCTGCGCTGCAGAAGTTCTCCAACAATCCCTTCGTGGAAGAATATCATGAAATGAAAAACGTGTTTAAGAACGCCGCAGATTTTTAACTGAAAAAACAAAGCCATGCCTGATCCTCCTGTAAGGTTACGAATCCCGGTCATTGAAAACCTGGCCACCCAGTATGGAGATGCTTTTGCCCGGGATAGCCGGGTGCTGAGTCCCAGGGAGAGACCCCTGGCGGAATCCATTTTCCAGCAATCCATCAATTATAGCAAAGTAAGGATTGTCACCAGCAGTATTATCGCGGCGCCCACAACTTTTGGAAGCTTCATCCGGATCCCGCCGGGCTACTCATTACCGGATGCCACCCTTATCCATGAACTGACCCATGTCTGGCAATATCAAAACCATGGCAACGCCTATATTTCCGACTCCCTGTTCCATCAAACGGTAGCTATCGTCACGACAGGAGACAGGAATAATGCGTATACCTATACCATCATTCCGGGTAGACCGCTTAGCAGCTATACTGCTGAGCAGCAGGCCATGATCGTGGAAGACTATTTTAAAGATCCATCCTTGCGGGGGCAGACTGAATATCAAAGATTAATTGGAGAAATAAGGAGTGCCAGGCCGCTGTTGACAGACCGGGACAGATACCTGGAGTCGCTCTATGGAGCCGATTACCAGAATCCCCACCGGGATATTTTTCAGACGCCAGGCCAACCGGATCGTACCAATACCGTTACCATCTTCCGGGTGGAATTTTAAGGTTGGGTATTTCGTATGATTACGTTTGCATATCCGGCAACTTTATATTATCTTACGACTCCTCCATAATCCTTGAGAATCACTGCTTTTGACCCATACAAGTCCCTCAAGACAATCCCTTTTGAACCTTGTATAAAGACATCCCCGTTATCCTTGTGAGCGCTGATTGTCAGCATTTTATAGTACTAAAGCTCATTTATGCAACTCGAATTCTATTCATTACCCCTGGTAGTGGACCGGATCATGCACAAGCAGGAACATGCGAAATGCTCTCTGCAGCAATCTGTTATCCAGCACCTACACCTGCTGTTGATCACTGCCTTCGGTGAATTCCCGGCAGATGAGGGATTCGGTTGTGGTATCTGGGACCATGACTTTGACAATGTCACCAGCGCCCATAAGCTGAAGGAATTTATCCGGCAATCCTTATTGCAATCTGTTCAGCAGCATGAGCAACGGCTGACTAATGTCCGCGTGGAGATCTTGCTGCGGCAGGAGGAAGTTTCCGAAGGAGTAGACAGACACCGGGTAAAGAAAAAGATCGACGTTACCATTACCGGTATGTTGCAATCCACCAACGAACGACTTAATTACCGGGACAGCTTTTTCGTTGGCCCTTTATCATATTAGCTAACGGTCTTAAACTTAACAGTTCAGCATGCAGGAATCCAGGGACCATATTAAAACACGACTCTTGAAAAATGCTGCCCGCGCCTGGGGCTATTCAGAGACGGAGGCCGAAAGCAATTTCGATCCCCTGGTGTCTATGTTGCTGACGGCCTGTTCGGCCGAGCTGGAGAAAATATCCGGGGAGATAGAAGCTTCCCGTGGCAGGATCCTGGAAAGGCTGGTACAGCTCCTGTCGCCCGACGCACTCACGGGGGCCCTGCCTGCCCATGCCGTTGTCTGCGCCACTCCGGTGGAGGACAAGCTGGAAATAAAGGAAGAGACCCAATATTATACTCCCCGTAAATTGCAGGGGTTGGCGGAGAATGACGAGTCAGTCTGGAAGGATGTTTATTTTTCACCGACCGCCGACTTTCGCCTAACCAAGGCTTCGATCCGGTACATGGCGACCGGTAATTCCCTTTACCGCGTCAGTAATCATATCAATAAAGAGCTTCTTGCCAATACAGAGCCCGGTAAGGAGCTGCCCTCCTGTACCCTCTGGCTGGCCATCGACGAGCCGGGTATCAGCCTTAGGAACACGCTGTTTTATTTTGACCTTCGTAATGAAGCGGACAAACAGCTATTCTATCATCAGCTGCCAAAAGCAACCTGGTATTGGAATGAACTGCCTATCTCCCATGTCCCCGGTTATGGCAACAAAGCCATCAGCGGCGAACAGGTGGACCTGGAAACGGTGCTCAGCCGGGAAGACGATACCAGTGGTAAGATCAAGAAACATGTCAATGCTTATTATAAGCCTAATTTCATCACCCTGCTGGATGAAGACAACCGGACCGTCAGCCCGGATAACAGTGTACTGACCACGATGATCAAGGATTCCTTCCCGGCAAAGGCCCTGCAGCAACTGGAAAAACAACCGCTGCGCTGGATCTGTATCGACTTCCCCCAGACCATCAGCAGCCGGTTACTACAGGACGTGGTCTGCGTGATGAACTGCTTCCCCGTGATCAACCGCCGCCTGCATGAACAAACTTTTCGGCTTCAGGAGATCGTCAATATCATTCCCTTGCAGACCGATGACCTCTTCCTCGACCTGGCGGAAGTGATGAGCGATGACGGTAATTTATTAAACACCCGCTCTTTTCAAAAGAATGGCAGCGAATCCTTGACCCTGCTATTGCGCAACGGAGGCGTAGGACGTTTTGACGAACGGGATGCGGGGGCCATCGTGGATTACCTGCTGCAGTTGCTAAGGGACGAGAGTGCAGCTTTCTCTACCCTGGGCAATGATTTTATGAATACCGAGATGAGGCAGCTGCAACAAATTATCAATAAGCTGGAACAGCGGCTGTTCGCCCGTCAGTTACGCCGGGATCCTACTCCTTACCTGGTCATACGCAATAACACCAGGTCTTCATGGCAAAATATCTTCATCCATTACTGGAGTACCTGTGGAACGGAAGGGAATAACATAAAAGCCGGCGCCACCCTGCGGCAGTACAAGGGCGGCGGCATTGAAAAAAACCAGGTATTGCTGGTGACGACGACGCAGGGAGGGCGCGACAGGATGGGAACTACCGAAAGCATCCTGGCTTATAAGAGCGCACTGTTGTCAAGGGACAGATTGATCACCATGGAAGATATCAGGGCCTTCTGTCATTATCAACTGGGAGAAAGAGTAAAGAACATAGAAGTTAAAAAAGGGGTTATGGTTCACCCGGATCAGCTGCAGGGATTTGTAAAGACCATCGACGTTACGATAGGGATCCACCGGGCCGCTTACGATGAAATGATGGAAAAGGGGGAGATCCCCTTCTGGAAGGATAATCTTAAATTATTATTGGAAGAGAAATCCGCTGCGCTGTTGCCCTACCGGGTATTTATACAGCAGGCAGCCTAGCTTTACCAGATTATGGAAAATAGTACGCTGATAGAATTATTGCAGCAGGAGATCAGAAATGCAGCCTGTGATGCCCGGGCGGAGCCGCAGATGGCCCTGGCCCTGCAGAAAGGACTGTCTTCCGATGATTTTATGGTAAGCTGTGACAGCCTGTTCTATCGCGAGTACAGCAGGGATATCCTGCATACGGAACTAAAGGAAGATGCCCGAAAGAGGAACCTGTTACAGATCCACCTGTCCCGCAGCGGTATATACGACCAGCTGCCGGAAGGGCTGTTCTTTCAACCCCAGGAGCAACGGGCAGGAGCTTCCGCTACCGATATGGCTGCCAGTCATAAAGTAAATAAGAAAAGGGAAGGAGAGATCAGGCGGTTCTTCCAACCTTTCGAAAACGATTTTTTCTGGCAACGCTTGCAGATCGAACGGGAGGAAAGTGGAATGCTGGAAGGGTTGCAAAAGGATATCCTCAACGAGTATTTTAAAGAATTCTGGAATATCCCTGATTCTATTCCCTCAAGATATGTTACACAATTGATCCTCCTTTTGCCCCATGCCTATAAGATCGCCGGCAACCTGTCCCTGATGGCGCAAAGCCTGGAACAATTGCTGGAAGAAGAGATCGTCATACGCAAGGTGAAACCGGCAGCCCTGGAGGAAATTGAGTCCCCCGGGCTGGGAAATTCCCAACTGGGGATGGACATGGTTTGCGGAGAACAATTTGTCGAAGACTTTCCGGTAATAGAGATTGTGATAGGTCCCCTGGTATATTCCCGGGTGGGAGATTACCTGCCGGGAGGCGATCGAAATAGTCTTCTGGATACATTTACGCGCTTTTTCGTGCCGGCCGGGGTCGACGCAAATATTGTCATTTCCGTACCGGAGGAAAACCAAAGTATGACGCTGGGAAAGGGGAAAGAGCCCATATTAGGATATTCAAGTGTCTTGTGATAAGAGAAATAAGGTACTCACAATTTGTATGAAGCTACAATATGGAAAAAGTGATTAACAATGAACTTGCTAAGTTATTAATTGTCTTAGGCGCTTTAACAGTCGGCTTGGTGGCCCTATTGGCAAAAATGATTACCAAAATACAGGGTAGTTTCAAACCACACCGGAAGGCCACCTTGCTGTATTTGTTATGCGGGCTTTTATTTTTTGCTATCGTCGCCTGTGCGGCCTATCCGGGATTCTTTAGCAGCAGGACCGGCGTTTTTGTATTTTTTCAGGCCTATTTCCTGTTGCTGGGAGTGGCGCATTTTTATTTTATGCACCAATACCTGACTTGGAGTGGCAATACGAAGGCTTTTTGGCTGGAACTGGTGTTTACTTGCCTGATGAGCCTTTTCGGAAGTATCAGCTTTTTACTTATTTACCATCTTGTGAACCATAACGGACTGCAGTACGTCATGGCAGGCAGCATCCTCTTCTTTCTCATCCCTTTCTTCTTTTATCATACTTTCCAAAAAGCCATTGCCATCCCCCCAAAAATATTGAAGGAATGGTATTACCCGGTGAAACAGGAAATAGAGGAGCCGGAGGATAGTAAAATGAAGAACCTGCTGGTGATCAGCTTTGAATTTCAGAAAATGACAAATGATGCCCATTATACCAACTTCCGGGCAAAGGCGCCGGTAGACATGGATATGGGGCTGTTATTCTATTATTTCATAAACGACTATAACGAGAGGCATCCCAATGCAAAAATAGAATTCGTCAATAATTCCGGAGAACCGCATGGCTGGATCTTCTATAAAAAGCCCCGCTGGTTTTCGATATTGACAAATTACATAGACGCAGAGAAGACTATCTATACTAACCGTATTAAAGAGAATGACGTGATTATTTGTACGCGGTCTCTGATTTAAAAAACGATTTATGCAGGAAAACATTTATTTGCCGGTAAACTGGATCGATGGAATGAAGATCAATAAATCACATTTCCTGGCCCAGGATAATGCATTGGTGTACCAGCTCGCGCAGGCCACAGGCAGTATGCTGAATGAGTACAATTACGGCGTGCTGCCGGCCAGCCAGGGTGGGGCGGGGCTAAAATTATTCCTTAGCACGGACAACCAGCAGAAGGTACAGGTACGTATCCAGGAATGCCGGGCCATTACGGCCGGCGGTTATTATATCCAGTTCAGTGAAGACACGGCCGTACAGGGTAATAACCTGCTAACCCCCGTGGTCAGCTCGCCTGTGCCTTTTAAGGAACTGAAAGGGAAATCATCTGCCTTTTATGTGGTGTTGACCATCAACCCATATCAACGGGTCCCTTATGGTGTGGCCAACCCCGCCGAGGCGCCTCCCCGTATTCCCCATACCTTTCCCTTTTTTGCAGTCGACCTGGTGCCGGTGGCAGATGTGGTGCGGAATAAACTGGGAAATTTCCAGCTCCCGATCGGTAAGATAAAGGTGGAAGAACAACGGGTCTTGCTGGATGATGACTATATACCTCCTTCCAGCTCGACCAGCAGCCATGCCGACCTGCTGGAGATCCATGCGGGACTCGAACAGTTTTACAGCAAGCTGGAGACGTATTCCCTGCAGATCATTCAAAAGATCCTGCAGAAGAAACAGTCCAATGAAATGTCCGTTATTGTCCAGAAGTTATGCGATCAGATCCTGTTTTTCACCGCTTCGCAACTGGCTGAATTCAAGACGATGGGCCTGATCCAGGCGCCCGTATTCCTGGTGAGCAAGGCTTGTGCATTGGCCAGGCTGATCAAAAATAACCTGGATTGTTATCTGGGCAGCGGAAAGGAGGAACTGGTGAACTATTTTACAGAATGGTGTAACATCAGCCAGGGCGAGCTGGAAGGATCTATTGTGGCCCTGGCCACCCATCAGTATGATCACCTGGATATTAATAAGTCCGTCGAAAAGATATCGGCTTTCACCAAGATCCTGTCCCATCTCTTCCATCAACTGGCCAGATTGGAATATATCGGCAAACGAAAGGAATCCGGCATATTCGTGAAGGAAGAAGTAATTGCTCAATCCTCTGAACAACCGACGCCAAAAAGAAGAAGTTTCCTGGCTGATTAAAAAAAGTTTTAAAATACCCGTTATATGCAACAAGTATTGAATAGTAAAGAGAGGAATGAAGCATTTCTTAAATTCCTGATCTTTTTTGTGGTGACCCTGATCTTAGTGGTGCTCGCTATCTACTTTAATTTCAGGTTGCCGGTAAGGGAGAATAAAATGTTGCAGGATGAGATCGAAACCCAACGCCAGCAGGATATGTTGCAGACCCGGTTTGTGGCAAAAATGCAGGAGGCCGTCGCATTACTGGATTCGCTGGGAAAAGGCGGGCCTAATGCCGACCAGATCAATTTACAATTGAGTGGTAAACTGGCGGAGTTGAATGGACTACAACTAAAGGATAACAACCTATACGGTAAGATGGATAAGGCCATCGTTGAAAAGTTCAGTGACCTGCAACTCTGGAAAAAGAATTTGTTAAACCTCCAGGAAAAAGCGGACAAGATCAGCACGCTGGAAGCCGACCTGAATACCACCAAGTCCCAGCTGATACAGGCGCAAAGCGATCTGGACGCCTACCGGCGCCAGGCGACGGGGAGATAAATAACTATCAGGCCATGCATCTGCTCAGAATTTTGCCAGCTCTTGTGATTTTTGCAGGCCAACTAATGCCCGCCCTTGCGCAAAAACAAAAAGCTCCCCCTGGTGTCAACTCCCTCTTTGCCGAGCTGCCGATCGATGACGCTGCCGGAAATTCTATCTTACACGACGGAGAGAGTGGGAAGGAGAAAATAAAGGAAAATATCTTTATCATAGGGTCCCTCAACAAATCAGTCTGCTACGCCGGAGAACCGGTCCTGCTGACCTATCAGCTCTATACAGCCCTGCAAAGCACCAGTGTCGTGACGGAACGACCCACTCTGGGTAATTTCAATGCAGAAGAAAGACCGTTAAATAATGAGTTACCTTTTCAAAAGAGAAGAGGCGAAAAGAATTACCGGGTCTTTACGATATGGCAGGTCCTGCTCAACCCTTTCCAACCCGGCAACTGGACGATAGATACCTTGTCGGTGAATAATGAAGTGAGCTATACATCGGATGATAAGAAGCTGACCTATTCCGGCATCGTTCATAGCAAGCCACTTGGACTTACGGTGCTGCCCCTGCCGGCTTACAAGGGAACGGAAGTTTTCTCCGGTGCGATGGGGAAATTCCAGCTGCACGCCTTCGTGACCTCCTCCCGGATAGCGGCGGGTGAAACGGATACCCTCCACCTGGAGATTGAAGGCTCCGGGAATCTGAATGCCATTACCACACCGGCCATTCTATGGCCGGCTGGTTTTGAATGTTACCCCTTTAAAGAGAAATGGACCACCGTTAAGAATGCCTTTCCTTCGGCTGGGAAAAAAACCGTTACCATTCCTTTTATTGCACATAAAGAGGGCCATTTCGCTCTCCCTTCCCTCCGGCTATCTTATTTTGATCCTTCCGGGGGGGACTACCAGGTAGCGACAACTGAACCGATCTCCCTGGACATACAACCACCTTTGACGGGTAGCGTGCAACCTGCTGCACCCAGCCGGCCCCAACCTGTTAGGGGTAAACCTTTTGATTATAAGTGGATATGGGGGGGGCTGGCGGCCTTAGGCATTATTAGCGGAGCCATTTTCCTGCTGAAGAGAAAGACCAGGCTGCCCGTGGAACCGGTGACACCCACCGCCATCGTATTACCAGCATCTGAGAGGGTAGCGGGGGAGTTGGAAACCCTTAAACATATAGACGACCGGGAACAATATATCATTGGCATCAAGGCCGTGCTGAGCCGGTACCTGCAGGAGAAATTTCAGACCGGAGACATCTATGGGGAAGAGCTGGCGGATATCTTGTACAACGACACGTTGGATCCGGTTTTGGCAGGGGAGGTGAGGGATCTCTATTCCCGCTGCAGCGCCCTGCTGTATGCCCCGGCAGACCCGGCAGGAATCGACAGGTCCCTGGCTGGTGCGGTGAGCTTAATTGTAGAAAGGTGTGAAATCCATAAAAATATAAATGTACCATCATGACAAAAAGTGAAGCCCTGGAATTCCTGGAATTGCCGGAAACTGCTACGGACGCTGAGATCAAAATAAGAGTGGAAGACAAGCTGGCTTATTTTGAACGACTGAGTGAAAAAGCCCCCAGTGACTTCCTGCGACGGCTTCATGCCCGGAATGCGGCAAAAGTGAGTGAAATTCAAATGGCGTCCAGAAAATGGCCCTCCTATGTCCCGCAACCGGAGCCGGTGCCCGTAGTACCCCCGCAGGAGGCTGCACCCGAAAGGGAACTGGTGGCGGTCGAACCCCGGCCCGAGATCGTCCAACAGCAACCCGAACCCCAGCCAGAGCCGGAACTGGTCGAACCCGAACCGCAGCCGGAGCCACTGACGTTAGAGCCGGAGCCTGCACCCGGGGCCCAGGTCGCGGCGGAACCTGAACCTGAGCCATTGCCCGCACCGGAGCCGGAACCCCAGCCCGAGGTCGTCCAACGGCAACCCGAACTCATCCTGCAACAGCAGGAACCTCAGTCAGCGCCACATGTCCCCGTTGAACCGGAGCCCACCGTCCCCGTTGAACCGGAGCCAGTCGCCTGGCTCATCCGGCACACGGAAAATCAATCTTCCAAAACCTTCCCCCTGTACCCGGGAAAAAATTTCCTGGGAAGAAAACCCCTGCCGGGCCTGACCCCATTCATAGAAGTGGAAGAAGATCCCTATATC